>CAVXIN010000006.1:0-336618 GCA_963761885.1 uncultured Gemmatimonadales bacterium
CGACTCCGAGCGGCCGTGCGGCAGGAGCACCTCGACCTTGATGACGCCCGCCTTGATCAGCTTCTTGCGCAGCGAGTCGGTGAGCTCGTGGTTCGCGGTGCCGATCACCTCGCCCGTCTCCGGGTCGCCGGCGTCGAACGCCAGCACGTAGTTGTGCCGGTCGCGGGTGCTGGTCGGCTGCTCCTCGTCGCGCAGGTCGATCGTGGTGTAGCCGGCGAACACCTTCACCGACTTGACCCCCTTGTGCCGCATCTCGTTCAGCCGCTCGGGGGTGAGCTCGTCGCCCACCACCGCCAGCGCCTCGCCCTTGGCGTCCTCGGGGTTGGGCACATCCTGCGCCACCAGCGCGCCGATGACCTCGCGCTTCTCCTGCCGGCCCTCCAGCTTGCCGGTGATGTTGAGGTCCTTCGTGGCGAAGAACAGCTTCAGGATGTCGGCGTTGTTCCCGTGGCCGAACGCGCGCAGGAGCGCCGTGGCCGGGAACTTCTTCTTCTTGTCGATGTGGACGTAGATCACGTCGTGGATGTCGATCGTGAACTCGACCCACGAGCCCCGGAACGGAATGATCCGCGCCGAGAAGAGCCGCTGCCCGTTGGGATGGGTGTCCTCCTCGAACACCACGCCCGGCGAGCGGTGGAGCTGGCTCACCACCACGCGCTCGGCGCCGTTGATCACGAACGTCCCGAGCGGGGTCATGATCGGCAACTCGCCGAGGTAGACCTCCTTCTCGATGGCGTTCTTCAGGCGCTTCTGTCCCTCGACCTCCTCGTAGACGTCGAGGCGGAGCTTGGCCTTGAGCGGTGCCGCGTAGGTCATGTCGCGCTCGATGCACTCCTCGACCGCGTACTTGGCCTCGCCCAGGGCGTAGCCCAGGAACTCGAGCCGGTATTTCTCGTTCACGTCGGTGATCGGGAACAGGTCCCGGAAGACGCGCTCGAGGCTGACGTCCTGGCGTGCGCCGTGGACGTCGTCGGGGACCAGCAGCGTATCGAACGCCGCGGTCTGGATGTCGAGCAGGTGCGGCATCGGCATGCCGCCCTCTCGCTTGCTGAACGTGATTACGGATCGAGTCTGAGGCATCAGTCAGTCACTCACTCTCGCGCGGCAGGCGCGCAACACAAATGGCCCCAACACGGATCCCCCGCCCACCCGGGCGGGGTGTCCTACGGGGCTCGGCAAATTCGGGAACGTCCGAGAGCGTCGAGCGTGTCATTCGTCTCACTGAAATAGGTTGAAGTCGCCAGTTCGCCCAGTCGTGGGCCCACCGTACCGGCGGGACCACGGCCGGGGACAGCGCTTCGCGCTACTTCAGCTCGACGACCGCGCCCTGCTCTTCCAGCTTCTTCTTGATCTCTTCCGCCTCCGCCTTGGTCACGCCCTCTCTGATGTTGCTGGGGACGCTGTCCACGGCATCCTTGGCCTCCTTGAGGCCCAGGCTGGTGACTTCACGGACCACCTTGATGACCTGAATCTTCTTGGCCCCGCCCTCCTTGAGGACGACGGTCCACTCGGTCTGCTCTTCCGCCGGCGCGGCCGCTGCGGCACCGCCGCCGGCCCCGCCCGCCGCCGCCGCCGGCGCAGCCGCCGCGATGGTGACGTTGAACTTGGTCTTGAACGCCCTCGATCAACTCCGCCAGCTCGACGACGGTCTTGCTGCCGATCGCATCGAGGATCTCTTCGTTACTCAGCGTGGTGGTGGCCATGGTCTCTGTCTCTCTCCGTCCGGTTAAGAAGCAGCACTACGCTGCGCGCGAAGCGCCTCGAGGGCGCCGATCATCTGGTACAGCAGTCCGTTCATGGCGCCCGCGAACTGGGCCATCGGCGCCTGGATGTAACCCGCGAGCTGCGACAGCAGCACTTCCCGGGACGGCAGCTCGGCCAGGCGCTTCACCTGGTCCGCCGTCAGGGGCTTGCCGTCCACCAGCCCGATCTTGATGGCCGGCTTCTCGAATTCCTTCGCGAAGTCGGTCAGCACCTTCGCGCCCGCCACCGGGTTCTGGCCCGACAGGACGAGCCCGGTCGGGCCCGCGAGGTGATCGTCCAGCGCGCTGACGCCGTTGGCGGCGAAGGCGCGCTGGGCCAGGGTGTTCTTCACCACGATGTACTCGATTCCCGCCGCACGAAGCCGGCGGCGGAGCTCGGTCATCCGGAGCACGTTCAGCCCGGTGAAGTCGGTGACGAACACGTTCGGGGAGCCCTTGAGCTGCTCGGTCAGGCTCTCGACCGTCGATTGCCGCTCGGTCTTGCTCATCGGTACACCGCCGTCTCCAGCCGGACGCCCGGCCCCATGGTGCTCGACAGGGTGGCCGAGCGGATGTAGGTGCCCTTGGCCGCCGACGGCTTGGCCCGGACGATGGTGTCCATGAAGGCCTGGACGTTGTCGGCGAGCTGGGCCGGGGTGAACGACACCTTGCCCACCGGCGCGTGCACGTTCCCGGTCTTGTCCACCCGGAACTCGATCTTGCCGGCCTTGATCTCCCGGACCGCCTTGGCCACGTCCATGGTGACCGTGCCGGCCTTGGGGTTCGGCATCAGGCCGCGCGGGCCCAGCACCTTGCCGAGCTGGCCCAGCTGGCCCATGACGTCCGGCGTGGCGACGATGACGTCGCACTCCAACCAGCCGTCCTTGATCTTCTGGAGATACTCGACACCCACGAAGTCGGCGCCCGCCGCCTCCGCGTCACGCACCCGGTCGCCCTGGGTAATGACCAACACCCGAACCGACTTCCCGGTTCCGTGGGGCAGCACGACGGTGCCGCGGACGACCTGATCCGCGTGCCGAGGATCGACGCCGAGCCGGACCGCCACGTCCACGGTCTCGTCGAACTTGGCGAACGCGGATCCCTTCACCAGCGACACCGCGTCGGGGATCGGATACTCCTTGGCGCGATCGACCTTGCCGATCGCGGCGCGGAACTTCTTGCCCTGGGCCGGCATCAGTCCACCACCTCGAGGCCCATCGACCGGGCCGTGCCCGCGATCATCTTCATGGCGCTGTCGAGGTCCGATGCGTTGAGATCGGCCATCTTGATCTCGGCGATCTTCTTGACCTGCGCCCGGCTGACCTTGCCCACCTTGTTGCGGTTGGGCTGGCCGCTCCCCTTCTCCACCCCGGCCTCCTTGAGCAGGAGGTTGGGCGCGGGCGGCGTCTTGGTGATGAACGTGAAGGTGCGGTCGGCATAGATGGTGACCACGCAGGGGATCACCATCCCGCTCTGACTCTGGGTCCGGGCGTTGAACTGCTTCACGAACTCCATGATGTTCACGCCGTGCGGGCCCAGGGCCGTGCCAACGGGCGGTGCGGGCGTCGCCGCCCCCGCCGGGCACTGAAGCTTCACCTGTGCCTGGATTTTCTTGGCCATCGATCTCCCCGTAACGTGGGCCCGTACCTGGGGCCTACTGCCGCGAATCCGCGCGGTCGCGGTGGGGCCGGAACCCCGCCCTGCTACCCGCCCACCCAGGCGGAACGGCGGAACCGGCCGCCCTACTCAAACCCTACGACAAAGGGCGGAAGACTCATCTTACCCCCAGCACCTTCCGCCGTTCCGCCGGCGGGGTGGAAGGGACAGGCGGGATGCCGCCCGTCCGCCACTGCCCGTCCGCCGTCCAGTGTCCCCTCAACTGCAAATAGTCCATCTCCACCGCCGTCGGCCGCCCGAACAGGCTGACCGTCACCCGCACCTTCCCCTTGTCCGCCAGCACCTCTTCCACCGTGCCGCTGAAATCGGAGAACGGTCCTTCGGTGATCTCGACCACCTGGCCGACCATGAAGGGGATCTCCTCCTTCGGTTCGGCCTCGGTGACCGCCTCGGCGATGCCGAGCAGGCGGTTCACTTCATCCTGGCGGAGCGGCTGCGGCATCTTGCCGGTGCCGACGAACTTGATCACGCCCTGGATGCTGTTCACGACGTGCAGCGCTTCCTGGCTCATGCCCATTTCCACCAGCACGTAGCCGGGATACAGCTTCCGCTCGACGTTGACCTTCTTGCCGTTCTTGATCTCGATCACTTCCTGGACCGGCACCAGGGCCTGGCGGATCAGCTTCTGCTCCGCGGGGCGCGGGTCGTCCTCGATCCGCTTCTGCAGGAGATTCCGCACCTTGTTCTCGTGCCCGGCCGTCGTCTGGATCGCGTACCAGCGGTATTCCATGTGGCCTACCGCGCGAGACGCGCGATCCCCTCGACGAAGATGAGCTGGAGCAGCCAGTCCATCAGGCCGATCGATGAAGCCGAGGATGATCGAGAGCACCACGATCATCCGGGTCGCCTTGATCAGCTCGTGCCGGGTCGGCCACGTGACCTTCCGCATCTCCTCGCGCACGGCGACGAGGAAATCGCGGCCTCGGCCCACCCAGCCGATCAGCCGGTTGGGCTGCTGCGCGACCTGCACGCGGTCCATGGCTACTTCGACTCTTTGTGCGTCCGGTGCGTGTCGCACCGGGGACAGTATTTCCGCCGTTCGACGCGCTCCGGGTGCTTCCGCTTGTTCTTATCGGTGAAGAAGTTGCGGTTCTTGCACTCGGTGCATTCAAGAATGACTTTGTCTCTCGGCACGGAATAGTCCTGTTAGCTATGAGCTATGAGCTATGAGCTATGAGCCGTGAGCTATGAGCCTCTAGCTCATAGCTCGTAGCTTGTCAGCTACTTCAAGATCTTCGTCACCACGCCGGCGCCCACCGTGCGGCCGCCCTCGCGGATCGCGAAGCGCAGCCCCTCGTCCATCGCGATCGGCGTGATCAGCTCGATCGTCATCTGCACGTTGTCCCCCGGCATCACCATCTCCACCCCCGCCGGCAGCTCCACGCTCCCCGTCACGTCCGTCGTCCGGAAGTAGAACTGCGGCCGGTACCCCTTGAAGAACGGCGTGTGCCGCCCCCCCTCTTCCTTCGTCAGCACGTACACCTCCGCCTCGAAGTGCGTGTGCGGCGTGATCGCTCCCCGGCTTCGCCAGCACCATCCCCCGCTCGATCTCCGTCCTTCTCCACCCCCCGCAGCAGCAGCCCCACGTTGTCCCCCGCCTCCCCCTGGTCCAGCAGCTTGCGGAACATCTCCACCCCCGTCACCACCGTCTTCTTGGCACTGTTGAACCCCACCATCGCCACCTCCTCCCCCACCTTCACCATCCCCCGCTCGATCCGCCCCGTCGCCACCGTCCCCCGCCCCGTGATCGAGAACACGTCCTCCACCGGCATCAGGAACGGCTTGTCGATCTCCCGCTTCGGCTGCGGGATGTAGCTGTCCAGCGCGTCCAGCAGCTCCTGGATCTTCTTCCCCTGCTCCGAGTTCGGGTCCCCGCTCTCCAGCGCCTTCAGCGCACAGCCCTGGATGATCGGCGTGTCGTCCCCCGGGAAGTCGTAGCTGCTCAGCAGCTCCCGCACCTCCAGCTCCACCAGCTCCAGCAGCTCCGGGTCGTCCACCATGTCCACCTTGTTCATGAACACCACGATGTACGGCACGTTCACCTGCTTCGCCAGCAGGATGTGCTCCCGCGTCTGCGGCATCGGCCCGTCCGCCGCGCTCACCACCAGGATCGCCCCGTCCATCTGCGCCGCCCCCGTGATCATGTTCTTCACGTAGTCCGCGTGCCCCGGGCAGTCCACGTGCGCGTAGTGCCGCTTGTCCGACTCGTACTCCACGTGCGCCGTCGCGATCGTGATCCCCCGCTCCCGCTCCTCCGGCGCCTTGTCGATCTGGTCGTACGCCATGAACTGCGCCAGCCCCTTCTTCGCCTGGATCTCCGTGATCGCCGCCGTCAACGTCGTCTTCCCGTGGTCCACGTGCCCGATCGTCCCCACGTTCACATGCGGCTTCGTCCGCTCGAATTTGGCCTTGGCCATTGGTGCCTTGTCCCGAGTTTTAGCTGCTAGCTATGAGCTATGAGCTATGAGTCTGGAACCGATGCCTCCTGAAGCATGCCGTGCCACGCAACTCGAGGCTCGCCGCGGCCCTCAGTACTCCGGTGCGCTCACTAATAGCTCATAGCTAACAGCTCATGCTCCATCAAGCTCGCGCCCGGGATCGAACCGGTGACCTCATCCTTACCAAGGATGCGCTCTACCAACTGAGCTACGCGAGCGACATCGACTCCGTGGCTCGAACCGCGACCCTCAGCTTGGAATGCGGAGCCGACGGGACTCGAACCCGCGACCCTCAGCTTGGAAGGCTGATGCTCTACCAACTGAGCTACACCCGCGATCAGTCCGTGCAGACCCGTCTGCCCGCCTTCATGGTGGGGGTAGGATTCGAACCTACGTAGGGCGTTAGCCCGGCAGATTTACAGTCTGCTACCATTAGCCACTCGGTCACCCCACCCTGCCTGCACACACCCTCATCTGAGACAGAACCCCGCCGACAAAGCGGGGTCCCGCGTGCGATTCGGGTGGCGGCGCGATCCTCGGCGCTAACCGAGCTGACGAGGGGAATCGAACCCCTAACCGCCTGTTTACAAAACAGGTGCTCTGCCAGTTGAGCTACGTCAGCCGAAAGAGGCCGAACCAAGACAGACTCGTATGATAGAGGGCAAACTGCGGGTAGTCAATGGGGTTGGGTGACTTGGACTACGACTTGCGTACGACTTCGATGGCCCCGTCGCGACGGTCCCGAATCTCCCAGCCGGCTCCCCGAACCAGGTCCCGGATCCGGTCCGCTTCAGTGAAGTTCCGGCCTCGTTTCTCGGTCGCCCGGACCGCCGCCCAGCGGAGGGCCCAGGCCTCGGCGTCCACCGGGTCGGGAGGCGGCACCTCTGGGGGACGCACTGGGATGCCGTCCTCGTGCGCCACCATCAGCGCCTCCGCGCTCACCGTCCGCGCCTTCGCGTCCGGCGCCACCGCCAGCACCGCCTCGGCCAGCTCCCACGCCGCCGCGGATCGCCGGGCCCAGCCGGCCACCGCCATCCAGCAGCCTATTTGCTTCCCGCACAAGCACATGCAGTGCGCCGAGGGCCTCCGGGGCGTTGAGGTCGTCGTCCATCGCCGCGGTGAAGGCGGTCCGGAACCTCTCGGCGGCCGCCGGCGGCCTCGGGGTCGTCCTCGGCCCCGGCAGCCAGCGCCAACCGATCGCGGAACGCGCCCAGCCTGGCCGACCCCTCGCGCGCGGCGGCCAGGGCGGCGTCGCTCCACTCCAGCTTCTGGCGGTAGTGGGTGTTGAAGAGGAGGTGCCGGATGGCGCCCGGGTCCGCCCCCTGCTCCCGAAGGTCGCGCGCGGTCAGGATGTTCCCGTATCGCTTCGACATCTTGGTGCCGGCCAGGTCGAGGAACTCGCCATGCACCCAGACCCGGGCGAACTCCTCCTTGCCGGTGTAGGCGCAGCTCTGGGCGATCTCGTCCTCGTGATGCGGGAAAGATCAGGTCCACCGCGCCGGCGTGGATATCGAGCACGTCCATGCCCCACTTCCGGCGGATCAGCTCCAGCGCCATCGCCGAGCACTCGATGTGCCAGCCCGGGCGGCCCCGGCCGAAGGGGGCATCCCACGCCGCGCCCACCGCCTCATCCTCCGGCTTGGCCGCCTTCCACAGCACGAAGTCGCGCGCGTCCTCCTTGGCGTACTCGTCGGCGCTCACCCGCTCGCTCGCGCCGGTGCGCAGCTCCCGACGATCGAGCTGAGACAGCCGGCCATACGCCGGGAACCGGTGCGATGGCGAAGTAGACCGACCCGTCATCTCCCCGATAGGCCACCCCGCGGTCCAGCAGGCCCTGGATCAGCGCGATCATGGCGCCGATGTAGTCGGTCGCCCGCGGCTGCGCGTGCGGCGGCAGGATCCGGAGCCAGTCGCGGTCCTCTTCGAACGCCGCGGCGAACGGGTCCACATGGGCCCGCAGCGACACCCCCTTGGCCACCGCCGCCCCGATCGTCTTGTCGTCCACATCGGTGAGATTCATGATGTGGTAGACGTCGTACCCGCTCGCCTCCAGCCATCGGCGCAGGAGGTCCTCGAACAGGAACGTTCGGAAGTTCCCGATGTGGGCGTAGTTGTAGATGGTCGGGCCGCAGGTGTACACCGAGGCGCGGCCCGGTGTCAGCGGGACGAAGGGCTCGATCCGGCGAGTGAGGGTGTTGTGGAGCCGGAGACTCATCCGCCCGCGGCCCCGGCGGCCGCGAGTCGGGCCTGGCTCGGATCGTCCACGTGCACGTGGACTCGCCGCTGCGGGAACGGGAATGTCGATCTGCTCGCGGTCGAGCCGGTTCTTGATCCGGCGGCGGAACTCCCGCGCGGCGTTCCACTGGGAGCCGGGCTGGGTCTTGATCAGCGACCGGATCACCATCGCGCTGTCCCCCAGCGACTCGATGCCGGGCACTTCGACCGGGCCGTCGAGCTGCGGGGCCCACTCCTTGTCGGCGGAGAACTGGGCCGCCTCGTCGCGCACCACGGCCAGGGCGCGGTCCACGTCCTCCTCGTAGCCCACCCCGACATCCACCACCGCGCGTGACCATCCCCGGGTCATGTTGCTCACGACCTTGATCTCGCTGTTGGGGATCACGTGCATGACCCCCTTGAGGTCGCGGAGCACGACGACCCGAAGGGTCATCTTCTCGACCACCCCGCTCTTCCCGGCGGCCTCCACCACGTCCCCGATGGCGAACTGGTTCTCGAACAGGATGAAGAAGCCGGAGATGACGTCCTTCACCAGGCTCTGCGCGCCGAACGACACCGCCAGGCCCAGGATGCCGGCGCCCGCGAGGATCGGTCCGATGTCGATGAAGATGTTGAAGGTGAGCAGCAGGGCGATGATGAAGACGACGATCCGGCCGACGCTCCGGAGCAGCTGCGAGATCGTCTTGCCGCGCCGCTCGCGCAGCGTGGTGACGGACTCATCGCCGTCGTCCACGGCGGATTCGATCCGTGAGGCGGCCAGCCGCACCACCCGGTACGCCAGCCAGGCCAGCACCCAGATGCCGATGACTCGGCTTCCGTTCCGAACCATGGTCTCGCCGTTGATCTCGAGGATCTCGGCGAGGCGCGCCAGGGCGTCGCCGATGCCGGCGAGGGCGAAGAGCTTAAGCTCCGACATGAGATTTGGCCGGGGTCACGGCCCTAACCTAGAGACCCCGGCCGGACGGCGTCAACGCTTGTCGGCGAGATATCCGATCCGCGATGCCGCCACCGGCAACCGGGCGGCGGCACAGGCCGCCAGGGCCTCCTCCGCCGAGCCGAGTCCGATGGGGAGGGCCAGCTCGTTCTGACGGACACGGGCGCCGGGGAGCAGGTCGCGCAGCTGACCCGGCGTCGGCAGGTACGGAGCCGCCAGCACCACCTCGAGCACCCGCCATCCGATCAGTATGCCTGAGGCGACGCGCACCAACCGCTCGCCGTCTCGGACTACAACTTGGCTGCAGCCGGCGACCAGGAGCCCGAGATCGTCGGCGGCAAGCACCTGGAGCGTCCCGGCGGGACCCGCCGCCCGGATCGGAACCGGGTTGGGGCAACCCCGGAGCCAAGCGCCCAGCACTGCGCCGGGGCGAGCCAGCGCCAGGAGGTCACGGAGCGTGGTGCGTGGCCGAAGCCGGGCGGGAGAGCCGGGAAACATGGCGCAACATGGGGCGGCACTTCGAGGTGGGCGCCACCGTCTGGCGACGGCGTGGTACCCTTCCCCGCAACTATCGGATGTCGAGCGGCGTCAGCGTGCCGTTACGGCGCACCCCGAGCCGAATCGGCCGCGGCGGCCCACTCTTCGGCACCGTCACCTCCGCCCACAGCTCCTCGCCCGCGGGGCGGATGCTGGGATCGGGAATGTGCTCGGGAATGAAGTAGGCCACCGGCTCCGCCAGCCCGGCCACCAGCCCGCTCGCGGTGGAGTCGAGTCGGACCTGGAGATGCCCCTCGTCATCGAGGACGCCTTCGATCGTGTCTCCCACCGCCCGGAGCCGCACCTGCCGATACTCGCCCCCACGGGCGCTCGCCGGGTTGGCGGGCCAGCGGCACCTCGAGCCTCAGGCGCACGTAGCGACCGCGGATCGGGAGGTCCGGGTCGAACGGCAGCGTCCGCGCCCAGCCCCGCGGCAACCTCGCGCGATCGACGAGCAGCTTGAGGCCCAGCGTCCCCACCAGGAGGACCTGGACCAGCGCGAGCGCGATCCCGGCACGCCGCGGACTCACGGGGCCGGTCTCGCGGAGGTTGGAAAGCAGCCGTCGCCGAGTGCGCTCCAGCAGGTACCCGCCTCCGAGGAACAGCAGGCCCAGACCGATGAGGCTGGCCGAGCGGCCCAGCTTGTCCATCACGTCGGAGAAGTAGAAGACCAGGATGGTGAGGGCGAACCCGGCGATGCCCAGATTGATCCGCTCAGGGCGGCGGTCCCGGAGACCCCACCCGATCACACCTACGGCGAGTACGGCGCACCACAGATATGGGATGGCTCCGTCATAGCCGACGAGCACCGTCCCGGCGACCGCCCAGGCCGACGCCAGCCCCAGGGGCACCAGGTTGGCACGCCGGAGGCCGCTGCCGACCGCCAGCGGAACCAGCACCGCGACGCCCCACCCCAGTATCGCCAAGGCCATCGGCAGCGGCGCACCGGCACGCGAAGGCGCGTTGGCGAGCAGGACCAGCGTGAAGGCCGTCGGCAGCAGGGCCAGGCCACCGAGCCAGAGGAGCGCGCGCCGCACCGCCGCGTCGCGACCCGCATGCGGCTCCGCGCCCAGGTACGCCAGCGAGGTGAGGAGGAGGAACGTCGCGAGCATCGGACCGCCCCGGCGGTCGTCGGTCGCCAGCATCCATTCGCCGGCCAGCCAGGCCGGGGCCAGTAGTGCCCCCATGGCCACCTGCGGCCAGTGGCGGAGCAGGAACCAGCCGGCCCACGCGCCGATGCCCCAGAGCAACAGGCCGCCGGGCCAGTGCTCCCGGAGGTTGAAGATCTGGCCGGACAGAAAGATCCCGCCGCCGAGGGCGATCGTCCCGCACGCGTGGAGGGCGATGGACACCCCCGGCGCACGCTCGGCGGCCGCGGCCGCGGCGAGGTGGAGGGTCCCTACCGCCGCGACGAGGAGGAGGAACCGCTGGCCGGGGCCGAGCGCCTCCCAGTGCGCCGCGACGAAGAGGAGGATCCCCGCTCCCAGCAGCACGCCTCCCAGGGCGATCGCGAGCCACGCCGGCCACCGGAGCGAAGGAGCGGCCGGCCGCGCTCCTTCCCACGCGCGGATCCGCTCGGCCGCGGCACCGTCAACCAGTCCCGCATCCACCCAGCGCCTGAGGGGTGACTCCCATGAATCGGCCATCGGGGCGCTAGCGAGCCTTCCGGGACTCGAGGTACCGCTCGCGTCCGCTGGCGATCGCATCCACCAGAGGGCCCGGGTCGAACCGCACCGGGTCCGTGGCCGGCAGGCCGGTCTCCCGCTGCGCCTCATCGCAGGCCCGCCGTGCGTCGGCGTCGCTCATGTCATAGGTGTTCAGCGAGATCCCGATCACCTTGGTGGGATGCACCGCGGCGCCGATGGACTCGTACAGTCGGACGTATTCCTTGAGCGGCGGGATCTTGAGCCACGCAGCCTCGCGGTAGTCGCCGATGTACTGCCGGGTGGACTGGTGGCAGAGGATCATCGCGTCGGGACACGACCCGTGCAGCAGCCCGAGGGTCACGCCGGAGTAGCCCGGGTGGTTGATGCTTCCTTGCCCCTCGACCAGCACCACGTCCGCGTCCTTGCTTCCCTCGACCGTCAGCCACTCGGCCGCGCCGGCGATGAAATCGGCCACCACCGCGTCCACCGCGATCCCCCACCCCTCGATCATGATGCCGGTCTGGCCCGTCGGCACGAATCGGGTGCGGACCCCGCGGTCGTTGAGCTTCCGGATGAGCTGGAGCTGCGCCGTCATCTTGCCGACGTTGCAGTCGGTCCCCACCGTCAGCACGACGAACGGATCCACCGCCTTGGCCAGCCCCGACGCGATCGGAAGGTCCGCCGGCGGCCGGCGGAGGTCGTAGAGCTTCCGCCCCTTGGCTTTCGCCTTGGCGGCCAGCGTCGGGTCGTCGGCCAGGAAGTTGTGGAGCCCGTTCCAGACGTCGCAGCCGGCGTCGAGCGCTTCGCCGATCCAGCCGCGCCACTCGGTCGGAAGCTGGCCGCCCTTCGGTGCGATGCCGATCAGCACCGCGGTGGGTGCCAGCTCGAGCCCCTCCTGCATGGAGCCGACGACCGGAATGGCGCCGCCGAAGCCGAGCACGTCCTGGACGGTACTGCCGGCGTGCTGCCGGTCGAGCACCGCGACGGTCCGCTCGGGATGGTATCGGATGATGGAGTTGGCGGTCTTCGAGGTCATCGGCCCGAAGTCGCCGTCTGCGATGATCAGGTGGCGCGGTGCGTTCATGGTCCGTGAGGTAAGGGGCGGTGGAATATAGTGGTGCCGGCGCGGCTGTCACCCGAACGCGAGGAAGGGGGCATCACTCCGGTGATGCCCCCTTCGTCCGCGGGATCGGACTCCGATCGATCAGGTCTTGCCGGTCTCGCCTTCCTCGATCACTTCGGCATCGTGGATGTCTCGGCGCCGCGGTTGAGCTGCCGCTTCTCGCCGGCGGCGCCCGACGGCAGCAGGCCCATGCGCTGCTTCAGCGCCAGCAGCTGCTGGTCCGAGCTGCCCTTGTACTCCAGGGCGTCGAACTGCCGGGTCGAGGTGGTCGCCCGAGAACTCCTCCTGGATCTCGGCCGCCGCGATCGCCTTGCGCTCGTTGGCCTCGATCTTCTCGGTCATCCGCTCGAACGACTCGAAGGCGCTCTTGTCCGACATGCCGGACATGGTCTCCTGGATGCGCTGCTGCGCCTCGGCCCGCTTGGCCCGCGCGACCAGGATGTTCTTCTTGCGCTTGGCCTCTTCGATCTTGTCGTTGAGCTGCCGGAGCGAGAGCTTGAGCGCCTCGGTCTCCGCCTTGTGCTTGAGCCAGGTCTCGTGCAGCTGCTGGGCGCCCTGCAGGTGCTCGTTGTACCGGCCCAGCGCCTGCTTGGCCAGGTCGTCGCGACCCTCCTGCACCGCCAGCATCGCCCGGCGCTCCCAGTCTTCCGCCTGCTTCTTCATCGCCTCCGCGTCCGACTGCAGCTTCTTCTCGTCGGCGATGGCGCTGGCGACCTGCTGCTTGGCCTTGGCCAGCTGGGACTTCATGTCCACGATGAGCTGGTTCAGCATCTTCTCCGGGTTCTCGGCCCGGGAGATGAGGTCGTTGATGTTCGACCTCAGCAGGGTCGAGAAACGATCAAAGATTCCCATGGAGGCTCACCTTTCGCGGTAAGTCGCGAGGGCGCCCAGATGCGAGGCGAGCGCCAGGGTCATCGATTCGAAGCTGGCCTCGAACTCGCTGAAGTCCAGATTCTCGAGCTCGAGCGTGTCGGTCAGCACCACGTGGTCGCCCTCCAGCCCGTAGGATCCGTGGACCAGGTCGCGCGCGTTGTACTCCAGCAGCTGGCGGAACAGCTCGCCGCGCCGTGGCTCGCTGGCGGGCAGCTCCATGACGCGCACGCGCAGGATGACGACCGGCGGCGCGTAGTGGACGACGACTTCGGCGTCCTCCGGCGTCCGCACCAGCCAGAGATTGGGCTCCAGCTCCGCCACGGTGCCCGCGCCGCCGTGGAGCCGGTCGAAGAACGACAGCAGGTCGTCTCGGGTGATCATTGCTGGACTCCCCCTGGAATCTGGTCCGCCTTTGCCCCATGCGTGAGGAGCCGCTCCGCGAAATCTAACCGCTCCTCCACCTCGATCAGTCGGGTCCGCAACTGGTCTACCTCCGACGCCAATTGATGGTCGGGCGCGCTCTCCCGGCGTCCGCGGATTCTCGAGCCGATGGCGGCGCCGATCGGGCTCAGGACCTTCGCCAGCATGAGGGCAAGCCCGACAAAAGCGATCGCTTCGGGTGCGTTCACCCTTCGACCCTCCTATTGAGGGAGCCGGTCGGTCTCGCGGCTCTTGGCCACGATCCGCTCGGCGAAGTCCACTCGCTCCTCCAGCTCCGCCATCCGCGGCGGCACATCCTCCAGCACCCGCACCCGCTCCCGCAACGCGTCCAGCTCGGCCTCCATCCCCGCGTTTGGTCCACCGCCCTCGATCCGCCGGGCGATGGCCCGAATCAGAGGCCAGATCAGCGCGGCGACGATGAGCCCCGCGCCCAGCAGCAGGATCACGGCGGCCACGCCCTCGAGGCTGCCCGTGAGCGACATCTCGGAGCCCGGCAGCGGAGGCACGGGAGGTACTGGCGGAGGCCCCTGCACCTGGGTCACAGCCAGCCCCGCCAGCATCATCGCGCCGCGTCCCCCGGCAGCGCGGCCGGCGCCTGGCTCCGCGCGAGCATGCGCTCGGTGAAGTCGATCCGCTCCTCCAGCTCGGCGACCCGATGCTGGAGAAAGTCCACGTCGCCCAGCCGCTGCTGGAGCTGCTCGACCTCCGCCCGAAGCGCCGCGTCCGTCCCGCCCTTTCCCTCCAGCCGGCGGGCGAGCGCCCGCATGACCGGCCAGAGGATGACGGTCGCGGCAAGGAGGCTCAGCGCGACGATCATGACCAGCATCGGCGGACCGTAGTCGCTCATGAAGAAGAGGTTCGGATCGATCCCCGACGGCATCTCGGGCGGCAAGGGTCCCTGAGCCTGCAGGATCATGGCTGCGTCCCTCCCTTGGCGACCTGCGGCCGCTCCTGGCCCTGCGACAGCAGCCGCTCGGCGAAGTCCACGCGCTCCTGCAACTCCGAGACGTCCCGGCGAAGGGCGTCCACTTCGGCCAGGAGCTCGGGGTCCTGCATGGGGACGGCCCCGTTCGATCGGATCCGCTCGGCGATGGCCCTGCCGATGGGACTGATCGAGAGCAGGAACGCGGTGCCCCCGCCGAATATCAATGTGATCGCGAGTACGCCTTCCATATCCATTCCCGTTGCCTCCGGGCGCCCCTACGGACGACCCACCGGCAGTGTTTCACGGAGAAACGTCAGACCAGCTCGACGGCCTCGATCGCGGCCAGGGAGACGGCGATTTCGGTGTCGTCACTGCCGGCCGGGCGGAGATAGACCTCGTGGGCCGTGACGTGCGTGTCCACGCTCATGGGAATGCCGACTACCTCGGTCCGGTCGGTGGTGGTGATGCGGACCGTCTGTTCGTGACCACCGGCGTAGCCGAGCAGCGCGACGATGTCTTCGTAAGTCATGGGAAGCTCCGGCGGGGGTGGACGTTCCAATCTAGAGTCCACCCTCGCCGGTCGCCATGCGGAGGGCCTACTCTCCGGCGGCCGCCCGCTGCGGTGACGCGGCCTGAGCGGGCGGAGCCATCAGATTCCGGTCGAGGAACCGGGTGATGAGGTCGAAGAGATGGGCCTGGGTGCCCTTCCCCTGGCAGATGCAGTGGGTGCGGTTCGGGTACTCCATCATCTCGAACGGCCGGTTCGCCGCCACCAGAGCGTTGATCAGCCGCTCGGTATTCTGGTAGTGCACGTTGTCGTCGCCGCCGCCGTGCACCAGGAGCAGGTTGCCTTTCAACCCCTTCACGTAGCTCAGCGGCGAGCCCCGGTCGTATCCCGCCCGGTTGTCGGTGATGAGCCCGTTGAACCGCTCGGTGTAGACGTTGTCGTAAAGCTCCCAGTGCGTTACGGGAGACACCGACACGCCGGTACGGTAGATCTCCGGGTGCTGGAACAGCACGTTGAGCGTCATGAAGCCGCCGTAGCTCCAGCCCCAGATCCCGACCCGCGCCGGATCCACGTACGGGCGCTGCATCAGGGTGCGCGCGGCGGTGGCCTGGTCGCCGGTCTCGACCACGCCGAGCTGGCCGTAGATCGCCTTCCGAAACCGCCGGCCGAGCGGCGCCGGGGTGCCCCGGTTGTCCACGATGGCGACCAGATAGCCCTTCTGCGTCAGCATCGTGTGCCACAGGAAATAACCGCCCCACACGTCCTGCACCTCGGTGTTGCCGGGCCCGCCGTACACGAAGAAGAGCAACGGATACTTCCGCGTCGAGTCGAAGTCGGCGGGCTTCATCAGCACCCCCGGCATCTTGAGCCCATCCTCGGTGGGAATGCTGAGCCACTCCACCGAGCCGCGGCGAAGCGCGGTCACCCGCGAGCGAAGCTGACCGTTGTCCACCAGCGTCCGGATCGGGGCGTGCCCGGGAAGCCGCACCAGGCGGATGATCGGCGGACTGCCGTAGCTCGAGTAGGTCTCGATGGCGTACTTGTAGGAGGGCGAGACGTCATAGGTATGGGTGCCGCCTTCGCGCGCGGGACTGAGGCGCTCCGGTCTTCCCTTCCCGTCGAGTCGGGCGCGGAACAGGTAGCGCTGCACCGGGTTCTCCGGCGACGCCGACGTAGTACAGCCATCCGCCCTTGGGATCGATGCCCTTGATCTGGAGCACGTCGAAGTCGCCCTTGGTGACCAGGCGGCTGCGCTTGCCGTCGCGCGACACCACGTAGACGTGCTTCCATCCGTCTCGCTCGCTCACCCAGGTGAAGCTCTTGCCGCCCTCCAGCCAGACCAGGTCGTCCACCAGGTCCACCCAGGTGCTGTCCTGCTCGACCAGCACGGTGCGCACCTTGCCGGTCTTCGCCTCGCCCAGCATCACCTCGTTGCGGTTCTGCAGGCGGTTGAGGCGCTGCAGGATCACCTCGTTGGACGAGGCGGCCCACTCCATCCGCGCGATGTAGTGGTTGCGCGGGTCGCCTTCGATCTCGAGCCAGCGGGTGGCACCGCCGGTCGCGCCCACCACGCCGACCCGCGCCGCCGAGTTGGTCTCGCCCACCTTGGGGTACTGGACCGAGATCACTCGCGAGTAGAGCGAGTCGGTGTTGTTGATCAGACTGAAATTCCTGACCGAGTCGGCGTTGAGCTGCCAGTAGGCGACGCTGGCCCCGTCGGGGCTCCAGCGCCAGCCGTCCGCGTAGTAGTTCATCAGCTCTTCTTCGTACACCCAGTCGAAGGTGCCGTTGATGAGCGTGCGCGAGCCGTCCTGGGTCAGTGGAACGACGGCGCCGCCGGCGAGGTCCTCGGCGTAGAGGTTGTTCTCGCGCACATAGCCCACCCGGCGGCCGTCGGGCGAGAACTTGGCGAACATCAGCGTGGAAGGCTTGGCCTCGGCGCCGCCCAGTTTCCGGAGCCCGCCGCCCGTCCGGTCCAGCACCCAGTAGTCACCCCGGGTGTTGAGCCGCCAGACCGGCTGGGTATTGGTGAACACCAGCAGCTTGGAACCGTCAGGCGACCAGGCGTAGTCCTCGATCTCGAGCGGTCCGTCCGCGCCCTCGGGCACGAGCCGATCGGCGGAGACCATGATCTCCCGGCTCCCCTTCTCCACGTCGTAGCGCACGATGTCCTGTCCCGACCCGTCGGCGGACGGCTCCACCGTGGTGTAGGCGGACCCGTCGCCCAGCCAGCGCGACGGACCGAACGGCTGGGAGAAGAATTCGGGCGACCCGTAGATCCGCTGGACCGTGAGTCGTGAGGGATCGGTCTGCTGGGCGGCGGCGGGAAGGCTGGATGCCGCGGTAACGAGGGACAACAGGACGAGAAGACGATTCACTGGGAACTCGGGTCGAGGGTGGTTGCTGAAGCCGCCGGAAGGATACCCGTTCGGCCGGAAAACCTGCTACCTTTCGGCACAGAGCCCGTACACGGGCGCACACTATTCGGACAAGGGGGCCGTGAGGTTTCACGGCCCCCTTTCCCGGAGCACCCAGAGGATCCGATGGCCCGATTCGCACTGCCCGCCCCGCTCGTCGCCCTGGCCCTCGCCTGCCTGCCCGCCGCGGCGACCGGGCAGGACCACGTATCTCAAGTGGGACGCCGGCCACCAAGACCGCCACCTTCGAGCTGATCGCGGGCGCCGACGGGGCCAAGAGCCCGTTCAACTTCGACGGCTACACCGACGGCGAAGCGACCCTCACGGTCCCCCCCGGTGTCACCGTGGTAATGAACTTCGTGCAGAAGGATGGCACCCCGCACAGCGCCGAGCTGATCGCCGACAAGGACCCGATGCCGAGCATGGGGGGCGACCCCGCGATCCCCCGCGCGTACACCAACAAGGTGGTGGAAGGTCTGCCGCAGGAGGCGAAGGACGTCATCCGGTTCACCGCTCCCGACAGCGGCAGTTATCGGATCTTCTGCGGCGTGCCGGGGCACGGGCAGAGCGGCATGTGGCTCCGGTTCAAGGTGGACCCGGCCGCCACCTCCGCTTCGTTCACGGAGACGGAGAAGGACTGAGCACCCGCCGGAGGAAGCGGCCGGTGTGACTGTCCGCCACGGCCGCCACCTCCTCCGGCGTTCCTTCCGCTACCACCCTGCCGCCCCGCTCGCCGCCCTCCGGACCCAGATCCACGATCCAGTCCGCCGTCTTGATGACGTCGAGATTGTGCTCGATCACCACCACGCTGTTCCCCTTGTCCACCAGCCGGTGCAGGACCTCGAGCAGGAGGCGAACATCCTCGAAATGCAGGCCGGTCGTCGGCTCGTCGAGGATGTAGAGAGTTCGCCCGGTGTCGCGCTTGGCCAGCTCGGTGGCGAGCTTCACTCGCTGGGCTTCGCCGCCGGAGAGCGTGGTGGCCGCCTGGCCCAGGTGGATGTAGCCGAGCCCCACGTCGTTCAGCAGCTCGAGCTTCTCGGCGATACGCCGCTGGTTGGCGAAGAAGTCGAGCGCATCGGCCACGGTGAGGTCGAGCACGTCGGCGATGCTGCGCCCCTTGTACCGCACCTCGAGGGTCTCGCGGTTGTACCGCCTGCCCTTGCACACCTCGCAGGGGACGTAGACGTCGGGCAGGAAGTGCATCTCGATCTTGACCAGGCCATCGCCCTGGCATGCCTCGCACCGCCCCCCCTTCACGTTGAACGAGAACCGACCGGGACCGTAGCCGCGCAGCTTGGCGTCGGGTAGCTGGGTGAAGAGCTCCCGGATCGGCGTGAAGAGACCGGTGTAGGTCGCCGGGTTGGAGCGCGGCGTTCGCCCGATCGGACTCTGGTCGATGTCGATGACCTTGTCGATCCGGTCGAGCCCCTCGATCCGGGTGTGCGCACCGGGGATGACCTTGGCCCGGTAGAAATGCCGCGCCAACGACTGGTAGAGGATGTCGGTCACCAGGGTGCTCTTGCCCGAGCCGGACACGCCGGTGATGGCGACGAAGAGGCCCAGCGGCACGTCCACCGTGAGATTATGCAGGTTGTTCGCCCTGGCGCCGACGATGCGGAGCCGGTGCCCGCGGGGCGCCTGCCGCCGTCCGGGCGGGATCGGAACCCGGAGCTCCGACCGGAGGTAGCGTCCGGTGAGCGAGGTCGGATGCCGGAGGATGTCCTCCACGGTCCCCTCGGCCACGACCTCGCCGCCAAACCGTCCGGCGCGCGGGCCCGAGGTCGATCACGTGATCGGCGGACTGGATGGTGTCGGCATCGTGCTCGACGACGATGACCGTGTTGCCGAGATCGCGGAGCCCCCGCAGCGTGCCGAGCAGCCGCTCGTTGTCGCGCTGGTGCAGCCCCACGCTCGGCTCGTCCAGGATGTAGAGCACGCCCACCAGCCTCGACCCGATCTGCGTCGCCAGGCGGATGCGCTGGGTCTCGCCGCCGGACAGGGACGTGGCCCCGCGACCCAGCGTCAGATACTCCAGCCCCACGTCGCGGAGAAAGCGGAGCCGGTCGCCCACTTCCTTCAGGATCGGCCCCGCGATCTCGGGGTCGAGGCCCTGCCGGCCGTTGGATCGCAGCGGGACGCTCTCGAAGAATTCCAGCGCCCGCTCCACCGGCAGCTCGACCACGTCGCCGATGCTCCGGCCGCTCACCAGCACCGCCAGGCTCTCCGCCTTGAGCCGCTTGCCGCCGCAGGTCTGGCAGGGCTGCTCGATCATGAACTCCTCGAGGCCTACCCGGACCGCGTCGCTGGTGGACTCGCGGTAGCGCCGCTCCACGTTCCGGAGCACGCCCTCCCACTCGCTCTCGTACTCTCCTCGGCCCCGGGCACCATCGGTCTGGAACTTGAACTTGCCCGGCGCGCCGTGGAGCAGCGCCTGCCTGGCCGCCTCGCTGTGCTCCGACCAGGGGGCGTTGAGCTCGAACTTGAATGCCTTGGCCAGCGTCGGCAGCACCACCTTGCGCAGGTAGCCCGACGGCTCGCCCCAGGGGAGGATGACGCCCTCCAGAATGCTGATGCTGGGATCGCCCAGTATCAGCTCGGCGTTCACCTCGCGCCGGGTGCCGACGCCGTGGCAGTCGGGACAGGCGCCGAACGGCGAGTTGAAGGAGAACTGGCGCGGCTCCAGCTCCGGGAGCGAGAGCCCGCAGACCGGGCAGGCGAAGCGCTCAGAGAAGACGACCGACGGCGGGCCGCCGTCTCGTCGTATCTCACGACTTCGACCAGCCCGTCCGCCGTCTTGAGCGCGGTCTCCACCGAGTCGTTGAGCCGGCCCCGGTCGGTGATCCGCACGGCGAGCCGGTCCACCACTACCGCGATATCGTGGTTCTGGCGCCGGTTCAGGGTCGGCACGTCGCCGAGATCGTAGGTCTTGCCGTCCACCCGCACCCGGACGAAGCCGCGCTTCCGCACGTCCTCGAACAGCTCGCGGAACTCGCCCTTCCGCCCGCGCACCATCGGTGCGAGCACCTCGATACGGGTCTCGTTGGGCCAGCCGAGAATGGTCTCGGTGATCTGCGAGGCGCTCTGCCGGGTGACCGGCGTGCCGTCGTTGGGACAATGCGGCACGCCCGCCCGGGCCCAGAGCAGCCGGAGGTAGTCGTAGATCTCGGTGACGGTGCCGACGGTGGAGCGGGGATTCTGCCCGGTGGTCTTCTGCTCGATCGAGATGGCCGGCGAGAGCCCTTCGATCGCGTCCACGTCGGGCTTCTCCATCAGCCCGAGGAACTGCCGGGCGTAGGCCGACAGCGATTCGACGTAGCGCCGCTGTCCCTCGGCGTAGATCGTGTCGAAGGCGAGCGACGACTTCCCCGATCCGGAGAGACCGGTGATGACGGTGAGCCGGTTGCGCGGGATGGCGACGGAGATGTTCTTGAGGTTGTGTTCGCGGGCGCCCCGCACCACCAGGTATTCCTGAGCCATAGCCCCGAAAGCTACCCGAAGGCCGAGCCGGGGGTCAACGGGTTCCTGTTTCGCCGCGGCGTCTCTACCATATAGCTGCCCCCATGACCCCTCCTCCCGACGACTCCGCGGGCGCCGCGGCCGGACCGCTCCTCGAGCGAGCCGATGCCGCGGCCAGTGCGTCCCCCGACAAGGCCGCCGCACTCTACCGTGAGCTGCTCGCGTCGGTCCCCGATCACGTGGAAGCCCGTCTCCATCTGGCCCGCGTGCTCGACGTCCGCGGCGAACTGGACGAAGCGGTTTCCACGCTGACGGCCGGCCTGAAATGGGCCCCCGATCACGTCGAGCTTGCTGTTGCTGCGCGGCTCCTACCTGGGGCGCCTGCGCCGCTACCGCGAGGCGGAAGCCGATCTGCGCGCCATCCTGCGCTCGCACCCCAGCCATGGTCCCGCCCACTTCGAGCTGGGCCAGCTCGCCTGGCGGCGGAGCGTCGCGGCGGAGGCGGCCGCGCATTTCACCAGAGCGCTCGACTGCCAGCCGCTGGACGGCCGGATCTACTACTACCTGGCGGAGGCGCTCAACCTGATGGGCGACCTGGCCGGCGCGAACGGAGTGCTGGATCGTGCACTCGAGGCCACTCCTCGGGACGGCAAGGTCTACCACCTGCGCGGGCGCGTGCTCGACCGGCTCGGGACGGCCGGACGAGGCTCGCGCCATGTATCAGCGGAGCCGAGAGCTGCAAGACTTGTGATCACGGTGGTTGTGGGCGATCTACCGTCGCTCCAGGTCGACGCATTGCTGCGGCCCGCGGGCGAGTCGCTCGAGCCGCTCGCCGCCGTGGCAAGCCGCCTCGATGCCGTGGGCGGGCAACGCTTTGCCGATCAGCACCGCATCACTTCCCCCCTCGAAGCCGGCGCCGCGGTGGTCACAGGCGGCGGCGATCTCGTGGCACCATTCGTGATCCACGTCGTCATCCGGGACTCCCTGAAGCCGGTTGGCGCGGACCACCGTCCGCCGGGCGCTGGTCTCGGCCTGGCAGCAGGCGGGCGCCTGGGGACTGACCCGGGTGGCGGCTCCCCCGGTCGGTGCCGACGGTGGTCACCTGAGCATGGAAGAGGCAGTGGCGCTGCTGGTCGAGACCTTTCCTCGCCCCGGCGACGCGGACGTACCCGCCGAGCTCCGTATCGTGGTGGAACGGCAGGAGGATCGGGACGTGGTGGAAGCCATCGTACGGAGGACGGCGTGATCCGGTTGACCGACCTGACGAAGCGGTACGGCAAGTTCACCGCGGTGGACGGGATCACCCTCCACGTCCCCCGCGGCGAGCTGTTCGGGCTGCTCGGGCCCGAACGGCGCCGGCAAGACCACCACCATGCGGATGATCGCGGGGATCCTGCAGCCCACCAGCGGCTCGGTCTCCGTGGGCGGCATGGACATGCTGGCCAATCCGCTGGCCGCCAAGGCGCGCATCGGCTTCATCCCCGACCGGCCCTTCGTCTACGACAAGCTCACCGGCTCCGAGTTCCTGCGCTTCGCCGCCGCGCTCTACGGCCAGGACGGTCCCGTCATCGAGCGGCGGATGGACGAGCTGCTGGAGGTCTTCGACCTCGGCGCCCTGGAAGGACGAGCTCACCGAGACCTACAGCCACGGGATGCGGCAGAAGCTGATCATCTGCGGCGCGCTGGTGCACAAGCCCGAGCTGATCGTGGTGGACGAGCCGATGGTCGGCCTCGACCCCAAGAGCGCGCGGCTGCTCAAGGACCTCTTCCGCCAGTTCGTGGACCGGGGCGGCACCATCCTCATGAGCACGCACACGCTCGAGGTGGCCGAGGTGATGTGCGACCGGATCGCGATCGTCTACAAGGGCAAGATCGCGGTCAACGGCACCATGGACGAGCTGCGCGAGCAGACCGAGTCCGGCGACCTCAACCTGGAAGAGCTCTTCCTCAAGCTCACCGGCGGCCACCGGGCGCGCGGGCTCGACGCCGTGCTCGAGCGCTGAGGTGGACGCGGCGCGGCAAGCAGCCCGGCGTCTGGACCCTGCTCACGCCCAAGTGGCGCGGAGCGCTCGCGCGGCTGCGGCAGGAGCGGAGCGGGTCGTGGCTCAAGCTGATCCTGTTCGCGGTCTCGCGGCGGGCTCTTCTGGGCCGCGGTCTTCGGCATCGCCTTCCGGATGCTGAGCTACATCCAGCGGGTCGAGGACATCGGCGACCTGCTGGCGGGCAAGGTGCTCGGCATCATCTTCCTCGCCTTCCACTCGATCCTGCTCCTCTCCAACATCATCACCGCGCTCTCGACCTACTTCCTGGCCAAGGACCTCGACCTCCTGGTCGGGGCGCCGGTCAGCTGGTTCCGGCTCTACCTCGCCAAGCTGGGCGAGACGGTCGTGCACTCGTCCTGGATGGTGGGGCTGCATGGCGCTGCCGATCTTCACCGCCTACGGCGTCGTGTACTCCGGCGGTCCGCTCTTCCCCTTCGTGGCCCTCGCGGCCTTCGTGCCGTTTCTGGTCCTGCCGGCCGTCATCGGCACGGTCTTCACCTCGATCCTGGTCAACGTCTTTCCGGCGCGCCGCACCCGCGAGCTGCTCGGCCTGATCGGCCTCGGCGCGCTGGTGACCGCGGTCATCCTGCTGCGCTTCATGCAGCCGGAGCAGCTCGCCCGCCCCGAGGGCTTCCGCAACTTCGTGGACTACCTCGCCGAGCTGCGCGCGCCGACCAACCCGCTGCTGCCGAGCGAGTGGACGGCGGAGATGGTGATGAACTGGCTGCTGCGCGTGGCCGACCCGCGGCCGATCGCGCAGCTGTGGGGCCTGGCGCTCCTGGCCGTGGCCGTGGGCGCGCATGTGCACCGGCGGCTCTTCCACTCCGGGTTCTCCAAGGCGCAGGAAGGGGCCGAGCGGAAGGTGCGCCGCCCGCTGCGCGGCCCCCTCGCGGCCTTGCTCAAGAGCGTGCCCCCGGCCAAGCGCGAGTTCATCCTCAAGGACCTGCGGCTCTTCTTCCGCGACAACACCCAGTGGAGCCAGCTGATCCTGCTCGGCGTGCTGCTGCTGATCTACATCTTCAACATCAAGTCGCTGCCGATCCACTCGGGCGAGCGGATCCCGTTCAGCCTGGTGATCGTGATCTCGTTCCTCAACCTGGGCCTGGCGGGGTTCGTGCTGGCGGCGGTGGCGGCGCGGTTCATCTTCCCGGCCATCTCGCTGGAGGGGCGCCAGATGTGGCTGCTCCGCTCCAGCCCGCTCGACCCCGAGGCCATGCTGTGGAGCAAGTACTGGATGGGGACCTTGCCCCTGCTGGTCCTCGCCCTCATCATCACGGTGCTCACCAACTGGCTGCTGCAGGCGGGCCCCTTCATGATGGTGGTGAGCGTGGGCACCATGCTGCTCTACACCCTGGCGGCCAGCGCGCTGGCGCTCAGCTTCGGCGTCTTCTATCCCCAGTTCGGCACCGAGAACGCGGCCCAGATCCCCACCAGCTTCGGCGGCGTGGTCTACATGATGGCGAGCCTGAGCCTGCTGGCGTTCGTCATCATGCTCGAGGCGCTGCCGGTGGCGGCACAGCTCCGGGCGCCACCGCGACGGGATCCGCTCGGGCTCACGCCGGAGCTCCTGATCAGCGGCGCCGTCATCGTCGTCCTCCTGGTGACCGCCACGCTCCTGCCCCTTCGCCTCAGCGCCGGACGGATCCAGAACATGGAGATCACCTCGGGCGCCGTCGAATGACCCCGGCCGCCAACGCGGCCGCCATCGCGGTGGACCTCTACAGCGACACCGTCACCCGCCCCACCCCCGCCATGCGGCGCGCCATGTGTGCGAGGCCGAAGTGCGGCGACGAGCAGCAGTTCGAGGACCCCACCGTCAACCGTCTCCAGGACATGGTCGCCGAGCTGCTGGGCAAGGAGGCGGCGCTCTTCCTTCCGTCGGGCACCATGTGCAACCAGGTCGCCTTCGCGGTGCACTGCCGCGCGGGGGACGAGATCATGCTGCACGAGACGGCCCACCCGCATGCTCTACGAGGCCGGCGGCGCGGCGGCACTGGTCGGGCGCGGTGTTCCGGCCGCTCACCGGCCCCCGCGGCATGTTCACCGCCGCGCAGGTGCGCCAGGCGATCCGGCCGGCGGTGCACTACATGCCCCGCTCGCGGGTCGTCTCCATCGAGCAGACCGCGAACATCGTGGGCGGCGCCTGCTGGCCGATCCACGAGGTCGAAGCGGTGTGCGCGCGCGGCGCACGAGGCGGGGCTCGCCTGCCACATGGACGGCGCCCGGCTGATGAACGCGGTGGTGAGCACCGGGACGCCGGCCCGCACCTTCGCCTCGCCGTCGACTCGCTCTGGCTCGACCTCACCAAGGGGCTCGGCGCCCCGGTTGGGGCGGTGCTGGCCGGGAGCCGCGGGCTTCATCGAGGAGGCGTGGGTCTTCAAGCAGCGGTTCGGCGGCGCGATGCGGCAGGCCGGCATCATCGCGGCCGCGGGGATCTACGCGCTGGAGCACCACGTGGACCGGCTGGCGGAGGACCACGAGCGCGCCCGGCGGCTGGCCCGGGGCCTCGCGGAGCTGCAGGGCATCGCGGTGGACGCGGACCGGGTGGACACCAACATCGTGATCTTCGACGTGCGCGGCACCGGGCTGGCGGGAGACGAGTTCGCCGCGCGGGCGATGGCGTCGCACGGGGTGCGCTTCAGCGTGATCGGGCCGACGACGGTGCGGGCGGTGACCCATCTGGACGTCCCGCCGAACGGCATCGAGGTCGCGCTCGAGGCGGCCGCGCGCACGCGGCCGGCCGGCGGCCGTCGACGGCGCTGATCGCCGCCGGAACAGCTTGCGGAGCACTCCGGCCGGCGCATGTTGGCGCCTCCCCGCTCACCGAGTGTCTCATGGCCAGATTCCTCCCGCTCGCGATCCCGCTCGCTCTTCTGCTCGCGCCCGCCTGCCGCCCGGCCGGGCCCTCGGCCGACCAGCCGCACGACACCCGACATCATCGGCACCGGCACCTGGGTCGACCTCTCACACGACTTCGGCAGCGAGACCGATCTACTGGCCCACGGCCAAGCCCTTCACCCTGGACGTCGTGTCCGCGCAGGTCGACCCCCGCCGGTTACTACTACGCCGCCAACGACTTCTCGACTTCGGAGCACGGCGGCACCCACCTGGACGCCCCGATCCACTTCGCCGAGGGAAAGGAGACCACGGATCGGGTTCCGCTCGATCGGCTGATCGGGGGGGCCGTGGTGGTGGACGTGTCCGAGCGCGCCGGTGCCGACAGGGACTACCGGCTGGACGTGCCGGCGCTCGAGGCGTGGGAGAAGGAGCACGGGCGGATCGAGAACGGGACGATCGTGCTGGTGCGTACCGGCTGGGCCAGCCGCTGGCCCGACAAGGCGCGATACCTCGGCACCACGCAAGCGGGGCCCGGAAGGCGTCGCCGAGCTGCACTTCCCCGGCATCGACTCGTCCGCGGCGCGCTGGCTTGGCGAGCGGAAGGTCGGCGCGGTCGGCATCGACACGCCGAGCCTCGACTACGGGCAGTCACAGACCTACGACACGCACCGGATCCTGTTCGCCCAAAGCATTCCCGGCTTCGAGAACCTGGCCAGTCTCGATGGCCTCCCCGCCACCGGCACGTTCGTCGTCGCTCTGCCGATGAAGATCAAGGGCGGGAGCGGCGGGCCGCTCCGCATCGTGGCGTGGGTACCCCCGACTTCCAGATAGTCCGCTCTTTCCCGTTCGTCAGCGCACAAACCCGGTCCCGGACCGGCACAACGCAGGGCCTACCTTGGGCGCGCCATCGGAACCCCGCGCGGTATTCGCGCGCAACTCCACCCAAGGAGGACCCATGTTCCGTCCCGTTCGCCTCGGCGCGCTCGCGTTGCGCCCTGGTCGCCGGCTGCACCGACCGCACCGCTCCCGTTCCCGCCGACGAAGTCACCGCAGGCCAGCCGCGATGAGCACACCACCGCGCGCGAGCGATCTCGCCCGCCAGCTCGCCCTGGCGCTCGCCGATCCCGGGTTCCGCGCGCAGGTCAAGCAGGACCTCGACCGCTCCCCCGTCCGCGAGGGCAAGCTGCACCTCCAGCGCTACCTCTCGTCCCGGCATGCGCGCGCCACCGACGACATCGCGCGAATCAGCGGCAGGGCGCGGAGCGCCGTGGAGCGGGACATCCGGAGAGCGCCGCAGCTCGAGCTCTACCTGCCGGTGCCGGCGCACCGCGCGGCCTGGAAGGGCGATGCGCGCCTCCTGGTCGCCACCGCCGGCGACGAGCGAGTGCCGCCGGTCGCGTTCACTACCTCGGGCGAGCGCATCGTCCTGAGCCGCACCGTGCCGCCCGACATCCCGGTGCTGGCGCTGGTGCCGGTGGAGACCGATTTCGACGCGGTCGAGCGCGCGGGCCTGCAGGGCGGCAATACCGGCGGCGGGAGCACGCCGCCGCCCGGGCTGTACATGACGAATTCCCACCTGGTCGAGACGTTCGAGAGCTGGGTCAAGGGCAAGCCCGAGGTCGAGGTCCACATCCTGGGTCAGGCCGGGAGCTCCGATTCGATGACCACCTACTCGTGCGCGGCCGGATCGGCCTCCGGGTACTTCAACTTCGACCAGAACTCGCTCGACTGGTCCGGCAGCGTGCTGCTGATCAACCAGACCCAGCTCAACAACTACAAGACCGCGCACCCCAACCAGAACCTGCGCGTCTTCTTCGTCGAGGACGACGACACCCCGTGCCAGATCAAGGTGGACCCCGCGCGCTTCACCACTCTGGTCAAGACGGTCGAGGCGGCGTACCCGCTGCTCACCGGCGGGCGCGACAGCACCAGCAGCACGCTGGGCAAGATCTGGAAGCGGGCCAACGCCATCCAGCGGCTGATCAAGGCGCTCGCGTCCATCCTCAAGACCAACGACGAGCTGATCGGCAACGCGGTCGAGAGCACGGTAGTCGGGCGAGTCGTACGCCAACGCCAACTGGGTGGTGAAGGGCGACGGCAACAGGACCAACGGCTGGGTCAAGCTGGTGATGAAATAGGCGCTCCCTCCGTTGACGCCGGGTTGATAGGTGTCGAGCCAAGTTGCTCCACCGCTCACCGGGAACCGTCCATGCGGCTCCACCGCGTCATCCTCATCGCCCTCCTGGCGGCCCCTCCGCCCTCCGCCGCCCAGGCACCCGCCGATCCCTCCGGCTGGCGTCTGGGCGGCGGAGTCGATGCGCTCAGGTTCGGCGAGGTCGCGTTGAGCGACGCGGTGCCGGGAGCGGCAGCGGAGGTTCGCCCCTCGGCTCGAGCGGGCGCCTATCTGTCGGCCATGCGCTCCGCCGGACACTGGCGCTTCGGACTCGAGGCGGGATGGGCGGGCGGTCATCTCGAGGCGGGCAACGACGTGATCGCCCTGCAGGACCGCACCGCGGCGGTCTCGCGCTACCGGCTCGCGGCCGGATTGGGACGGCGGGTCGCCCCGGTGGGAGGCGGCGTCGTGGAAGCCACCCTGGCCCCGACCCTGGATCTCTGGAAGGTCGCGGCGAGAAACCCGAGCTCGGGCGGGGGCGGAGGTCAGGCTCGGGCTTCGGGTGCCGCTGGGCCGCGTGGAGCTGGAGAACCGGATCGGGTTGGGTCTTTCGGGGAATCCGATCGAGGCGGGCGATCTGGGGGACGTGTCGGATCTGCGGGGACTGCGGACGCTGCTGGTGGGTATCGCCGTCTGGGTCAGGCCTTGATCAGGCGGCCACTCGGGTGCCACACCCCTCGCAGAACCTGCTGTCGCTGGACAGCTCCGTGCCGCACCGCGCGCAGGTGGCTGGCACGGCCAGCCTCCCGCCGCAGGACGAGCAGAACACCGCGTCCGCCTCCGGACGCGGCCCGCAGGACGGACAGGAGGGAGCGTCGGGCCGTAGCCGAAGCGGAGCGAAGCGCCCGTACCCGATGTGCGATCAAGGCCTCGGCGTCGTCGCGCATCCCGCGTCCCTCGTCATGCCGCAGCGCCTCGAGCGCCTCCGCGGTGTACTTGCCCTTGAGGTAGTCGTAGTCGGCATCGGAGAGCTTGCCGGTCTCTCGGTCGAACTCGATCTCCTTGAGCGCCAGGAGCGCCACGCCCTTGGCCGTCTCCTCCTGCTCCACCGGCTCCTCCACGAGATCAGGCGGCCGGGGCGGACCGAGCAGAGGTCGGAGCACCAGCCACAGCGCCGCCATGCCGATGAGCACCGCGGCCACCACCTCCGCCAGCACTAGTCCTCGACCTCCGCCAGCGCGCGCTGGAGCCGCTCGAGCTCTGCCGCGGTGGGCGGCGGCGCTCCGGGCCGCGCGCCGGGCGCGGCACCCGTTGTTTCCCCGGGGACCGATGCCGCCGTGGACCCGACCGACATCCCCACCGATCCCGCTTCCGCCGCCGCGACCTGCGCCCGGCGGCGCGCCAGCAGCGCCACCAGCGCCCCTCCCGCCACGACGATCGCCGAGCCCGGGAGCAGATAGCCCCACAGATTGAAGCCCTCGGGCTTCGGCGCCATCAGCGCCTTCTCGCCGTACTGCTCGACGAACGCGTCGAGGATCTCCTGCGCCGTCTTGCCCGCGCGGTCCAGCGCCACCACTTCGCGGTGCAGCTTGGGCGAGTAGGTGCAGGTGAAGTCGGTGGTGCGGCAGGTGAACACGTCGAGCGTGCAGCCGCAGTTGCAGGCCAGCCGGTGCTCGATCGCCTGGATCCGCTCGTCGTAGTCGGCCACCTCGGTGGGCGCGCGCGGCCGGCCGGCAGCGCCGGGGTCGCGGAGCGTGCCGACCTGCGCCGCGGCCCGCCAGCGAATCCTGCGACCGGCGGCCTGGGCGCCGGCCTGAGCCTGGCCGCCAGCGTCCAGGCCGGGCACGCCCAGTACCGCCGCGCCCAGACGTCCGACGAACATCCGCCGACCGAGCCGGCTCACTCCGCCTCCGCTCCACCGCCGCCAGCGAAGCGCTGTACTCCGGCCTGCGACCCGGCGCGGCACGGCGATCGTCGGACCGCCGCCCGGCCACATCGTGACGATGCCGCCGAAGGCCAGCACGAACCCGCCGAACCAGACCCACCAGACCAGCGGATTGATGGTGAACCGGTACACCGCCTCCTCGGTGCCGTCCACCGCGCCGGCGAAGATGATGTAGAGGTCCTCCTGCAGCGTCGCTCCGGATCCCGACCTCGGTGGACGGCTCGAAGGTGGGCCGCTTGAAGCTGTCCACGTGCTGCCGCTTCTCCGAGGTCAGCAGTCCCGCCGCGCGGCCGTCCTTGCGTCACCTGACACCGTCGCGGCGGTGACGATGCGGTTGAGCGCCTCGTACTGCGAGATGCCCATGTGGGTGCAGCGTGTAGGTGTGCCCGAACGGGCTCGCGATGCGTCGACCGACTCGCCCGGCTTGAGCGTCGCCTCGCATCTCCTGCCTTGAACGCCATCCCGGCGAAGGCGACGAAGTAGATCAGGATCCCGACGTGGACGATGTAGCCGCCGTACCGCCGCCGGTTCCGCCCGACCAGCCGGGCGAACGCCAGCGGCACCGATTCGCCGTGCATCCGCCGCCGCGCGCGCACGCCGCGGTAGAACTCCTGCACGATCGTCCCGGCCACGAAGCCGGCGAGCGCCGAGCGCCATCATCGCGTAGAAGTCCCGCACGCCGGCCGCGACCAGCGCGACGAACGTGGTCACCGCCCGAGATCACCGGCGCAGGTGAACTGGCGCCGCAGGTTGGCCGGCGACGCCTTGCGCCAGGCGATCAGCGGCCCGATGCCCGGTGAGCGCCAGCAGCAGAAGGCCCAGCGGCACGTTCACCCGGTTGAAGAACGGCGGGCCGACCGTGATCTTGGTGCCCCGCACCAGCTCGGACAGGATCGGGAACAGCGTCCCCCACAGCACCGAGAACGCGATCCCCACCAGCAGCAGGTTGTTGAACAGGAACGCCGCCTCGCGGCTCAGCATCGACTCGAGCTGCACCTCGGCCTCGAGCAGCGGCCAGCGGGTGTAGAGCAGCGTGAACGAGAGGATGGCCGCGACCACCAGGAACGCGAGGAAGAAGTAGCCCACGTTCGACTGGGTGAAGCTGTGCACGCTGGCGATCACGCCGGAGCGGGTGATGAACGTGCCGAAGATGCTGAGCAGGAACGTCCCGATGATCAGCCCCAGGTTCCAGCGCTTGAGCATCCCGCGCTTCTCCTGGATCATCACCGAGTGCAGGAACGCGGTCATGGTGAGCCAGGGCAGCAGGCTCGCGTTCTCCACCGGGTCCCAGGCCCAGTAGCCGCCCCAGCCCAGCTCGACGTAGGCCCACCACATGCCCAGCGTGATGCCGATCGAGAGGAACAGCCAGCTCACCAGGGTCCACTTCCGGATGGCGTGGATCCAGCCGGTGTCGAGCCGCGCGGGAGAGCAGCGCGGCGATGGCGAAGGCGAACGGGATGGTGATGCTGATGTAGCCGAGGTAGAGCATCGGCGGGATGGATCACCATCCCGACGTTCTGCAGCTGGGGATTGAGCCCGCGGCCGTCCGCCGGCGTGAACGCCAGCCGCTCGAACGGGTTGGCGGCGAAGAGCATGATGCTGACGAAGAAGGCGACCACCGCCGAGGTCACCCCCGCCACGTACGGCATAGGAGCGGCCGGTAGCGCCGCGGCGGTCAGCAGCTGGGCCAGCGCGGCGAAGAGCGAGAGCACCACCGCCCAGAAGAGCAGCGACCCCTTCTGCCCGGCCCAGAACGCCGAGAAGATGTAGCCCGACGGCAGGTTCCGGGAGGTGTAGGCCGCGACGTACTCGATGTTGAAGTCGTGGGTGACGAGGCCCTTCCAGAGCGCGAGCGAGGCGACGACCAGGGCACGCGAAGATCGCGTAGACCGGCGCCCGTGACGCTGTCGGCCAGCTCGGGCCGGTCGCGCCAGCGGCCCGAGAACGAGACGACGGCGCCCCAGAGGCCGAGCAGGAAGGCGACCCAGAGCGCGAACTGTCCCAGCAGTGTCATGGGCGCTACGCTTTCGGCTCTTTGTAGCGGCCTCGTAGCGGGAGCCGCACTTGGCGAGCACCTCGGTGGCGCGGAAGACGCCGTCCCGGCCCAGCCGGCCCTCGACGACCACCTCGATGTCGTTGGCGTCGGTGAAGGTGTCGGGGACGAGGCCGTGGTAGGTGACCGGATAGGTCTTGACCCCGTCGGACACCTGGAAGTCGACCTGCCGGCTGGCGTTGTCCCGCCGGACCGAGCCGGGCACCACCTTGGCGCCCACCTTGAACCCGACGTCGTCAGAAGGTCGGGTCGGCGGTCGGTCTTGGCGGCCAGCTCGGTGGGGGTGAGGAAGTAGACGCCGGTCTCCTTCACGCCCTGCGGCGATCAGGAAGCCGACGCTGGCGACGATGAGCGCCGCGCCGATCAGGAACTTGTGGCCTGCCTTCATGGTGGTGCTCCGGCGGGGTTGGAGGGGGGAACGTGCTGAATCTTTTACCGTGGGGCGGTGGGGATCAAGGGGTGGCACCGCGGGACTGGCGGCCTGCCGCCGGAACGATCAGCTTGGGAGATGCGGTTCACTCTGTTTCAGCCCAGGAGGTGCAATGGCCGACGGAAGCGGAAAGGCGGCGCCGGCCGCCGCCCAGCCTGAGAAGATCGAACTGCGCGGCCTCTTCGCGCAAATGCTGGGGGTCTGGTACCCCAAGGACTACCTGATATCAGCGATAGATGCCGGGAAGGGTCAGGCAGCGGTCGAGGCACTTCGTGCCGCCGGTTTCGGTGACAACGCGATCCATCTTCACGACGGCGCGAAGGTCAGCCGCAACGTCGAGACGATCTATCAGCAGAAGACGCCGCTGGAGCGGGTCAAGACCAGCATCGCCCGAGCCATCACCGACGAAGGCATGATGAGCCAGGAGTACTTCGATGAGGCGAAAGCGGGGGCCTCGTTGCTCGCCGTGATGGCTCCCGACCCCCGGCTGATGGAACAGGCCCGCGGGATTCTCGCGAGCCATGGGGCCCGGCGCATGCGCTACTACGACGACAAGACGATTACCGATCTCTAGGAAGGGTCAAGCGCCGGTCCCGCGCCTCGAGTCAGCACCACTCGCACGCTGGTATCACCGAACGTGCCTTCGGCGGTCAGCGTTCCCTCGCCGGCTACGAACACTGCGTCGCGAACGAAGGTATCGGCGTTCTGGTCGAACCTCACCGACACCCCGTCCAGCGTCCAGGTCCCGGCGAGGTCTTCGTCAATATCAGTGCCGTTGTCTCCCCCGCCAGGCAGGAACAGGCGCCCCGTCGTCGTGCCGTCCGAGTCGAGGGTGATCTCCAGCGTCAGGCCCTCCGCCAGCGCATCCGTCGGCGGCGTGGTGCTGGTGATCGTGAACGTCGTGGCGGTATAGGCTCCGGCCACCGTTTCGGTGGTCGGGGTAAATCCGTCGCTTCCGCAGGCCGCCAGTCCCAGCCCGAGTGCGAGGCTGACAGTTCGCATGGCGGCACGGTGCATGAGCCCTCCCTTGGCAGAGGTTGGACGATCGGAACTGTCGACCAGCGCGGACACACCGAAACCTTACGGCTCCCCGCCGAGTAGTTAGAAGACGCCCCAGGTCATCGAGTCCAACACGGGCGATTCCAATCCGACCAGGGGTGTCGCGGTGTCCCGACCATTCGGCAGACTATTCTGCTGTCCCGCCAGGTTCGTCGTCCTCCTCGCCACGGTGCCTCCCCTTTCCGCCCAGGGCCCACAGTCCCTCGCGGTTCCGGCCGACTCACCCCGGTGGGATCTCCAGGGCCAGGCGAAGGCCGCCGAGGTTCAAGGCCGGAAATGTCTGCAGCTGGACGGCGGCGCCGCGGTGCTGAAGGACTTCGAGATGCGGGACGCGGTTGTGGACGTGGACGTCACCACCACCGGGGTTCGCGGGTTCTTCGGCTTCCAGTTCCGCATCGCCGATGACGGCATCAACGCCGAAGAGGTCTACCTCCGCCCCCACAAGACCGGGCTTCCCGACGCGCTGCAGTACACCCCCATCCTCACCGGCGGGCGCGACTGGCAGATCTACAACGGGAATGGCTTCACGAGCGCCGTGGACATTCCGAGGGAGACCTGGTTTCACCTGCGCCTGGAGGTGACGGGGGCGCAGGCGAAGCTCTTCGTGAAGGACATGGAGACGCCTGCCCTCGTGATGGACGACCTGAAGAGCGGGCGGGAGAAAGGCCAGGTGGCCCTGATCGTGTTGATGGGCTCGACCTGCTTCTCGGACTTCCGGGTACGGACCACGCCCGACGCGGCCTGGAAGCGGAACCCGCCGCCGATGCCCGCCGGCACGCTCACCAGGTGGAGTCTTTCGCCCTCGTATGACGCACTCGAGCGGAACCTGGAGCGGCCGCTGCCCGCGTCGGAGATCAGGGCGATCAAGTGGCAGGAAGTGGAGGCGGAGCCGCCCGGCTTCGTGGTGATCAACCGCTACCGCGAGAACCCGCAGGTGCGCGTCACGTTTCAGGGCGACTTCTCGAAGCGGCTGGATCCCCAGCCCGGCATGAAGGTGGTGTATGCACGGACCACGATCGAGTCCGACCGCGACCAGGTGCGGAAGCTGCTGCTCGGCTACAGCGACGACGTCAGCGTGTTCCTGAACGGCAGGATCCTCTACCGCGGGCGGAGCGCCCAGGGATTCCGCGATCCCGGCTTCCTCGGCATCGTCAACCCGGAGAACGACCTGATCTATCTCCCGCTGAGGAAGGGCCGCAACGACCTGCTACTGGCGCTCAGCGAGCTGGGCGGCGGATGGGGATTCATCGGCCGCCTGGCCGACCTCGATCGCTGAGACGATAGCCGGCCTTCCACACCGTCAGCACCAGCTCGGGATTCTCGGCGTCGGCCTCGAGCCGCTGGCGCAGGGCCGCGATGTGGGTGTCCACCGTCCGGGTGACCACCATAGGGATCGTACCCCCAGACGCGGTTCAGCAGGTCCCCGCGGGAGACCACTGCACCCCTCGCCCGGCAGAGCGCCACCAGGAGATCGAACTCCCGAGGCCTGAGCACCACCGGCTCGTCGCCGCGATGCACCGAGCGCGTCGGCACGTCCACCACGACCGCGCCGAGATCGTACCGCTCAGGCGTGCCCGCACCGGGCCGCTCGCCCGACGACCGGCGCAGCAGCGCCTGCACTCGCGCCAGCACTTCCAGCAGGCCGAAGGGCTTCACCACGTAGTCGTCCGCGCCCGCCTTGAGGGCTCGGACCTTCTCCCCCTCGCTCCCCCGGGCCGACAGCACCATCACCGGCATCGTCGCGCCGCTCGCGCGAATGGCGGCGAGCACGTCGAAGCCGCTCCGCTTCGGCAGCATCAGGTCCAGCAGCACCAGGTCCGGGAGCCAGCTCGTCGCGACACGGATCGCGTCGAGCCCGTCGCTCGCCACCCGCACCTCGAATCCCTCGACCTCCAGATTCTCCTGGAGACCCTGCGCGATCGAGTGGTGGTCTTCCACCACCAATACCCGGGTCACGCCGGCCCCGCTCCCGCCGCCGGCAGACGCACCACGATCCGGGCCCCCTGCCCCTCCACCTCTTCGATCCAGCACGTCCCCTGTTGCGCCTCGACCAGCTCCCGCACGACGGCGAGACCGAGTCCGCTGCCGGTCACCGCCGAATCGCGATCCCGTTCCAGCCGCACGAACGCCTTCCACACCCGCTCGCGATCCGCCGGCGGAATACCCGGTCCGCCGTCCTCGACCCGCATCTCGACGTGGCCGTCGCGCTGCGCCGCGGCGATAGCGATGGTCTGCCGGTCGGGGCCGTACCGGGCCGCGTTGTCCAGCAGGTTGAGCACGATCTGCCGGAGCGCGTTTGCGTCCCCCAACACCATTAGACCCTCCGGCACGTCCACCGCCGGCACGATCCCCCGGTGGGCGACCATCGGCGCCAGGTCCCGCCGCGGCGCGCTCGACCACGGGCCCCAGCTCCACCGGCTCCGCGCGGACGCGGGTGAGCTGCCGCTCGGCGCGGCTGAAGTGGAGCACGTTGTCGATCAGCTGCTGCAGCCGCTTGGTCTCGTCCACGATGCTGCCGAGCGAGCGGCGCTCGGCCTCCGCATCCTTCGCGCGGCCCAGCAATACGGTCTCCGCCGCCAGACGGATCTGCGTCAGTGGCGTCCTCAACTCATGGGTCACGCTCGACGCGAGGTCGGACCGGAGCCGAGCCAGATCGCCCACGCGAAGGCCGAGCGCGGCGATCGCAAGCAGGAGCGCGAGCGACAGCGCGATCAGCGCGACCTCGCGCACCGGAATCAGCGGCGGAATCCCGCCGGGGAGCAGCGCGTCCTTGACCGCGGGGTTGAGATGGGCCCGCACCAACAGCGCGCCCCGAAGCGTCGGAAGGATGAGCGCGTTGGTGGGGCCGTCCGGATAGGCGGGCAACGTCGAGAAGAGGACCTTGCCTTCCCGCGTCATCAGCTCGAGTGAGAGAAACGCGCCGTTGCCCGGCACAGCGGCGAGGAGATGGCGAGGGATCAGCCGCACCGACTGGAACGCGGGCCGGAAGACTCGCTCGGCCATGCGGGCCGCGGAAAGAGTGAACCCATAGGCGTATCGGCGGCCGGTCGCGGCGTCGGCTCGGTGACTGAAGAAGGCGAACTGCGGCCCTTCCGCGCTCGGCGTCACCATGAAGCCGTAGCGCCAGGCCACGCGCGAGAGGCTGTCGGCCTGGCTGCGCACCGCGGCTGCGACGAGCGGATCGAGCGCCGCGACCGGCCGACCGAGACTGTCCACCACCTCCGACTCCGAGGTGCCCAATCCCAGCCGGAAGACCGCGGTCGGACCCGGGGCGATGAGGCACTTGCAAGGGTCGCGCTGAAGACGGGTCATCACCGCCAGCATCTCGGCTGCAGGCAGGGGGTCGCGGCGGCTCGCGGGCTCCACGTCGTCGGACGGCGGTAATATCGGGATGAAGCTCTCCCGAATCAGCGCCTCGTAACCATTGACGAACTGTTCCATGCCGACCGCGGCGTAGTTCTGCAGGCTCAGGATCGCCGCCTTGTGCACGCGCGCCCGCGCCCGGACCGTCCCGATCGCGGCGGACAGGGCGACGAGAACCGCGACCGCGGTGCCGAGCAGGATGGCCCGCTCCCACCGATCGCGGGGCCACGGCCATCGGGATCCAGAGGTGTCGGACATGATCACGGAAGTCTAAGACTGAAACGCGCTTCGTGCGGGGCCGGAGACGGATGCGTTGACACTTCTCGAACAATCGGCAGCCCGGCGGCTCCTAAGTTGCCCTGACACCTGCCGCATTCGTCAAGGCATCCCCAATTCGAGGACCCGACATGCGCCCACTCCCCGTCCTGCTCCTGCTCGCCGCGGGCGCCGCCTGCTCGTCGAACGGCGGCAGCACCGACCCAGACCAGATCAGCGTTGGCGGGTCGTACCAGACCGTAGTCACGCTGGTCAACAACACCTGCCCCGGCCAGACGGTCGAGCAACACGCGACCACCGTCAGCCACGACCCCGGGTCCACCTCGCTCTCGCTCACCCACGCCGGCAGCACCTACAACGGCACGCTCGCTGCCGACGGATCGTTCATCACTTCGGCCGTCACCCAGGTGTTCGGCGGCATCAGCTACGAGATCAGCATCACAGGAGACTTCACCGAGACGGCGATGGACGCGCTGGTGACGGTGGCCGCGGGCAAGCAGCCGCCGTGCACCTTCAGCGCCCGCTGGGCGGGGCCGAAGACCGGCGACCCGAACGTGATTCCGTAGCCACCGGTTCGTGATACATTCCAGCCATGGCCTCGTCTCGAGGCGCCAGCCCACGCTGGTAGACCATGGCCGGAACGCCGGCACGAACTGTACGGAGAACCAGATGAAAGAGCAGGATAGCGGGACCCCCACGGCCGCTGTCGGAGCGCGAACCGAGGTGGCCGTGCTGGCCGGCGGGTGCTTCTGGGGCGTCGAGGAGATCCTACGCGCCGTGCCCGGCGTGCTCGACACCGACGTGGGCTACACCGGCGGCTGGCTGGAGAACCCGACCTACGAGGACACCCACGACAGCAAATCGGGCCACGCCGAGGCGATCCGGGTGACGTTCGACCCGTCGGTGCTCAGCTACGAGGACCTGCTGGAGCAGTGGTTCTTCAAGCTGCACGATCCGACGACGCTCAACCGCCAGGGCAACGACATCGGGACGCAGTACCGCTCGGCGATCTTTCCGCAGACGCCGGAGCAGAAGGAGACGGCCGAGCGGGTGAAGGCGCGGGTGGACGCCTCGGGCAAGTGGAAGCGGCCGATCACGACGACCATCGAGCCGGCCTCCACCTGGTACAGCGCCGAGGGGTACCACCAGGACTACCTGCAGAAGCACCCCGGCGGGTACAGCTGCCACTTCATGCGGGAGTAGCCTAGCGATCTCTCACTCCCTCGATAGTCGGCCGGAGGAGCACGTCCGGTCACCCCTCCAGCCAGTCCATCCCATCGCACTGCAACCCGGGCGATGCGGCCTCCCGGATCCAGACGTAGGGGGTGAGGACGAGCACGACCGCTCCCGAGAACAACTCCATCGCCAGAAAGAGCACCATCGCCTTGGGAGAGCGGACGATGGAAGAGAATTTCGTCATGTGACGGCCCTCGGCCTTCGCTGGATATCCTCCCCGGCGAAGGCCGGAGACGGGCTGAAAGCGTGGGCGCAAGGTGCCCGGGGGCAGTCAAGCGGATCTCAAGTGGGGACATCAGGTGAGGCGGAAGCCATGAAGTTCACGGTGTCGGCCGCGCGACGAGTCGGACTAGAAGGCGAGTCAGCACGACATAGTGCACCCAGGTGAGGGCGATGCCGGCCAGCCCGGCCACCACGCGGACCAGGGCTTCGAACCCCACCGGCGCCGAGTGAGGATCACCCGCACCCATCCATCGATCCATCACCACCAGGGGCCAGGCGAGCAACGCATCGAGCGGAGACGGGGCGGGGATCGCGAGGATCACGGCCGCGGGGGTGGCAGCGCACGCGAGCAGCATCGCCGTGGACCACGGGCGACGAACCGGGAGCGGCTCGTCGCCGTTGGCAGGGTCTGGTGCACTCCTCATCGTGGCATCATAGCGACGTTCGCCGCTATGGGCTTCTCCTCCACATCACCGCGACCACGCCCCCGCCCTCGGTGCTGGACCCCACCAGGTGCCCCGCCGTTGCGATACCGAGCGCGCGGTTAGGCTTCCCGGCGGAATTGCCGAGGTTCCTGAGGACGCCCTTCTCCCACAGGAATACGCGGGTCACCGGCCCGTTGGCGGTGTTGCGCGAGCTGAACCCGGTGATCCGCCCTGCGTCGTCGATGTCCATTGCGACGCTTTCGGTGTCGCCGGTCAGGACCCCGAGATCCTGGATCTGACCATTGTTCCACAGTACCGCGTGCTGGAATCCCGACTTGGTGACCGCGGAGCCGACAATCTGTCCGGAGGTATTGATCGCATCGGCCTGGGCGAAGCCTCCGCCGAGCAGGGTCGGCAGGGCACGCATGGTCCCGGTGCGCCAGACGAACGCCCGGAACTTTCCCTGGCTGTTCTGGCTGCGGCCTACGATGGCGCCCGAGGCATTGATACCCAGCGCCGCCGAGGTGGCACCACCGAGCGTTCCGAGGCCCTGGATGGCGCCATTGCGCCATCGGACGGCGCGATCGTTGCCCGCCGCGTTCCGGGCGTATCCGACGATGACGCCTGCGTCATTGATGCCGAGCGCGCGGCTCTCGGTGCCGCCCAGGGTGCCCAGGTCGAGCATGCTCCCGTTCTGCCAGAGGAATGCGTGGTCGGCCGAGCCGCCGCCGGCGACGTTCGCGAGACTGTAGCCGACAACCTGCCCCATCGAGTTGAGGGCCATGGCACGGCTGGAGGTCAGCACCGAGTTGGGCAGCGCCCCCAGATCCTGCATGGATCCGTTCTGCCACAGAAAGGCGTGGAACCGGCCGTCGGCCGACTCGGCCTCCCCTACGATGCGGCCGTCCACCATGTCGGACGCTTCACCGTTCGTCCCACCCAGGGCTCCGAGACGGACGACGGTGTAGGTGATCGCAGCGTCGGGCGCGGAGGTGCGCTCCATCGCCGGCCCGGTAGGGGTGTCGGGGGAACAGGCGGTGGCGACGAAAGCAAGGCCGAGCCCCGCGAGCCGCGAGGGACAGCGCCGCAAGGTGATCGGTGTCGAGTCGGGATCGTATGACATTGCTTCTCCATAAGTTGTCTGGCGAAGCGAGGATGCAGAATCCGCGTCAAGCCGACATCAAGCAAGGTGCATGACGGCCCCGTCACATCGCTCCCGGTCGGCCCGGCCTATTCTCACTGAGGTGGAAGGACTACCGGCAGGGACTGAGGAGGAGTCGCGATGGGTGAGATCAGGGAATGTCGGCTGCGGCCCGAGTATGGCCACCTCTATGAAGGCATGCCCTCGGGCGCGTGGAGGCCGGCGGCGGAAGTCGCGGAGCAGTTGGTCCTGCGGGCTCGCAAGGCCAGGCAATTGGGCATCGACCAGCGCACGTTCGATAACCGTCACTTCGAGTTTCGGGGCGGTCCGCACGTTGACCAGCGTCAGCCGGGCTCGCGCACACGACGAAGCGACCGCGGTTCAGGCGCGACGGGAAAGAAACCTCGACCCGCGAGCTAGAGCAGCTCGCGGGCATTTGTCAGGTCCTCAGGCCTTCCTCCGGCACTCCTCGGCCCCTCGCTTCTTCGCCAGCTCGATCAGCCCCTCCCACACCTCCCGCATCTCCGGCCGCCCGTAGGATCCCTCCTCGTAGCGCCAGTTGATGAAGGCGCAGCTGGCCGGGTGGCTCAGCGCCATCCGCCCATAGCGCACCAGGTCCTCCGCCGAGCAGGGGTTGGTGCCGACGCCGTAGCAGTCCTTCACGTTGACGCCCATGACCACGCGGAGACCGAGCCGCTCCGCGGTGGCGGCGGCCTCGTCGAAGTACGACTTCGCGTCGCCCTTCCCGGTGTGGTACTGCGCCCAGGCGTAATCGAGGAGCGAGGGCAGCACAGGGTCACGCGCCACCCACTCGGGCACGACCCGGACGCCGAGGGCGACCCCGGGCAGCTTCTCGCGGGTGTAGCGGGCCCAGTCGGCAATCTGTTCCTGGGTGATGGCCGATCCGCCCCAGCAACGCTTGCAGCCGTAGTCGTCCGCGAGGTTGAACCCCAGGATAGTGGACCGGTACTTCTGCAGCGTTTCCGGCGACAGCACCGCCGCGTACATGTCGGTGGTCCGCTTGGCGGCGGCAACGGTGAAGAGGCCCTTCGGCCCCTTCCCCTCGGTCAGGAGTCGTCTCGGCGGCACGATCACCAGCCGGACGCCGCAGCGGGCCGCGAGCTCCAGCCGACGCAGGACCTCCTTGGGGTCCACCTGCTGCATCGCCGCGGACATGGGGCCGGAGCAGTACAGCTCGGTGGGCCAGGTGCTGAGGCCGATGGCGAACTGGCCATCGTGGCGCCGGGCCTGCTTCGCGTCGGCGGACTGGGCGGTAGCCGGGGTGGCCAGGATCAGGAGCAGGATGAGTGCAAAGAGGGTACGAGGCATGATGGATGAGAACCTGTTGTGGGCTACAGTCAAGTCACGGTCCGAATCGGAGCCCGGTATGAGGATGGCTACCCTGGAGACCAAACCAGCGTCGAATATGCGGTGCTCAAAGGGACAGCGACCTCGGCATTGCTTGCGTGCTGACGAGCTCGGGCGAGCGTGCCGGGGTTCGCTCCGCACAGTTGCGCTTCCCAGTGCCCAACAGGACCCCGAGACGGCTAGCAGGACCCAGTCCATGTCTCCTCCAGCGCCACCCGTTTGCGCATCGTCGCGCGCGTCCCTACGTTCGCCTCATTCCCGCCACACGACGGAAGTCCGATTCCCGGCCGGGAGCCTCGATGATCCGACTCATCAACGCTTGGTGGTGCCGTGTCATGGCGTCGGCCCTGCTTGCCAGTCTCACCGCCTGCGCGCGTCCAGACCGCACCGAGACCATCGCCATCCGAGTGCATGAGGGCACCACCTCGGTTTCGACGTTTCGCCCGAGGGGCGGTCCATCGTCTTCGACCTGCTCGGGCAGCTCTGGGAGCTGCCGGGCGGCGGTGGGGTCGCGCGGCCGCTGACGGACGCCGTGCGCGATACCGCGGTTCACCTCGATCCATCGTGGTCCCCGGACGGGAAGCGCATCCTCTTCCGGGGCGAGCGAAACGGCCGCACCGGTCTCTGGCTGCTCGAGCCCGGCGCCGCCGCTCCCCGCCAACTCACCCAGCTCCAGGATCCCGACGGCTTCGAGGGTCAGGCGGCGTGGTCGCCGGACGGCAGGGTGATCGCATTCACGCGGCTGGTGCCGCCGGACAACAGCACCTCGCAGAAGTGGCGAAGCCGCCTCGCATGGATCCGTGCCGCGGGCGGCGAGGCGCACGAACTGTCGGTAGCGAACACGGTGGGCCCGGATCTCCGCGACCCGGCCTGGGCGCCCGATGGGCGCCGCCTGCTGGTGGTTGCCGACGGCGCGTTAGGCACCCAGGGCGGGCGGCTCTGGCTGATCGAGCGCGGCACGGGTCGCGCCACGCCCCTGACCGCTCGAACCGGCGCGGTGCGGGCCCCGGTCTTCGCCCCTGACGGGCGCCGCATCGCATTCTTCGCTCCGGATGCGGCGGAGAGGGCCCAACTCTGGGTGATGGAAGTGGACTCGGCCCCTGCAGCCCCCCGTCGGATCACCGGCCACGCCGACGTGACAGCCACCCGCGCGCGCTGGACCCGCGACGGCCGGTGGCTGCTGTACGGCGCCGACGGCCGCTTGTGGAAGGTCGCGGCCGCCGGAGGCACCCCGGTCGAGATCCCCTTCACGGCCGGCCTCTCATTCCAGCGCCAGCGACGGATGTTACCGAAGGCCCGCTTTCCCGAGTCGGGCACGCCGCAGCAGGTGCGCGCCTTCATGGGCCTTGCCCTCTCTCCCGATGCGCGGAGCGTCGGGATGCTTGCGCTGGGCCGGCTCTGGGTGATGCCGGTAGGCGGGGAGCCGCGCGAAGTCGCGGACGTGCCGCTCGACGCCCATCACCTGGCGTGGTCACCCGACGGCCATACGCTCGCCTGGTCGGCCGGCCGCTGGATGCAGGAGAACGTATACGCGACCGACCTCCCGCCGGCACGACCCGTCGGGTCACCGGGCTTACCGGGCGCGAGGACCACCCCATGTACTCCCCGGACGGGATGCACCTGGCATTCATGCACGCGCCGACCGAGGACAGCACGATCCTCCGCGTCGTGGATGCCCGAGCGCGCGAGGTGACCGAGCCCGCCAGCGCCCGCGCCCTGGCGGCCGAGCGGGGGCCGGACGCAGCGTGGAGCCCATCGTCCGACGGTCTCCTGTATCTCACGGGCGGATTTGCGCCCCACAACCCTTCCAAGGCTGCGGTCGTCCTGCTGTCGGGCGCCCGGCGTGCCGTGTCCGGAGTTCCCGACTCGCCTCTCTTCCCGCAGTGGACCGCCGGGGGGCTCGTGTACGTCCGCCATGCCCGCCTGTGGCGCGCGCGGTTCCACGCCGCCAGCTTCGCGACGGGCGAACCGCTTGGTGCCGAGCCGGCCATCTACCCCTCGACCGCTCGCGACGGCACGATCCTCTTCATCTCCGAGGGCGGTCTTCGCCTGCGCTCACCCGATGGGCCGGGAGCGCGGCCTGGGCTGGCCGCTATCGTACACACCGCCGATGGCCGAGCCAGTGCTGATCCGGAACGCGCGGATCATCGACGGCACCGGTGCGCCGGTCACGCCCCCGCGGGACCTGCTGGTCGAGCGGGGAAGAATCAGCAGCATCGCCGCCGGCGGCACGCTTGCGGCCGGGTCGGCACTGTGTTGGACGCGCGCGGGGGCTTTCTCATACCCGGCCTGATCGACCTGCACGCCCACGAGTACCGGCCGGAGCTGATGCGGGGGTTCGCCTGGTTCGGCGTGACCACGATCCGCGATCAGGGCTCCGCGATAGGTCCGCTGGTGGCTACCGCCGACGCCGTGGCGGCTGGGCGGCTCGCGGGCCCTCGGGTGGACTACGGCGGCATCCAGTTCTACACCGACTGGGCGTACGACCTCGAGGACGGGCAGGGTGTCGAGCCGGAGGCGGATCCGGCTCACGCGCGGCGGGCGGTGGCGCTGGCGGCGGCGTTCGGGTCGGCACCACATCAAGACGCGCACGTTCCGACGGTGGGACATCAAGCGCGGTTCATCGCCGAGGCGCACCGCCGCGGCATGCGGGTCACCGGCCACTGCGCGCACCTGCTGCCGCTGGTGGCCGCCGGCATGGACACCAAGGAGCACGCGGGGTTCTGCGAGCCCCGGAGCGACGGCCCGATCTACGACGACCTGGTCCAGCTCTACCGGGCCGCCGGGATCGGGGTGGTGCCAACCATCTCGTATTCATCCTTCGCGGTGCGGCTGAACCGGCACCCCGACGTGCTCGAGTCCGATTCGGAGCTCGCGCCTTACCTGCCGGAGCGGAACGCTTTCGAGTGGATGTTGGAGCTCGACTCGGCAGGGCGCCGAGAGTATGAGCGCTACGCGGAATGGGCGCGTCAGGCGACTGTGAAGCTCGCGCGGGCCGGCGTGACGGTCGGGACCGGGACCGACATCTGGCAGATCCCGAGCGGCGTGCACCTCGAGCTGGAGGAGATGGTGGCCGCGGGACTCTCACCATTGGAGGCCATCCACGCGGCGACCGGCGGCGCCGCCCGGATCATGGGCGCCGAGCGGGAGTTCGGCACGATCGAGCAGGGGAAGTGGGCGGACCTGGTAATCCTGGACGCGGACCCGACGGCCGACATCCGCAACACGCGGCGGATTCGCGTGGTGATGCAGGCGGGGCGGGTGCTTGATCGGGATGGGGTCCTCGCGGGACGAGAGCGGCGCGGCGACTAAGTCCCACTGACGACGTGCGACCCACCGCCCTGGCCGCTCGATCTCTCTGTATGCAGGGAAAACAGAGCACGCGCTTACGAACGACACCGCAGTACATTCACAAGTCCAGGGTGATGAACTGCTAGAGGAGTGTCCGGGGTCCGGCGGGCCGGCGAACAGCTCCTCGCCCGGCGGCAATCGGCGCTCTACAACATCCGGGCCGCCTTGGAGCTGGTCGCAGAAGTTCGCGGCCGGCCTGCCTCCTTCCACGAAGCTCAGGGGTTGCATGCTCGACCGCCTGAACGCGGCGCTCGGCGAGCGGTATACGGTGGATCGGGAGCTCGGCCGGGGCGGAATGGCCTCGGTCTAGGGGGCGCGCGACCACCGCCACGACCGCCCGGTGGCCCTCAAGGTGCTCCAACCCGAGCTCGGCGAGCGCGCTCGGCCCGGAGCGGTTTCAGCGCGAGATCCAGCTCGCTGCCCGGCTCTCACCATCCCAACATCGTGCCCCTGTTCGATTCGGGCGAGTCACGCTCCGACGGCCGTCTGTGGTACGCCATGCCCTATGTCCATGGTGAGTCGCTGCGACAGCGGATCGGGCGGAAGGCGCAGCTCGGCGTCGCGGAGGCGGTGCGGATCACCAGGAGGTCGCGGGAGCGCTGGCATCCGCGCACGGGCCAGGGGATCGTGCATCGCGACATCAAGCCCGAGAACATCCTGCTGAGCCGGCGACCAGGTGCTGGTGGCCGACTTCGGCATCGCCAAGGCGGTGGACGCTCGAGCGCCGAGAAGCTGACCGAGACGGGCTTGTCGCTGGGCACGCCGGCGTACATGAGTCCCGAGCAGGCGGCTGGAGGCGCGGTGGATGCCCGGAGCGACATCTACGCCCTCGGCTGCGTGCTCTACGAGATGCTCGCCGGGATGCCGCCGTTCACCGGGCCGACGGCCCAGGCGGTCATGGCCCGCCGCCTCTCCGAGCCGCCACGCGCGATCCGACCGGCGCGACCGGCGGTGCCGCCGGGCGTGGAGTCGGCGGTTCTTCGAGGGCTCGAGCGGCTTCCGGCCGATCGCTTCAACGACATCGCCGACTTCGTCGAACACCTGGCCCGCCCATCCGCTCCGGCTCGGCGCCGGCCCGGCATCCGCGGGCTCGGGGCGGCCGCGCTGTTGCTGCTGGCGGTCGGGTTGGGGGCGTGGCTGATCGGGCGGCGGGACGGGGCCGGGGAGTCGCGCGATCCGGCGGTGGAGGACCTTTACCGGCGCGGCGTGCGCGCCTACGTGCAGCGCACGCCGACGTCGATCGAGGACGCGATCCGGTCGTTCGCCGCCGCCGTGGGCCGGGACTCGTTGTATGCCGACGCGTGGTCAGGACTGGCGAAGGCGTACGTCCGGGCGTACGAGCGGCGCTTCGTCTTCCCCGGTGTGGCCCGCGACAGCGTCCTCCGGCTCGCCGTAGCGGCGGCCGACCGGGCACTCGACGAGGATCCCCGCAGCGCCGAGGCCTGGGCCACCCGGGCCAACGTGAGCCGGATCGTGGATCCGACCGACCGCGCCCCCGCCATTCGCTCGGCGCGCCGGGCACTGGCCCTCGACTCGACCAACGTGAACGCCTGGCATTTCCTGGCGCTCAGCTTGGCCGAATCGGGCGAGATGGACGGGGCGTTCGCGGCCTGGCGGCGGGCGGTCAGCGAGAACCCCACGGATATGCAGGGCCTGACGTTTCTCGCGATCGCCCACTACTGGCGGCTTGAGTTCGACAGCTCGATGTACTGGGCCGACAGCGCGATCGCGCTGGACCCGACCTTCCAGCTGGTTCGCATTACGGCGGGGTACACCGAGGTCGAGCGCGGCGATTTCGCCCGCGCCCGGGCGGCGTTCGAGGCGGCCGAGCGGCTGAGCACGGGATGTCGAGGTGGTGCATACGACCGCGGGCAAGGCTCTCACGGCCGCCCGGGCGGGAGCCACGGCGGAGGCCCGCGCCCTGGTCCAGCGGGCCGAGTCGCTGGCCGCGGCGTACGTGCCGACGCCAGTGCACGCGGCGGTCTGGCTCGCTCAAGCTCGTGCGGGAGTCGGCGACGTCGACCGGGCGGTGGAGTGGCTCCAGCGCTACACGCCCGCGGCCGACCTGCACTTCCAGATCCACCTCCGGTGCGATCCACCGTTCAAGACGCTCGAAAGCGACGCGCGCTTTCGAGCGCTCCTGGTCGCCCCACGGCCGGGCGGCTCGCGCGGGTGCTGAGGACCCGCCCGGCTCCCGGGATCCTCGCCTCAACCCGGCCGGTCGCCCCGATCCCGCTGCCGTCTCGCCCCCAGGTCCGCCTCGGCTATCCGTTGCGCCGCGAGGGCGGGATCGACCACGGGCGCGATGTCCCGATCGCTCATCGCAAGCGCCTCCACCGCGCGCCGCACGATGGGCTCGCCACCCGGCACCAGTGAGCCGAACTCGATCTCGGCTTGCCGGCAGAAGCGCTCCTGGCGGTGGCTCTCCCCTGCTTCGATGGCGATGGCTCGAGCGTAGAGGCGCGCGTGCATCGCCTCGTGCAGGATCGTCGCGGCCACCTGAGCCAGCGAGAAGGAGCGGTTGACCACGAACGTGAGCTCCACCATGCACAAGCGCGTGGCCGGGATGAAGGCTCCACGATAGGCCCGGCGCTCGATCAGGAAGCCGCTGAAGTCGCGACGCAGCCGGCGGTAGTGATGGGGCACATACTGCGCGAGCAGCGCGAGCGCACCGTCGAGGCGGGCGATCGCGTCGGCGGTGTCGATGTCCGGCCGGGTATTCACGACCGCGGTCTGGATGCCGTGAACCAGGTGGCGCTCGGTCACCACAGCTGGGCGCCCGGTGGCGTGAGTCGGATATAGGTCGTGGACGGGGAGTCATACGAAGAGTGAACGAGCACTGCGCATGGGCTTATCCGGTCTGGAGATGCCGGGATGGTGCCGCTCGGCGGCCAAGCGGATCCCAAGTGTATATCCGTTGAGTCCGCTTGGTGAAGCTGTCTTCACGGCACCCTCACGGTCGTTTCGTCCACCGGGGTGCAGCTTCCGAGTGCCGGACGGAATACGCCACACACGCCTGGACGCCGCTGCTGCCATCGGCCTTGTGCGCGGCAGCCGGACGCAGTGCCCCGATCGGAGGACCGATGAGATACCGTCTACTGTTGTCGAGCCTGCTGACACTCGGCGCCTTTGGACTCGTTGCGTGCGGCGAGGAGACCACCCAGCCCAACACGGCTGTGGACCAACTCACCGCCCCACCGCTTGCCGTTACCTCGAACACCTGGCTAACCCGGCGCGACATGCCTCTTGAGCTGTTCGAACAGGTCACTGCCGTGGTGCCCAACGCGGCCGGCCGGTCCATTCTCTACGCCATCGGCGGCGGCAAAGTGAACAGCCCGCGGCACGCCAGACCAATCGCGGTGAGCGTGGTGCGGGCATACAACGTTGCGACCAACATCTGGACCAGCAAGCACGATATGCCTGTTGCCCGCTGGGGAATGAATGGGGCCGGGGTCATCGACGGGAAGATCTATGTAACCGGAGGGTATACGAGTGAGGGGTACAGCGGGGTCACCGCGTCGCTCTTCGTCTATGATATCGCCTCCGATACCTGGACCCGGAAGCGGGACATGCCGGCGGCGGGCGGCGATGGCGTGACGGGTGTCATCGGGGGCAAACTCTACGTGGTCGCGTTCAAGGGCCCCTATCCGAACCCGGAGGTGAACTTCTTCCGGTACAATCCGACCACGGATTCGTGGACCAAGCTCCCGAGCCCTACCGATTACCCCAAGTCTAATACGTGGGCGGGGGCGTGATCGACAAGAAGCTGTATCTGACGGGTGGAACGTCCTCCCTAAATGAGCCGCCGTGGACCGGCTCCAAGTCCAGGGTAATGGAGTACGACCCGATCACTAACAAGTGGACGCAGAAACGAGCGTGGAGTAGCCGAGTCCTGTCTGCCCGCTGGAGTGTCTGATCGGGGGTCCAACTGCGGTCATGCTCGCTCACCTGTACGTGTTCGGTGGTTATTCGGCTGGTTTCTCCGGCGGGAGAGGCGTCTTCATCTATGACCCGGTCAGCGACACCTGGGAAAGCAAGCCTCTGCTCACCACGTTCAGCTACTGGGACGATTACAGAGCTTACGGCAGCACGCGTGTATCTGAATGGGGAACCTCGGGTCGAGGTGATCGGGGGATACCGTCCCGGGAACAATCAGCAGTACGTCCCATAGCCTGCACGCAGGTGCTGAACAACGTCTCGCCCACCGGGCGGGACGTTGTTCGTGTGGAAGTCATGACTCTCCTGTCAGCAGGGGCCCGGCGCCCTCACCGTTGCGGCGCCTGGTCCGGATGCTTCGCCCAGTAGAGCACGTCCTGATACTTGTGCTGCGCCGCCGCGAGGTAGTAGCCCAGGCGGCCGAGGTTCCCCCCACTCAGCGCCAACATCGCCCGCCGCACGTGCTCGACATCGCGCTCATGGGGCGACATTCCATACTGCGAGAGCATCACGTGCGCCTGCCGCCGGTCGGCCGGGGCGAACAGCGCGGACAGCTCGCGTTCGAGGATAGATGAGAGTGAGTGTGTCATACCGGCGCGGCGCTAATGCTGAAGCGCCTTTCGTGCCTCCTCGAAGGTCCCGGGAAAATACGCGACGTTGTGGAACGCCTCGCGCGCGACGGCCTCGGCGACGTAGCGTGCATCCCGGGCGTCCCGGCCCACCACCACGATCCGGGTGTTGTGGTCCTCCATTGGGAGCCGCCCGTCATCCTTGGCCCGTCGCACCTCGCCGGTATCCTTTCCCGGCAGCACAAGATCCCGCGGGATATTCCGCGCCCGCGGGAGCGAGCCCGCCGCGAAGCTCGCCGCGGCGCGTGTGTCGATGACCACGGCCGTCTGATCGTGGCCCAGCACGTGCCGCATGCCCTCGGGCTCGATTTCGCATACCCCACCGAGGGCTCGCCAGACCGGAATCCCGAGCTGGTAGCGCCGCACGTTACTATACCCGGCCGCCACGAGCTCTGCCGCCAGGCGCTTGCTCTTGCCGCAGTGCGGACCGTTGCAATAGAGCACGATGGGGGCCGTGCGGTCTGCGTGGAGCAGGCGGCCGATCTCGGCCACATCCGAGACGTAGGCCGAGGGCGACACGCCCGGTTTGGGCGCCACGTTTTGCGCACCAGGGATGTGGCTGATCGCGTACTCCGCGTGCGGGCGGGCATCGAACACGGTCGCGCTACCATCGCCCAGCGCACGGGTCAACTCTTCCGTGGAGATCTCGGCTGTCGGCTGCCCCGGCTCGGCGATGACAGCGTCCCGGATTGACGTGCCGGTCTGTGCCTCCACGCGCGGCCCGATCCAGAGCATCGCCCCGCCTAGTAGGACTGCCAGGGAACGGCAAATTGTGTGGCGCATGGTCCCTCCTCGATAACCCTCGAGCGTCCGGCTAACGACTGGCGCATCAGCTCCGGGCACTCATACTACCGCCCGCACAAATCAACCTCCTTTAGACGGCACCCGCCCATGGACCTCCAACGCCAACCTTTCAGCGAAACCGCGAGGTGAGCAGCGCGCCCGCTCCAACTCCCAGCACGAAGGCTGCGGCCAGTCGCGGCAGTTGATTGTAGTGGACGAAGCGTGTCCCACGAGGACCCAGCTCCAGGGCGCCGACCGGCGTGAGCCTGGCGCCGCCTCCACCTCCGCCACCCTGGGCTTCCGGCCCGGCGAGCTCGGCGCTCGAGCTTGCCTCTTGTGCCGACCGGGTAGCCAGCCGCCGGCCGCCGCCAGCTCCGAAGCCGTAGGCGACTTTGGCAACCGGAATGACGGTGGTGTCGCCGTGGTGCACTGGCTCGCCATACACATGGCGAATACTGAGATTACGCTCGAAGAACCCAGCAATGGACGCGGGTCAAAACCCCTATGCCTCGGCAATGGCGGCAATCGAGACCTTCAGACCGGGAACCCGCACAGGCAGTTTGGCGCCTTGACGAGCCGGAGGGTCAGAGGGAAACCACCGGACCCATTCCTCATTCATGCCTCCAAAATCCTCCTCTTCCGCCAGAATCACGGTCGCACTCACAATCTTCTCAAGCGCGCTGCCGGCCTCTTGCAGGATGGCGGCAATGTTGGTCAGACACTGCCGTGTTTGCTCTTGGATGGTTGCGCCGACCAAACCGCCCGTGGCAGGGTCGGTCGGGGCTGTGCCCGAGACGAACACAAGGCCCGCGGCCTTCACGGCCTGACTGTAGGTTGCAGGTGGCTTGGCCGCCTTCGGTGTGGAGACAATCTGCCGACCCATTCGGATCTCCGAAATCAGTGTGGTGAACAGACCAGCCGGGCCAGCTCCTCCTGGAGACAGACGCCCTGCACGGGAGCCGGGCGGGCGCGTAGCGGCTGGTGCATTAGCTGCGGGCTATCCGCTCCCCGGCCACACAAACCTACGCAATATCCTACGCGCGAAGCCAGCTTCAAGCGCTTGTTAGCAGCCGCACCGAGTGAATGACACGTTGCCCCCGCGTGGGTTGGCCGCGTACCACGCGCACCCTCCGCCATGAAGTCGCTGAACGGGGCGGGAACGGGTCGCCCGGGTGGGTTAGGCGGCACCCTCGCCCGGGGAGTACTCGGCGCGGGTAAGCTCGAACCGGATGACACCAGGCTCAGAGCCCTCGCCAATGAGGTGGAAGCCACACTTGGTGAGCACCCCGATGGACGGCGTCAATTCCGGGAGCGTTTCGGCTATCACCTTTTCGATGTCAGGCTCGGCGAACGCGTGCCCGAGAAGACCTCGGACGGCCTCCGTGGCATAGCCCCGGCGTTGCTGATCCCGCACGATACCGTAGCCTATTTCGACCACGCCATCCGGGGATGGCGGCCCCTTGTACCCGGCGCTGCCGATCAGGAGGCGGTCGGAGGCCCCGCGTGCGAGCACGACGAAGTAGAGCCACCACCCCGCCTGGTCTGGGCCCTCCCGAAGCCGCTCCAAAGTGAAGTTAAGAGCCGGTGGATCCAGGAACTCAGGCGGCCAGGTCGCGGGTACGCCGGCACCCAGGGCGCCGCCGAGTGCAGCCTGCCCATCAAGTGCGGCTTGGGTCAGCTCCGCCGTAGCCGGGACGAGCTCGAGGCGTTCGGTGACGATCATGTCTTGCTTGGGATGCTCCGACCTGCACTAACTGACGTTCCACAGCGTGCACCGCGAGCGTCGCGCCGATGGGAGGCTAGCACTTCCGGTAGCTTGTCGGCTGCAGCGCTTGTCAGGCGGCGCCGCTCGAGATTTTAGGGTTCTCTTCCTTCTTCCCATGACGATCGGACGATCGCGCCGCTCAGCTCGCCCACCACTGGAGTGGGTCCATCGCACAGGCGATTCCTTCCCAGTCCGGATTTCCACCGTCCCGACGACCCGCATTCTGTTCAGCCACGGTCCGAAACACACGGAGTGCCGATCGGCCATCGAGCGCGGAAGTGTCGTGTCCGAGATGCTCCGCCAGCAGTTCGCAGCGCAACGCGCGCACGGTCACCGCGTCGGCGAAGGCGATGTTGAGCTCGCTGTTGCCATATATGGAATGGCGGTGGAGGTTGCACGAGCCGACCGTCGCCCAGACATCATCGACGATCATGAGTTTGGTATGTACGTGAACGGGTTGACGTGCGCCATCGGCATCTCGTCCGGCCAGTCCTGCGAGAGTGAAATGCGACATACGCGCCAGCGTGCGGCGTTGGTCGCGCAACGACTCACCGTGACGCTCCGCAGGTGCGTCGATGCTGCTGGCCACTGTCGGCACGACTAGAACGACCGCGACGCCGCGCGTCACCGCAGCTACCAGCTCTTCAAGGATCGGCCGCACACTGATGGCCTGGTTCTCCAGATAGATATACTCACGGGCAGCGCGAATGGCGTGGATGTACTGATCGCGATTGGAGAACTCGCCGTCGGCGATGGCAAAGGGAGCGCCGCCAGGGGTGGAGTAGCTGTTGCTGTAGCGGCCAGGATGGATCGTCCGCTGCACTTGAGCGAAAGTGGATCCACATGCGGCCGCTAGCCGGTCTGGAAAGACGAGATCGCGATCGGCGTCGGGTCCCCACCGACCGTCCGCTTCGTCCCGTTCGCTGGCCTCGTTCCAACGTTGCACAAAGTTGTGGTGAACGTCTGTGACTGCCGGACCGCCGATCTCGAGATACATGTCATGATTGTGTTCAGCACCATGATGGCCGGGGGCAACCACCGAGTGGGGATTGAGATTGATGCCACCGACAAACGCACAGGCCGTTTCCAGCCCAACGTCGATGAGCCAGAGTTTTTGATGTTGACAGAATCCAGGATGCGCGCGATCCCAGCGAATGCTGATCTCCGAGGCCTGCTGCTCCAGCAGCGCGACATGCGCGGGCGACCCCCAGAACGCATTGGTCCGCAGATGGGCGGTCGCATCATCTGGTCGCCAGAATAGCACCCGGACGTCGAGTCCCCGCTGCCGCGCTCGTGTCAATACGTCAAAGAACGAACCGCGACCATCGGGCATCTGGAAGCTGGCCCAGAGGAACGTGACGGCGACCCACACCCGCGCTTGGGCCCGATCAATGGCATCACAAACCCGGCGAAATGCAGGCTCGCCATCAATGAGCGGCTGGACGCGATTGCCTGCACGTACCGGGTAGGCGCCCGTGGTGACAAATGGAATATGAGTCACTCGACGGCGACTTCCACCCAGAACGTGTTCGGCCCGGCTCAGCGCACGTCGTACAGATACTGGTTCATCTGCTCAAGAGTGGCCTGCTGCTCGCTCACCTTGTGCGCCAATAGATCCCGTATCGTCACGACGCCCGTCAATCCCGCAGCGTCTTGCACCGGCAGATGTCGGACACCGCGGGTGGTCATGAGGGCTGCGCAATCGTCGATGCTCAGGTCGGGCGCGCAGGTGAGAACGGGGGCGCTCATGACCGCGGCCACGCGGGTGGTAGCGGGATCGAGCCCGGGGGCCACGACCCGCCGCAGCACGTCTCGCTCGGTGAAGATGCCGGCGAGGGTCCCGCCGTCGAGCACGACCACGCCGCCGATGTTTCGTTCATTCATGAGGTTAGCAGCTTGCAGGACAGTGTCCGCTGGTTGGACAGCGATGACTTCGTGCCCTTTCAGCGCGAGCAGATCATGGAGGGTAGCCATGGCGCGCTCCTACAGGAGGGTTGCTCCAGTCTACGGCCGCCGCCGGCTCGGCGCCATGCCCGCCGTGTGAGGCGGTCTGGGCATCGGCCTGACGACTTGCGCTGGCCTCGATGAGCGGGGCGCCGGAAACCCCACTATGACCAACGAGTACCCCAGGAGCTCGGTGAACTCGTTGACACGCGTCCCAAGGGCGATATAGAGCACCGCCAAGGTTACGCCGGCGAGAACCCCAATTCTTGCGCCTCGGCCAACACCATCGGCCGTTGCCGGCGTCATCGAATGGCGTATCCTCCGTCAACCACGAGCGCCGTGCCTGTTACGAAGCGCGCCGCCGCTGATGCGAGAAACACCGCTGCCCCAGCGCATTCAGCGGGCGTTCCGAAACGGCCCGCCGGCGTTCGCGTCAGGATCTCTTGGTAGAGCGGCATGCCCTTTATCGGCTCCGTAAGATCGGTATCGATCCAGCCCGGGAGAATGGCGTTCACCTGAATGTTGTGGGGTGCGAGCTCAATCGCGAGGGACTTTGTCAGTTGCATGATCGCCCCTTTGGCCGCGCTGTAGGACGGCGCGAATGCGGAGCCAAATAGCGAGTAGGTGCTTGCGAGGTTGATGATCTTGCCCGCCTGCCGCTTGGTCATCGATTGCGCGGCGTACTTGGCCAGGAGGAAGCACGCCGTCAAGTCGGTCTCGATGACCCGATCCCAGTCCTCCGGCGAAAGGTCTAAGACCCCACCAAGGCCGCGACCGCCGCGTTGTTGACGAGAATGGACACTGGCCCGAGGTCCCTCTCGACGGCGGCCAGCGCTGGTTGCAGCTGGCTCCGGTCCGCCACGTCGACTGACAGGGCCACCGCCGGAGGACCCACTGCCCGCAGCGCTGCGAGGGCCTCCGCGTTCTTCTCGCTATTTCGCCCCCAAATGGCAACCTTCGCCCCCGCGCCCGCCAATCCGAGCGCGATAGCACGGCCGATGCCGCCATTGCCGCCAGTGACAACGGCAACCTGGCCGTCAAGGTCAAAGGCTTGGAGATCCGCCATGCCGCCCTCCGGAGGGTCGTGTGAGGCCTGACCAGCTGCATTTGCGGGTTAGGCAACGCCGGAACCGGATCCTTGCCTACAGCACACCCGGATTGCGACGCCAGATGGCGTAGGTCAGGGCCACCGCAAAGGTGACCCAAACAAGGTACGGCAGCAGGAGGCTGCCTGCGAGGCGGCGTGCGCGCCAGAATTCCGATGCGGTGAAGAGCAGAAGTGCCCAGAGCGCGAGGATCTCCACAAATGCAATCCACCCCACGCGCCATCGAAAGAAGAGCCAGGTCCAGAGCGCGTTCAGCACCAGCTGGAGCGCGTAGAGGGCAATTGCCGGCCGAGCGCGGGGCCAGCCCCACGCGCGAATCACAAGCCACGCCGCCACCGCCATGAGCACATAGAGGGCGCTCCAGACCGGGCCGAAGACTTGGGCTGGTGGAGCCCACGCTGGCTTCGAGAGCAGTTGGTAGAAGTCCGCTGCTCGCACGGACGCGATCGCGGCGATCAGCGCGGCCACTCCCGTGCCACCCAGCAGGAGGGCAAGCGCCCCCCAGTGTGCATCCGGCCTTGAGGGCTCACTCATGCTTGAAGACCTCTCACCTGACCTGCTCGCGCGTGCATACATGCGCGCACAAACCTACGCTTCCTCAGCGGCTCCATCGGAGGGCGCCGCCCGAGCGGCGTCCAGCGCCGGTCCGGCCCGTGGGCTGCATGCGCGGGTTAGGCGGCGCGGTGTTCGCCACCCGGCACTGCAGGCCACGATCCATTTTTTCGGGTACGCTAGAGGTTGTAGAACGCCAAGGTGTCGACGATGTTGCCGACGGTTTTCGAGAGCTTCGGGTGTGACACTTCGAGCTCTCTCACACGATCGGCGAGACGATCGCGCAATGAGGGTTTCACTCCCCCCGAGTTTGCGGGCGGGGCTTGAAGCACTGCCTCAACCTCGCGGGCTAGGCTGTGCAGCCCCTCTCGAGCATCCGCATCGAGATCGTGCGCCTTAGCGAGCTCAGAGCGGAGGCCCGCCACAAGTGTCCTGAGAGACTCCTCCGACATTCTTCCCCCTGGGGACCAGTACCTGGGAAAATGGCGCCAGGACAGGTTGTTCGCGACCCCGCCATTCAGGGCGGCGGGGCGTCCGCCTAACGAAAATGCGCATCAGTTGCGGGCGATCATGCGCGTACCCACACAAACCTACGCCTACTTTGTTTGGACCTTCGCCTTTGCGGCCCGAATTCGGGCCTACCGCTTCTTCCCCCCGACACCGGGCACGGCCGCGACTTGCTTCATCCACGCCGCGATCTGGCGTTCGTCGAGGTCGTCCACGGATTTGAGCTCCACGCCCCGCGTAGACTTGCCCATCGCCACCGGCGTCACCGGCGGTACCGGATCGAGCGCCGCGCCGTTCACGAACATGAGCTTGACGTGGCCGGCGAATCCGCCGCAACAGAAGCACCAGCCGTCGCCGACGCCATAGTACGACATGCCCCATTTCACGGAGCGCTGCAGGCCGGGAAGCGTCTTGGCCGCAAGAGCATCGACGCTTTCCGCGATGCCGCGCTGCGGCTGCGGCAGGCTGGCGATGTAGGCGAAGACCGGCTTGTCGCCGACCGCAGCCTTCGCGGGGCTTGCCTTGCCGGTCACCATGGATTCCGGCAGCGTCGTGGCAGCCTTGCCTTGTGCCGCCGTGCGCTTGGCCGGCTTCCGGACTGCGGGCTTGGAAGTCTTGTCTGTCTTGCGGGCGGGCATGGTGGTCTCCTGTACCTTGGGAATTGTGTCGGCCTAACGACTTGCGCATCAGCTGCAGGCGCTCAGACTCGCGCCCGCACAACCTTACGCTTCCACTGCTTGGCCTCGAGGAGCCTCGCGCCCGAGCGGAGCGCCGGCCCCTCCCGGCCTGTCGGCCGCATGCGCTGGTTAGACCGCAGTCACGCGACCATTTCCATAGGTAGGCCGTGCCGATCCCGTGGGGGCACAGGCGGCAGCGTTACAGATCGTCCCGCCCCACGCGCGCCTCGCGATCCACAGGCCCACAAACGCATCCATTACATCATCGGCGGCACACCCAAGGTGTCTACGGTCACCGAGGGCGGTCTCTACTGCGGATCCAAACTCAGGGCGCAGAAGGGCCAGGCGCTCCTCCCGTCCTTCGCGAGTCTTCTTCGCATGCTGCATTGGGCGTCGCGAGGCCAGGTGAAAGAAACAGACTTCAGGATGGACCTCGCGCACTCGCCACTCACTCCCCCCTCCCGCACTCCCCCGCTCCCCTCCCCCGCGCCACCGCCGCCAGCCCCTCCCACGCCTCCCGAATCTCCGGCCGTCGCCCACGTCCCCTCCGCATATCGCCAGCTGATGAACGCACAGCTCTCCGGATGGCTCACCGCGATCGTCCCGAACCGCACCAGGTCCTCCGCCGAGCACGGCGTCGAGCTCGCGTCGTAGCAGTTCTCCACGTTCACGCCCATGATCATCCGCAGTCCGAGCCCCTTCGCGATCGCCGCCGCCTTGTCGAAGTACGTCTCCGGCTCCCCCTTCCGGGTCGCGTACTGCGCCCACGCGTAGTCCAGCTCGCGCGCGAGCGCCGGGTCCTTCGCCACCCAGTCCGGCGTCACCCGCACGCCGAGCGGCACGCCCGGCAGCTTCGCCCTGGTGTACGCCGCCCACTCGGCGATCTGGGCCTGGGTGATCGCCGCGCCGCCCCAGCACCGGGTGCAGCCGTAGTCGTCCGCCAGGTTGAGCCCGATGATCGTCGCCCTGGTACTTCCGAATGGTGTCTGCCGTCAGCACCGCTGCATACCGGTCGGTGAACCGCTTGGCACTGTCCACCGAGAACGGCCCCCGCGGAAGGCCGTTCGACGTGAGCATGCGCCGCGGCGGCACCAGCACCAGCCGGACGTCGCACCTTGCCGCGAGCTGGAGCCGGCCCAGCAGCGCCCGCGGATCCACCTGCTGCATCGCGGCCGACATCGGGCCGGCGCAGTAGCTGTCGGTGGGCCAGGTGCTGAGACCCGCCGCGAAGCCGGCATGCAGCCCTTCCGCCGTCCGCACGCTGTCCACCACTCGTGCGCTGTCCACGCCGTGGGCCGTGTCGTACACGACCCGAGGGCGGAGGACGACGACCGGGGTGTATTGGGTGTGGCCGTAGATGGTGTAGTCGCCGAGGGCGAGGGTCCAGGGTGCGGGATCAGGCGCCTGGGCGACTCCGGAGCCCGCGAGGCCGAGTAGCAGCAGCACTGCGGAGGATGGGCGGAACACGGCTGCCTCCAGGTGGAGTGTTGAGGTCCGCACGACCGTTGGGCTCGCGAGCGGGACGCTCACTTGCATCGGACGTGCCAACCGCAGCGATGTTAGTCGCCCGCTCGCGCCCACCGCTGGGCCGGCGAACTGTCCACTTCCGTGCACGCCCGACGCAGGCAAACTGTCCTCTGGACGAGCTATCTGGTCTCCCGGCTCAGCCGCCACTCGAGGTTGCGGCGCACCGACGGCCACTCCGACGCCAGGATGCTGTACATGTGGCTGTCGCGGATGCTGCCGTCGCGGCGGCGGAAGTGATGGCGGATGACGCCGTCCTTCTTCGCGCCGAGCGCCTCGATCGCCCGCTGGGAGCGGAAGTTGAAGTTGTCGGTCCGGAAGCCCACCACCCCGCAGCCGAGGGTGTCGAAGCCGTGGGTCAGCAGGAGGAGCTTGCAGGCGCTGTTGATGTGGCTCCGCTGCCGGCTCAATGCGTACCATGTCCACCCGATCTCCACCCGGTCCACGCTGGGCACCATGTCGTGATAGCGGGTGGAGCCGACAATCGTGTTCGTCGCCAGGTCGCGCACCGCCCACGGCAGCATGTGCCCGTCGCGCAGGCCCGCCAGCGCGTCCTCGATGTAACCCGGGGTCTGCTCGGCGGTCGGCACCGAGGTGTACCACAGCTCGTAGAGCTTGCCGTCGGCAGCGGCCGCGATCAGTGCATCGGTGTGCCGGCGCCCAGCGGCTCGAGCCTGACGCCGTGGCCCTCGAGGGTGACAGGCTCCGGGTTGCTTCATCGCTTCTCCATCATCGAGACTGAGACCCAGCCTTGAAGACATCCCGGGTCCTGTAGGCCGAGTCGGCCGAGGCAATCCTGCGCATGCTCAGACTCCGCGCCCACGCCAGCGCCGCGGACACCGCCCGCTGCCACTCCGCCCGCCTGCCGCGCCCGCTCGGCCGCGTCCGTGGTCGGCTCGAACCGGGTGAACCGCCGCCCGCGCAGGAACTCCGCCCGTCCCGCTCCACACGCCGAGCGCCATGCCGGCGAGCCCCGCCGCGCCGAGCGCGGTCGTCTCCACCATGTCGGGCCGCTCGACCGGAATGCCCAGCACGTCGGCCTGGAACTGCATCAGCCAGTCGTTGGCCGCCGCGCCGCCGTCCACCCGGAGCGCCGGCACCGACGCACGTCCCGCCCGCCGCCCGCCATCGCCTCGAGCAGCTCGGCGCTGCTGAACGCCATCGCCTCCAGCGCCGCGCGCACCAGGTGCGCCCGCGTGGTGCCGCGGGTGAGCCCGGTGATGGTGCCCCGCGCCTCCGCCTCCCAGTGCGGCGTGCCCAGCCCGACGAACGCCGGGACGAAATGCACGCCGCCGGTGTCCGGCACGCTCCGCGCCAGCGCGTCGGTCTCCGCCGCCTGGCCGATGAGGCCGAGCCCGTCGCGGAGCCACTGCACCGCCGCGCCGGCGATGAACACGCTGCCCTCCAGCGCGTAGGCCGGCTCGCCCCGCGGGCCGCAGGCCGCCGTCGCGAGCACGCCGTCGCGGCGGCGCGGGCAGCCGGTCGCCGCGATGCACCAGCAGGAACGCGCCGGTGCCGTAGGTGTTCTTCGCCAGCCCCTCGCTGCAGCAGCCCTGGCCGAAGAGCGCCGCCTGCTGGTCGCCGGCGAGCCCCGCGATCGGGAGCGCGAAGCCGAGGTGCGCCGGCGTCGCGTCTCGCCCGACCACGCCGGCCGACGGCACCACGGCCGGCAGCAGCTCGCGCGGCACGCCGAAGAGCTCGAGCAGCTCGGGGTCCCAGTCGCGGGCGCGCAGGTCGTAGAGCAGCGTGCGCGAGGCGTTGGTGTGGTCGGTGACGTGGACCCGGCCGCCGGTGAGCCTGCGCCACCAGCCAGCTCTCGACCGTGCCCGCCGCCAGCTCGCCCCGCTCGGCGCGGCGCCGGAGGTCCGGGTCGCGCAGCAGCCACTCCAGCTTGGTCGCGGAGAAGTAGGGATCGGCCACCAGGCCGGTGCGCTCGCGGAGCATCGGCTCCGACCCCGCTCTCCCGCAGCTCGCGGCAGCGCTCGCTGGTGCGCCGGTCCTGCCAGACGATCGCCGGCGCCACCGGCGCGAGCGTCCGGCGGTCCCACAGCACGACGGTCTCGCGCTGGTTGGTGATGCCGAGCCCGACGGGACGCTCGCCCGCGGCGGCGAGCGCCTCGCGCATGGCCTCGAGCGAGACGCGGAAGATCTCCTCGGGGTCGTGCTCGACCCAGCCGGGCTCGGGGAAGTGCTGGGTGAACTCGCGGTATCCGCGGCCCAGCACGCTGCCGTCCTGGTGGATGACGAGCGCGGTCGAGCCGGTGGTGCCCTGGTCCAGCGCGAGGATCGGACGGGCATCAGTCGCATGAGCCGCGTGATCTGGTCGCCGGGCGGCACCACGCCGCGGTCGGTGATGATCGCGGTGACCAGCTCGGCCGGCGTCACGTCGAACGCCGGGATTCCACACCCCCACGCCGTCGGCCGCGGCGCGGACGCCGCGCCAGCCGGTGACCTCGTCGGCCGCGCGCTCCTCGATCGGAATGCCGGCGCCGTCGGGCGTCGGCGGGATCGATCGTGGAGGTCGGCGCCAGCACGTAGAACGGCACGCCGTGCGCCCTGGCGGCGAGCGCGAGGCCGTAGGTGCCGATCTTGTTGGCGACGTCGCCGTTGGCCGCGATCCGGTCGGCGCCGACGAGCACGCAGGCCACGTCGCCCAGGCGGAGCCGGCTCGCGACCATCCCGTCGCGCGATCAGGGTGCACCGGCACGCCGGCCCGGCTCAGCTCCCAGGCGGTGAGCCGGCTGCCCTGCAGCAGCGGCCGGGTCTCCGGCACCACCACCTGCGGCCCGCGGCCGGCCTGGTGCAGGGTGTAGATCGGCGCCAGCGCGGTGCCGATGCCGCCGGTGGCGAGCGCGCCGGCATTGCAGATGGTGCACACGGTGGCGCCGGCCGGAATCAGCGGCGCGCCGAGCTGCGCCGATGCGGTCGCACATCGCGCGGTCCTCGTCCCAGATCGCCTGCGCCTCGGCGCGGAGCGCCGGCCCAGCGCCTCGCCCGTCACCGCCGCCGCGCTCGGCCCGCCGCTCCATCCGGCCGAGCGCCCAGTGCAGGTTCACCGCGGTGGGCCGCGTGGCGCCGAGCGTCGTCGCGGCGCGCGCGCACCGCGCTCGAGCGTGCCCTCGCGCGCCGCGGCCAGCGCGACGCCCATCGCGGCCGCGATGCCGATGAGCGGCGCGCCGCGCACCCGGAGTGTGCGGATCGCCTCGGCCACGGCGTCCACGGTGTCGAGATCGAGATAGCGCTCCTCGCCGGGGAGCAGCGTCTGGTCGAGGATGCGGACCGTGACCGTCGGCGGTCCACGCGATGGGATCGGGGAATTGCATGGGGCGGAAGATAGCGCGGCGCAAGGGCGGACATCGAAGGGCAGCCGCAGCTACCGATTAGGTCTGCGCCAGCCGGGGCAGCTGGCCAGCGTCCTGGCGCTGGCGCCAGCTGACGACGACCTCTGACCCGAGTCCGACTACCATGACCTACTCCACGCTGCTGTTCGACGTCGCGCGACGGCGTCGCCCGCGTCACCGTCAACCGCCCCGACAAGCTCAACGCGCTCAACGCCACCGTCATCGCGCGAGCTGGGCGAGGCGGCCGCGCGGATCGCGGCGCGAGGCCGCGATCCGGGGCGTGCTCCTCACCGGTGCCGGCACCAAGGCGTTCGTCGCCGGCGCGGACATCGGCGAGATCGCGGGCCAGGGCCCGGTGGACGGCAAGGCGCGGGCGCTCGAGGGGCAGCGGGTGTTCCGCGCGGCTGGAGCGCTGCGGCAAGCCGGTGGTCGCCGCGGTCAACGGCTTCGCGCTCGGCGGCGGGTGCGAGCTGGCGATGGCCTGCCACCTCCGCATCGCCAGCGAGACGCGCCCGGTTCGGCCAGCCCGAGGTGAAGCTCGGCATCGGTCCCGGCTACGGCGGCACCGTGCGGCTGCCTCGGCTGGTGGGCCGGGGCCGCGCGCTCGAGCTGCTGCTGACCGGCGCGATGATCGACGCCGCGGAGGCGCTACCGGATCGGGCTGGTGAACCGGGTGGTGCCCGGCCGACCGGCTGCTGGCGGAGAGCGAGGCACTGCTCCGCGCGATCCTGGAGAACGGGCCGCTGGCCATCCGCGCCTGCCTCGAGGCCGGTGGACGCCGGCCTCGACGTCGGCCTGGACGAGGCGCTCCTGCTGGAGGCCAACCTCTTCGGCCTGCTCTCCGGCACCGCCGACATGCGGGAGGGGACGGCCGCGTTCCTGGCCAAGCGGAAGCCCGTCTTCACGGGGGCCTGAGGGCCGTAAGTCCGAACCTGCGATCATTTCACCCTCCACCCGACTATTTTTCCGCGATGCCGAGGACAAGCCGTTCCGGGGGCTGGTGGCTGGCGCTGCATTGCTGGCCTGCGGCGAGCGCGACCGGCTGACCTTCCGAGGACGCGCCGCCCGAGGACGACGATCGGGCCCGATCACCCGGATCGATCCAGCCCGTCGCACCGACACCACCGTCACCGAGGGCGACGTGTTCGTCGATCGGGGCCCGGACGGTCGGACACCGACGGCGTGGATACGGTCTACTTCGAGGTCACGGCGGGCCAACCTGAGCTACCTGCCCCTCGACGCCGAGGGACGGGACACGCGTGAACTTCGCGCTCCAGCTCCCGACCATCGGACTCACGCGGCCGACACCGTGGTGATGCGGGTCTACGGCGTGGACATGCTCGGCAACCAGCGGCTCGACGTCTCGCGCCGGTCAGCATCACTATCGCAGTAGTGCGGCTCCGCCGGCTGGTCGCCCGGGGGTTCCGGAACCTGGCCGACCTCGACTGCGAGCTCCCGCCAGCGCGGCGTCGTGCTGCTGGGCGCCAACGCGCAGGGCAAGACCAACCTGCTCGAGGCGATCTACTACCCGGTGCTGTTCCGCTCGTTCCGGGGCGCGCCGGACCAGGAGGTGACCGGCTTCGGCGGGCCGGGCTTCCAGGTCGAGGCATCGGTCGAGGACGCGGCCGGTCGGCACGCGTCGGCGCCGGCTACCTGCGCCGCGGGGCGGCGGAAGCGGATCCTGGTCGACGGCGACGAGCCCGAGCGGCTGGCCGATGCGGTCGGGCGCTGGCTCGCGGTGGTCGTTTCTGCCGGCCGACGTGGGGCTGGCCACCGGGCCCGGCGCGGTGCGGCGGGCGTATCTCGACCGGCTGCTCTCGCTCGCCGACCGGCGAGTATCTGCGGTCGCTGTCGCCGCTACCGGGCGGCGCTGGCCCAGCGGAACAGCGCGCTCCGGCAGGGGCGGCCCGAGCTGGCCCGGGCGTTCGACGCGCCGCTGGCCGCGGCGGGCGCCGCAGGTCGTGCGCCGCGCGGCAGCGGTGGGCCGCGCAGGCGCGGCGAGCAGTTCGCGCGCCGAGTTCGACTGCCTGGGCGAGCGGCGGCGGGCGCATCGCTGCGCTACCGCGGACGACGCCGAGCTGGCCGACCCGGCGGCGTGGGACGCGGCGCTGGCCGGCGCGCTGCCGGCGGACCAGGCCCGGGGCATGACCACGGTGGGCCCGCACCGGGACGACCTCGTGCTCGAGATCGGCGGCACGGCCGCTCCGGGAGTTCGGCTCGCACCGGCCAGCAGCGGAGCGCCGCGGTGGCGCTCAAGCTGATCGAGCTGGCGACGCTGCGCGACGCGCGCGGCACCGAGCCGGCGCTGCTGCTGGACGACGTGTTCGCCGAGCTGGACGGCGAGCGGCAGCGAGCGGCTCGCCGCCCGGCTGCTGGAGGCCGAGGGCCGGCAGGTGTTCCTCACGGCGCCGCGGCGCGACGAGCTGCCGGCGGACCTGGAGCTGCCGGTCTGGCGAGTGCGACGACGGCAGAGGTCCGGAGCGACCGTGAGCGAGACGCGCACGCCGCGCCACGCTCGCCGACGCGCTGGCGAGCTACCTCAAGCAGTCCGGCTTCTCCAAGCGGATGCAGCAGGCGGGCATCTCGAGCAGTGGGCCGAGCTGGTCGGGCCGCAGATCGCCGCGGTCACCGCGCCCGAGTCGGTCACGCCGGACGGGGTGCTCCGGGTCCGCGTCGCCACCGCGGCGTGGGCCAACGAGCTGAGCCTGATGGCGCCCCGGATCCTGGCCCGGCTCAACGCCGGGCGGCACGGGACGGGTGAAGGAGATCCGCTGGGTGCCAGGTCTGCCGGACCGGCCCCAGCCCCAAACGACGGAGCCTATGGCCAAGAGACGACGCTCGCCCCGCTCGAGCGGCACGCCGGAGTACAAGGCCGATTCGATCCAGGTCCTCAAGGGACTGGAGGCCGTCCGCAAGCGGCCCGGGATGTACATCGGGTCCACCAGCGAGAACGGCCTGCACCACCTGGTCTACGAGGTGGTGGACAACTCGATCGACGAGGCGCTGGCCGGCCACTGCGACACCATCAACGTCACCATCCACGCCGACAACTCGATCACCGTGCCAGGACAACGGGCGCGGCATCCCGGTGGACATGCATCCCACCGAGAAGATGCCGGCGGTCGAGCTGGCGCTCACCGTGCTGCACGCCGGCGGCAAGTTCGACAAGAACAGCTACAAGGTGTCGGGCGGCCTGCACGGCGTGGGCGTCTCGGTGGTGAACGCGCTCTCGCGAGCGGCTCGAGGTCGTGGTCGACCGCGACGGCAGCCGGCACCACATGGCGTTCGTCCGCGGCAAGACCGTCAAGAAGCTCGAGCGTGCTGGGCAAGGCCAAGGGCACCGGGCACCACGGTCCGCTTCAAGCCGGACCCCGAGATCTTCACCGTGCTCGAGTTCCACTACACCACCCTGGCCGACCGGCTCCGCCAGCTCGCGTTCCTGAACAAGGGCGTCACCATCACGCATCAAGGACGAGCGGGAGGAGCCGGCAAGACGGAGACCTTCTTCGCCAAGGGCGGCCTGATCGAGTTCGTCGAGTGGCTCAACCGCAACAAGAAGCCGCTCCACCCCAAGCCGATCGCCTTCAGCGCCACCAAGGACGACGTCGAGGTGGACCTCGCCCTCCAGTACGAGGACGGGTACAACGAGAACACCTTCACCTTCGTGAACAACATCAACACCCACGAGGGCGGCACCCACCTCACCGGCTTCAAGTCGGCGCTCACCCGCACCATCAACGACGTGGCCAAGCGGCGCGACTTCCTCAAGAAGGAAGGACTTCACCCTCTCGGGCGAGGACATCCGCGAGGGGCTCACCTGCGTGCTGCACGTCAAGGTGCGGGAGCCGCAGTTCGAGGGGCAGACCAAGACCAAGCTGGGCAACTCCGAGGTCGAGGGCATCGTCAAGGCGGTGGTGAACGAGCACCTCGGCAACTACCTCGAGGAGCATCCGCCGGTCGCGCGGAACATCATCGAGAAGGCGGTGAGCGCGGCCCGGGCCCGCGAGGCGGCGCGCAAGGCGCGCGACCTGGTCCGCAAGAAGTCGGGCCTGGAGAACGCGGTGCTGCCCGGCAAGCTGGCCGACTGCTCGCTACGACGATCCGGCGCTCTGCGAGATCTACCTGGTCGAGGGCGACTCGGCCGGCGGCAGCGCCAAGCAGGGCGCGGAACCGCTCGTTCCAGGCGATCCTGCCGCTCCGGGGCAAGATCCTCAACGTCGAGCGGGCCCGGATCGACAAGATCCTCAGCAACGAGGAGATCCGGTCGATGATCACGGCGATCGGCACCGGCGTGAAGGACGACTTCAAGCTGGAGGACGCCCGGTACCACAAGATCATCCTGATGACCGACGCCGACGTGGACGGCGCCCACATCCGGACGCTGCTGCTGACCTTCTTCTTCCGGCAGATGCAGGAGCTGATCGAGGCGGGCTACGTCTACATCGCGCAGCCGCCGCTCTATCCGGGTGGCCAAGGGCAAGGAAGAGTTCTACGCCTACACCGAGGCGGAGCGGGACGAGTACACCAAGCGGCTCACCGAACGGCGACGGCAAGGGCAACGTCAACATCCAGCGCTACAAGGGTCTCGGGCGAGATGAACCCGGACCAGCTCTGGCGCACCACCATGGACCCGGCGAAGCGGACCATCCTCCGGGTGACGATGGAGGACGCGGTCGAGGCGTCGAAGCTGTTCGACGAGCTGATGGGCGACGAGGTCGAGCCCCGGCGGCTGTTCATCGAGCGGAACGCGAAGTACGTGAGCAATCTGGACGTGTAGACCGGCTCCCACTCTCAGGGGCCGGGCGTCCGGCGGTGTCTTTGACCATTACGCCACCAATTGATAGACCCCGTCGCTGCCGATGCGGCGCCGGGGTTACCTGCCCGACGGCGCCCGCTACATCGCGCCGGCCGATGGTGTTACCGTGACTCCATGGCTCACACTTTCGCGCGGCTCTCCACGACTACATCTCACTTCGCCATTGCATGGACGCTGGCCGCCGCGGCTGCGCTCGCACCCGGACTCCAGGCGCAGGAGCACCAGCATGCGGCCGCGGCCGAGGCCGCGCCCCGTGCGCCAGCGATAATCGAGCGGCCGTTCGGGATCCCCATGTCGCGCATGGGCTCGGGGACGGCGTGGCTGCCGGATGCTTCGGCGATGCGGGCCTGGCACTTCATGGCCGGCCGGTGGACGATGATGGTCCACGGCGACGCGGTACTCCAGTACGACCACCAGGGCGGGCCCCGTGGAGACGACCAGGTCGCCGGCATCAACTGGGCGATGCTCATGGCGATGCGGCCCCTCGCCGGCGGCACGCTGCACCTGCACGGGATGGCCAGCGCCGAGCCGCTTACCGTCGGCGGGCGCGGGTATCCCCTGCTGCTCCAATCCGGCGAGACGTTCGAGGGCGAGCCGCTCCACGACCGGCAGCATCCGCACGACCTCTTCATGGAGCTGTCCGCTCTCTACGAGCGACCGATCGCCCGGAACCTCGGCGTCGTGGTCTACGCGGCGCCGGTCGGTGAGCCGGGGATCGGGCCGGTGGCCTACATGCACCGGCCGTCGTCGCTCAACGACCCGCTCGCGCCGCTGGTCCACCACCGCACCGACGCCACCCACATCACCTACGGCGTGGTCACCGCCGGGCTCTTCACCGGGACCGCGAAGCTGGAGGCCACACTCTTCAACGGCCGCGAGCCCGACGAGGACCGGTACGACTTCGATTTCGACGCGCTGGATTCCTACGGCTTCCGGCTGTCGGTGAACCCGACGGCGGAGTGGGCGCTGAGCGCGAGCTACGGACACCTCGTCGAGCCCGAGGCGCTGCACCCTGACGAGAACCAGCGTCGCCTCGGGGCGGCCGTCCTCCATACCATCCGGCTGGGCCGAGCGAGCGAGCTGGCGTCGGCGCTGGTCTACGGCGCCAACAAGCACGTCCCGGCCGACGGCGGCGACAGCGGACCCTGGGAGCACGGCGTTGTGGCCGAGTCGAACCTGCAACTCGACCCGGCGAATACCTTCTTCGGGAGGGTCGAGTACGTCGAGAAGACCGCGGAGGAGCTGGCCATCTCCGACACCCCGGGCGGGTTCTTCAGCCTCGCTGTGCTGTCCGCCGGCTATGTGCGGGAGCTCGCCGCCTACCGGGGGGCGACACTCGGGCTGGGGGCCCGCGGGACGCTCAACTTGATCCCCTCCTCATTGCAGGATCTCTACGGCAGCAAGACACCTGTCGGGCTCGTGCTGTTCCTCAGGGTGCGGCCCGCGCGTCTCGACGGAGGGCATCCCGGCGGTCACTGAGTGTAACATTTCCGCCGCCCACGCCGTCGTCCTTCCATCCCGGAACCAGGACCACCATGCCGCTCGCGCTTCTGCTCGCCCTCTCGCTGGCTCCAAGTCCTTCGGTCGTCTCAGACAGCGTTCGCTACGCGGTGTCGTTCCCCGATCCGGCGCACCACGAGGCCCGCATCGTCGCGGACTTCCCGGCCGCGGGGCGCGACACGCTGGAGATCTGGATCAGCCGCTCGTCGCCCGGGCGGTACGCGATCCACGAGTTCGCGAAGAACGTGTACGACGTGCGGGTCACCGATGCGGCGGGCAAGCCGTTGACCGTGGTGCGCCACGACCCCTACCGGTGGCTCGTGGTGGCGCGAGGGCGGGCGGTCCGCTTCGCCTACACGCTGTACGGCGACCGGGCGGACGGCACCTACTCACAGATCGACGCCGGCCACGCCCACCTCAACATGCCCGCGACCTTCGCCTGGGCCCGCGGGCTCGAGGCGCGGCCCATCGCGGTGCGGTTCACGCCGCCGGACGGGAGTAACTGGCGGGTGGCGACCCAGCTGGTGCAGGGGAAGGACTCGCTCTCCTGGAGGGCGCCTGATCTCGCCTACTTCATGGACAGCCCCGCCGAGCTGAGCGACTTCACTCTGCGTTCCTGGCCGGTGCCCGGGAAGGGCCGGACCGATACCATCCGCCTCGCGCTGCACCACCAGGGCAGCGACGCGGAGGCGGATGCGTTCGCCGAGGCGGTGGGCAAGGTGGTGGCCGAGCAGGTGGGCATCTTCGGGGAGACGGCGCTCTACGATCACCACGTCTACACCTTCCTCTCCGACTACCTGCCCTGGGCCTCGGGCGACGGGATGGAGCACCGCAATTCCACCGTGCTGAGCGCGCCGGCCACCCTGGCCCAGAGCTTCAACCAGCTGCTCCTCCCCGTGTCGCACGAGTTCTTCCACTCCTGGAACATGGAGCGCATCCGCTCGGCGGAGCTGGAGCCGTTCGACTTCACCAAGGCGGACCCGTCGGACGCGCTCTGGTTCGGCGAGGGGTTCACCAACTACTTCGATCGGCTCAGCGTTCGCCGGGCCGGCCTGAGCTCGGATTCCGCCTTCGCCGGCCAGCTGGCGAGCATCGTGAACAGCGTGGTCCTGTCGCCCGGCCGGCGGTTCCACAGCCCGATGGAGATGAGCCTGCTGGCGCCCTTCGTGGACGCCGCGACGGCCATCGATCCCACCAACCTGCCGAACACCTTCCTCTCCTACTACACCTGGGGCTCGGGCGATAGCACTGGGCCTCGACCTCACGCTGCGCGGCCGTCCCGGAGGCAAGACGCTCGACGGCTACATGCGCCTCATGTGGCAGCAGTTCGGGCGGCCCACGCGGCGCTACGCCATCCGACGACTCTACACAGTGGACGATCTGCAGCGCACGCTGGGCCAATACACCGGCGACGCCGCCTTCGCCAGCGACTTCTTCAAGCGCTACGTGCGGGGCCGCGAGGTGCCCGACTTCGCGGCGCTGCTGGCGCAGGCGGGGATGCGGGTCGGCCCTGCCAAACCCAGTGCCGCCTACGCCGGCCCGCTCGCCCTGGCGGCCGACAGCACGGGGACCACGGTGGCCTCACCGGCCATCGCCGGCACGCCACTCTACGCGGCGGGCGTGGAGCAAGGCGACCGACTGGTGTCGGCCGACGGCCGCCCGGTCGGCGGCGACGCGGCGTGGCAGGCGATGCTGGCGTCGCATGCCCCTGGTGACTCGGTGGCCCTGGTGTTCGAGCAGCGGGGACGCGAGGTGCGCAGCATGCTGCGGCTGGCGCGGGATCCGACGAGTGGCTGTGGTTCCGATGGAGCAGGATGGACCGGCGGCGAGCGAGCGACAGCGAGCGTTCAGAGCGGCGTGGCTGGCGAGCAGGGTGACGCGTTAGCGCCTACCCGACCTTGGCCCGCAGCCGTCCCAACTGCCCCCGTATCTCCTCGACCTGCGGCTGCAGCGACGGGTCCGCCTGGCGCCAGAGCTCGAGGAACTGGGCGTACTGCTCGATGGCCTTCTTGCTCTCGCCCTTGGCCTCGTAGAGCGCGCCCAGCCAGCGGTGGGTTCGGGCACGCCAGCGGGCGTCGTTCTCCGGCTCGGCCTCGCGCTTTCCCAGAAACTTCTGGTAGTACACGATCGCCGAGTCGCTCCGACCGGCGAGGTCGAACGCCCGCCCGATCTGCACCAGCGCGTAGCGCTCCTCGATCGTGGTGGCCGCGTCCGCCTGCTGCAGCAGCGGAATCGCCTGGTCCCACCGCCCTTCGGCCAACGCCACATGCCCCGCGAAGAATGCGCGGCGGCCCACCGGGTCGCGCGAGAGACTCGCCTGGTCCTGCTCGAAGCCGGTGAGCGCCCGCCGGGCCAGCGCGGGATCGCTTGCGGCCGCGGCGAGCTGGGCCAGATCCTCCCACGGGCGATCGGTCGGCGGCATCGAGTCGACGGGATGGCGCACCAGCCCACGCGCGAGGACTGCCCTGGCAAGCGCCGCGTCTCCTTCGTACAACGCGTTGCCCGCCGTATCCATCGCGAAAATCAGCCTGTTGGCCACGGATGGGTCCGCCCGGACCAGCGCCTCGTAGCCGAGCGTCATCCAGCGCTGCCCTTCCCTCCGCTGGCCGTGAAGGTATGCCAGCAAGCCCGTCCCGAAAGCGGCCCGAATCGCCTGCCTGCTGGTGCGGGCCCGCGCGTGCACCGCGCGCCCGATGCTGTCGGCTTCGGCGTGCTGTCCCTGGGCCCAGGCCGCGTACCACTCCACCTCCCACAGATCATTGCTCGCCGGATATCTGGCGCGGAACGCGGCAACGGTGGAGTCGAGGGCGGTGAGCCGGCCGTTCCGAATCTGTTCCCGGAGCAGGTTGGTGAACGCGCCCCCGAACGTCCGCGGAAGGGCCACGACCTTTCGATACACGGCTTCGGCGCGCTCATAGTCGCGCTTCTCTCCGTACACCACGCCGAGGTTGTTGAGCGCGCTGGTGCTGGTCGAATCGAGCCGGATGCCCTCCTCGTAGGCCGCCTGCGCCTTGTCGCGATTGGGCGTCGGACCGCGAGTGTAGTAGTAGCCCTCCGTGAGCAGCCGCTCCATCTCGGTGAGCCGCTCCCGGTGTCGGTAGGCCGTCGAGATGGCCTCCAGCGCACGGGGCCGGTCGCGGCCCTCGTTGCCCAGCAGCACGGCGAGCTTCCGCCACGCCATGGCGAAACCGGTGTCGAGCGCAACCGCCTCGCTGATCAGCGCGAGCCCGCGATCGATCTCGCCGGCTTCGTCGGCCAGGGCCGAGCCCTCGACATACTTCCGGAGCGCCGGGAGCGAAGGCGTGGTGACGCGCTCCAGCTCGGTGCTCGCACGGATGGTGCGGAGCGATTCGCCCGCTTTCTCGCGCACGTCTCGCGAGAGTTCGCCCAGCGCGCCGATGAGCCCGTCCTCGTTCGCGGCCGTCTCCCGGAACGTCGCGAGCTCCTGGCCGTCCAGCGACGAGACCAGCCGGGCGGAGACGACGTAGCTCTGCCCCAGACGCACGATCTCGCCGTCGAGCACCGCCTTGGCGCCTTCGCGCGTGGCGATCTCGCGCGCCAGCTCGAACGGCACCACGCTCTCCGCGGGCCGCTGCATCAGGCCGAGGATGTCGCGGATCGAGGCGCGGGTGAGGACGTTGAGCGAGCTGGACTGGGCCAGGTCGGTGCGCAGCGCCTCGGCGACGGTGGGACCGAGGGTGGAGTCGCCGGCTGGTGCCCGGAAATCGGCGACGACCACGGTCTCTCGCGCGCCGAACTCGCCCTTGCCCCGGAGCGATGCCGCGGGTCCGATGCCGAACGCGCGCGTCACCATGAAGCCGATGACCAGCGCCGCGAACGCGGCCACCGCGGCGGTGCCTCCGAGCCAGGTCCGGCGCCAGGAGACGTGCGGGACTCGCCTTGAGCGCGAGCGTGGCGAGCGTCCCCTGCGCGGTGGGCGTCCCGCCCGGCGTACGCTGCGGCGTGGCCGCGTAGGCGCGCATCGCCGTCCGCTGCACGAAGGCGGTGATGAGGATGACGGGCAGCCCCGCGAGCATGACACCGAGCGAGCCCGGCAGGACCCAGTCGGGCAGGCCGATGACGTCGGTCGCCGCCCACGCGGTGATGCCGACGCCGGCGGTCGCCGCGGCCCAGAGGCCGACGGCCTTGCCCACCGGCAGGCGATGGCCCGCCAGGATCGCCGGCGCCGCGGGCGCGGCGCCGCTGGTGGTGACCGTCTCCAGCACCCGGACCAGGTCGCGCGCCTGCTGGGGACGGTCGTTCGGGTCCTTCGCCAGGCAGGCCATGACCAGCTCGGCCAGCGGCCCGGGGGTGTCCGCCCGCAGCGTCCGAGGATCGCGCGGGGTCTCGCTCATGTGCGCCGCGAGCAGCCGGGCGGGCGTGGCGGCCTGAAAGGGCGGATGACCGACGAGCAGCTCGTACGCCATGGCGCCAAACGCGTAGATGTCGGCCCGATGGTCGGTGTTGGGATCGGCCGCCGCCTGCTCCGGCGCCATGTAGGTCGGCGTCCCGATGGAGGTGCCCATCTGGGTGAGCGTGGCCCCGGCGGCGCCGTCGGTGCGCGCGGCGTTGATGGCCTTGGCGATGCCGAAGTCGGTGACGGTGGCGGTGCCGGCGGAGAGGAGGACGTTGTCCGGCTTGATGTCCCGGTGGACGATGCCGCGGGCGTGGGCGTAGGCGAGCGCGCGGGCCACGTCGCGCAGGATGCTCACGACCTCGCCCCCGCTCATCGGGCCAGCCCCCAGCCGCTGGCGCAGGCTGTCGCCGTCCACGTAGGGCATGGTGAACCAGGGGAGCCCGCCGGCGTCTCCTGCCGAGAGCACCGGGACGACGTGAGGGTGCTGGAGCTGGGCCGCGAGCAGGATCTCCCGCCGGAACCGCTCGACCGAGATACCCGGCAAGCAGCTCGGGGGCCAGCACCTTGACGACCACCCGCCGGTTGAGCGCCTGCTCGACCGCGAGATAGGTGCGCGACATGCCGCCGCCGCCCAGCTCGCGCTCGAAGACGTAAGTGCCCGCTAGCGCCTGCTCCAGACGGCCCCGAAGGTCCTGCATGCCCGCCCTTGTCTCAGGAATGGGCGGAAATATGCCGCCGGGGTGCCGGGAAGGCCAGCGAGCGGGCTTAGTTTCGAGAATGGAGATCGCAATGACCGCTGACCGGTGACCGATACGTCGAAGCCGCGGTACGATCGATCCATCGTCGAGGGGAACCTGCGCGCGGCGGTGTGGAAGATCGCCTGGCCCACCATGATCACCAACGTGATCGGCGGGCTGCAGGGCATCGTGGACCACGCGCTGGTGGGTCACCTGGTCGGGTTTCTCGGCAACGCGGCGATCGGCGTGTCGTGGCAGATCATCATCGTGGTGATCATCTTCGTCAACTCGCTCTTCACCGGGATGAGCGTGCTCGTGGCCCGCTTCGCGGGCGCCGGCGAGGTGGAGAAGGTGAACCGGACGGTGTACCAGGCGTTTCTCACCGCGATCGGGCTCTCCATCTTCATCCTGGCACCGCTGGGCTACTTCCTCTCCCCCGCCCTGCTCGACCTGGTCAACGCCGCGCCCGAGGTGAAGCAGGAGGCGCTGCCGTTCATCAGGGTGATGTTCCTCTTCACCAGCGGGATGCTGATCTTCTACATGCTGAGCGGCGCGCTCCGCTCCGCCGGCGACGCGCGCACCCCGATGGTGCTCGGCATCGCGATGACGGTGCTCAACCTGGTCTTCAATCTGGTCCTGATCCCCGGGCTGGGGCCGATCCCCGCGTTCGGCACCGTCGGCTCGGCGATGGGAACGGTGGCCGCGTCGGGGCTGGTCGCCATCTACTCCATGGTGAAGCTGTGGCGCGGCGGGTGGGTGGTGTCGTTCCCCCGGGGCCAGAGCTACGCGCCCGACTGGAGCGTCATCCGCTCGCTGTTCAAGTTCGGGCTGCCGACGGGCATCCAGGGGATCGCGATGAACGTGGGCGGGATCTTCATGCTCGCCTTCATCGGCTCGCTGGCGCAGAGCGCGCCGGCGCAGGCGGCGTTCGCGGTGGGCTACACGCAGCTGTTCTCGCTGGTGACATGGACCTCGATCGGCCTCATGGGCGCCGCGGCCGCGGTCGCGGGCCAGAACCTCGGTGCAGGACACCCGGAGCGGGCGGCGCAATCGGTGCACATCGCCGGCCGCTACGGTTTCTTCGGCGCCGCGTCCATCGGGGTGTTCTTCTTCTTGGTCCCGCGGCAGCTGCTGGGGATCTTCGGGATGAACGAGCCCGCGGTGGCGGATATCGGGGCGCAGCTGCTGCGGGTGCTCAGCGTGTCGGGGCTGTTCATCGCGGTGGCGCTGACGTACACCGGCGGGCTGCAGGGGACGGGCGACACCAAGAGCCCGCTCTACATCTCGATCGTCTCGCAGGTGGCGGTGCCGCTCGGAATCTGCTTCGCGATCCAGCAGCTCGGGACGCTGCAGCCGCTGCACATCTGGATCGCGATTCTCGTGGGCCACGCCACTCGGTGCGTGCTCACAGTGGTGCGGTTCAATCAGGGAAAGTGGCGCACGATCGCCGTGGACCTCGCGCCGGCTTCCGGGTGAGGGGGGTGCGGGGTTGGGAGGCACGCGGGGTAGGCTGCCGGTGCAGCGCCGGGGTGGGTCTGCCCGCCGGGCGCTTCCGCGGCTCGGCCATGCATTGGGATGCGGGCATGCTCGGGGCCGCTAACGCGCCCTCTGGGCACACCCACCCCGGCGCTGCACCCACCCATCGGAGCGACGCGAGCAGTCCCCAGGCCTCCCGCGCGAGCCCACTAGATCGCAGAAGCCGGCCAATGAGCAGCCGGCATCGCGCCCCTCTCGCCGCGCAGCGGCGAGCCGCCGTGCGGGGGAGGTCCCGCAGGGCGCGTTAGCGGCCCCGAGCATGCCCGCGTGCCCCAGCATGGCCGAGCCGCGGAGGCGCCCGGAGGGACCTCCCCCGCACGGCCCCCCGCCAAGGCCGAGAGGTCAGCGATCCCCCGGCTGCTCCCCGCCCGGATACAGCATCTGATACAGCCACGCGCGGGCCTTGACCCAGTCCCGCCTGACCGTGCGCTCGGAGACGCCGAGCGCCGCCGCGATGTCCTTCTCCTCCATGCCACCGAAGAAGCGGCACTCGATCACCTGCCGCTGGCGCGGCTCGAGCTGGTCCAGGGCCTCGTTCAGCGCCAGCAGATCTTCGGCTGACGTATCGGCGGGTTGGGCCTGGTCGCCCAGCGTGACCGAGATGACGCCACCACCCCGCTTGGCCGCCTTTCGGCGGCGGGCGTAGTCCACCAGCACCTGGCGCATGGCGCGGGCGGCGATGGCGAGGAAGTGCGCGCGGCTGGTGGCGCTGACGGTGCCGCCGGCGAGCTTGAGGTAGGCCTCGTGGACCAGGGCGGTGGTCTGCAGGGTGTGGCCGCCGCCCTCGCGGTCGAGCTGGCGGCGGGCGACGCGATGGAGGTCTTCGTAGACCAGCGGGAAGAGACGCTCGAGCGCCTGGCCGTCTCCCGCCTCGACGGCCTCCAGCAGCACGGTGACCTCGCCCGGAGTGATCTCGGGGGAATCCTTGGTCGGTTCGCTGGTACCGTCTGCCTGCGCGTCGCTCGGGGCGGCGTCGGCAGAGGTGGGCGGATTGGTCTGCATCGTCCTGTCCTTCCTGGGCCGAGCTAGAGTCGAACCGGGGGGCGCGGCCGACCGGCGCCCGGTCCCCAATCGTCGCCCGGTCGGTCCTCGTCCGGGAGCTGTCCGGCCTCGAGGTCCCGCACCTCGCGCTCGGCTGCCTCGAGCTCCTCCCGGTCGATCCCGTCGTCGCCGACCAGCCGGGGGCCGGGATGCTCGGGTCGCGGAGCAGCCAGAGCACCAGCGGCGATGACCAGGACGACCGCGACGAGCACGACCGACACCGGGCCACCGATGATGCTCACGCGACCATTCCCGCCAGGGGCTCGACCCCGCGGGCCGTGATCCGGTGAGAGATCAGCGGCGTGAGCCGGCCCTCCTCGCCGATCCGCGATCGCGTCTCCCGAGCGCGGCGATGCCGCTCGCGATGCCGGCCTCGTCCCGGGCGAACACCGACGCGATCGGCTCGCCCGCGCGCACCGGATCGCCCGGCTTGACCGTGATGACGAAGCCGACCGTCGGATCGACCTCGTCCTCGACTGGTCGGCGCCCGCCGCCCAGCTCGACGATCGCCCGGCCGAGCCGCCGCGGCTCCACCGGCGCGACCACGCCGGCGCGGTCGGCGCGGTAGACCTCCACCGCCTGCGCCTGCGGCAGGACGCCGGGATCGTCCACCACCGATCGGGTTGCCGCCCTGGGCCTCGATGATCGCGGCCGAACGTCTCCAGCGCCCGGCCCGAGCTCACCGCCGTCTCCAGCCGATCGCGGGCGTCGCGCCAGGTCCGCCGCCGCGCCGACCAGCAGCAGCATCTCGGCGCCGAGGGCGTAGGTGACCTCCATCAGGTCGGCCGGGCCGCTGCCCCGCAGGCCTTCGATCGCCTCCTCGACCTCGAGCGCGTTGCCGCAGGCGCGGCCCAGCGGGCGGTCCATCGCGGTGAGCAGCGCGACCGTGGGGCAGCCGCGCGCCTCGCCCAGGCCGATCATGGTGCGCGCCAGCTCGATGCGCGCGGTCGGGCTCGGGGAGGAACGCGCCGCTCCCGGTCTTCACGTCGAGCACCAGGCCGTTGAGCCCCTCGGCCAGCTTCTTGGACATGATGCTGGCGGAGATGAGCGGGATCGATTCGACCGTCGCCGGTCACGTCGCGCAGCGCGTAGAGCCGCTTGTCGGCGGGCGCGATCTCCGGCGTCTGCCCCAGCATGGCGCAGCCGAGCCGCTCGATCTGGGCCCGCGCCTCCGCGCAGCGAGAGGTTGGTGCGGAAGCCGGGAATGGACTCGAGCTTGTCGAGCGTGCCGCCGGTGTGGCCCAGCCCGCGGCCCGACATCATCGGCACCGCCACGCCGCAGCTCGCCACCATCGGCGCGAGCAGCAGCGAGACCTTGTCGCCGACGCCGCCGGTCGAGTGCTTGTCCGCCACCGGCACGGCGTAGCCGTCGAAGCGGAGCCGGTCGCCCGAGTCGATCATGGCGTCGGTCAGCGCGGCCAGCTCGTCCGGCGTCGAGCCCGCGGAAGAACACCGCCATGAGCAGCGCCGACATCTGGTAGTCCGGCACCCGGCCCGCCGTGTAGTCGCGCGATCAGGCGCGCCCAGTCCTCGGGCGCGAGGGCGCCGCCGTCGCGCTTGTGCTCGATGAGCGACGGAATCACCATTCGGCAGCCACCGTCTCACCGGGAACCGTCGCCTGCGATGCTCGCTCGACGTCTCGCCCTGCTCTGCTCGCTGCCTGGCCGGCCGCTCGCCGCGTCGCTCGCCGCGCAGCGGCGGCCGATCATGTCGCGCATGGGCGCGGCGGCGATGCAGGTGCACGATCTGCGCACCGGCGCTGGCGCACTACGAGGCCGCGCTCGCGCTGGATTCGACCGCCTACGAGGCCAACTGGCGCGCCGCCATCGTGCTGCTCGACCAGGGCGAGCAGATCCCCGACAGCGTGCAAGAGCCCCGAGCGCGACTCGCTCTACGCCCGCGCCGAGCGGCTGGCCCGCCGCGCCGTGGCGGCCGACTCCACTCGGCGCCGACGGCCACTTCGCCCTGGCCGCCGCCGTGGGCCGGGCCTCGCTCACCATGGGGAAGAAGGAGCGGATCCGGCGCGCCCGCGTCATCCGCGACGAGGCGCTCGCGCACCATCGAGCTCGACCCGCGGCACGACGGCGCCTACCACATCCTGGGCCGGTGGAACGCGGAGATCATGCGGCTCTCCGGGCTCAGCCGCTTCTTCGCCAAGAGCTTGCTGGGCGCCGGCATCTTCAGCGAGGCGTCGTGGGACGGGGCGATCTCCAACATGGAGCACGCCGTGGCGCTCGATCCCGGCCGGTCTTACCACCGCCTGGAGCTGGCCGAGATCTACGTCGACCGCAAGCGGTACGACGACGCCCGCGACCAGCTGAGCCGGATCGGCTCGCTGCCCGACCGCGAGATCATGGACCGGTCTATCGGGAACGCGCAGCGGCGCTGGCGAAGCGGATCGGCGACAAGAACTAACGGCTCCGGCTGCAACCTACCTCGGCGGGGGTCAGCGTCAACCATCGTGACACCATAGATTTTGACAGCGGACTGCAGCTTCCTTCATGGTTTTCGCCGCCGCCGATCAGAGCCCTTATAATGAGCCTCCGGTCTTCCCACCCTGGATACCACCATGACGTCGGTGCCGGCGATCGACGACGTCGAACGGCTGCAGGCGCGACTCACCGCGCTGGAGCAGGAGCGAAAGCACCTGCTGGCGGTGATCGAGATCCTGCAGGACATCGGCGGCTCGCTGCACTTCGCCGACATCGTGCAGTCGGTCGCCCTGCGGCTGGGCGAGACCTTCGGGCTCGACCGCTGCTCGATCTTCCTGGCCGAGCGGGGCGGCGGCAGCGTCCGGCTGGTGGCGAGCTACGAGGATCCCGGCATCCGGAACTACGTGGTGGACCTCGACCGCTACCCCGAGCTCCGCCGCGCGCTCCAGACCGGCGAGACGGTCTTCATCGCCGACGCGGCCACCGACCCGTCGCTCGGCCCGGCGCGCTGGGCGCTCGCCGCGCGCAAGGTCAAGACCATCACCGTCGATCCCGATCTCGTGGCGGGGCGCCGCCATCGGCGCGATCTTCCTGCGCACCTTCCGCGACGGCCCCAGCTTCTCCGCCGCCGACCTCCAGTTCTGCCAGGTCGTCGCCAACCTGACCGCCAAGGCGCTCCGGAACGCGCACCGCTTCGAGCGGCTGCGGCAGCGGCAGGGCGAGGACGAGGGCGCTGCGCCGGCGGGAGCAGGAGCAGGCCGCGCTGATCGGCTTCATGCGGCAGCCTGCTGGCGAGCTATCCGCCGCCGGCGGACGACGCGGACGAGCCCGGCCGTCGGCGACGGCGTCGCCCGAGATCGAGCGGCTGGTGGGCGTGGCGCAGGCGGTGCTCAGCCAGGAGTCCACCGCGCGGTGACCGGCGCGCGCAGCCGAGCGGGCGGCCACGGCTGCGCGAGCAGATCGACCGGGCCAACCACGCCTACTACGTCCTCGACGCGCCGGAGATCTCCGACGCCGAGTACGACCGGCTCTTCCGCGAGCTGCAGGCGCTCGAGGCGGAGCACCCCGAGCTCCGCTCGCCCGACAGCCCCACCCAGCGGGTCGGCGCGCCCGTCGCCAGCGCGCTCGCCAAGCACACCCACCGCCGCCCGATGCTCTCGCTGGCCAACGCCTTCACCGCCGAGGAGCTGGCCGCCTGGGAGGAGCGCAACGCGCGCATCGCTGCCCGAGGTCCGCACGGCCGGCTACACCGCCGAGATCAAGATCGACGGCGCCGCGGTGAGCCTCACCTACGAGGACGGCCGGCTGACGGTCGGGCGCCACGCGCGGCAACGGCGTCATCGGCGAGGACATCACCGCCAACCTCCGCACCATCGCCGACGTGCCGCTCGCGCTCAAGGGGCGAGGCTGGCCGCACGCTGATGGAGGTGCGGGGCGAGGTGTACCTGCCCTACGCCGGCTTCACCCGGGTCAACCAGGCAGCGCGAGCGCGACGGGCGAGCCGCTCTTCGCCAACCCGCGCAACGCCGCCGCCGGCGGGCTCCGGCAGCTCGATCCCGACGCTCACCCGCAAGCGGCGGCTCCGGATGTTCGCCTTCGCCGTCGAGCCGGTCGAGGGCACGGCTCGACGGCGCGCGACCCACTGGGAGCTGCTCGACCTGCTCGACGCGCTGGGGCTTCCAGGTGGAGCCCCACCGCGAGCGCTTCGACGACGCTGGCCGAGGTGCAGGCGGCGATCGCCGAGCTTCGAGGCAGCTGATCCCCACGCTGCCGTTCCAGGCCGACGGCGTGGTGGTCAAGGTCGACCGGCTCGACCTGCACGGCGAGCTGGGCGTGGTCGGCGGCCGCGAGCCGCGCTGGGCCATCGCCCGGAAGTTCGCGCCCGAGGTGGCGGTCACCCGGCTCGACGACATCCGGATCAACGTGGGCCGCACCGGCGCGCTCAACCCCTGGGCCGTGCTCGAGCCGGTCGAGATCACCGGGCGTGACGGTCAGCGCCGCCACGCTGCACAACGAGGACCTGATCGCCCAGAAGGACATCCGCGACGGCGACCGGGTCGAGGTCATCCGCGCCGGCGAGGTGATCCCCCAGGTCGTGCGGCCGCTCCTCGAGGGCGTGGACCCGGAGCGCGAGCGCGCCGTTCGCAGATGCCGGACCAGTGCCCCGCGCTGCGGCACGCCGGTCGAGCGGCCCGCCGGACGAGGCGATGCGCTACTGCCCCAACGCCTCCTGCCCCGGCCGGGTGCTGGAGGGCATCGTCCACTTCGCCTCGCGCGACGCGATGGACATCCGCGGGCTGGGCTACGAGCGGGTGCGCCAGCTGCTCGACGCAGGGCTGATCCGCGACGTGGCCGACCTGTACGAGCTCACCGCGCGAGCAGCTGGTCGAGCTGGACCGGTTCGCCGAGCAGTCGGCCGAGCAGCTGGTCGCCGCGATCGACGCCTCGCAAGGACGGCCGCTCTCGTCGCCTGCTCTTCGGCCTCGGGATCCGGCACGTCGGCAAGACCGTGGCGCAGCTGCTGGCCCGGCGGTTCGGCACGATGGCGGCGCTCATGGAGGCGACGGAGGAGCAGATCAACGACGTGCCGGGCGTCGGGCCGCGCCATCGCCGAGGCGGTGGTCGCGTTCTTCGCCGAGCCGCGGAACGCCGACGCTGGTCGAGCGGCTGGAGCGGCGCGGGGCTCGACGTTCACCGAGCCGCGGCGCCGCCGGCGGCCGACGGCGCGCTCGCCGGGCAAGACCTACGTGCTCACCGGCACGCTGCCCACCCTCTCGCGCGGCGCAGGCCACCGAGCTGATCGAGGCGGCGGGCGGCCGGGTGGCGGGCAGCGTGAGCAAGAAGACCGACGCGCGTCGTCGCCGGCGAGGACGCCGGCGGCAAGCTGGAGAAGGCGCAAGCGCTGGGCGTCGAGGTCATCGACGAAGCCGAACTCTTGCGTCGCGTCGGTCGCACGGTCCTAAGATTCAGCGTCTTCAACCCCGACGCACCATGACCAGCGTCGCTCCCGGCACCATCCGCGGCCTCCGGCTCGGGCGCAAGGTCATCCACCAGCTGCGCGCCGCGCTCGAGCGCGACACCGGGCTGCAGGCCGCGACCTACCTGCAGGAAGCCGGCTTCGCCGGCGGCGAGGAGCTGTACGCCGAGTTCGCGGAGTGGCTGCTGGCGACGCGCGGCGTGGAGCGCCCGGCCGACCTCGACGCGCAGTTCCTGGGCGAGGTGCTGTCGGAGTTCTTCACCGAGCAGGGCTGGGGCGCGCTCGACGCGCACGCCGCTGGGCGACGCGGTGCTGGCGCTCGACTCGACCGAATGGGCCGAGGCGGCGGACGAGGGCCGGGGCGAGTTCCCCTCCTGCCATCTCACCTGCGGCCTGCTGGCCGACTTCTTCGGCCGGCTGTCCGACGGCCTGGTGGCGGTGATGGAGGTGGAGTGCCGCTCCCGGGGCGACGCCCGCTGCCGCTTCCTCGCGGGCGCCCCCGAGACCCTGAGCGCGCTGTACGACCGGATGGCCCAGGGCGCGAGCTACACCGAGGCGCTGGGCGTCAGTTCGAGCTCTTGAGCAGCCTGATCTCGCCCGAGCCGGTCTCGATCGCGATCGTGCCCTGTCCCGTCGCCGATCGTGCCCACCATGTGATCCCGGCCGTGCCGGGTGACCTGCAGCGGGAAATCGGTCTCGATGTCGCCGCTGGAGGTCTCGATCTCGACCTCCGCGCCGAGGGTGGCGGGCGCGCGGATCGCGATGTCGCCCGAGCCCGGTCTCGACGCTAGCGAGCGCGACGTCCCGCCGGAGCTCGGCGGTGACGCCGCCGCTGCCGGTCTCGAGTGACAGCTCGGGCGCGCTCACGCGCGGTGAGCCGGATCTCGCCGGAGCCGGTGTCGATCTGAGAGCTCGCTGGCCGTCGAGCTCGGTGCCGGTGACGTCGCCCGACCCGGTGTCGATCGAGAGCGATCGGTCCCGCTGAACCGGACACCTCCACCGCGCCCGAGCCGGTGTCCACGCTCAGCTCGCCCTCGGCTCTGCGTCACCCGCACCGTGCCCGAGCCGACATCGATCTGAGCCCGCCCTTGACGCCGGTGGCGGTGACCGGCGCGGCGTGGGCATCCACCGCCAGCTCGCCTTCGACGTTGGCGACGCGACACCGTGCCCGACCGCGAGGTAGACCGCGACCGGCGGCCGCGCGGCACCTGGACCATGAGGTCGGCGCCGCGCGTCGAGACCGTCGCCGCTCGGAGATGCGTCACCCGGCGGCCCTCTGCCGCGTCGTGCCGGTCGCGCCGCGGCCAGTGCGTCGTCGTCCGTAGTCGTCGTCGCCGAAGGTGCCGTCCTCCCGCACCCGGAGCGTGGTCGAGCGTGCCGCGCGCCGTGCCGGCGCCAGACGATCCGGTCGCCGGGGTAGACACCCGGAGGGTCGCGCGGCCGTCGAGCTCGCCCTGCGCGACCCGCAGCCTGGCGGCGTCCGCGCCCGCCGCGGGTCACCTGGACGCGCGACGCTCGCCGGTGCCGCCTCGACCCGGACGGTGCCGACGAGGTTGTAGATGGCGACGTCGTCGTCGGTCGAGGGTGTAGCGCTCGGGCTGCTGGGCGGCAGACGGCCGGCCGGCAGGCAGCAGGAGCCAGCAGGACCAGATCGGGGGACGCGGCATCGGGGCGCTCCGGAGATGAGGACCCCCGCTTGGACAGGCCAGACGCCGCAGGGTTGCAGCGCGGCCTCAGAGCCGGGCGGCGTAGTCCGGCCGGACCACCAGCTCGCCGTTCTGGATGATCTCGCGGTCCCAGGGCAGGATGATGAAGTTCTCGGTCTCGAAGGCGTGGAAGTCGGGGGCGTAGTCGCCGGTCTTGAACGACACCGCGGTCCGCACCTCGGCCGGCTGGAGCGCCCGGACCTCGCTGAGCGCGAGCTTCATGGTGCTGCCGGTGTCGCAGGTCTCGTCCACCACCAGCACCCGGCGGCCGCGGATGGTGGGCGGCGGCCCCGAGACCAGCACCGGCGGCGCGCCGGCCGCCTGCCGGGTGACCGCCATCGAGGTGAACTCGCTCTGGAGGATCGAGGCGACCACCACGCCGGGAATCACGCCGGCCTTGGCGATGCCCGAGCACGATCTCCGGCTGGTACTCCCGCGCCACCCGCAGCGCCAGCGCGCGGCAGATCTCGCCGAAGAACGGCCAATCGACCTCGAGCACGCCCCGCGGCGCTGGCGCGGCTGGCGCGGCGCATCGCATCCCTCCGATGGGGTTCTGTCCCAACCTACGCCCGGTCCGCGAGGGCAGCCGGCAACCGCCGGCTCGTCGCGTTGCGGCGGCCTTCCCGGCGATGACTATCTTTCGCCAGGATCCCAACGACGTTGTGCCCGTTCGACTTTGCTCGGAGAGCCCCCGTCCCTCATGAGCTTCTGGCACCGCCTGTTCGGCAAGGAGCCCCGCGAGACGCTGCAGCCCGCAGCGGCTCGACTACCTGAACGAGGGGCTGGCGCTGGAGCGGCAGGGCGACTTCGAGGCGGCGCTCACCTCCTATCGCCTGGCCTTCCGGGACAATCCCGACCGACTCGCGCATCCTGCTCAACATGGCCATCGCGTTCACCAAGACCGGCCAGCCGGAGGAGGCCATCCGCCACTACAAGCGCGCGCTGGAGCTGGACGACAGCCTGGTGCGGCGCCCACTACGGCGTCGCCTTCCTGCTGCTCAAGCGGGGCGACGTGCAGCAGGCGGCCGAGCACCTGCGCGCCTTTCTCGCGCGGCCGCCCAAGGGCCCCGACGCCGAGCGCTGGGTCCGCCACGCCGAGACGCGCGCTGCGCGACATCGCCGGCAGCCCGGCCCCGGAGACGATGTGAGGCCGCTGGGCGGTCCGCTGCTCGCTGGTCGCGGCGGCTCGGCTGCAGCGGTCTGACGAAGGCGAAGGCGGCGTGGTGGCGCTCGAGGTCCAGATGCCCGGACCCCGACACGGTCGAGGTCGGCGAGACGATCCAGCTCTCGGCCCGGCCGCTCGACACGGACGGCGACAGCGTGGACGCCGCCGATCACCTGGCAGGCCGGCCGACGCCACGGTCACGCGTCGACGCGCCACCGGCGCTGCGTCACCGGCGTGAGCCCCGGCACCGGCCGGGTGCAGGCCGCGGTCGGGCTCGCTCGGCTCGCGATCCTGTCACCTTCACGGTCATCGCCCCCGCCGACACGCTCGTCATCGTCGGGCGACTCGGTCCTCACCGTCGCCATCGGCGTGACGCCGCCGGCCGCCGCCACCTGGTGACCGTCGGCTCGACAGCTTCACTCCCGCCGGGCCGCTCGCCGGACCGCGGCCGGTGATCTACACGATCACCTGCCCGGTCCCGCGGCGACGCCGCCGGTCGTGCTGCTGGCCGGCGGCGTCTCGAGCGACACGCTCACGACCGGCGCGGACGGCACCGTCAGCGACGTCGCTGAGCCTGGCGACCGGCGCCGGCTCCGCCGGACACCGCCATCGTGCAGGTCCGCGCCAACCGCACGCGCGGCGCGCCCGTGCCCGGGCTCGGGGCAGCGCTTCATCGTCCTGTTCCAGTAGGAGGCCACCACGCCGCGCACGCTGAACGAGCTCTACTTCGAGCGCGATGGACCGGTTCGGCGAGCCGGCCGGTGGCGCTCGCGGATCCAAGCGGGACGGCCGCTGGGTCGAGCTCGAGCTACCGCGAGCTGGCCGAGCGGGTCCAGGACCTGAGCCTCGGCCTGCCGCGAGCTGGGCGTCCGCCGCGGCGACCGGGTGGCGATCCTCTCGGAGAACCGGCCCGAGTGGGCCATCGCCGACTACGCCTGCCTCGCCGCCCGCTGCACCGACGTGCCGATCTACCCCACCCTCCCCGCCCGACAGGTCGAGTACATCCTGCGCGACTCCGGCGCCGTGGCGGTGCTGGTCTCGACCGCAGCCCAGCTCGAGAAGATCCAGGCGGTCCGCGAGCGACCTGCCGGCGCTGCGCCACGTCATCGCCTTCGACGACGACCGCGACGGGCCCGGGCGTGCACCCGCTTCGAGCAGGTGCTCGCCGGCGGGCGCGCCGCTCGGGCCGCGCCACCCCGACTGGCGGGCGGACGCGCTCGGGGCCGCGCCGGACGACCTCGCCACCCTCATCTACACCTCGGGCACCACCGGCGACCCCAAGGGCGTGATGCTGACGCCACGGCAACATCGCCTCGAACGTGACGACCTGCGTGGCGCTGTTCAGCTTCACCGACGAGGACGAGTGCCTCTCGTTCCTGCCGCTGTCCCACATCTTCGAGCGGATGTTCGGGCACTACTGCATGTTCCACGCCGGCGTGGTGATCAACTACGCCGAGAGCGTCGACACCGTGCCGGCCGACATGCAGGAGCTCGCGGCCCGACCATGATGGCGTCGGTGCCGCGGCTGTACGAGAAGATCTACGCCCGGGTGCTCGACAGCGTGCGGGCGGCGACGCCGGCGCGGAAGCGGATCTTCGCCTGGGCCCGGGAGGTGGGCGAGGGGTGGGCGGAGCGCGACGCTCGCCGGCGGCGCCGGTGTCCGCCGGCGCTGCGCGCTGCAGCGCGCGCTGGCCGACCGGCTGGTCTTCGCCAAGCTGCGCGGCGCGGACCGGCGGCCGGATCCGGTTCTTCATCTCGGCGGCGCGCCGCTCTCGCCCGACATCGCGCGGTTCTTCTACGCCGCCGGCATGCCGATCCTGGAGGGCTACGGCCTCACCGAGACCTCGCCGGTCATCGCGGTGAACACCTTCGCGCACCACCGGCTCGGCACGGTGGGCCGGCCGATTCCCGAGGTCGAGGTCCGGATCGCGGCGGACGGCGAGATCGTGACCCGCGGGCCCGAACGTGATGTGCGGCTACTACAACAAGCCGGAGGCCACGGCGGAGGCGATCGACGCCGAGGGCTGGTTCCACACCGGCGACATCGGCCTGCTCGACGCCGACGGCTACCTCAGCATCACCGACCGGAAGAAGGACCTGATCGTCACCGCCGGCGGCAAGAACATCGCGCCGCAGCCGATCGAGAACCTGGCCAAGACCAGCAAGTTCGTCGCCAACGCCGTGATGCTGGGCGACCGGCGCCCCTTCCCCATCATGCTGGTCGTGCCCGAACCCGACGCAGCTGAAGGGCTGGGCCGCGCACAAGGGACTGCCGGACGGCGACCTCCGAGCAGCTGGTCGATCACCCGGAGGTGCAGCAGAAGATCGAGCGCGAGGTCCGGAAGACGCTGCGCGACCTGGCCCAGTTCGAGATGCCGAAGAAGCTGCTGCTGCTGCCGCGGGATTTCACCGTGGAGGCGGGCGAGCTGACGCCGACCCTCAAGGTGCGGCGGCGGATCGTGGAGCAGCACCACCGGGCGGCGATCGAGGCGCTGTACCGGAGCTGCTCAGCCGGCCGCGGCGTTCCCACCCAGACGCCGTCCGCGGTCGCCATGCAGGTCGATCAGCTCGGCGGACGGCACCGGCCCCTCGCCGACGACGCGCAGGCCGGGCAGCACGACCCGCGCCGCCTCGGCCACCCACCGCGGATCGCCGCCGTAGGGCTCCCCCAGCACCACTCCGCGCATCGAGCGCGACTTGAGCGGCAGCGATCCGGCCCGCGAGCACGCTGACGCCCGGCTGCGTCGGCGACGCCCGCTCCGGGATTGACCGCCACCAGCGCCACCCCCGGGATCAGCTCGGCCACGTCGCTGCCAGCGAGCCGCCGGCGCGCCCACCAGCACGAGGTAGCCGCCCGGCCCGCTCAGCCCCACCAGCGCGCGTCAGCGCCTCCGGCTCGAGACGGCGTCGATGGCGGGCGGGTCGGGGGCCGCGCCGCCGAGGTCGAGCACGCCGTCCACCAGCTCGAAGGTGCGGCCGCAGACCGGACAGCCCAGCCGTCCGGCGCGAACCGAGCGGCCCTCCATCCGCTCGGGGAGCAGCACCAGGAAGCTCTCGTCGTGATCGGCGGGACAGCGGAGGTGGTCGGTGAGCTCGATGAACATCAGGGCCTGAACACCACCCAGGTCAGCTTGCCCGGCTCGACCGTGATCCGCCGCAGGACCTTCTCGCCGCCGATCTCCGTGCCCACCACGTAGGTGCCCGGCGGCACGTCGCTCACCGCGAAGTGCTCGCCGTAGAGCGGATGGGAGTGCGCCTTGTCGCCGTAGGTCTCGGCGAAGGAGAACGGCGTCTCGATCGGCTCGCGCTTGACGATGCCGTAGATCCGCGCCTGCGGCACCGGCGCGCCCGCGGCGTCGAACACCTGGCCCGCCACGATGCCGGTGCCCGGCAGCGGCTCGATCCAGAGCTCGGGGTTGGTGGTGTACGGCGGGAAGCGCTGCAGCGAGTCCACGATCGCGCCGATCGAGTCGGTGGGCGACGCGGCCAGCTCGAGGTGCAGGTGGTCGTTGGTGGCCCGGCCGGTGTTGCCGACCCGCGAGATCACCTGCCCGGTCTTCACCCGCTCCCCGACCTTCACGGCCAGCGACGAGTTGTGGTAGTAGGTGGAGTAGAGCCGATAGCGTCGTGCCCTGCCGGGTGACCGTGGTGTCGTGGCGGATGGTGACCGTGAGCGCGCCCGCCTCCGCCGGCCCGGCGTAGACCACCGTGCCGCCCAGGGCCGCGTGCACCGGCGTGCCGTCGGGGTTGTTGAACTCGACGCCCTGGTGCTGCTGGAAGTTGCCGCCCATGGTCGAGCCGTAGCGGTAGGTCTGGTCGATGGACGCGTTGTCGCGACGGGCGATCGGGCGCGCGAGCCAGAGGGTGAGCGGGTGCGGCCGGGGCGGCCGCGTCCGCGGCCTTGCCGCCGGAGACAGGGCAGCGTGTCCGCCGCGGCGGAGCCCGCAGGGCGTGCCGCGATAACAGCTGCCGCCGAGCGAGATCGCGTTCGCCGGCGGGAACGCCGCCGCCGTCGAGCGGCTCCGCCACCCAGCCGGCGTCGGTGTGGCGGAGCCGCTGGTTGCCGCGCAGGGTAGACGACGATCCAGCCGCGTCGGTCGGCCGCGATCCGGCGGACGTACTCGTTGGCGAGAAGCGGCAGCGCGGTGTCGGCCGGGCCGCGTGCCGGCGGGCCCGCGGCGTCCCGATCGCGGTCCAGTGCGCGCCGTCGTCGGTGCGTGACCTGGAGCCCGTCGGCCGTGGCGATGACGGTGGTGTCGCCCCGCGCGACGATGCCCGCCGGATGCGACGTACTGCCACTCGGGGCCGAGCTGATCGTAGGTCCAGTTCTTCCAGGTCCGGCCGCCGTCGACCGAGAGTCCCCAGCCGTTCCCCACCGTGCCGTACCAGATCTGTCCCCGCGGCCCGAACGCGAAGGCCTGCACGAAGTCCCAGGAGATCGCGCCGGGCGTGGTGTCGCTGCGGATGTTCTCCCAGGCGCGCGCGCCGGCCGGCAGGCGGTAGATCCCCTTGCCGTAGGTGCCGACCCAGAGCGTGCCCGCGGGGTCGCGCGCGGCGGCGAGCACGTGCACGCCCCAGCCGGCGCTGTCGGGAAGCACCGGGATGTCTTGCAGAGGATGCGGAGCGTTCGGGGGACCGCGCAGGCAGCGGAGAGCGATGCGATGGCGAGCGCCGTGATCCTCCCCGGAGCCCCGCAGCCCAGCAGCATGCGCGCGCGGGCGAGGAAGGGATGCCGGCACCGGTGGACCGCTGAGCTGAAGGTCGCGAGGTCAGGCATGGTCCGCCGATGGAGTGGAAGGCGAGGAGAGACGACCCGACGGGCTCGAGCCGGAGCCAGTCGATGTGCACGTGCGCCGGGCGGGTGGCGACGAAGAGGACTGCGGCCGCGACGTCCGCCGGGCGGAGCATGGCCTCGCGCGTGGGGAAGCCGGGTCGCTGCTCGGGGTCGAACGGATCCCAGATCGCGGTGTCGGTGGCGCCGGGCGACACCAGCGTCAGCCGGACGCCGGTGCCGCGATACTCGGCCACCAGGGTCTCGTGCAGGCCGCGCAGGCCGTACTTGCTGGCCGCGTAGGCGGCGTTCTCGGGGAACCCGACGTGGTCGGCCACGCTGCCGACGGTGATGAACGAGCCGCCGCCGGCCTCGCGCATGGCGGCAGGAAGGCCCGGGCCAGCAGGAACGGCGCCGCGCAGGTTGAGCGCGATCTGGGCGTCGAAGTCGTCCGGGGTGGTGCGCTCGAGCGATCGAGCAGAAACCCGCCGGCGTTGCTCACCACGACGGCAGGGGACACCTTCGCTGCCGCGGAGCCGTGCGGCCAGGGCGTCCACCTGGGCCGCGTCGGTGAGGTCGCAGGGGATGTCGAGGTAGGCCGCGTCGGCGCCGGCGGTCAGGCTGCGCGCCACCCGGACCACCCGCGCCCCGGCTTCGGCGAGAGCCCGCGCCGTGGCCGCGCCGATCCCGCGCGACGCGCCGGTGACCAGCGCCAGCCGGCCCGCGAGCGGGGTCACTCCGGCTGCGCCCGCCGTGCGCCAGGCGGAGGAACTCGACCCGGGTCTTGGAGTCGTCGCGGAAGATGCCCCGCAGCGCGCTGGTGACCGTGCGGGAGTTCTGCTTCTCCACCCCGCGCATCATCATGCAGAAGTGGGCCGCCTCGATGACCACGCCGACGCCGGTGGGCTTGAGCACGTCCATGATCGCGTCGGCGATCTGGTCGGTCAGCCGCTCCTGCACCTGGAGCCGGCGGGCGAAGACGTCCACGATCCGCGCCACCTTGGACAGGCCCAGGATCTTGCCGTTCGGGATGTAGGCCACGTGGGCCCGGCCGAAGAACGGCAGCAGGTGGTGCTCGCACAGCGAGTAGAGCTCGATGTCGCGCACCATGATCATGCTCTGGTGGGTCTCCTCGAACACCGCGTCGCCCACTGCCTCCGCCACCGACATCTGGTAGCCCTGGGTGAGAAACCGCAGCGACGCCTCGACCCGCTCCGGGGTCTTGAGCAGCCCCTCGCGGCCGGGATCCTCGCCCAGCGCCGCGAGGATGTCGCGCACCTTGTCGGCGAACGGCACCGGCGTCCTTACGCTCCTTGGTAGTCGACATAGTTCCTCGGCGTCTCCCAGAGGCGGAGCCGCAGGCTGAGGTCTCGGGCAGAACCGCCCGCGAGCTCCCGCCAGCAGACCAGGGCGATGTTCTCCGACGTGGGAATCAGGTCCCGGAACCAGGGCACGTCGAGATTCAGGTTCTTGTGGTCCAGGTGGCGGAGCAGCCGCTCCTGGGCCAGCTGCTTGAGCTGGTTCAGGTCCAGGACGTAGCCGGTGTCGGGATCGATCTCGCCCTCGACCGTCAGCTCGAGCTCGTAGTTGTGCCCGTGGATAGTTCGGATTGTTGCACTCTCCGAAGGTCTCCCGGTTCCAGTCGTCGGAGAACCTGGGATTGTGAAGGCGGTGCGCGGCGTTGAAGTGCACCCGCCGCGTGACGCTCGCTCTGGGCATGATCGGGAAAATGGGGGGTCCGGAGTTGCCGGGCTAGGGTGGCGTCCCCGAGGCCGGACGGCCGCGGGGAAGATCCACCAACAAAGACGCCGACCTCACGAGGAGATCGGCGTCCAAGTGAACGGCAACGAAGAGGATTATTGAAGCCCAATGAGAATGCTCGGCGCCCTCACCCTGACTTCTGCCTTCCCCCGAGGGGCATGACATCGGCCACGGCATTCGGACCCATCATCGGACCTGTTGGCTCAATAATTTGGCTCCCCGTCACCGCAGGTGGTAAGATAGGAATCGCTCCCCGGAAGGTCAACGCGTTTCTCCCGGACACGGACTGGAGGTGGGATGGCGCTCCTCACGCTGCTCGCTGCGGCTGCCTCGCTGGTGGGCTGGATCGTGCTGGTCTTCTTCACATCGGTGACGGCGGGAGCGGTGCACCTGCTGCTCGCGGTGAGCGCCACGCTGCTGGTGCGCTGGTGGGCGCTGCGCGCCTAGTTTGTACCCGTGCGCGACGAGGATGTAGGCAAATCACCACGTGCAAGCTTTACCACTCCCTCGAAACCAGATGAAGTGCATGCCGTAAGTGCTTGCCACACATCGTTCTGAATGATGTGGCGAATGCCCTTTCACACACTGCATTTGCGGGCATGGATCGTGCAAAACATCGGGTCAGCCGAGGCCGCCGCCCGGCGCGGGCAGCGACCTCCCCTGACCACGGAAATCGGACGATCCACGTGACGCGATGGATGGAAGCACTGGTGGAGCGGGTCGGCTCGCCAGCCGACTCCCCGACGACCTTCGAGCCACCGGCGCCAGGAATCGGTCGCGCAGGCCGACGCACGTGGCTTCGCCGAACGTGCCACTCGTGCGGTCAATTTCGTGCTCGCCCTCGTCGTGCTGGTCGCGCTGCTGCCGCTGCTGCTCGCCATTGCGCTGATGGTCAGGCTGACCTCGCGCGGGCCCGTGCTCTACACCCAGGAGCGGGTCGGCCTCGACCGGCGGATCCCGGGACTCGACGCGAGCAATCACCGCCGCACCCACGACCTCGGCGGGAAGCCCTTCACCATCTACAAGTTCCGCACGATGCGGGTGGATGCCGAGCGCACCAGCGGCGCCGTGTGGGCGGCCCAGAACGACCCCCGGATCACCCCGGTCGGCCGGTTCCTCCGCCAGTACCGCCTGGACGAGCTGCCCCAGCTGCTCAACGTGCTGCGGGGCGAGATGAACATCGTGGGTCCCCGGCCCGAGCGGCCCACCATCTTCGCCGAGCTGCGGGACCACATCACCGAGTATCCTCTGCGCCAGCGGGCGAAGCCGGGGATCACCGGGCTGGCCCAGATCAACCACCACTACGACCGCTCTGGACGACGTCCGCACCAAGGTGCGCTACGACCTCGAGTACATCCGCCGCCAGAGCCTCTGGGAAGACCTCCGCATCATGCTCCAGACCATCCCCGTCATCCTCTTCCGCCGGGGCGGCTGGTAGCCCCACCGTTTCCGGCGCCGGCGCGGGCCTTCGCTCCCATACCTACAAACGAAACCGGAGGCCGCATTCCGCGGCCTCCGGTCGACGACTGACGTCGGTAACGCCTGGACGTCAACGACGCCCGGACGTCAGCGACCTGTCCAGGTCAGTTGCGGCAGCTCTTGGTGCTACGGCTCTCCGCCTTGCGCCGGAGCGCGCTCATGGCGCTCTTGATGCCGCTGTTGTTCATGTAGGTCGAGGTGTACTTCCAGTTGATGAACGCACACGGATAGGTGCTGGCCAGCAGGGCCGACCCATAATCCTCGACCTCGCTCGCGCTCATCGGCGTGCCGTTGGGCCGCCGCCCTTGAGAACGTTGAGCCCCACGATCAGCTCGACACCCTTCTGCTGCGCCTCGGCCACCATGGTGCGGACGTAGTTCTGGACGTCACCCCGGCGCCAGAGGTACTGGGCCCACGCCGCATCGAGATAGCGGTGATTGCTGGCGAGGTACTTGGGATCCACGCGCACGATGGTGGCGAGGTTGGGCCAGAGGTCCTTGCTGTACTTGGCCATCTCTTCCAGCGCGCCCGTTGATACCGGGGTTCCGCCCCAGTTGGCCGGATCGTTCGGCTCGTCGATCATGTAGTGACCGATGACGGTGCCGTCGTTGATGTAGGAGTCGAAGTTGACGTTCCGGAAGCGCTCGACGCGGGACTTCCACTTGCTCATGCTGAAGCGCTTGTTCTCGACGTAGTAGGCCGGGCTGCCGGCCAGCACCAGGACGACCTTGCCGCCCCGGGCCTTGACCGCCGCGAGCTCGCGGACCAGCTGGTCGGGCGAGCTGTTGCTGTGCGCGCCGTTGAAGATCGATCCGAACTCGTCGATCGGCTGATTGAAGTTGCCGAGCGGGATGCCGCCGGCGAACGACAACGACGCCAGCTCCGGAACGGCGGCGACGCCGGACGCAGGGGTATCGCTATCGACCTCGGGGCTGAACGACTTGCCGTTTTCGCAGCCGGCAAACGCGAGAATGAAGGCGGCACAAACGGGCACGCGAACGAAGGCGGCGCTGAAGAACGACTGAACACGGTGGGACATACGCGGGCTCTTTCCTCTCTCCGTCGACGACTGGATTGGGAGGGTACACAGGGTTTGCGCAGGCGAGGGGCCAACGCTCGGCTCGGCCGGAGCGGCGGCTCTTCGGAGTGGTCCTGACGCACGGGACGTGGCAGGAGTCTGCCTATCCCTATGGCTGTGTGATTAGGTACGGGGTCCGCTGAGACTAGGGACCTAGTCGGGCAGGGCGCGAAGGAATGGGCACCTGAGTGGTGTCATCTCGTTGTCGGAGGCTTGCGCCGCGGGTAGAATGGTGACGCAGCGTCACATTTGTCAAGGGTTTTTCCCGAACCCACTACCGTGCCGGGCCCGGCCCCGCAACATTTCAGCGCCATAGGTTACGGCCCTGGGCCGGCGACCGGCCCGGCTCGATCTTCACCTCAGCGAGACCAGCGGATGACCAGCGAGAACGCCACCAGGACAGAACCGCGCGGCCGGCACTCTCCCCGATGCTGCTCGTCGCCGGGCTGACCGTGCTCGCCGCGGTGCTCCGCTTCGCCCGCCTCGGCGAATGGGGCTTCGACAGCGACGAGATCTTCATGCTGCGCGACTCCGTCCGGGTGCGGCTCACCAACCCCCGGCCGCTCCTCTACCTCCTCAATCACTACCTGGTCGCCCCGATCACGCCGCTCGACGAGTTCGGGCATCCGGTTCCTGCCGGCCCTCTTCGGGGTGCTGGCGGTCCCGGCGCTCTACTTCGTGGCTCGCCGGCTGGTCGGGAATCGCGCGGCCGCGCTCTTGCGGCGTTCCTGCTGACGGTGAGCCCGCTGCACGTCGATCTACTCCCAGTTCGCCCGCTACTGGTCGCTGGTGTTCCTGCTGTGCGCGATCTACCCCTACGCGCTCTACCTCGGTGTGCGCGAGCGGAACCGCCGCGCGCTCGCTCTCGGCGTCGTCACGGCGATCCTGGCCGCGCTCGCGCATCCGGCGGCGGTCCTGCTGCTGGGCGGCCCGATGCTCTGGCTCGGGTTCGGCTACCTGCGGCCCAGGCACATCACCGCGCTGTGGGCGCGACCGGCGTTTCGCTGTGGTCTCCTCGTCGCCGGTCGTCGTGGTGGCCGCCATCGTGGTGCGATTCGTCCCCATCCTCCAGGCTGGATCGCCGAGCACGACGCGAACCCGGGCAGCGGACAGTTCCTGCTGCGCGCGACCGCCCAGGATCCTCAAGCAGCTTCGTCTACCTGCTGGCGTACATCGAGGGCCTGACGATACCGATCGTGCTCGCCGGGGCCGCCGGGGTCTACCTGATCTGCGCAGTACCGCGACCGGATCCTCGGCATGTTCCTGGCGAGCCTCGTGATCTTCCCGCTCGCGTTCCTCTGCCTCATTCTGTTCCGCACCCCGGTCTCGACCTACTACCTGCTTCCCGCGGCGCCGGTGTTCTTCCTCGGGGCCGGCGTGTTCCTCGATCGTGTCTTCGCAGATGGAGACTCGCTTCGCCCCCGGTGGCTGATGCCGGCCGATCGCTGGTGATCCTGATGCTGTCCCGGGCATGCCGACACTGGTCTCCCAGTACCTGAACGGCCGGCGCTTCGACTTCGGGCGCGGCCCACTGGCTCGAGCCGCGCCTGACGCCCGGCGACGTGGTCTACTCGGATCAGCCCATGGTGCTGGGAGCACTACCTGCCGGGCGTCGAGGTCCAGCGGCTGCGGCTACAACATCGAGCCGCTGGAGGAGTCGGTGCGCGCGGTCGGGGCGCTGGGCCGCGGCGGAGCGCTCTGGATCGTGGCACCCGCGCCGGCGCACGCGTTCCGGACCAACCTGAAGCAGGGCGGACTGATCCGGTGGATCTACGACAACTGTCAGCTGACGAATACGGTGGGGAGAGGCCGGGTGGACTTCCGACAGCAGTACCTGCAGGTGTACCGGTGCCCGCCGGCACCCGCGACGCCGAGCGGCCCGGCCTGATCGAGGGGCGGGCGGCCGCTACGACGCGGGCGAGGACTCGACCGTGAAGCCCTTCCGCGCCAGCACCTCGCGGTAGAGCCTCTCCCAGCGATCGGCCACCCGGTCGAGCCCGTAGTTGGCCCGCACGTGCTCGCGCCCCCGCTCGCCCATGGCGCGCCGCTCCGGCCCCGGCAGCGCCATGAGCCGCAGCATCGCCTGCGCCCAGCGCCTCGGCGTCCCGGGCGGCACCAGGAAGCCGGTCGTCGCCGTCCCGGACGACCTCGTGATTGCCGCCGACCCGGGTGGCCACGATCGGCAGCCCGGCCGCCGCGGCCTCGAGCAGCACCATCGGCATCCCCTCCCACGCGGACGACATCACGTAGCCGTCCGCCGCGCTCATGACCTCGGGCACGTCGTTCCGCACGCCCAGGAACCGGACGGCCCCCTCGAGCCCGAGCTCGCCGGACCAGCGCCTCGGTCTCCGCCTGGAGCGAGCCGCGGCCCACCAGCAGCAGCACCGCGTCGGGCCGGCTCCCGCGCACCCGGGCGAAGGCGCGGAGCATGTTGGGGTAGTCCTTGGCGATCTCGAAGCGGCCCACCGCCAGCCAGACGAACTCGCCCGTCAGCCGCTCCCGACGGCGCTCCGCACCGCTTCCCGCGATCCCGGCGGCACGTTCTTCAGGCGCTCGGTGTCCACGCCGTTGGGGACGACCGTGAGCAGCTCGCTCGGGACGATCCGCTCGCCGATGAACCGCTCGGCCGCCGCCTCGCTGATGATCGTCATGTGGTCCACCAGCCGGTTGGTGAACCGGTACGCCGCCATCCGGAGCGGTCCGCCCTCGTAGATGTTGTGGATGGTGGAGACCAGCGCCGGCACGGGCACGAGGAGCCGGAGCGCGCGGGCCATCAGGTTGGCGTGGACCATGTGGCTGTGCACCACGTCGGGCCGCCAGGCGCGGACCAGACGCGCCAGCCGCGCGAGGCCGCGCGGATCGGGAACTCCGCGCCGCATCTCCAGCGACTCGGTGGGAAAGCCCTAGGCTCCGCGCCTCCAGCCCCATCGGCCCCAGCGGCGTGAGCGAGACGATGCGGACGTCGTGCCCCCGGGCGCGGAGCACCTGCGCGGCCGACAGCAAGCTGCTGGTCCGCGCCGCCCATGCCCATGCTGGTGGAGAGGAACAGGATCTTCACACATCGCGCTCCTGGGACCCCCCGAGGGTCGCGGCGCACCACGCGCTTGAGCCCGGTCGGGAAGTAGGCGTAGGCGTGCCGCCCGAGCGGAAACAGGTACATCCACTTGGGCAGACCGAGCTCGCGCACGACCTTGGCCTGCACCCGCGCCAGATCCCGCTGCCGCTCGATGTACTTGTAGGAGCGGTGGAAGAAGCTGGTGTCGTGCACGTAGTGCTCGCCCACCACCTCGGGCACGTTGGCGAAGCGCCAGCCCAGCTTGGCCGCGCTGAGCCACAGGAGCTGATCTTCCAGGTTGGCCACCGGCGGGTAGCCGCCGGCCTCGGCCCACGCCTGCCGCCGAAACGTCGCGATCGTATGGGCGATGGGAATGGACTTGGCGAGCGCCGGAATGATCGCCTCATGCGTGGTCGGCGGCATCCGGACGTAGCGCTCGCCCCGCCTCTCGTCGACCAGCAGGTAGTACCCGCCGACCACCCCGATTCCCGGATGCGCGTCCAGGAGCGCCACCTGCAGCCGCAGCCGGTCGGGATAGCTGCGGTCGTCGAAGTCCTGCCGCGCGACGTATTCCCCCCGGGCCTGCGCAACGCCGAAGTTCGCCGCCGCGGTGACCCCAGCCGCCCGGGCGAGAACACCCGGACCCGCGGGTCCTGCTCGGCGAGCCGGCGCAGCAGCTCGGGCGTCCCGTCCTTCGAGCCGTCGTCCACCAGAATCAACTCGAAGTCGTCGAAGGTCTGGGCCAGGATGCCGGGGATCGCCCGGTCGAAGTAGGGCGCGCCGTTGTAGACCGTGGTGACGACGCTGACCTTGGGCGTCATGAGGCGGGACCCGGTTCGACGTCAGGGGCGGCGCGCAGCGGATCGCCCCGACCACGCCCGGCCCGGGCCGCCCGGGCGACGGGAGCGGTCCGGAGCGGCGGCGCGTAGGGGATCGGGCGCTCGAACGTCCCGGTCGCCCGGGCCAGACCCACGAGCGCGGCCAGAACGAACCAGACGGCCTTCTGGTCGTCCCAGCTCAAGGGCAGCATGGCCACGCCGAGCGTGGCGAGGAGCACGAGCGCGAACCGTCGCTCCAGCGAGCCGAGGCGCAGGAGCGCGAGGAAGGCCGCGATGAACATCGCCATGTAGAACAGCAGCCCGACGAGGCCGGTCTCCACCAGGACGGAGAGGTAGGAGTTGTGCGCCACCTGCGGATCGGGACCGAGCCACGGGCTGACGGCGTTGCGCCATCCGCCGGTGCCGTAACCGATGAGCGGCCTCGCGGCGAACGCCTTGGCGCCCGCCGTCCAGAGCTGGAACCGGCCGCCGAGGGTGAGATCCTCCACCTCGGTGCCCGTGGTGGCGAGCCGCTGCACGATCCGGTCCGGCACATACGCCACGGCGACCGCGCCCGCCACCACCACCACGATCATCGCCGCGGCCAGCCGCCCGGGGGAGAGCTTGGTCATGGTCAGCGGGACGATCATCAGGGCGACGATGGTCGCCACCATGCCGCCGCGGGAGCCGGTGAGCGCCACCGCCACGAAGCCGACGATCAGGTAGGCGCGGCATACCCATCGCAGCAGCGCGCTCCGCGAGGTCATCCCCAGATACCAGGCCATCGGCATCGCCAGCGCCAGCGTCATGGCGAGGTTGTTGGGATCCGACTCCACCGCCGCGAACCGGCGGAGCTCTCCCGCCTCCCGGCGGTAGAGCATCACCGTCGAAAGGGCCGCGACGTAGGAGCCGAAGCACGTACGCGGTCAACAGCGACAGCATTCGCTTCCAGGAGACCGACAGCTCCCAGATGATCAGCATCATCACGAAGAGCTGCACGTAGGTCCTGTACTTGCAGGGGCAGCCGCTGGCCCAGCGGGGAGAGGAACAGCTCGATACCCCACCAGAGCACGAAGAGCAGTCCCGCCAGGTGCATGCCGTGCCACCGCCGCACCCGCCCCGTGACCACGATGTGACCGAGCGCCGCCAGCAGCGCGAGGCCCCCGGTGATCTTGGTGAGGAGGCCGACGCCCGGGATGATGGCGAGCGCGTTTCCAACGGCAGCGTGAAGACGAACAGCCACACGGCGGCGTAGGCGAGTGCGCTCATCGGGCGTTCTCGATCAGGCGGAGGTAGTTGTCCACGGCGGCGTCTCTCGTGAACGGCGTGAGCGCGTCGAACGGCACGGTCTCCGACGCCCGGTCCAGCGCGTCCGTCATGGCCCGCGCCAGGGCACCGGAGTCGCCCACCGGAACCAGGGCGCCGAGACGGCCACCCTGGAGGATCTCGCGAGGTCCGCTGGGACAGTCGGTGGAGACGACCCGGGTGCCCGCGGCCAGCGCCTCGATCAGCACCGTCGGCAGTCCCTCCCAGGCGGACGAGAGCACGAACAGCGCGGCCCGGGCCATGTAGGCCATGGCGTTCTCGTGGAAGCCCGGCAGCGAGACGTCGTCGCCCACTCCGAGCTCGGCGATCAGTGCCTCCAGCGCCGCGCGCTCCTCGCCTTCACCCAGGATGATCAGCCGCGCCGACCGCTGGCGGCGCACCTCGGCGAACGCGCGGATCAGCGTCGGAAAGTCCTTCTGCCGGGTGAGACGGCCGACGCCGATGATGACCGGCGGCTGTCCCGGAGCGAACCAGGGATGGTCGAGCGCCATCTTCGCGCGCGCCAGGATCGCCGGTGTGATCACCGGATTGTAGACCACCTCCACGCGCTCGCGGGGGATCCCGAGCGTGCGGGCGAGGTCATCGGCGGCGCCGCGCGACACCGCCACTACGTGGCTGGCCCAGGGATAGAAGGCGCGCAGCGCGATGGGCTACAGGCTGCGCTCCACCCTGCTCTGCTCCACCGCGGACATCGTGTTGTGCACGGTGACCACGACGGGCGTCGTCCGGCCGGCCAGCCGCGCGGCCCACAGCGCCACCAGGTTGGCGTGGCTCAGGGAGGAGACCAGACACCCGGGGCCGCTCCCGGCGCAGGTAGGCGGCAAGCGGACGGATGCTCCGAAGCACCCGGGGCGACCCGAGATCCACCAACCGCACTCCAGGCGGCACCTGGTCCAGCAAGGGGCCGACCGCCGCCGCGAGCACCAGATCCACCGGCAGACCCCGCTCGGCGATGCCCTGGACCAGGTTGACGATGACCCGCTCCGCGCCGCCGCCGTGGAGGCCGGGGAGGAAGAACGCGATGGCTCCCTGCCGTGGTGCGCTCACGCCCAGTCGAGCTCGGTGCCCAGCCAGCGAGACAGCGCCAGGTTGTGAGGGCTCGAAGTAGGCCGCCAGCCGCTGGCGCAGGGGGGCCGGGATCTCCCGCTCGTAGTTGCCCTGCAGGAACGGCTTGTAGTGCTCCAGGCGGTGGGGGGGCAGGCCCAGGAAATCATAGACCGCCGCAGCTCGCCGCCGCCGGGTCGCGAAACAGCCATTCACTCTGCAGCACCAGGAGCTGAGCGCGAGGGTAGTGCGCGGTCCATCGCTGCAGCTGGTCGAGGTAGAGGCCGCGGCGCGCGTAGCTGAACCGATGGTGGTTGTAGCTGTAGTACCCGGGGTCCCGCGGCCAGCCGTTCCTCCTCTCCCGCGGTACGCTCGGCTTCGCGATCGATCGCCTCGACGAAGCTGAGCGACTCCCGTCCGTCGCGCACCTCGTGCTGGTAGTGCGAGTAGCGCCCGGGTGATCGGATTCCGGAGCAGCGCGACGAGCTTCACATGGGGCAGCAGTTTCGCGGCTCGCTCCGGCGGCCAGCGGATGCACCAGGTAGTAGGGCGACGCGTCAAGGGTCAGCGCCGGCTGCCGGAGCTGGCGGCGGAAGGGGAACCGTCCCCGGTACCACCGCACGCCGCGGGCGTAGTGCAGATCGAAGTAATGGACTTCCTTGGCGAGCGGCGGCCGCACGTGGGGGTGCTCCGCCAGGTAGTTGAACAGCGAGGTCGTTCCGCTCCGCTGCGCGCCGATGATGAGAGCCGAGGGCAACCCTCTGAGCGGCCCCGTGAGCGGTCCGGTACCCCGTCCGCAGCCCCCGCACGGGCGTCTTGAGCGCCTCCACCGCCGACGCGCTCAGAGCGTCATGGGGCGCCGGTGTCTCCGGCGGGAGCCAGGTTGTCCCGCTCGGCGGCGGCCGGGCCCGCGAACCGCGCGTGGCGCTGGAGGAGCGCCCTCGCCCTGGCTGGTGGCCCACATCCCGTGCGGGCCGAGGAAGAGCTGCGGCCTCAGGCGCGAAGCGGCGTAGGTGGCTGCGAGCGCGGCCAGGGACGCCACCACCACGACAGAGATGTTGCGGAGATGGGCCATCCGAGCGACTTCCGCCGCGACCTCGGCCGCCACGCCGATCACCAGGGCAAGCAGCGCCGCGGGGAGCTGCGCCCGGGCGAAGCGACCCCACGCGAGCCCGGTCACGGTGCGTCCCAGCTGGGCCATGTTGATCCAGTTGATGCCCATGGCGATGGAGACACAGACGGCCACTCCGCCGATCCCCCACCGCTGGCCGATGATCGCGCCGATCACCACCAGAGCCGCGTACACGAACTGGATGATTGCGCGCTTGTAGACCTCGCCCGCGGCCTTGGTCGTGGCGTCGCTGATCTTGCTGCTCATCCGGAAGAGAAGGCTGATGGAGAAGAGCCGGAAGGGGAGCACGGCCGCCCCCCACGCCGGACCCAGGATTATCGGAATCAGCTCCGGCGCCACGACCCACAGGAAGGAGCTGAGCGGCAGGGACATGAGGGCGACGATCGCGAGCGAGCGCTCGTATCCGCTCGCCAGACGGTCTCGCTCGTCCTGCACCTGCGCCATCACCGGGAAAAGCACCCGGTTGACGATTCGGCCGAAGGCCGAGGCCGGCATGACCATCAGGTTGTAGGCGCGGCCGTAGATCCCGAGGGCGTTGGCGCCCAGCCATCGGCCGACGACCAGATTGTCGCCCTGCTGCGAGAGCAGGGTCCCGATCTGCGCCATCGAGTGGCCGAACCCGAAGCTCAGGAGCTCACGACCCGCCTGCACGTCGAAGCTGGGCCGCAGCGGGTGCCGGGCCGCGAAGTACATCACGATCATGCGCAGAATCACCTGCGTCAGCTGCGCGACGACCAGTGCCCACACACCATACCCCATCCACGCCAGCAGCACGCCGGTGATCGCGTAGCCCACGATGTAGCTCCCCGCATCGAGAGCCACGTAGGACCGGAACCGCAGCTGCCGGGTGAGGAGTGACTTGGCGACGGTGTTCAGCCCGTCGATCGGAAACAGGAACGCGACGGCCCGGAGGATCGGCTCCAGGTCGGGCATCCGGTAGAAGCCCGCGATGAGCGGGGCGCCGAAGTAGACGATCGAGCCCAGCAGAAGGCCGAGCGTGCAGGAGAGGGTTACCGCCACCCTGAGATGGACGGGCTCCAGCGTACGTCGCTGGATGATCGCGGGGCCGACGCCGATCTGGGAAACGATCTGGGAGCAGGCGATGACGACGGTGGCCGCGCCCATGAGCCCGAACTCCGCGGGCGTGAGCAATCGTCCCAACGCCATGATGGCGAGCAGCTGGACGGCGACCTGGACACCGGTTCCCGAGAAGGTCCAGAACATGCCGCCCAGGGCACGATCGGTCAGCCCGGTGGGAGCACCCTTGCCCCCTCCCTGGCGTTTGCCGCCGGATCGCTTCACGTGGGAGTTCCCGTCCGTACCACACGTGCTGCGCGACGCGGGCCCCGCGTGAGCCCGCTAGCGGGCGACGGGCTCACGGACCTCCCCCGCACGGTCTGCCACCTGATAGCCATGACGCGGAAGATCCTCGCGCAACAGGTCGTCGAGGATGGCCTGTTGAGCCGCCGTGAGGTCGTCGCGCCAGCGGTTGCTGTCGCGGATCGACGCCGTCTCCACATCGCGCCGGAACCCGGGCGTCTCTTCCAGCTCGGCGAACGCCAGCACCCGTCGGCAGGCCTCGAGGGGCTGTTGGCAGAAGGTCTCGTACTTGACCTCGAGGAATCGGTCCGGATCGAGCGCCTGTCGGGCCGCTTCGAGCGCACGCATCTGAATGCGCCACTCGAGGCCGGCCAAGGCCGTGAAGGAGCGGTCGTAGGACTCCCACGTAGCCTGGTCCTCGTCCGACAACAGCCCGGCCCGCCAGCCGTGCGGCCCCCGCCACCCCATCCAGAAGTCCACGTGCAGCAGCGAGCTCGCGACGGCGCGACCGTCGCGCAGCATGTGAATGAACCGGGCGTCCTCGAAGATCTCCTGGAGATAGCCGATGCGGGGCCAGCCGGTGATCTTGAGCAGGAGACGGTTGTGTTCGGGAGTGAGGAGCGATTCCATCGCGCGATGCACCTGCTTCTTCACCCGCACGCTGACGTCGGAGGCCACCAGATCGCGCGATGGGGCGGAGAACCCGTAGGCGTGGTGGTCCCAGAACCGATAGGCCTCGCTGGGAAGAACCTTGTGCCCGAACCACTGGCGCAGGAGCGGGTTCTGCATGGCGACCACGGCGCGCCGATTCCACGTCGGGCGGTTCGGATAGCGATCGGAGAAGCCGGAGAGCCACATCACGTGCGGATGCTTCGCCAGCAGGCGATGGAAGACCGTGGAGCCGCACCGTCCCGTGCCGATGATGATGATCGGCTTGGTGATCTTCGTCAGGGTCGGCTCTCCTGTGGCACTGATTGTGGCGACGGGCCGGCACGATGTCTTGGCGACGGGCTACGCACGATCCATGCCCCCTAAAGCCCCTTCGACTGCAACTTCCTGCATCACCTAAACGCCTCTACCATAATGATTTAACCTTTTGCGCCGAGGCCCTTCGGCGCCGGCCAACGGCAATCTACCACAGCGCCCCGGGAACGGTGCAGCGGCAGGGAAAAGCAGGACTCGCCGAGCGCGAAGGGCGTTCAGGGCCAGTCGTAGCCCATGCGACGGCTGGTCGGGCCGGCGATCCGTGCCATGGTGCTCAAATCCGAGCGCTCCAATCTCGACTCCCAGGAACGGTCCTCACGGATCTCGCTCAGCCCCTTGAGTCGCATCTTGTTCCCGATGATGTGGCTGGGGTACCCCGCGAGGCGCACCTCGGCGCGCTCGACGCCCAGGAAGTCCGAGATGCGATCGAAGGTCCCGGCGGGGTCGGCGCAGAGATCCTCGTAGCGCAGGGAAAGCCACGCCTCGGGCCTGATGTACCGGCGGGTGCGGTCGGCCTCGTCGTTGTAGTGCCGCCACTGGCGTGCCGCGGTGGCCGCGTCCGCGCCGGTGTGCTTCATGATGCTGGCCGAGTTCCCGCGGGGATCCCGGATGAGATGAATGACCTTGAGGTCGAAGATGGGAAGCTTGGCGAGAAATTTGGGACGCTGATGATCCCGGGCGGTGTCGACGAACACGGTCTTGCCGGTGTGATCCAGAACCGCCTTGGCCAGGGCCCAGCTGTTCCATCCCATGCGTTCGATCGCCCGCTTCACCGCGGGCACGGCGCCGACCACCGAATCCCGCAGGTCGTTCACCCAGTCCCAGCCCAGCGAGCGGACCAGCGCCGCGTTGAGAAGGCGATTGCTGGACAGCCTCAGGTGGGTGCTCCAGAAGTTGGTCTCGAACACGTTGACCGGGTGGCCGAGGGCCTGCGTCCGCCGCGCCACGTCGTTCCAGAACTCGCACTCGCGGAACAGCTGACCGCAGGAGCACTGGTAGGTCGACAGATCCGCCCGGCGCGTCAGTCCGACGGCGGCGCCGATCGAGGCGCAGGCCGGATGCTGGTTCAGCAGCGATCCGAGGAGGGTCGAGCCGGTAAACGGGCTTCCGGGAATGCAGAGATACCGGATGCGCTCGGCTTGACCTTCGGTAGTCAGACCACCCACCTGATCAGCTCCCTTCCGTGAGCGATTGCATCGGTGAGGGCAGAAGGCGCCCAGCCCGCTGCGCTCGCGTGCCCGGCGCCCAGCACGATCCATGCCCCCTCGCGAGCGCTTGACGCTGCAACTCGCGCAGGGCAATCTACTGGCATCGCACGGAGATGGGCACCGTCTCCGCATCGCCCCCGCGAGAGGAGCGCGCAGCTTTGGTCGAGAAGCCCAACTTCTTCATCGTCGGTGCCCCCAAGTGCGGGACCACGGCGCTCTACGAGTACCTCCGCCCTCATCCCAACATCTTCATGCCGCGGGTCAAGGAGCCCCACTTCTTCGCGAAAGACCTGGGGACCTACCCGTTCATCAAGACCCTTGACGACTATACCCGGCTCTTCGCCGACCGCGGAGAGCAGCACCTGAGCGTCGGCGAGGCGTCGGTCTACTATCTCCGTTCCTCGACCGCCATCGCCAACATCCACGCGTTCAATCCCGACGCGAAGATCATCGCGATGTTCCGCAATCCGGTCGAGATGGTCCACTCGCTGCACTCGCAGCTGCTCTACGTGGCGGAGGAGTCCGAGCCGGATTTCGAAACCGCCTGGCGGATGCAGGCCCAGCGCCGCGAGGGCATCGGACTGCCCCCGGCATCGCGCGGCGGGTTCCTGGTGCAGTATGCGGAAGTCGGCGCGTTCGGCACCCAGGCGGAGCGGCTGCTTTCGACCTTCCCGCCGGCGCAGGTCAAGATCATCCTGTACGACGATTTTGCCGCGTCCCCCAAGGCCGTCTACGACGACGTGATCCGGTTTCTCGGCATCCCCCATGATGGCCGCACACCTTTCCCCGCATCAATGAGGGCAAGCGGGCACGAATGGCGTGGCTGCGCGACTTCTATCGCAAGCCGCCGGCGCCCCTCCGGAGCGCGTTTCGCGGGCTCAAGCGCGCCGTGGGCGGCGACAGCATCGGCGCGGTGACGCGCAAGCTGGTGGCGCTGAATACCGTCAAGGAGGGTCGCCAACCGCTCTCACCGGCATTCCGCGCCGAGCTGGTAACAGCGTTTCGGGATGAGGTCGCCCATCTCGGGCGTCTGCTGGGCCGCGATCTCAGCCACTGGGTCTAGAGCCAGTGATCCAGGCTCCGACCGATCAGCCGGCCGGTCTCGACGATGTCGTCGCGAAAGCGGGCGGTGAGCTGGTTCCGCAGATCCAGGGGGAGCGGCGGGGCCTTCCGCATGTTCCTGGTGCGGAGATTGCGCACCCAGTCCGCCGCCCGCTTGGGGATCAGCGGCTCGACCAGCGCCCGGAGTGAGCGGTTGGTGAGCACCGATTCGACCAGCCGGCTCGCGGGTACCCCTCCGACGTTGTGCGCCGTACCGAAATCGGGGACGAAGGTCGGATCGACCGAGAGGAAGCGGTAGACGTTCTGCACCGTGCCGGTCGCATCGCGCTTGAGATCGTCGATCAGGAAGACGTGGATCCGCTCGCGCGGGAACCGTGCGTAGTAGCGAGCCAGCTGCTCGTGGTAGCGGCTGACCTGCATCCAGCGGGAATCGGGCAACGCCCAGGCGGCGGCCGGACTCAGGTCACGGGCGGGCTCGAAGCGGAGCCCCCGGCGCCACAAGTACATTAGGTAGTCGGCGTACGCTCGCTCGATCGGGTGGCGCAGGGTGCAGATGAGCCGGACCTCGGGCAACGCCTCCTGGATGCGCGCGGGCGACTGGGGACATTCCAGGTAGATCGGTGATGCCTCTCCGACCGCCGAGGCGCCGCCGACGTCAGCGAAGAGCCGCTCGTACTCCGCACGCGACTTGACCGGAAACTGGTGGACATCGGGATCGCCGTAGAGCAGCTGTCCCTGCGGGTCGAGACCGTAGGCGAAGTAGTTGGTCTCCTTCACCGAGCTCATGAAGACGGCCGGGTGCTCGGCGAGATACCAGTACAGCGCAGTGGTCCCGGCCTTGGCGGCCCCGATCACGACGAAGTTCGGTAGCATCCACTCCTTCTTGCTCGATTGGTGGAACTCGATGCCGCACGCGTCCTCGCGTAGGACCAAGACCCTGGTCTCGGCACTGATTCTCGTCGTGCTGGCTCTGCACGCGCTCCCGGTGCTCTCCTACCAGGGCGTGCGGCAGACCCGGTGGCCGTTCCTCGCCTGGGGCATGTATGCCAAGGCCCATGCCAAGGGTCCGATTCAAGCCCAGGAGCGGAGGCTCACGGGGCTGACGGCGAGCGGCCAAAAGCAGGAAATCACGGGGTACCTCCTGGGCCTCAGCCGGCCCTCGGTGCGCATGCTCTATCTCATTCCCATCAATCGAGGCGACACCGCCGTGGCGGAATCCCTGCTGGTTCGGGTCAACAAGGGCCGGGAGGACCCGATCGTCGAGCTGCGCGTGGAGGGAGTCCGATACACGCTCGCGGATACCGGCGTCGTTACCGAGCCCCTGCCGGTCGTGAGCTACCGGCCGATCGCCACCGTGCCGAGCCGATGACCCGGGTCCAGCGATGGATCGAGTGGTGGAACGGCTACTGGTTTCCGACCACGTCCGCCGTCAACCTCGGTGCCGTGCCGCATCATCGCGGTCGCGGCGCAGATGTACTGGCTCCTCCCGCTGCTCCAGTACAACATCAATCTGGCGTCGAAGAACGCCGACTTCATCGACCCGCAGCTGCTGGTGCGGGTGGTCACGGCCGTGGTGCCAAGAGACATCGCATTCACGCCCGCCACTCTCACCGCCATCCACTGGGTGACGATGGCCGCGGGACTGCTTGCCCTGGTGGGCTTCCTCACCCGCGCTTCGCTGTTCGTATTCGCCACGGGCGTCCTGGTCATCATCAGCCACCTCTACTCGTACGCCGACGTCCACCACCGGCAGGCGCTCTTCGCCATCTTTCTGATGCTGCTGCCGTTCGCCCCGTCCGGTGCCCGGCTGTCGGTGGATGCGCTGCTCCGCCGACGCCGCGAAGACGACCCTGCGACGGGCGACCTGACGGACACCGCCGTCTGGCCACTCCGGCTGCTTCACGTGCTGCTGGCAATCACGTATTTCTCGACCGGCATCGCGAAGGTGCTCTCGGGCGGGCTGGCCTGGGTGAACGGGCACACACTGCAGCAGTACATCTTCAGCGATGCCGTCACCACCGGACTACCGCTGGGGATCTGGCTGGCGCAGAGCTACGTCCTGTGCGTCATCCTCGCCGTATTCACGCTCCTGTTCGAGCTGGGCTACTTCGTCTCGCTCTTCCTGCCCCGCCTCGCGCCGCTCATTTTCGCCGGCGCCATCGGCTTCCACATATCGCTGTACCTGACCGCCGGACACCCGTTCTTCGAGCACATGGTCATGAACGCGATTCTGCTGCTCTTCCTCGACCGAGACTGGCTGCCCAGGCTCCTCGACCGCGCTCCCGCCCCTCCACGACCCGCGCTCCGCACCGCCAGCTGACCGCCCCAGGCCGATTCGGCCTCGGGGCGGCCGCCAGCGTTCAGGTCACATGTAGCCGTCGCGCCGGAGCGTCTCCAGCCCGCCGCCGTCCGCCTTGTCCTGCGCCCGGCCGGAGCGCTCGGCGATGTTAGCGAACTTGCCGGACTGCAGCTCCAGGATGATGTCGTCCACGTCGCGCGAGGGCGAGTCCACCGCGTTGGTGCAGGGGTAGCAGCCGAGCGAGCGGTAGCGCTTGCCGTCGCCCTGGTTGTAGTAGAGCGACACCGTCGGGATGTTCTCCCGCTTGATGTACTCCCAGATGTTGAGCTCGGTCCAGTCCAGCAGCGGATGGATCCGCAGGTGCGTGCCCGGCGCGAACTCGGTCTTGAACTGGTTCCAGAACTCCGGCGGCTGGTCGCCCACGTCCCAGTGCGACTGGGCATTGCGGGGCGAGAAGTAGCGCTCCTTCGAGCGGCTGCCCTCTTCGTCCGCACGGGCGCCGACGATGACGCCGGTGAACGCCTCGGTGTTCCGGTCCAGCTCGTAGGCCTTCTTGCTGTGATTGAGCCGGTAGCGCGGCCATTCCCCGCTCAGCGTGTGCTTGAGCGCGTCCGTCTTGAGCGCCTTGCAGCACGCGATCCGGTCCACGGCGCCGTCCGGATAAGTGCGCTTTTCGTCCAGCGCCTGGCGGTTCTGACCGTAGATCATGGTCAGGTTCCACTCCAGCGCGAGCCGATCGCGATACTCGATCATCTCGGGGATCTTGAACGCGGTATCGATGTGGATCAGGGGGATGGGCACGTGTCCGAAGAACGCCTTGCGGGCGAGCCAGAGCAGGACCGTGCTGTCCTTCCCGATCGACCAGAGCATGCCGAGGTTCTTGAAGTTGGCATACGCCTCCCGGAGGATGTGGACGCTCCGGTTCTCGAGCTGGTCGAGATGATCCACCGCCATTGCAACTGCCATCAGGGTCGGCCTCCATGCCGCTCGAGCACCGTGGCGACGCACTGGTCCACGCTGAGGGCGCGGGTGTCGAGCGTCAGCTCGGCATGCTCGGGGGGTTCGTACGGGTCGTCGATGCCCGTAAAGTTCTTGATCTCACCGCGGCGGGCGCGGGCGTACAGCCCCTTCACGTCCCGCCGCTCGCACTCTTCCAGGGGAGTCGCCACGTAGATCTCCACGAACTCGCGGCACTGCTTCCGGATGAAATCCCGGGACTCCCGATACGGCGAGACGAACGACGCCACGACCGTGACGCCATGCTCCGCCAGACGGCTCGCCATGTACCCCGTCCGACGCAGGTGCTCCTCCCGCTCCTCGCGGGTGAAGCCCGTGTTGGGAAACACCTCCCGCAGGGCGTCGCCGTCGATGTACTCGACGTCCACCCCGCGCCGCACCAGCTCCTCGTGCACCCGGGTCGCGATGGTGCTCTTCCCGGACCCTGACAGCCCGGTGAACCACAACACCGGAGCGGCCCGACCGGTTTCCGGCTTCGACACCGAACGCAGGGGAGTGCTCACAGCCCGATGACGAAGCTCGGGTTCCGGAGGTCGGGCTTGTTGTACGTGAGCGGAGAGGGACGCTCGCCCTCCCGGCCCGACTGGCGGAACACGCAGTCGCCCGCGGCCACGTCCCACTCCATCGTCGGCCCCAGGCGGGGATAGACGTCGGCGCGTCCCTCGGCCACCCAGCAGAACTTGAGTGAGCTGCCCGCCTTGACGCGGCGCCCCACCGGGATGGTCTTGAGGTACTCCTCCAGCTCCGCCGAGGGGTGAGAGAGGCTCTCGACCACCGTGAGCGGCGTGCCGGGCGCCGGGGCGGTCGAATAGATCCGCTCCGCCGCGCCGCCCTTGGCTTCGCGCCAGGCGCCCTGCCCCTTGGCCGCCCAGTAGACCAGATCCAGCGCCGGGGCCTCGACGACCCCGAACACCGGCTCCCCGTTCTCGATCAGCCCCACGTTTACCGTGAACTCGGCTCGACGCTTGATGAACTCCTTGGTGCCGTCGAGCGGGTCCACCAGCCAGAAACGGCTCCAGCCTCGCCGCGTCTCGAAGTCGGCCGCGGCGGCCTCCTCGGACACGACCGGCGTCGTGGGGTCGAGTCGGCGCAGCCCTTCCACCAGGATGCCGTGGGCGACCTCGTCCGCGAGCGTGACCGGGCTCCGGTCATCCTTCTCGCGCACGTCGGCCGAGACGGTGCCGTCGTAGTAGACCATGGTGGCCCGTCCGGCCTCGCGCACGAGGTCCACGACGGCCGACCGCATCTCGCGCGTCACCATGGGCGGAAGATGACGCCCTTGTCCTGCAGGTGCGCCTTGAGCCGGTCCACCGCTTCGGGCACCGCACCGCCCTGCAGCTGGAGGTCGCAGACCAGATCGGTCGTGATGTTGTCGCCGGCCCAGACCGTCTCGATCAGGTCGGGCTGCACCGCGGTCTTGATCACCTCGAGGTCGTCCTGGGTGAGCTCTGCCGCGGCGACGACGAGGATGATCCCGGCGTCGAGCATGAGGTTCGCGACCTCCGCGAGCCGCCGCATGTGCTCGAGACGGTTCTCCTGCTTGCGCTCGATGTCGGCGTCCACGCCGTAGAGCACGTTTCCGATGCCCAGGAAGTAGACCACCTTGCCGTCCTGGAACAGCCGGCCCTCGAGCGCCTTGGCGACGCCCTTTCGGTCGCTCTCGTTCTCGCCGGTGATCAGGATGAGCGCGGCCTTCTGGTTGTATTTCTCCGCCCGGTGCTCGGGCTGGATGATGCTGGGCTCCCACTTGTAGTTGCGGAGGAGCACCTGGTCGCGCACCGTGGTCTGCCGGTCGGTCATCGCCTCGCGGACGATGCCGCCGCCGCGGATCTCGTAGTCGTCGACGATCACGAAACGGCTGGTCGAGGCGACGTCCTCGGCGAGGTCGCACGCGATGGCCCGGTCCAGCCGGAGCACGCATTCGGCTACGTCGTGGCGCTGGACGGCGTTGCGCTGCTCGGCGGTATCGAGAGTCGAGGCGTCCATCACCCGAAGCACCTCTTCCACCCGGCAGGTCACCCGCGCCGTGCCCAGCTTGAGCATGTACTCTTTCCGCTTCACCATCGGCTCTTTGCCGAGCCAGAAGAGACTGACGCGCAACCGGGTGGTGACCTGGGGCCGTGTCTCCGTCTCCAGCGCGGCCATCTCGCCGCGGGTGATGTAGATCTGCTCCTGCAGGGTGAAGCCGACGGCCCAGCCGGCTTCCGCCGTTCCCTGGACCGGCCGATTGAACGCCTCGATGCTCTTGACCCGGCTCTTCTTGCCCGAGGGGTAGAAGATCACCGTGTCGCCGACGTTGACCCTTCCCGAATCGATGGTACCGCACACGATGCGGCGGTCGTCGCCCTGCTTGGTGAACTTGTAGACGTCCTGGACCGGCATGCGGAACGCCCGCTCGGTCGGGGCCGGCTCGTTGCGGAACTGGTCGAGCGCGTTCAGCACGGTGGGGCCCTGGTACCACGGCAGGTTGGGCGACCGGCCGGCGATATTGTCGCCGCCGCGCGCGGAGACGGGGATGAAGCAGGACGGCTTGATGCCCACCTGGTCGAGGAAGGCGCCATACTCCTTCACGATCCCGTCGAACACGCCCCGGTCCCAGTTCACCAGGTCCATCTTGTTCACCACCACGGCGAGCTGCCGGATGCCCAGCAACGACATCATGTAGCCGTGGCGGCGCGAGTTCTCCTGCACGCCTTCGGCGGCGTCGATGACCAGCAGCGCGGCCTCGGCGCGGGCCGCCCCGGTGATCATGTTCTTGAGGAACTCGATGTGCCCGGGGGCGTCGAGGATCAGGTAGTGGCGGAGGTCGCTCTTGAAGAAGACCCGGGCGGCATCGATGGTGATGCCCTGGGCCTGCTCATCCTTGAGCGCGTCGAGCAGGAAGGCGTACTCGAACGGCTTGGAGTTGAGCTCGCAGTTGGCCCGCACCTGCTCGAGCTTGCCGTCGGGCAGCGAGTGGGTGTCCGCGAGCAGCCGGCCGATGACCGTGCTCTTGCCGTGGTCGACGTGACCGACGATGACGATGTTCATCCGCTGCGCGGCGGCGGCCGGCGTGGCCACACGGGGCGCGCGGGAAGCGATAGAAGTCGACATCCTGGTGTGACATCCCTCCGTGAGCGTCAGAAAACCCGCAAGGCGGGGTGAGCAGTCTGCACACGCCGCGCCCGCGCGGCAACGAATTCACGCCATCCGGCCGCCGGGCGCATCTGTAACTGTCCGACTGGATCTGTGACGCGTGCCTGGCCGCTAGCGATCACCCATGGGTGTCACTGTTCCTGCGCGGCATAGTCGTACGGGTAGTAGTAGTCACCCTCCTTGGCGACCTCCCCGCCCGGGTCGTTCAGCACCGTGCCGACGACGCGAGCCCCGACGTTGGCGAGCTGCTGGTACGCCCGCTGTGCGGCATTCTTATCGGTGTGTCCCGCCCGGACGACGAGTAGCACGCCGTCGGTGAGGGACGCCACGATGCTCGCGTCCGCGGTGGCGAGCACCGGCGGCGTGTCGAGCACGATGATGTCGAACTGCTCCTGGAGCTCCGCCAGCAGCACGCGCATGCGGGTGCCGCTCAGCAGATTGGAGGCATTCACCGGCAGCGCGCCGCAGGTGAGCACGGAGAGTCGGGCCACCGGGGTCTCCCGGATCGCGCGCGGCGTGGGCGTGTCGGGATCGCTGGAGGCCTTGAGCAGCTCCATCAGCCCCGGGGCGCGGGGAAGCTGGAACAGCCCGTGAATCCGGGGCCGTCGGATGTCGCAGTCCACCAGCAGCACGCGAAGCCCGTCGTACGCTAGCGTCACGGCCAGATTCGCAGCGGTGAGGGTCTTGCCCTCACCCGGCGCGGCGCTCGTGACCACCAGGGTGCGGAGCGCTTCCCCGCCGTCAGACCAGATCAGCCCCGTGCGCAGGTTCCGGAACGCCTCGATGCCGATCGAGAAGGTCTGGTTGCCGGCGAGCGGCGAGCCCACCGCCGGCTTCGACGACTTGCCGGAGCCCAGCAGGCGGCGGAAGTGCGACTGCGCGCTGCCGGAACCGGCGGTGATGCGCGGAATCACAGCGAGACCGGGGACGTGCAGGACGGCCTCGAGATCTTCGGGACGGCGGACCGACGTATTGAGCGCCTCGAGGATGTAGGCGATGATCATCCCGAGCGCGAGGCCCAGGAGCAGACCGAGGATCACCTTGAGCGCGGCGCTGCTGATCAGCGGCGTCGAAGGCAGTGGCGCCATGGCCACGACTTCGATGTCACCAGCCTCGACCGCCTCGGCCATGCGGGCCTTCTGCAGCTCCCCCCGGAGGCCGTCGGCCATGTTGGCGAAGGCATCCACGCGGCGGTTGAGCCGCATCTCCTCTTCCGCCATGGCCGGCAGGATCGAGATGGAGGCTCCCTGGCGCCGGGCCAGGTTGTCGAGCGACTTCATCCGGGCATCCAGCGCCCCGACGTGGCTGCGCACCGCCTGGACCAGCTGATCCTGGGTGCTGCGCGTCAGCGCCCGGGCCTGGATCAGGTCGGGATTGGTCGCCGACGCCTTCCACGGGCCGGTCGTCATCGAATCGATGCGCATCTGGTACTTGAGCAGCTGGGTGTACAGCCCGCCGATGTTCGGGTTGTCGGCCATCGCGGGCGACGTGGCGAGCGCGCGCAGGGCGTCCTCGCGGGAGCTGTCGTCGCTGCCCTTGAGCCGCTCCTGCAGCGCGGCGAACGTCTCACGATCGGCACCCAGCTGCTCGCGCTGGGTCTCGAGCGTGAGCATGGACGACTGCTGCTGCTGCAGCATGGTCCCCATGCTGGCGGCCTGCTGCCGGCTCCGGAACGACGCCAGCTCGCCCTGGGCCTTCTCCAGCACGCTGTCGTTGGAGGCCAGCTGGGTGGTGAGGAAGTCCGCCCGCCTGCGCGAACGCTCCCGGGCCGATTGTACGTTGAAAGTCTGGAACGCCTGCACGGTGCTGTTCACGATCCGCTGCGCGGTCCGCGGATCCTCCGCCACGAACCCGACGTCGATGACGTCAGTGCCCTCGCGGCGCGACACCAGCAGGCCGACCACGAGCGCATCGATGGCCGATTCACGCGAGCGAATCCCCAGCAGCACCGACTCGACCGCCGGGCGCGAGCGCGCCACGAACTGGACGACCCCGAGGTTGACCAGCTGGCCGTAGGCGGCATTCACCGCGCGCTCGCCCCGCCGCGCGTTCACGCCGTTATCGCGGAACACGAGCTGAATCGAGTCGCCGGCCGCGCGCGGATCGACTTGCACGCGCGAAAGATCCTCGACCGAGAACTCGGGAGTCTGGCTGACCAGCTGAAGTCCCAGGCTGTCCACCACTACCCCGGCGACGGTCCGGCTCCGGACCAGCTCGATGATCGAGAGCATCGGGTCGGCCGACCGGCCGAGCGTCGGTGACGCCTCCTCGGTCCCCGTCAGCGTCGCCCGCTCGCCCGCCATCCGCAACATCGCGGACGCCTTGTACGTGGTCGGCTCGCGCGAGGCGAGAAACAGTCCGAGCGCCGCGCCGCAGGCCGTGACGGCCAGGATGAGCTGCATGCGGCGGCGCACCACGTTGAGCGCCTGACGGAACGAGATCGCACCGGCCGTGTCGCCGGTCTCCACGTGCCGCATCGGCGGCTCGTAGCTGCCCGGCAGCAGGCGATCGTGGGGGGGCTGGGGACGCATGGGCATTAGTTGTTTCTGCTGACGCGGTCTATGAGAAGGCCGAGCGACGCAATCGACCCGATCACGCCGAGTGTCGGCAACAAGATGTCTTTGACGAACGACTTCTTCCGGTCAATCACGATCTGGTCGCCCGATTTGACCGGCAACCGGCTGGTGACGCCGCTCGGATCGGTCAGGTCCACGAGCAGGAGCTGCTGCTGGCCGGCCGGATCGAGGCGGAGCACTCGAATGCGATTGGGAGCCCCGACGTCCTTCGAGCCGCCGGCCCGGGCCACGGCCTCACCGATGGTGGTTTCCGGCCGGACCGCGAACACCTGGGGACGCTCCACTTCGCCGGAGACCGCCACCCGAACCAGCGGCTCCATCACGAACTCCGGGTTTTCCTCGAACCGAGCGAGGAAGCGGCGGACGTTCGCCTCGGCCGTGGCGAAGGGAATGCCGCCAACCTGGACCGAGCGATACAGCGGGTGGGTGATCGAGCCGTTCGGCGCGACCACGAAATCGCCACTGAACTCGGGCTTGCGCCAGACCACGATTCGCACCGAGTCACCCGGGGCCAGCACCGACTGGTCGGTCGAAGACCGCGACTCCTGAGCCGACACGGGCATGGACAGGACGACGAGCGCGAGGAGGGGAAGCCAGACCAGGGTGCGCATAGACCTCGTGGAGCCAAGTTGGGGTGTTGTGCCAAGTACTGCATGGCATTTCCGGGCCATGGTTTGCACAATCCATGCCCTTCCGGGATCGAGGTCGGGGGCCAGTCCTCCACCACCTCCAAACCTCGCAACGCAATCTACCACAGACAGATCCCTAGGTCACCCCAAGGCCCCATCCCGTATGCGCGATGGGCATGTGACGGGTGACCCGACGGGTGGGAAACCAAACGGCGAGCGGGAATGTCCGCTCGCCGCAAGAAGTGTGGCGCAGGGTCGACACAGGGCGGATCGGCCCGTGCAATGGGCCTGCCCCGTGGCGTTAAGAGATTTTGAGAATCCGGCCCAGCGACGGCACTCCGGCCGCATTCAGGACGAATACCATGTAATGCCCCGGAGGGGCCACGTTCCGGGAGCCTGGGGCCGTAACGGTAAGACCGGTCCCATCCGACGTGAACGCGAGCCACTGGAACCGCTGGTTCTCATCGAAGGCATGGGTCACGGCACCCAGGCGGATCAGGCTGACCTTGACGACGGCGCCGGGCTGCGGCATTCCGAGTCGAAAGGTGTTGCCGTACCGGATCTCGGTCGGGGCCTCACTGACCACGGGACGATCGCCTCGGAACAGATACGGCGGGCTGAACAGCTCGGCGTTCCGCTGGTTCGGCGCGCCGGCCCCGTCTCCGCTGCCCGCGTGAAGGACCCGACCGTCAGGGAGCAGCAGCGATGTCGCGTGGTACCCGCGGGTGATGGCACTGCTCGAGAGGGTGGTCCACTGCCCCGCCGCCGGGCTCCAGATCTCGGCCGCGCGCACGGGCGAGGCCAGATCGTTGAATGCGGTGCCGCCCACGCCGCCCGTCGCCAGCACCTCGCCATTCGGGAGCACCGTGAGGTTGAGGTGTCGCCGAGCGAAGGCCATGGAGCCGGTCCATTTCCAGACCGGAGAGGCGGCGTTCAGGTCCACGACCTCGGCCGTGTTCGTGGTGCGAGACCCGCCGGCATAGAGGATCTTCCCCGCCTCGTACATCACGGCCGAGCCGTATTCCCGGGCGCCGAAGAGGCGAGTCGGTCCCTTGGTCCAGGCGCCGGCGCCGGAGAGGGAGAGGAACCGGGTGGGACGAGTGGATCCGGCAACGTAGAGCCGGCCATCCGGCGCGAGGAACGAGCGGGGGTAGTACGGCAGTGAGCGCGGGGCGTTGGTGAGCTGGCGAACCGAGCCGCTGGTCCACACCTCGGGGACCGACACCACGACGCCCGCCTGATCCCGCCCGGCGAGGATCGCCACATCCCCGTTCCCCATGACGGTCGCGGTCGGATACCACCGTCCGCGAGCCATCGTGGGGCCCGACGTCCAGGTACTCGTGGCGGGCGAGAAGAAAGTGATGTTGGGAAGTCCGTGATTGTCGCTGATGTGGCCGCCGGCGACGATGACGCGGCCGTCGGGCAGGAGCGCGTGACCGGAGCAGAACAGATTGACCGGGGCGGCGACCGGGGCAAAGGCGCCGGTCGCCGGATTCCACACCTGCGGCGTGCCCGAGCGGCCGATTGCGAGGACCCGACCCGTGGGCAGCAGCACCGTGTGGACGCCCACGATGGGCCAGGTGAAGGGAGCGGACCACTCGCCGCCGTCGGCGGAGGCCGCCACGAGCGCGGCCGTGGCCGGGGCGGGAGTGCAGGGCACCGCCTCGTTCGCCCGCGCGACGATCGGCTCGCCGCGGAGGAAAATCTGCACCGTCCCGTTGGAGCGAGCCTCGATCATCCCCTCACTGATGGCCGGGTCGTCGGGCGGCGCCGCCGCCACCTCCACCACGCCCTCCTCGCCGCTCCCCGAAACGCGGTAGGCTACGCTGATCGCATAGCTGTGCGCGTTGGTGACCAGAAAGCGATTGCCGCACACGTAGGAGAGGTCTACCGGCGCATCCGCTCCCACCTCCACATCCCCGGGCAGCGGCTCACCCACCCTGGGACCGACATCGCCGTGCTCACCGGTGCAGGCCACGGTGGTGAGCGCCGCCGCGGCCCAGAGGCACGCGGTGGCACGAGCGGTACGGCGGGAGGCCTCAGACGACACAACGCACCTCTGCCCGCGAACGGGCGCTAGTGGATCCGGATGATGTGACCGACCGAGGGCACATCCGACCCGTTGAGGATGAACACCATGTAGTGGCCCGGAGGGGCGCGGTTGGCGGAGCTGGGCGCGGTGACGGTGAGGCCGGTCGCATCGGCGGTGAACGTCAGCCACTGGAAGCGCTGATTCTCATCGAACGCGTGGGTTACGGCCCCCAGTCGGATCAGGCTCACCTTGGCGATGGTGCCCGCCTGCGGCGTGAGAACCCGGAACTGCGCGCCGTAGGCAACGTCCGCGGGGGCGCTGGAAACCACCGGCCGCGGGCCTCGGAGGAGGTAGGGAGGCGAGAAGATCTCGGCGTTCTTCTGATCGGGGGCGCCGGCCCCCTCGCCGCTGCCGGCGTGGAGCACCCGGCCGTCGGGGAGCAAGAGCGAACTGGAGTGGTAGCCGCGCGTGATAGCGCTGCTCGCCATCGTCCTCCACTGGCCGGTTTCGGGGTTCCACATCTCGGCGGGGTGCACTCCCTGCGTCACGTCGTTGAATGTGGTGCCCCCGACACCGCTGGTGGCGAGCACCTCGCCATTGGGAAGGACCGTGAGGTTCAGATGGCGCCGGGCATGAGCCATGGAGGCGGTGAAGCTCCAGCTGGGCGAGGCCTGGTCGAGGTCGATGACTTCGGCCGTATTGGTGGTGCGATTGCCGCCCGCATAGAGAATCTTGCCGTCGTCATACATGACCGCGGAGCCGTACTCCCGGCTGGGCCCCACCCGCGCCGGACCATTGTTCCAGGAGCCGTTGCCGGTGGTCGTGAGGAAGCGGGTGTTCTTGGCCGGCCCGGCCACATAGACGCGACCGTCCGGGGCCACGAAGGCCCGGGGGTAATAGGGCAAGGCAAAGCTGGCGCCGGTCAGCTGGCGCAGTGTCCCGTTGCTCCAGAGATCGGGCACGGGCACCTCGGTCATGGCCTCGTCTTTCCCGGCGAGAATGACCACGTCGCCATTCGCGAGCACCGTGGTCGTCGGGTACCAGCGGCCCCGCGACATCGGCGGCAGCGAGGTAAAGGCATCGGTGGTCGCCGAGAACGTCGTGATGTTCGGCAGGCCCTGATTGTCGTCGATGTGCCCACCGGCGAGGAAGACTCGACCATCGGGAAGCAACGCGTGTCCGGCGCAGAACAGATTGGCCGGCGAGGCGATCGGTTTGAAGTTGCCGGTCGCGGGATCCCAGACCTGCGGCGTCTGGATCCGGTTGATGGCCAGCACCCGGCCGTCCGGGAGCAGCATGGTGTGGATGGCGACGATGGGCCAGGCCGCGGGCGCGGTCCACTGTCCGGTTTCGGTCGCCGTGGTCTGGAGCGTGACGGCGTCCGACTCGACGCTGGCGAAGTCCGCGGCCGAGAAGGTCAGGGCATAGCTCCCGGACGGCCCGGTGAGGGCGAGATCGGTGAAGGTCGCCACGCCGCCCGCATCGGTCGCAACCGTGACAGTGCCCGACAACGTGGCGCCGGTGGCCGACGCGGTGACGTCGATTCCGGCACCGAGCGGATCGCCATTGGCGTTCTCCGCACGCACCGCCGGCTGCTGGGCGAAGGCGACGCCGTTCTCCGCATCAGCAGAGGGCTGGGTAGCGATGGCCAGGCGGTCGGTCTCGACCGGCTCCGCGGCGAGGGCGACGGGCGATGACTGCGCCGAGACGAACCCGCTCGCCGAGAAGGTGAGCGTGTAGCTGCCCTCCGCACCGGTCAGGACCAGGTCGGTAAAGCGGGCGACGCCGGTCTCGTCGGTCTCGATCTCGGTATCGCCCGAGAGCGTGGCTCCGTCCACCGACACCGCAACCGCGACACCGGCACCCGCCGGCTGCCCGGTGCCGTCCTCAGCCTGGATCACCGGCTGCCGAGCCAAAGGCACCCCGGTGACCGCGGCGTCCGATGGCTGCGTGGCGACGCTCAGATTCGAGACCGCGCCCGCCTGGGCCGTGCTGGTGAAGCCCACGGGCGAGAGCTCGTCCACCGTGGCGGTCGTGGTGGCGACGCCGACGACGTCACCGAGCCGGCGGACGACGGCGGCCCTGCCGTCGGCGCCACTGACGACCTGCGACCTGCTGACGCTCCCGCCCCCGGTGACCGCCCAGTGCACCGCGACCCCCGGCAAAGGCTGACCCTGCGCGTCCTGGACCGTGACGGCCAGAGAATCGGGAAGGGGCTCATTGACCAGGCCGACCTGCTCGTCGCCGGCGCTCTTCACCAGTGCGGCGGGCTGGGGATCGGGGTCGCTGAGGTCACTCTTGCAGGTGAGCGAGCCGGCGGCGACGGCGAGCGTCGTAAACCACACGGCGGTTCGGCGGAAATGCATGCGGGCAATCCTTGGGCGATGAGCAGCGGTCAACAATTCCCCGAAGCGCACGTTTCAGGCCATGGCTGGCAGCAAATCGGCGCCGGGGCTGTGGTGGTAACTCGTTACAGGGCTGATGCTTGGAGGCATGGGACCGGAAGCGGCTCGACCAGGGCATGCGTGGCATGTCGTGGTCGCACAACAAGGTAGGTGAGCCGGGGCCGGCACTCGTACCCCACAAACGACGCAGCCGCCCGAAGTATATAAGCCTCGGGCGGCTGCGTGGTGTGTCTGACTGCGGTGAATCTAGGTGCGCGTACAGGGCCTGCGCGGCACCGCGGCGAGCGCGGCCGCGACATCGCGCAGCGCCACCTGAATTCCGGACTGCTGGATGTAGAGGTCCTCGTATTTCCACATCATGAGCGCGCAACCGGCCCGGCCCAGCATGGTGCCCCAGTCACGGAGCTGCTGCGGCGACATCGGACAGAGAGTGCCCTGCGGATCGTCACCGAACTTCATGCACGTGGTCCCCGGGTCCCCGCCGTGGAGAATGTTCAGGCTGAAGATGATCGACATGTTGTTCCGCTTGGCCCAGGCCAGGCCGCCGTCACGGAACTCCTGGACCCCACCCTTGGACAGCCGGTACTGCGAGACGAGGAACTCGCAGCTCTGGTAGCCCTTCTCCGGCTCGAAGATGCGATGGTCGTGGAGCACGCCCACCGGGAGGGTCGGGAACATGTTCTTCACATAGCGGCACATATCGTCCACCCGCGCCTTGGTCATGGTGCCGGCGGGACCCCAGCTGTTCGACAAGGAGACGTTTGCCGGCTCGTCCATCACGGAGTTGCCGATGATGGTGCCGTCGGCCACGGCCCCGGCGATGGCAGTGCGAATGGTCGGGGTGTTGTAGCTGTCCATCTTCGCCCGCCACTTCGCCATGTCGAACACGCCATCGGTCATGTAATTCCGATGATGGCCGCCGGTCATGTTCAGGAAGAGACGGATCTTCATGCGGCGCGCGTCGGCGATACGGCTCACGACGTTGCTGGGGCTGTAACCGTCCACCGCCATGCTGAAGGACGCGGGCGTCGACGCCCGAGCTGAGCAGACCGAAGATGCCCATGGGGAATGCCAGTGCCGCTCGGCGTGGGAGACGGAGCGGGCTCCGTCGGGGTGCCGCCGCCCGCGGTGCTGGCGAGGGTGACCACGGCCGTGTCCGCGAGCGCGCTCGAGGTCGCGATCACCTTGTAGGTGCCCGCGGTCGCGCCGGCGGTGTAGAGCCCTGAAGGAGTGATGGTCCCACCGGTAGCGCGGAAGGTGACGTCCACCGAGACGCTGTCGCCGGTGCCGGTACGACCGAACGCGGCGAACTGATGGGTCGCCAGAGTCGCGAGGAACACGGTCGCCGGCTTGAGCACAACCCGATCCACAACCGGTGTAGGCTCGGGAGCTGGATCAGGCGTCGGGTCCGGGGTCGGGATCCGGCGTCGGGTCAGGGGTCGGAGGTCGGGGTCGGCAACGTATCCGTGGACTGGACGATTCGGACATCCACCGTGTCGGCGACCGTCCGGCCCGTGTTCGAGGCGATAACGGAGAAGTTGCCCGGCGTGCTCCCGGCATGGTAGACGCCCGCCGGATCGATGCTCCCGCCGGTGGCGGTCCAGACGACGCCGATGGGAGCTTCTTTGCCGTTGGCGAGGCGACCGATCACGGAGAATGCCAGGGTCTGTCCGGGGGTGAGCTGCGGCTCTCGCGGCGTCACGCGGACCTCGACCAACCCGGGCCGCGGCCTGACGACCAGGACGACGGAGGTGTCCGGGCGCTGAGTCAGCTCGCGGCCCCGGCCGTCACCGCGGCCTATCACGCGGTACGTCCCCTCCGCCTCGGCCGAGAAGTTGCCGGCGGAATCGATGACCCCGCCGCTCGACTCCCAGGTCAGCCTGGGGGAATAGACTTCACCCCGGAGGGTCCGGATCTCGCCCCGGAAGCGGATCTTCTGTTGGGTCTCGACGGTGACCGTCCCCGGGAGCACGCGGAAGCCCACAGGGCCGGCCGGAGCAACAGGGGTGGTCGTGGCATTGCCGGATGAATCGGGAGCCGTGGTCTCGCCCGCGCAAGCCGCGAGCAGAGCAAGCACGTGGACCATGCCCACGTGTCGCGAGATGGCCAATCTGCGCGCAAGCTTGTAAGTGTACGTCATTTTTCGGTGGATCCTTGCGGTGGTACCACGCGGAGCCCAACCATCCCGTCTTCCACGACCGCCCTTGGGTTGGGACTATCTAGGGCATTCGGCGCAATTGCTCAATAGCAATAGTTCGACGCTGTTGTGAGAGCGTTACACTATCGCATTTGTAAACTGTTATAGAATGGCAAGTTGGGATTCTGCAATACTGCGAATTGTAACAAAATATTGTACGTTTTTCATACAGTAGATCATGAGTTGACAGCCTGATTTTCCACCCCCTATCGCTCTGCATCGTCCCCAGGCGCGCGACCGCGTGTCCCGCGATATACTTCTCGCGGCCGAACCATCATCCCGCTCAGCAGATACACGGTCACCCCAGGGCTCGCCGCCACGCGGGCGCCGTGCGCTTCTCGTGCCGGATGCAGACTGTCTCATCACCTCACCCGCCGCTCGGAGGGCAGCCGCTCTTGAGGATCGGTTACATCGTGACGACCGCCTCGCCCATCGGTGGCGCCCAGATCCATGTCCGGGATCTCGCCGCAGCCGCCGTCGCGCAAGGGCATGAGCCGTCGGTCATCACCAGCGGAAGCGGACCCTTCATCGACGACCTCCGCGCGCTTGGCATCCCGGTCGCGGTGCTCCGACATCTCGCCGTGCCGATCCATCCCGTACGGGATATTCGCGCGCTGGCCGAGGTCCGCGCCGCGCTCCGGAAGTTCCGGCCCGAGATCATCGCCGCTCACTCCTCCAAGGCCGGCATCCTCGGTCGTATCGCGGGACGCTCGCTTCGGGTGCCGGTCGTCTTCACGGCCCATGGTTGGGCATTCACGCCGGGGGTCTCGCCAGGCTCGGCGGCGCTCTACCGACAGGTCGAACGACTGGTGGGTCCGCTCGCCAGCGCGATCATCACGGTCTCCGAGTACGACCGGCAGCTTGGCCTCGCGGCCCGCATCGCACCGCCGGAGCGGATCGTCACGGTGCACAACGGCATGCCGGACGTCGCGCCGTCGCTCCGCGCCGACCCCACGGGGACGCCGGCCCGCATGGTCATGATCGCGCGGTACGGTCCCCAGAAGGACCACCCGACACTGCTTCGGGCGCTCGCGGCCCTGCGCGACCTGCCCTGGGAAGTGGACCTGGTCGGCGACGGCCCGCTGATGGAAGAGACGCAGGCGCTCGCCACCTCCCTCGGCCTCGCCGATCGGGTCCACTTTCTCGGCCAGCGGAAAGACGTGGACCAGCTGCTGAGCCGATCCCAGATCAGTCTGTTGATCACCAACTGGGAGGGATTCCCCCTCAGCATCCTGGAGTCGATGCGCGCCGGACTTCCCGTCGTGGCGTCGTCGGTCGGCGGGGTGAGTGAATCGGTGCGGGACGGAGAGAACGGCTACCTGGTCGGGCGGGGCGACGTCGGGGCGGTCTCGGACCGAATTCGACAACTGCTGGTGGACCCGGGAGTTCGCGCCCGGATGGGTAGCGCGGGGAGAGCCCGGTACGAACGAGACTTCACGTTGGCCCAGAGTGTGAGCCGAACCCTCGGCGTGTATCAGCAGGTCATCGAGACCCGTCGCGTCAGGTGACCCGTGTCACAGTCGAGAGCGCGCCATTCGGATAGTTAGGAACGTTGTTCCGCCAGCAAGCCATCCCTGTTCCCGGCACACATGACTTCCTTGCACGGTACCATCCTGGTAGTGGACGATGAAGACATCGTGCGGGCGCTGGTGGCGCGGACGCTCGGCGAAGCGGGGTACCGGGTGCTGCAGGCGAGCCATGGCGCTGCCGCGGTGGGAACATTGGAGACTGAGGCGCAGAGCGTGGACCTGGTCATCTGCGATCTGGTGATGCCGATTCTCGGAGGGCGCGAGGTTGCGCTCTGGATGCGGGAACATTGCCCCGACCTGCGACTGCTGTTCATCTCCGGCTACCCGCGGGCGCACCTGGAAGCCAACCATTTATACGACCCGTCGGTACCGTTGCTCCGCAAGCCTTTTCTCCCATCCCGCTTGCTCGAGACCGTGGAGGAGCTCCTGGTGAACCGTGTGGACCCTCGTCGCCGAGCCGAAGGCGGCTAGGACCCTCGAGACTAATGACACCTGTCGTTGCCCCGATCCAGCACCGATCCATTCACGTCGAGGAACTGCCACTTATACCGGTTGGCCCAGAGGGTGAGCTTCAGCACTCCATGCGCCTTGATGCGCTTCTGGCTCCCCGGCCGCGGAACTGCGCCGATTTCGAACAGACCCGATCCACCTGTACCCACCACGAATTCACGGATGCCCCGCGCAGTATCGACCACCCCATCCGGTTTCAATTCGGCGAACCGTTCGTAACTGTGGACGTGGCCGTGAATGACCAGATCCGCCCCGCCGTCGTACATCACCTTCCACCAGCGCGGTAGCTTCCCGGGTGCCTGCACGTTCGCCGGCACGGCGCTGCTGGTGAAGAGCGGCCGGTGCCAGATCGCCATGGTGCACCGCCGAGGGGCGGCGGCCAACTCCCGGGTCATCCACGCCGTCTGGTCATCGACATTTCTATAGTTGTTGGCGACGAAGATGCGCCACCCGCCGTAGTCCAGCGTGTAGTAGCCGCGGCCGCGCTTGCCAGCCCTTCCGGAGTCCGCGCCCACGCCATTGAAGTAGTCATAGTAGGCTGTGGCGGCTGAGTCCGAGTTCAGCTCGTGATTGCCGATCGCGGGGTACGTGCGGCTCAGGAATGCTCCCCAGGTTCCGTTGTAGCAGGCGTACTCGGCCACCGTGCCCGACTGGCCGGCGTTGTCCCCCAGGGGAACAACCAGAGCCAGCGGGTACTGTGCCACGATTGCAGCTGTGGCCTTCGCCTTATTGGCAGGATTGGTACAGTTGGAGTGCATGTCACCGGCGACGATCAGGATGACCGAGTCAGTCGCGGCGCCCGTCACCGCCACTTCGGGCGACCAAGCAGCGTCGGGCCCATGCGGTGATGTCGGCTCACCTCGGCAACCGGCTGTCGTCAGGAGTGCGGCAAGAACGTTGAGCGACCGAGTGCGCAAGGGGTCCCCCCCATGGATAACTGCCTCGAGGGCCGGCGGCAGCTCGTGCTCGACGTGGTTCGGCACTCTCGATGGGGCAATGTGGTCCGGACCATGCGTGGAGAGCAGGAAGGACGTGTGAAGATTTCTTGCAACAGCAGCGTGAGGGTCGATGGCGATTGCTTTGCCTGCCCTCAGATCTCCCAATTCGACATCACGATCCCTTCCCGCAGTACCGGCTGCCCGAACCCGTGCAGCGTCATTCGAAGATCGGTCCAATGGACCCGGTAACCCCGTTCGATCAGCCGCAGATACGCCGCCGGGAATTCGCTCTGGCACCGGACCGCGATCCGCGCGACACGTTCGCGCGACGCGACCTCCGGCAGCACATCCAGCAGGCGGTCGAGCGCTCCCGCGTCGCGCGCGACGAGCTTGAGCACCCGGAGTTCGTCCTTGGGCCGCCCGGCGGCAAGCGGCGTGGAATGCCACAAGGCGAATGCGACCGTCTCGCCGCCCTCCCGGACGGGGGTGATGTCGCCGATCGCCAGCTCGCGAGTCAGGGCGATCTCCCGGGTGAAGTCCACGCCGGGGAGGAGCGCGTCCGCCAGCCGGCGGCACGCCGTCAGCACCTCCTCACTCGCGCCGCCCTGGGCCGCACGGGCATCGGATGTAGCGCTCGCTCGCCGGGGTACGTCGCGCACCAGGGTCACCGTGAGATGGCCCGGGACCAGGCCGATCCGGCTGTAGAACCCGATGTTGTCCACCGTCCGGGGCATGGTCTCCAGGCCGATGGTCGTGGCGCCCTGACTGCGCAGCCAGTCGATGCCGGTCCGCACCATGAGGGATCCGAGACCTTCGCCCTGGCGATCCGGACGCACGGCCAGTGGACCCATCCATCCCTCCGTGCCGGAGCGGTGCACCATGTTGAAGGCGACCAGGTGCCCCTCGGCGTCGCGCCACACCATCGCGCCGTCTCCGGCGTCCTCGATCGCATACCGCCACACCTGGGGATTCAGCTGCGGCACCCGGACGCCGACCAGTCCGTCGCGGCTGTAGCGGTCGGTGAACGATTCGGCGAACACCCGGTTGAGGGCATCGATGTCCCGATGGGTGGGACGGTCGGGGCCCCGGGCGCTTCGGTCAGGCCGCCACATCGTGTCCCGCTACCGGCTCGTCGCGCGCGGTGGCGACGCCGCTCGCGACGTCGACGCCGACCCGGATGACCCGGTCGAAGCCGTCACGCACCGAGTCGATGTGGGTGATCAGGATGACCTGGGGGAAGCGATCCGCGAGACTGCGGAGCAGGTCCACGACCGCGGACCGGCGATCCTCGTCGAGCGAGCCGAAGATCTCGTCGAGGACCAGGAGCGAGAGCGGCTGGCCGGCCCGCTCCGCGATCATCTGACTGATGGCGAGACGGAGCGCGAGATTGGCGATGTCCTCCTCGCCGCCGGAGAGAACCGACTTGGGCTCGCCGTCGTCGATCAGGATCGCGCCGTAGTCCTCGTTGAGCTCCAGCTCGGCGTAGCGTCCATTGGTGAGATCGCGGAGGAAGGCGGAGGCGAGGTCCGAGAGATCGGGACGCAGCGTGGCGTTGAGCTCTCCGCGAAGATCCGTCAACGCCCGATCCAGCTCGGTGTGCAACGCCAGCTCGCGGGCCGCCGCCGTGGATTCCTGCTCCCGCGCGGTCCACTCCTGCCGTCGCCGCTCGGCGACCTGGACCGCCTCGGCCGCGGCGCTGCTCTCGCCTTTGGCGCGCGCCAGGGCGAGCTCGGTCTCGTGCCGCTCCTTGCCGGCGGCCGCGGCGGCGTCACGGGCGGCGTGGTGGGCGGCCTCGCTGTATCCCAGCTCGGCGATGCGAGCCTGCACCCCCGTGACCTTGTCCAGCGCGGCGGCACCTTCGTTCCTGACCGCTTCGATCTCGCTGCGGACCACGGCGGCCCGATCGCCCACCACGCGGAGCCGCTCCGCTTCGAGCGCCAGCGGCTCCAGCGCCCGGATGTCGCGTTCGACGCGGCGGTGGCGACGCTCGTCGTACGGCGCGGGGGCTTCACCCAAATCCTTCTCCAGCTGGGCCACCCGGTCGGCCAATCGGACCCGCTCCCGGCCGAGCGGCGCGGCTTCCTGGGCCTGCGCTTCCAGCCGCCCCAGCGCGGTGGTGGACTCGGACAGCTCTCGCTCCACCTGCCCCCGAAGTCGATCCACCTCGGCGAGCTCCGGAGGCTCCTGCTGGAGCTGCTCGATCCGCTGCTTGTAGAAGTTGCCGTTGGTGACCAGCTCTTCCATCTGCCGATCGAGCAGTCCGAGGACGTTCTCGTATCCCTTGCCCAGAGGCTTGGTGCATGTCGGACAGTCGCCTTCGGGCCCGGCTTTGACCAGCCGCTGCCGCTGATCGCGGAGGTCCTGATACTGGTCGGCGAGTCCCTGACGCTTGGTGCGCGCGTCCTGGGCATCGCGCACCCATGCGGTCCGCGCGTTCTCCGCCTCGAGGGTCACCACGGTGAGCGAGGCGCGCAGTTCGTCGGCCCGCACGCGCGCTGCCTCCACCGCCTCCGGCGCCGGGAGGCGGGCGATGCGGTCGTCCACGGAGCCCAGGTGGGTGCGGACGTCGGCCACCTGAGCCATCACCGCCTGGCGGCGGGTGTGCGCCTCGGCCAACCGCTCGAGCGCCTCCAGCTCGGTCTTGAGTGGAGGCATTGCCTCCAGCTTGCGCGCGACCTGCGCGAGCCGCTTCCCGGCGGTCGCCGCTTCCGCGGCCTCCGCCTCGAGCTTGATCAGTCGCGTGGCCACGGCGGCCGCCTCGTGTTCCGCCACCCGCAGCTCGGCCTCCAGGCTGAGCGCGGCATCCCGGAGCTGCTGGAAATGCTCGGCGCGGGGCCGCAGCTCGCTCAGCCGACGCTCCACGCCCTCCCACACTCCGCCGGCGGCCGCCACGGCAGCGGCCGCCGCGGCGACCCGAGCCTTGGCCAGCGTCTCACCCCGGTCGAGCTCGCCCGGATCGCCAAGGCTGGCGCGCAGCGCATCGAGCCTGGCGCGCAGCGCGGAGCGCCGCTCCTTGAGCCGTTCCTGGGCGGCGCGGATGCGATCGTAACCGAGGACGCGGGAGAGGAACTGGGCCCGCTCGGGGGCCGTCATCGCGGCCATCACCGCGAGCTCCTTCTGGCCCGTGAAATAGGTGTTGAAGAACTCCTCGCGGGTCATGCCCAGCAGACGGGTGACGCGCTCGGTGACCGAGCCGAGGCTGTTGGCCACCGGCGCAGCGTCGCCATCCTGATAGAGCTGGGCCGAGTTGAGCGAGCGCACCACGCGGTACTGATGGAAACCCAGCGTGAAATCCATCTCCACTTCGACCCGCTCCCGCGGCCCCGCGCCTCGACGGCGAATGGTGTCGCGGCTGCCGCGCGCCGCCGGCATGCCGTACATCGCCCAGGCGATGGCCTCGAGAATCGTGGTCTTGCCCGCTCCGTTGGGCCCGATGATGCCGGTCAGGCCCGCACCGAACTCCAGCTCGGTGTCTTCGTGCTGCCGGAAGTTGCGGATGTGAAGCCGATGGATCTGCATCAGGTGCCCGCCAGGTCGCGCTCGACCCCGTCGACCAGCGCATCGCCGAGTCGAACGAAGGCTTCACGATCCAGCTCCGCCGGAAGCGGCCGCCGGCTCAGGTAGTCGTGCACCAGCTCGGGCAGGGTCTGGCGCCGTCCGGGAGCCCCCATGCCGACGGTGCGATGCAGCTCGGGTCGGCGGATGTCGAGATGAAGGTGCAGCGCCTCGGACTTGTAGGCACGAATCGCGGCGTGATCGAGCTCGCGAGCGATGTGGCGAGGCACGTCGTATACCCTGAGCCGGACGATCCGGTCGGTGATGCCGCCGGGGATCGCGCGGAGCCGCTCGGCGATCAACTTGTCGATCGCCTCGGCGCCGAGACCTTCGCCCCGGACGGGATCCACGTCGATGATGGGCCGGGACGCCTCGACCGGCTCGCGATGGACGCTGCCCCGCTCCAGGTCGGCGAGAAGCCACCCCTTGCCCCGGATGCCCTGCTCCGCCTCGTCCACCAGCTCGCCCCACAGGTTGTTGCCGACGTATTCGAGCGACCCGGAGTACCACGCGTTCGGGGCGATCTCGTGCTGGACGTGATAGTGACCGAGCGCGACGTAGCTCCAGGCTTCGACGCCCAGCTCCCGCAGCCCGACCAGCGCGCCGCCATACTCGACGGTGTGCCGCTCCGTCGGCAGTTGGCCCTCGATCTCGCCGTGCAGCACCAGGACCCGGTGCCGGGCATCGCCCTCGGGACGCAGCGACGGGCGTTCGGCGGCCATGAGCGGGGTGTGGGGCACGGCGAGCACCGACAGATCGAGCGCCGGATACTCGAGCCGCCGCACCTCGTCCACGGCGACATCCACGCCCAGCTCCTCGAACAGCCGGAGGATTGATCCGGTCTCCGCGGAGCGCGGGGTGTCGTGGTTGCCGGCGACGAGGATGAGCGGCGCGTCGGGCAGCGCCTCGCGCAGGCGCTGCAGCTGCTTGAAGGCGAAGACGATGGCCGCGTTGGTGGGACGGACGGAATGGAAGAGATCGCCGGCGATGACGACCGCGTCGGGCCGCGCAGCGATGACGCCGTCCACGGCCAGCCGGAAGGCCTTGGCAACGTCAGCCTCGCGCTGATTGATGCCGGTCGGGGTCTGCCGATGATACTGCCTGATCCCGAGGTGGGGATCGGCCAGGTGGGCCAGTCTCACCCCGGAAATGTCATGTGCGATCAGGATTTACTCAAGCGCCGTAGCCGTCGTCTCCGCGGCGCACGGCGGGGATCCCGCGGCGCGGCAGGACGACCTCACCCGCGATCCGCCGGCCGAGACAGGCGATGAAGTAGGCCAGCGGGTCGGCGGGCCGCTCCCGGCGGGTCGCGGAAAGCGCGCGCCGCACGTCTTCCTCGCGGCGTCCTTCGATAGCGGCATACACGCCTTCGGCCGACACCCGCCGATCGAGCGCGCGGAGCCGCCGCACCACCGCGTCCGGGAAGGGGACGTCCCCCGATGGGGGAAATTTCTCGATGCCTTCGCGTCCGCCGAGCACGGGTGGCCGGGGAAACTTCACGAAGATCGGCTGGGTGAAGTGCGGATGCCGCACCATCAGCTCGCCCTTGGGCAGGGTCGCGAGCTTGATCTTGGTCGCGGGGGACAGCGTGGCGTATCCCGGTGTAGCGAGCTCGTCGGGATCCATGCGGCCGTAGACACCGGTGCCGGCATTGCCGACCACTCTGCGCTGCACCTGGGATCGGAACTGCTGGGCCGAGAAGAGCACGAGTCCGAGGTACCGGCCCCGCTCGGAGAGATCGAGGAGCATCTTCCGGACGTAGGTCTCGGGGCCGTCGGCAGGCGCATACTTGTTGAGCTCATCCACGAACACGACGACGTGATCCACGCCGAGGTCGCGGCGCTCGAGGTGCTCCCGAAGCTTGGACACGATGCGGGCGAACACCAGGTCCTGCGCGAGGGGGTCGAGACCCGCCACGTCCACGACGTGCACGCTGCGGTCGGCGAACGCGCCCCAGGGCAAATCGTTGGCGGCCCCGTCGTCGGTGACCAACCCCTTGGAGCGGGTGGAAATGTTGCTGAGGCGGTTGCGCACTTTCCGAATGGTCGCGAGGTGGTGCGTCTTCCACACCTCCCCACCCTTGCCGAGTGCTTCCATGTAGTCGAAGATCGCGCGGAAGAACTCCTCCAGGTCGGCGAAGCTCTGCACCAGGAAGGGCCGGTCCCGCAGCTCGCTCCGGTACTCGCGGCCCACCACCCGCTCCGCCAGGAAATCGATGAACGCGTCGGCCTTGGCGTCCACGTCGTCGCGGTTGAGGACGACCTCGGCGAAGTCGAGCACCTCGCGCAGGCCCCAGATGAGCGGCTCGGTGTTGCCCGCCAGCGCCTCGTTGGTCCGGAGCGTATTGAGGTTCACACCGTCCGGCCTGAGGGGCGCGTAGTAGCGGACAGCCGAAAACGGCTCGGCGCGAAGGCCGAGGCGCTGATAGAGACGGCGATCTTCCTCCGAGAGCGCCACGGGCTGATCCAGGAAGCAGAGGTCCGGCCCTTTGACGTTGAAGCAGAGGGCGGCCACCGATCCCTTGTGCTCGGGAAACGTCTGGAAGATGCTGGACAGCAGGAACTCGACGGCGCTGGTCTTGGTGGCGAGGCCGGAGACACCGGTGATGTTGAGGTGCGCGGCCTCGGGACCGAGGAGAAAGTCGCAGTCGAGGTAGACCGGCGACTCGAGCCCGCCGGCCGCGTACAGTCCGACCGGGACGCCGGTGGGCCGCTCGCCGCCCATGTACGCATCCATGCGAAGCGCGAGAACGACGTCCGCGTCGTCCGCCAGCCAGACCGATCCGAGTGGCACCGGCTGGAGCGGCTCTTCGGGGGTCTGCCGCAGGACGGCCGCGGTGTAGAGTCGGATCTCGGCGCGGGCCGAGGGCTCCAGGCCGGCCGCCACCGGATCGCCGTCGGCGCCGAGGACGGCGTGCATGGGCGTGACCAGATCGGAGTAGGCGAACCCGTCGGTCACCACGCCGTACACCGTCCGACCGGCTTCCTCGACCCGGACGATGGCGCCGATGCCGATGGGCGACTCGCGCGCGGTCCAGAAGTGGAATTGATGTGGCGTGGAGGGCTTGAGCTCGGTCGCGACGACCCGACCGACGGGCTGCACCGTCATGCGGACACCCGGCTCACCTGCGCCGGAACGGAATGCGCTCCCGCACCTCGCGAAGCTCGTTCTCGCGACGAGCGGCGTCCCAGCCGAGCTGGCCGCCGACGAGGTCGGCGCACTCCTCGAGCTCGGCCCGGCCCGGATCGCCCACGCTGGCAATGCCGGTCCGGCCGAACACGGCATCGGAGAGCTTGGATACCATCTCGCTCCTGGCCGCGTGCACCACTTCGGCTCTCAGGAAGCCTGATCCGCCGATGGTGGCCGCGAGCTCGGGCCGCTCCCGCGCCAACCGAATCACCTCGCCGTAGGCGGAGCCGTGATCGCGCGCGATCCGATCGCCGATGGCGCGATCGGTGCCTTCGGGCAGTGCGTCCGTCACCTCGCGGACCAGCTCGTCGAACCGGAAGAAATCGCCGCCGTGGATCCGGGTGATCTCGGTGCGACTCGGCCGCACCTCGCGACCCAGCTTGTGATAGACGAGATCCACCGCCTTCTCCGCCACGCCCCGCGCGACCGTATAGCGGTTGGAGATGGCGGAGACGAGCCCCTGCACGTTGTCGGTGCGCGCGTTGTCCACCACCAGCGGACGCTTGCCGAAGGCCACGTCGCCCGTCTTCTCGTCGCCCTTCTCGACCGGGAGCAGTCCGGCCATGACCAGCGCGACGTCGTCCATGGTGAGGCCCATCTTGGGATCGGCCTCGGCGATCTCGGCCACGAAATCGGCGACCTCCGCCTCGGTGACGCGGAGCCCGTCCGGCTCGTCACGCCAGATGAGGCTGTTCACGCCGACGAGCGTCCGCCCGCGCCAGGGGACGAGGAACAAGTGGCGCGGGCCGCGGGTCAGCACGGCGCTGGGATCGCGATACTTGGTCTGGAGAGCGAGTGCCCGGCCGTTGACGAACTGCCGCTTCAGCACCAGGGCCATATCGCGGGAGAACGGCACGCTCCTCCCCGCACGCACGCCCGAGCGCACCAGCAGCGCCTCCGCGTACGGACCGGCTGCGTTGATCACGGTACGGGCCCGCACCTCGAACTTCTCGCCCCCGAGGCGATCCTCGACCTGCACGCCGGTGACGCGTCCGCCCTGGAGCATCAGCGCGGTCACGTCGCAGTAGTTGGCCACCGCCGCGCCGGCCCGCGCCGCGGTGCGGATCATGGCCCAGACCAGCCGGGGCGGGTTGAACATCTGCCCGTCGTAGAACACGCCGGCGCCGGTCAGCCCCTCCTGGTCGATCTCGGGGAACCACTCCAACACCTTCGTGCGGGACACGATCCTGGCGCGGGGCACGCGACGGGACGGGTCGGTGAGCCCACGGTTCCGGTCGGCGGTGAGGGAGTTGAGGATGACGAAGGCCGCGCCGAGAATCTCCGGGCCGCGCATGGCGTGCCCATAGGTGGGCACCACGAACGGCATGGGATGGACGAGGTGCGGCGCCATCCGGAGCAGCGCACGGCGCTCCCGGCTCGACTCGCGCACCCGGACGACATCGAGGTGTTGGAGATAGCGGACCCCGCCGTGCACCACCTTGAGGGATTCGGCCGAGGTGGCGCCGCCGAAGTCGGCGCGCTCCAGCAGCGCCACCGAGAGCCCGCGCTGCGCCGCGTCCCACGCCGCGATGGCGCCGGTGATGCCGCCGCCGACGACCAGCAGGTCGAACTCGCGCCCAGCGAGCGCCGCCAGTGCCCGCGCCATCAGACCAGCGATCCCGCGCGGGCGTGGAGGTACTGCTCCACGGAGTGCACGCCATAGAGCAGCCGATCCCACCGCTTGTCGGGCGTGCTGATCGGCGCCCGCTCCGCCAGCAATCGGCGGGAGAGCAGGTCGGCGATGTCCGGGGTGCCGTTCGCGGGGGCGACCTCGATGCGGACCAGTCCGTGGAAGAGGTCCTTCGACTCCCAGGGCCAGAGGCGAAGCGCCCAGGCGTGCACCGGGGCCACGCTCCGCGTCTGGGGCGCGAAGACCGACGTGCGGTGCCCGAAGGGAACGCGGAGATAGAGCTCCAGATCGGTCCCGTCAAAAGGGAGCGTCGAGTGGCTCTTGGCGACCCCCACCATGTGCGGATCGGCGGACCACTCGGGACTCTCGGCCAGCGATCCGTCCACCAGGAGCCACCCGTCGGACTCCCGTCGGTAGCGGTGGCCGAGCGTCAGCTCGAGCTGCCCCCGGGCCCGGTCGAGGGCACGGGAAGCCTGGGTGAGGTCGCGTACCGGATGCGGTGGCTCGTCCTCCGGCAGCGCCACGGTGGCGAGACCGTCGAGCGCATCTCCGGCGGCCACCAGCGCGCGTGGCCGCGCGATCACGAGCCGGCGCCGCTCCTCCGCGACCGTCGTGAGACGCCCTTCGCGGCGCACCCGGACCGCGGCGGCGACCTCGCCCACATAGATCGGTGCCGCGCCAGCGTAGCCGACGAGGTGCATGCGCTGCACGCCGTCGAGGAAAGCGAGCGGTCCCGGCCAGGGCTCTGCGCTGCCCACCGGACGGCACCGGAGCGCCTGGTCCTCGACCAGCCGGGCAGGGCGGATGCAGGCTTCGTCGGCGCGACCGGTGCTGGCCTCGGGCATGCCCGAGGCGGGCGTGAGGCCCTTGATGGCCAGCCGTCGCCGAAGCGCGGCCAGATTCGGATTCTGCATGGGACGTAACCTAGTGGTGGACCTTCGAGAACGCTGCGGGGCTATTCCTCTTCGAACGCAGTGAACGGCGGGACGTTGGTCATCCAGAACCCGGCTACGCCTCCCTGCTGGTCCACCTCGACGTAGAAGTGGTCCGCGGTACGGACCACCTCGACGGGCCGGCGAGTGCCGATCCGTAGGTGGAAGATGCTCTCCGACCCGTTGGTCTCGACCGACAGGGTGGTGTCCACCTCCACCGATGCCACGGCGGCCCGCGAGCCGCCCGATGGGAGGACGACGCGCCCGTCGGCAATCTGGGCGGGCACCTGAATGTCCGCCCGGGTGGCGACCTCGGGCCACACGACGACGTCGATACCGCAGATGGCGCCGTTGTTGACGTCCAGCACGGCCACCGAGCCCTCGGCATCGGTCAGCTCAACGGTGCCGGTGAGGCCGCCCGCCTTGCGGTTGCCCTTGAAGGAACCGGACAGGATGTCGGTTTCCGGATCCCAGCGCCAGGAGATCGAAGGCAGGGCGCCGCCCAGCGGTTCCACCCGGGCGTCCAACTGGGACCGCGCGGCCTTAGGCGGCACGAGCCGACTCCAGTCGCTGAATGAGTCGCAGTATCCGATCCAGGGCGGCCGCCAGCTCGCTATCCGACACGGCGTAGCTGAGCCGCACCCAACGGTCGTCGCCGAAGGCGGCTCCAGGGACGAGGGCCACACCCTCCTGGCTCATGAGCTGCTCGCAGAACGCCGTCCCGGTTACCGGGTCCTTCTCCCGAATGCCGTCGACCCGAAAGAAGAAGTAGAAGGCCCCGTGGGGCTCCACGAACTCGATCCCCGGCGCATCGGCACGGAATCGCGCCACCAGACCGTCGCGGCGGCGCCGGAAGGCGGCCACCATGCGGGTGACTTCGGCGTCCACCTTCTCGTCGGTGAAGGCGGTCGCCGCGGCCCATTGGGCGGGATGGTTCGCTCCCGTCGTCGTATGGGATTGGAGCGCGGCCATGGCCTTGGTGAGATGGGCGGGCGCCAGAGCCGCCCCGATGCGCCAGCCCGTCATCGCGTAGGCCTTGCTCGCCCCGTATATGATGACCGTTCGCTCCAGCAGGTCGTCAGGGAGGTCAAGCAGCGACGGCGCCGGCCCAGGGCCGTAGTTGATCCGGCGGTAGATCTCATCCGAGATGATCCACACCCCGTTCGCCTTGGCCCACTCGGCGATCGAGCGCAGCTCGGCGAGGGTGTAAACCGCGCCCGTGGGATTACACGGGGAGCACAGGATCAGCCCGCGGGTGGTCTTGGTGTGATTCCGGTCGAGGTCCTTGGCGCTGACCTTGAGACCCCACTCGACATCGCCCGGCACCAGCACCGGCTCGGCGCGGCAGAGATGCACGATCTGGGGATAGGAGACCCAGGCGGGCGACGGGATCAACACGCGGTCCTTGGGCCCGAACAGGGTGAAGCAGGCGTTGAAGATCGACTGCTTGCTGCCCGAGCTCACCACGATGCGGTCGGGGTCTACCGGCCGCCCGCCGGACATCCGGCTCAGCTGACCCGCGATGCCGCGGCGCAGCTCGGCGATGCCCACGTTGGGCGGATACCGGGTGAGCCCCTTCTGCGTCGCCTGGATACCGGCCTGGGCCACGGCGGCGGGGGTATCGAAGTCGGGCTCGCCGACGCCGAGATCGTAGACATCCTCGCCGGCCGCCTTGCGACGCTTGGCCTCGTTGCTGATGGCCACCGTCTCGCTGGCCTTCAGGTGCTGTACGTTGGGCGACAGGGGATCGGACATGCGGAGCTTCCGGAGGTAGTGAGCGTCGATCGTGAGGGAGAAAGTTCTCCCCCGGCACAGGGAAGTCAACCGGCGGACTTGGCGGTGGTGTGTGGCGGTCTTAGGTTGGGCAGCGCGAACGAGCCGTCCCTCTCCCGCCACCGCACGCGAGGCGCCAGTGCCTTCCTATCCCGACCTGCATCTGCCACCCACCATCGCCGCCGCCGTGGAGCGGCTGGGGTGGGCGCTGGACGATCCGGCGTTGCGGGACGCCGCCCCCACGGCGGCGCGGGGGCACAACCTCGTCGTCGTCGCGCCGCCCGCGCCGGCGTACGCGGTCCCGGCGCTCGCGGGGATGATGGGCGGCCTCGCCGCCGACCGGCGGGCGTTGCTCCTCTGTGCCGACGCGCAGCTCGAGGAGTGGGGCGCCCTCGCCGCGGCGCTCGGCGGCGGTACGGTGTCCCTGCAGGTGGCAAGAACCAGCGCGCGGGCGGCCCGCCGGCTCAAGGCCGACGAGGTTCAGGTGATCGTCACCTCGCCCGGCACGGCGGCGGAGCTGCAACGGCGCTCCGCGCTGGACCTGGACAGGATCGGCGCCGTCTTCCTGGCCCTCCCCGAGTCGTGGGACGACGCCGAGGCGCTCTCCCCCCTCATGCAGGACCTCGGCAAGGACACCCAGCGCATCATCTGCACGTCCTCGTCCGAGGCCACGGCCGACCTGATCGAGCGCTACGCCCGACGGGCGTTGGTGGTGGGCGCGCCGCCGGCCGATGCTACCGCACCGGCGCCGCAGGGGCCGGTGCGAACGGTCGGGGTGCCCTGGTCGAGGCGGGTGGCCGTCCTCGGCGAGCTACTGGAGATGCTGGACCCCGCGTCGGCGGTGGTGTGGACGGCGGACCGGTCGCGACACGACGACCTCGCGCGCGCGCTGCCGCCGGGCGACTCGACCGTCCGCGTCGTCACGGGGGCAGCGCCGAAGGCCACGGTCATGATCGCCTTCGATCTCCCGACACCCGCCGTGCTCGGCCAACTGCTGGCGGCGGGCGACGTGGTTCTGCTGACGCCTCCCGGCACGGAGTCCTACGTGTCGCGACTGGCGTCGCCCCGAAGGCCGGTGCGGCTGCAGGGAGCCGCCGAGGCCGCGCTCGCGGAGGCGGCCGCGCGTCGGGCGACGATCGCTCGCGCCATCGAAGAGCAGCCGGCGGACGCCGCCCTGCTCACCCTGGCGCCGCTGTTCGAGCGCTACGACGCCTCGGCGGTCGCCGGAGCGCTCTACGGGCTCTGGACCGCGAAACCCTCGGCAGTGGCCGCAGCACAGCCCAGCGCCGCATCCGGCCCGGCATCCACGGCGAAGATCTTCGTCGGGATCGGCAAGAAGGACGGCGCCACGGTCAACGACCTGGTGGCGGTGCTCACCAAGGAAGTGCGGCTGGATCGAGGCAACATCGGACGGGTGGAGCTCCGGGACGCGTTCATGCTGGTGGAGGTACCGTCGGAGGAGGCGGAGCGGGTCGCGGGCGCGCTCACCGGGGTGACCATCCGGCGCAAGCGCATCTCGGCGCGGGTAGACCGCGGGCCAACCAAGCCGGCGCGAGCGAGCCGGCCGCCGTCCAAGCGCTCCTGACCGCGCGCTCCGTCGGCTCAGCGCTTCCGGTCCACCAGCTCCTTCAGCGCCTTCCCCGGACGGAACGCGGGCACCAGCGAGGCCTTGATCGCGAGGAGCTTGCCGGTTCTCGGATTCCGGACTTCCCGCGCCGCCCGCCGCCGAATCTCGAAGTTCCCGAAGCCGGAGATCGCGATCTTGCCGCCTCGGCGCAGCTCGGCGGCGATGATGCCGCCTCTGGAGAAGAAGAGATCGGTGATCTCGCCGGCCCGCGCACGGGTGACACCCAGGCGCTTGGCGACCGCCTCGACGACGTCCTGCTTGTTCACGGAAGATTCCTTGGCGGCAGAGGGGCCCGAATATCGCCGAGCCGAGGAGAGCGCCGCAAGGTGGCTGGACGTCTCGGACGCAAGCGAGTAGATGTTGGCGAAGCGCGGCGTGGCAACGACACGGAGTCTCCATGAATTACGGCCAGCACCCCGGCTGGATCGAAGTGATCTGCGGCGTGATGTTCAGCGGCAAGAGCGAAGAGCTGATCCGCCGGGTGCGGCGGGCCATCATCGCTCGCCGCCGGGTGCAGGTCTTCAAGTCGCACCTCGATGCGCGCTATGCGGGGCTGTACAGCGTGTCGAGTCATGACGGAACCGAGCTGGAGGCCACGCCGGTGGATTCGGCGGCGGAGATCTTCCGAATGGTGCGGCCCGGTGTCCAGCTCGTGGCCATCGACGAGGCCCAGTTCCTCGACTCCGACATCGTCGCCGTGTCGGGTCAGCTCGCCGCACGCGGCGTCCGCGTGGTGCTCGCGGGCACCGACACCGATTTCCGGGGAGAGCCGTTCGGCCCGATGGGGGACCTGATGGCGGTGGCGGAGATGGTGGACAAGCTGCAGGCGATCTGCGTCGTCTGCGGCGATCCCGCGTGCCGCAACCAGCGGCTGCTCGACGGCAAGCCGGCGCGCTACGATTCGCCCACCATCATGGTGGGCGGACGCGAGAGCTACGAGGCCAGGTGTCGGCATTGCCACAAGGTGCCGAAGAAGGACGAGGATCAGGGGAGGTTGTTGTAGGAGCTGTGAGCTATGAGCTATGAGCTATTAGCTATGAGCTATGAGCTATGAGCTATTAGCTAGAAGCCGGAGACTGGCGGGCATTTGGGTACCTGCGGGGTGGCGGAGGATGAGCGGGGCCGGGTTGATTGCGTAGAATCGAGTTCCGCCTGGACGGGCTCGAGTGGGAGACTACAGGAAGCTCAAGGTGTGGCAGGCCGCTCATGTGTTGGCGGTTGAACTCTATGGGATCACTGCCTCATTGCCTCCGAGAGAGACCTACGGTCTCATCGCACAGATCCGGCGCTCGGCGGCATCGATCCCGGCGAATCTGGCAGAGGGATCGGGGCGGAGGAGCGACGGCGATTTCGGGCGCTTCGTCAGGATCGGTCTCGGCTCCGCAGCGGAGTTGGAATACCACCTCCTCCTCGCCAGAGACATCGGCCTCCTCCCGGGGGAAGTGCACTCGTCGCTCCTGGCGAGGCTCACCGAGATTCAAGCCATGCTCGCGAGCCTGGACCGAGAACTTCGCCATGCCCGGCAACCTCGCCCCGGATAGTCGATTACGGGCCAAGGCTCACGGCGTCCAGCTCATAGCTCATAGCTCATAGCTCATAGCTCATAGCTCATAGCTCATAGCTCATAGCTCATAGCTCATAGCTCATATGGCTCATAGCTCATAGCTCATAGCTCATAGCTCATAGCTCATAGCTCATAGCTCATAGCTCATAGCTCATAGCTCATAGCTCACTATCTCATGCTCAACGTCGCACTGACCGGTAACATCGCCGCCGGCAAGTCGGCGGTCGCCGCGCTCTTCCGGCATTGGGGTGCCACGGTGATCGACGCCGACGCGCTGGTGCGCGAAGTGCAGGCTCCTGGCGAGCCGGTGTTGACCGAGATCGCGGCCCGGTTCGGAGGCGACATGGTCCTGGCGGACGGGTCGCTCGACCGCGCGAAGCTCCGCCGCCTGGTCATGTCCGATCCCGCCGAACGAGAGGCGTTGAATCGCATCGTGCATCCGGCGGTGCGGGCGCGGCGAGACGCGCTGCTCGCGGCCGCGCGGGCACGCGGCGATCACATAGTGGTGAGCGACATTCCGTTGCTGTTCGAAACTGCGGACGCCGACGCGTTCGACGTCGTGGTCCTGGTGGACGCGCCCGTGGAGATTCGCCGAGCCCGGTTGGCCGCCCATCGCGGGCTCACCGACGAGGACGCGCAGCGCATGATCGACGCCCAGCTTCCCGCGGCGATGAAGCGCGGCCGGAGCGACCATATCATCGAGAACGACGGCGACCGGCAGGCGCTGGAGCGGAAGGCGCACACCGTGTGGCGCGCGCTGCTCGCGCGCGCTTGACCTCGACGCAGACTCCACCTATCCTCCCACGCGCCACCACGACGGAGCCCGCCGTGTCCAACGTTCCGGACGACCTGATCTACACCAAAGAGCACGAATACGTCGCGAAGACCGACGATCCGGCCGTCGTCCGCATCGGCATCACCGACTACGCCCAGGGCGAGCTCGGCGACGTGGTCTTCGTGAACCTGCCCAAGGCCGGAGACACTGTCGGCGAACACGAGTCGTTCGGGACCATCGAGGCGGTCAAGGCGGTCTCGGAGCTGTATGCGCCGCTGGCGGGAGAGGTGGTGGAGGTCAACGGCGCCCTGGAGAACGACCCCGCCGTGGTGAATCGCGACCCGTACGGCGAGGGGTGGATGATCACGCTCCGCGTCTCGGATCCCAAGGAGCTGGACGGCCTGCTGCACGGCGAGCGCCTATCGGAGTCACATCGGAGAGTGAGTTGCCCGGGAGTCGCCGGAACGTGAGCACCAGTCAGTGTCCCAACGCCCAACCGCATCAGCACTGCCCCGGGGTCGTGTCCTCGGGGCATTTTCGTATCCACGATCGTCCGGTCCGTGACCGCAGAGGCACCCTTTCATGACCACCGTACGCACGCCGACTTCGCCCACGCCCGCGCTTCACGTGCTGCACCCGAGCCACTTCGCCTACCGACACATCGGACCGCGCCGCTCCGACGTCGCCGACATGCTGGCGGTCCTGGGGTACGACTCGCTCGACGGGTTCATCGACGCGGTGGTGCCCGAGGAAATCCGGCTCCGCCGGCCGCTCGCCCTGCCGCCGGGCCGGAGCGAGCGTGAGGTGCTCCAGGCGCTCCGCGGGCTCGCCGGGATGAACCGGGTGTTCCGCTCCTACATCGGCATGGGGTACGCGGGGTGCTTCACGCCGCAGGTGGTGCAGCGGAATGTGCTCGAGAATCCCGGCTGGTATACCGCCTACACGCCCTATCAGGCGGAGATTTCCCAAGGCCGGCTCGAAGCGCTGCTCAACTACCAGACGATGGTCTCCGACCTCACCGGGCTGGCGATCGCGAACGCATCCCTGCTGGATGAGGCGACGGCTGCGGCCGAGGCGATGGCGCTCACGCTGGCCGTCAGCAAGGTGAGCCGGGACCCGGTATTCCTGGTGGACGAGTACTGCCATCCCCAAACCATCTCGGTGGTGCAGACCCGCGCCGAGGCCCGCGGCATCCGGATCGTGGTGGGCGAGCCCGAGACCTTCAGCTTCGAGCCCGGCGTCATCGGCGCCCTGGTCCAGTATCCCGCCACCGACGGGGCGGTGCGCGACTTCCGATCACTCTGCGAGCGGGCGCACGAGGCGGGGGCGCTGGTCACTGCGGCCACCGACCTGCTGGCGCTGACCGTGCTGGTGCCCCCGGGCGAGTGGGGGGCGGACATCGCGGTGGGCAACAGCCAGCGGTTCGGGGTGCCGATGGGCTACGGCGGGCCACACGCGGCATTCTTCGCCACCCGGGAGGCCCACAAGCGATTCATGCCCGGGCGCATCATCGGCGTCTCCCGCGACCGCGACGGCCGCCCCGCCCTCCGCATGGCCCTGCAGACCCGGGAGCAGCACATCCGCCGCGACAAGGCGACCAGCAACGTCTGCACCGCGCAGGTGCTGCTCGCCGTGATGGCGAGCATGTACGCCGTCTATCACGGCCCCGGCGGGCTCAGCCGCATCGCCGAGCGGGTACACACGCGCGCCGTCGTGCTGGCGAACGCGCTCCGACGGCTCCGCTACCGGATCGTGCACGACGTGTACTTCGACACTCTCTGCGTCGAGGTGCCGGAGTGGGCCCTGCCCCGCCTGCTCGACGCGGCGCGGGTGCGTCAGATCAACCTCCGGCCGCTGCCGCCCACCCGCCTCTGCATCGCGCTCGACGAGACGGTGACCCTGGGCGACCTGGCCGATCTGATCGCGGTGTTCTCGCTGAACGAGGCGCTGCCGTTCATGCTGGACGACATCGGGATCAAGTCGGAGCGCGCCATTCCCGCGGCGCTGGGCCGCAAGACGGCGTTCCTGGAGCATCCGGTATTCCACCGGCACCACTCCGAGACGGAGATGCTCCGGTACATCAAGCGGCTCGAGGCCCGGGACCTGTCCCTCACCGCCGCGATGATTCCGCTCGGCTCGTGCACCATGAAGCTCAACGCGACGACGGAGATGATGCCGGTGAGCTGGCGCGAGTTCAATCGGCTGCACCCCTTCGCGCCCCGGGACCAGGCCGCCGGCTATGAGCTGCTCTTCAGCCAGCTGGAGTACCAGCTGGCGGAGATCACCGGGTTCTCGGCGGTCTCGCTCCAACCCAACGCGGGGTCGCAGGGCGAATATGCCGGCCTCCTGGTGATCCGCGCCTATCACCGGTCGCGCGGGGACGAGCACCGGACCACCTGCCTGATTCCCCAATCGGCCCACGGGACCAACCCGGCGAGCGCCGTCATGGCGGGCATGCAGGTGGTGCCGGTCAAGAGCGATGCCCACGGCAACGTGGACCTCGATGACCTCCGCGCGAAGGCGGCCGCCCACAGCGACACGCTGGCCGCGCTGATGGTGACGTATCCCAGCACCCACGGAGTCTTCGAGGGCTCCATTCGCGAGATCTGCCGCGTGGTGCACGAGCACGGCGGCCAGGTGTACATGGATGGCGCCAACATGAACGCGCAGGTCGGTCTCTGCCGTCCAGGCGACATCGGCGCCGATGTCTGCCACCTCAACCTGCACAAGACCTTCTGCATCCCCCATGGCGGCGGCGGACCGGGAATGGGGCCGATCGGAGTCATGAAGCATCTCGCGCCGTTCCTTCCCGGCCACCCAATTGTGGATCTCGCGCACCCCCACGCCTGCGGCACCATCTCGGCCGCGCCCTGGGGTAGCGCGGCGATCCTTCCCATCTCCTGGGCGTACATCGCCCTCATGGGATACGACGGGCTCGCCGAAGCCACCCGAATCGCGATTCTCAACGCCAACTACATCGCGCGCCGGCTCAAGGGGCACTACGAGGTGCTCTACTCCGCACCGAACGGGCTGGTCGCCCACGAGTGCATCGTGGACACCCGGCCGTTCAAGGCGTCCGCCGGCGTGGACGTGGAGGACATCGCCAAGCGGATCATCGACTACGGCTTCCATCCACCGACGGTGTCCTTCCCGGTCGCCGGCACCCTGATGATCGAGCCGACGGAGAGCGAGTCGCGGGAGGAACTAGACCGCTTCTGCGACGCGATGATCGCGATCCGGGAGGAGATCAGGGAGATCGAAGACGGGCGCGCCGGCCGCGAGGTCAATCTGCTTACCAGTGCCCCGCACACCCAGCAGCAGGTGATCGCCGACTCGTGGGACCGACCCTATCCCCGGGAGCGCGCCGCGTACCCGAGCCAGGCGGCCCGCGAGCACAAGGTGTGGCCCACGGTCGGACGGATCGACAGCGCGTTCGGCGATCGCAACCTGGTGTGCGTGTGCCCGCCGATGGAGGCCTATGCCGAGTGAGTGCGCCCCCGTACCGGCTCTGGCTCGATCTCGATGGGCGCCCCGGCTGGCAGAACATGGCCATCGACCACGGGTTGCTCGAGCGTGGGGCGGCAGGTGAGCGCTGGCTCCGACTCTACCAGTGGTCGCCGGGCTGCCTGTCCTTCGGCCGTCACGAGCCGGCACTACGCCGGTATGACCGGGAGCGGATCGAGAGCCTGGGACTCGACACCGTCCGGCGTCCGACCGGCGGCCGCGCGGTCTGGCACGCGAAGGAACTGACCTACGCCGTAGCCGCGCCGAGCGAATCGCTCGGCGCGTTGCGCGAAGCGTACCACGCCATCCATGCCATGCTGCTGGCGGCGATCCGCCGGCTCGGCGTCCTCGCCGAGCTGGCGCCGGAGAGACGTACACCGGGCGTGGATGCCGGCGCCTGTTTCGCGGTGCCGGTGGGTGGTGAGATCGTGACCGCGGGCCGCAAGCTCGTGGGCAGCGCGCAGGTCCGCGCCGGCGGCGGCCTGCTGCAACACGGGTCCATCCTCCTCGACGGCGGCCAGGGCGTCGTGACCGGGGTGACACGGGGGGTTGCTCCTCGCGATCTCGCGGCCTCGCTCGCCGACTCGATGAATCCCTCTCCCGGCGCCGCGCAGGTGGCCCGGGCCATCGGGCAGACGGCCGCGGAGCAGTGGTCGGCCGTGGCGGCAGCCGACGCCGAGGTAGATGACGCGCTGCGCGATGCCCGCCGGCACGAACCCCGCTATCGCTCGCCCAACTGGACCTGGGCCGACTGACTGGCGTTCCTTCCCACGCCCCCGCTCGTGTACATTCCGAAGGTCCCTCTTCCATCGCTCGATCCGGAGCTTCCGTGATGTCCTGCACGGCGCGCGTCCTCCTAGCCGCGGTCCTCATGGGCACGCCCGCCGACCGGGCCGGGCTCGCCGCGGTCCAGGCGGAGCCCTCCAGCATCGTCATCGTCACCGGCGCGCAGGCCACTACGCCGGTGCCGACGCTGATGGAGAGCAAGCAGAACACGCTCGAGAACTATGAGATCGCCGATCACCTGTTCCTCCGCCTCGCCGGCATCGGTCCGGGGTTGATCACCACCGGCGACCGAGGGTTCGTGCCGCTCCTCGCGCGGAGCTGGAGCCGGCGGGATTCGGTCACGCTGGTCTTCGAGCTCGACCCCCGCGCACGCTGGCACGACGGTGCTCCGGTCACCGCGGGTGACGTCGTGTTCACTTACCGGCGTGCCCGCGACCCGGCAATCGCACCGCGCCTGGCCGGGGTGACCCGACGCATCGCCAGCGTCGAGGCGGAAGGCGACCGGCGCGTCGTGTTTCGGTTCCGCGAGGTGTATGCGGAGCAGCTCTACGACGCGACGTTCCACGTGGCCATCCTGCCGGCCCATCTGCTGGCGTCGCTTCCGGCCACCGCCGAGGCATGGGCGCCGTTCGTGGCCCGTCCGGTCGGGAGCGGACCATATCGCTGGGTGCGCCGAGTCGAAGGACAGTTTATCGAGCTCGCCGCCAACCGGGATTTCTTCCTGGGACGGCCTGGGATCGAGCGCGTCATCGTACGAGTTGCCGCCAGCACCGACGCGCGAATCAACATGCTGCTCGCGGGCGAAGCCGATGCGATGGACAACATCCCACCCCCGACGACCAACCACGCGCGGGTCGAAGCGGACAAGAGCATCAAGCTGGTGCAGGTCCCCTCGAGTATCCTGGGCTACCTCCTGTTCAACCTGCGCGACCCGCAGCACCGGGACCGACCACACCCCATCCTCGCCGACCGGGACGTGCGGCGCGCGCTCACTCTGGCGCTGGACCGCGAGCTGATCGTGCGGGCCGTGCTGGGACCTTACGGGTATGTGCCATTCGGCCCGGCTTCCTCGCAGCTCTGGATCCATCACGGCACGCCGAGCCCCCTGCGCCAGGACCTGTCCGGGGCCCGGCGCCTGCTGGCGGGCCGCGGGTGGGTAGACCGGAACGGCGACGGAGTCCGGGAGAATCGGGAGGGTCGCCCCCTCTCGCTGCGACTGCTGGTGACGGCTGTCAGCCTGGCCCGGGGGCAGATGGCCACGATCGTGCAGGAGCAGCTGCGGCAGGTCGGGGTCGCCATCGAGGTGGTGCGGGTGGACCACGCGGTGTGGTCCGAGCGCCGGACCGCGGGTCAGTTCGACATCGACTTCTCCGCCGCGAACCAGGACCCTTCGCCCAGCGGCCTGGCCCACAGCTGGTCGTGCGGGGGAACGGGCGCCGCGGGCGGATACTGCGACCCGGTTGCCGACTCCCTGCTGCAGCGGGCGATCCTCTCGCCCAAGGCCGACCGCAAGCCCTGGCACGCCTTCCTTCGACGGGTGGAGGAGGACGCACCCGCCGTCTTCCTCTACGCGCAGACGTACGTGTTCGGGGTGAACCGGCGATTCCGATCGGTGACCATCCGTCCCGAGAGCTCGTGGAGCGCGCTCTGGCGCTGGCCACCGCCCAGGTCCTGACGTGACGGGATGGCTGCTCCGGCGGTCCGCTCAGGCGCTCGTGACCTTTGCGGTCGCCGTGTCGCTGATGTTCGTGCTCATGCGGCTCGCCCCGGGCGACCCGCTCGCGCGCATGCAGGAAGGCCGCGCGGTGACCCCGGAGGAGATCGCCCACACCCGAGCGATGTACGGGCTCGACCGTCCGCTCGGCGTCCAGTTCGCGACATTCCTTGGTGGCGTCTCCCGCGGCGACCTCGGGATCTCCATTGAGCACGGCCTGCCAGTCACTACCCTTCTGGCCGCTCGGATCCTGCCGACCTTCCTGCTCGGTGCCACGACCATCCTGCTCAATTTCACGATCGGCGTCTGGCTCGGCGTGGTGCAGGCGGTGCGCCGCAATTCCCGGCTGGATCGGACGCTCACCGCCATCTCGCTGACCGGCTATGCGATGCCTTCGTTCTGGCTCGGCCTGGTGCTGGCGTGGCTCGTCGGCATCAAGCTGCATTGGCTGCCCGTGGCCGGCATGATGAGTCCGCTCATCCCGCCGGATGCACCCTGGCTCACCAGAGCCGCCGACATCGTTGCGCATCTCATCCTGCCGGCCATCACCCTGTCGGCGGTGACGATCGCCGGCACCATGCGCTACCAGCGGACGGCGCTGATCGACGTCCTGCGCCTCCCCTATATCGGCACGGCGCGAGCCAAGGGCGTTCCCGAAGGGGCCGTGGTGTGGCACCACGCCTGGCGCAATGCGCTGTTCCCCGTCATCACGCTCTTCGGGCTCTGGCTACCGCTCCTGGTGACCGGCTCGGTGTTCGTCGAGATGGTGTTCGCCTGGCCGGGGCTCGGCCTGCTGGCGGCGAGCGCGGCATCGAGCCGGGACTATCCCCTCGTCATGGGTGCCGCCCTTCTGGCCGCGGGCCTCGTCGTCGCCGCGAGCTTCCTCACCGACCTGGCCTACGCCGTCCTCGATCCGCGGGTGCGCTACTCGTGAGTCCGATGGTGGAAGCGCTGGTCCGGGCGTGGCGTGACCCGCGAGGCCGAGTGGGAGGACTGCTGCTCGGCGCCATCGCCGCTGCGGCACTCCTCGGACCGCTGCTGCTGCCGGATCCGCTGGCCCAGCCCTGTGTCCTCACCTGCCGCAATCTCCCCCCCACGACCGCGCACCCGTTCGGAACCGACGACCTGAGCCGGGACATCCTGTCCCGGGTGGCAACGGGCGGTCGAGTATCGCTTGCGGTGGCGGTGCTCGCCGTGGGCCTGTCGGTCACGCTCGGAGCCGTGCTGGGCCTGGTGGCAGGTTATTGGGGCGGTGTAGTGGACGCGACCCTGATGCGGCTGGTGGACGCGGCGCTCGCCATTCCCCGGCTGTTTCTGCTGCTGCTGGTTCTCGCGGTCTGGGAACAGGTGCCGGTGGCTCTGCTGATCCTGCTGATCGGCGCGACCGGATGGTTCGGCACCGGCCGTCTCGTCCGCGGGGAGGTGCTGCGCATCCGCGAGGAGTCGTACGTACGTGCGGCGGAGGCCCTCGGCGGTCGCCGGCGGCGAATTATCTTCCGACACCTGTTGCCCAATACGGCAGGCCCCCTTCTCGTCGCGGCGACGCTCGGCGTCGGCGACGTGATACTCCTCGAGGCGGGACTCTCCTTCCTCGGGCTCGGCGTCCAGCCGCCAACGCCCTCGTGGGGCGGGATGATCCTCGACGGCAAGTCGGTCCTGATCGCCGCGCCGTGGGCGAGCGTGTTCCCCGGCCTGGCCATCGTCCTCACCGTCCTCTCAGCCAATCTCGTCGGCGACGCGCTCCGTGACGCCGTCGATCCTCGGGGCGCATGAGCCGCGTCCTCGAGGTCGAGAACCTGCGGGTGTCCTTTCCCCATCCCGCGGGTCGGGTATATCCGGTTGACGGCGTCGGCTTCACCCTCGATCGAGGCGAGACGCTCGCCCTGGTCGGAGAGTCCGGTTGCGGCAAGAGCCTCACGAGCCTGGCGCTCCTCAAGTTGGTGCCTGCACCGGGTCGGATCGAGGAAGGGGCCATCCGGTTGGGCACCACCGACGTGCTGGGGCTGGAAGGTGAGGCGCTGCGGCGGATCCGGGGTCGGCGGATCGGCATGATCTTCCAGGACCCGATGACGAGCCTCAACCCCGTCTTCACGGTCGGCGACCAGATCGCCGAGGGTGTGCGGGCGCACTTCCCGATCTCGCGGTCCAAGGCGAGGCAGCGCGCGCTCGAGCTGTTGCAGGAGGTCGGCATTCCCGACCCGAAGGCCAGGCTCGACGCCTACCCTCATCAGCTGAGCGGTGGCATGCGTCAGCGGGTGATGATCGCGATCGCGCTCTCGGCGGAGCCGGAGATCCTGATCGCCGACGAGCCGACGACGGCACTCGACGTGACGGTGCAGGCGCAAATTCTCGAGGTGCTCGACCGGCTGCGCGAGAGCCATGGGATGGCGGTACTCCTGATCACCCACGACCTCGGCATTGTCGCGGGCCGCGCCGACCGGGTGGCCGTCATGTACGCGGGCCAAATCGTCGAGCAGGCGCCCACACCGGTGCTGTTCGCCCGCCCCTCGCACCCCTACACCCAGGGGCTCTTCGCGTCGGTTCCACGTATTACCGGACCGATCTCTCGGCTCTCCCCCATCGGTGGCAGCGTGCCGGCGCCCTCGGCATGGCCGTCGGGCTGCCGGTTCCGGCCGCGCTGCCCCAAAGCCTTCGACAAGAGCGAGACCATGCCTCCCCTCCTGTCCCTGGGTCCCGAGCATCAGATGCGCTGCTGGCTCGCCGACCAGGAATGAGTCTTCTCCGGGTGCGGGATCTGGTCAAGCACTACCAGTCGCCGGGATTGTTCCGCGCGGCGGCGCCGCCGGTGCGCGCGGTAGAGGGCGTCTCATTCGACGTGGGGGAGGGGGAGACGCTCGCGCTCGTGGGCGAGTCGGGATGCGGCAAGTCCTCGGTTGGCCGCACCGTACTGCGACTCCAGGAGCCGACCTCGGGGACCGCCGTCTTCGAGGGGACTGACCTGTTCGCACTCGACCGCACCGCCCTTCGGCGGATGCGGCGGCGCATGCAGATCATCTTCCAGGATCCGTACAGCTCGCTCAACCCCCGAATGACTATCGGCTCGGCGATCGCAGAGGGGATCGAGATCCACCGCCTGGCCCCGCGCAAGGAGATCCCCCGCAGGGTCGCCGCGTTGCTGGAAGAGGTCGGGCTCGACCCGAGCCATGCCTCTCGCTACCCCCACGAGTTCTCCGGTGGCCAGCGACAACGAATCGGCATCGCTCGCGCTCTGGCGGTCGAGCCCGCCTTCGTCGTATGCGACGAGCCGGTCTCCGCGCTGGACGTCTCGGTCCAGGCCCAGGTCCTGAACCTGCTGGCGGACCTCCAGCGCGACCGCCGACTGTCCTATCTCTTCATCGCGCACGACCTCGCGGTGGTACGGCAGATCGCCCGGCGGGTCGCGGTGATGTACCTCGGGAGGATCGTCGAGGAAGGCAGCACCGAGGAATTGCTCCAGCAACCCCGCCATCCCTACACGGTCGCTCTCCTCTCCGCCGTGCCGGAGCCGGATCCTTCGCGGCAGCGCTCCCGCATCGTCCTCCGAGGCGACCTGCCGAGCCCGAGCCATCCGCCGCCGGGCTGCCCGTTCCATCCGAGGTGCTTTCATCCGCGCCGAGACGAACGCTGCCGGACGGAGCTGCCGACCCTCCGCCCTGTCGGCGGGACGTCGGCCGCTTGTCATTATGCGGAGAGCACTCCCTCACCTGAGCACGCCAGCGAGGCGCAGGTCGCGCCGCCGGGGTGAGGGTCGTCACGGTCCCCGGCGCGGTGGCCCGCCATGTTGGGGAGGCTTCAACCACAGAGGGCACCATGAGCGACAAGAAGGACTTGGCCACGGAAGGCGCAGCTGATCGGGTCGAAGGCACCGGCGATGTCGTCGAAGGCCGGATCCGCAACGTCGTCGGAGGCGCCAAGGGCGACACGAGCGAGCAGCTGAAGGGAAAGGCGAAGGAGCTGGCCGGCAAGGCCAAGCAGACCATCGGGAAGGCGAAAGAGAGACTCGATCCCAATCCCGGCGTCGACGACGCCTGATCCATTGATCGTGCAGCGCCTGAGCCCGGCGGACCGAGACATCGGGCCGTCGGGCTCTTGCTGCCGGGCTCTTCGGCTTGTCCGGATGCACCAGGGGTGACACCTTAGGCCGTTAGCTTGCCCATCCCGACCACTCCGCCAGGCAGCGGAACCGCCGCCGGAAGGATCTGGACAGTTGATGGAAAAGGACTCACGGCCAGCGATACTCGTCATCGACGACGAGCCGACCATCCGGAAGACGGTCGGCCGGCTCCTGGAGCGCTTCGGGTACCGCGTCGCCACCGCGGCGACCGGCGATGAGGCCCTGGCGCTGGTCCGGAACCAGCACTTCGACATGGCCATCTGTGACCTGCATATGGCCGGGGTGAGCGGGGTGGAGCTCTGTGAGCAGATCTGGCTCGCGGCTCCCGCGCTGGCGGGGCGCCTCGTCGTCTCCAGCGGCGACCTGACCGGCGTCGGCGTGGACGAGCTGGTGAAGCGGACCGGCGTCCCGCCGGTTCTGAAACCGTTCAGTGCGGCGGACCTCCTGCGCGTCGTCGAAGCGATCTGTCCCGCCCCTACCTTCCCTCCCGGAGATCGAAAGACCGCCTCCTAGCGCGCCGCCCTGGCCTTCCCGCAGTCCCGCATCTTATTTCTTTCGCCGTCGCCACGTTTCGCAGCCATTCGCCACGAGTCCATCATGGAACGACTGCTCATCTCCAGCGGCGCCCCCTGGGAACCGATCGTGGGCTACTCGCGGGCCGTCCGCGTGGGCAACACGGTCCACGTGTCCGGGACCACCGCGACCGGACCCGACGGCGCGCTGGTCGGCGCGGGCGACGCCTACGAACAGGCCGCCCAGACGCTCAGGAACATCGAAGCGGCGCTGCAGCGCGCCGGTGCGACGATGGCCGACGTCGTCCGGACCCGCATGTACGTGACCGACATCGCGCGGTGGCAGGAGTTCGCGCGGGCCCACGGTGAGGTGTTCGGCGCCATCCGGCCGGCGACCAGCATGGTCGAAGTGCGTCGGCTCATTCATCCCGACATGCTGATCGAGATCGAAGCCGACGCGGTGGTCGCGTGAACCCGGTGGAGGCCTTTGCCACGCTGGATCTCCGGGTCGGCCGGATCACCCGGGCGGAGCCCAACGAGCGGGCTCGCAAGCCGTCGCACAAGCTCTGGATTGATTTTGGGCCGCTGGGAGAGAAGACCTCGAGCGCGCAGCTCCGCGCGCTCTACCAGCCGGAGGACCTGGTGGGCCGCCTGGTGGTCGCGGCCGTGAATCTCGGCACGCGCAACATCGCGGGCTTCCTATCGGAGGTGCTGGTCCTGGGGCTGCCGAGCGCCGCCGGCGAGGTGGTGCTCCTCGCCGTGGAGCGCGACGTTCCGCTGGGCGGACGGGTCTACTGAGTGGTCTCGCCGTCGAGGGCGGGCCGCAGCAGCATTCCGGTCACCACGCCGCCCTCCGCGACGGTCCACTCGAGCAGCATCCGGTGCTTCGAGCGGTCGAACGTGGAGGTGCGGCTGTAGATGCCGACCGGCGCCTCGGCCTCGACCCTCTCGTCCACCCGGCCGCGCTCCTGCCCGAGACGGGTGACCGCCTGCCCCGCGAAACTCGCGAGATCGGCGACGGTGCCGAAGGTCTGGCGCATGTCGGGCGAGAAGCGATCCCACAGCTTCTCGTACTGGCTGCCGTAGAGCCACGCGGTGTACTGCCGGCCCTGCTTCAGCAGGCTGTTGCTCGGGGCATCCTCGCGCGGGCTGCAGGCAGCGAGGGTTACCGCCAGGGCGAGTCCAAGAGTCAATCCACGCATCGTTCGTCCTCGATCGGTCCGCCGTGCGCCGGGCCTCCACAACCACGGGAGAGGCAATGCGGGTCTACATCTCCATCGACATGGAAGGGGTGGCCGGTGTGGTCCACGAGGACCAGACCGACCCCATCGATCCCCGGCATGCGGGAGAGTATAATCGCTTTCGCCGGCTGATGACCAGCGAGGCCAACGCCGCGATCGAGGGCGCGCTGGCCGCCGGGGCCACCCGGGTGCTGGTGAACGACAGCCACTGGCTGATGCGGAACCTTCTGGCCGAGGACCTCCATCCCGAGGCCGAGCTGCTCAGCGGCGGACCCAAACCGGGCTCGATGGTGGAAGGCGTCGCCCTGGGCTTCGACGCGGCGATGTTCGTCGGCTACCACGCGATGGCGGGAACGGCTCACGCCATCATCGATCACACCTACACTTCGATCGTTCACAGCGTGCGGCTCAACGGCCGCGCGGCGGGTGAGTTGGCGCTCAACGCCGCGCTGGCCGGCGCGCACGGCGTGCCCGTGGTGCTGGTGAGCGGCGATCAGGCGCTGGCGGCGGAGGCCAAGGACTTGCTGGGAGAGGGCGTGGAGGCGGTGGTCGTGAAGCATGCGGTGGGTCGCTTCGCGGCGCGGAGCGTGTCGCCGGCCGAATCGTGCCGTCGTATCCGAGCGGGTGCCGCGGCGGCCCTCGGACGGACCCACACCCCGCTCGTGCTGGAAAGCCCAGTGACGCTCGAAGTGGAGTTCGCGCTGACGCAGATGGCCGACATGGCCGAACTGGTCCCGGGGTCGGTGCGAACGGGGGGCCGTACCATCACCTATACGCACGGTGACTACCGGGAGGTGTTCCGGGCCTGGCGTGCCTTGTACAATTTAGCGGGCGTGGAATAGCGTCGGCTCAGCCGCCCGCAACGCCCTCACCCGCCCTGATCGGCTGCCAGTGCAAGCTGTTCCTGGACTCACTCGACCAGCTGGTCGGGATGGAAGGGCTTCTGCAGCAGCGGCACCGAGGCGCTGAGCAGCGCGCGCCGAGCCAGCTCGTCCCCGGTGTGGCCGGAGATATAGAGCACCGGCAGACCCGGCCTGTCTCTGCGCAGTCGCTCCCCCAGCTCCCGGCCGTCCATGCCCGGCATGACGACATCCACGACCGCGAGCGCGATGGCGTCTCCTCCCTCTGCAGTCACCAGCCGCATCGCCGCTTCACCGTCCTCGGCTTCGACCACAGTATAGCCGTAGAGCTCGAGCGCTCGGCGTGCCAGGGCGCGCACCATCGGCTCGTCGTCGGCAACCAGTACGGTCTCGTTGCCTCGCTGCAGATCCACCGCCGGCCGATGAGCCGTCCCGGGCTCCACCGAGGCCGTTGGCGCGCGGCAAATAGATGTGGAAGCGGGTGCCGCCTCCCTGATCGCTTTCGCCCCAGATATAGCCGTTGGATTGCTTCACGATTCCATACACCGTCGCGAGTCCGAGGCCGGTTCCCTGTCCCACCGGCTTGGTCGTGAAAAAGGGCTCGAAAACGCGTCCCAGCGTCGCCGGGTCCATCCCGGTTCCGGTGTCGGCGACCGTGATCCTCGCGTACTCTCCCGGACGGATCTCGGTGTCCGGGTGTTGGGCGGCGAACTCGGCGCCGAGGCTCGTCGCGGAGGTCGAGACGGTGAGCCGGCCACCCCGAGGCATCGCATCCCGGGCATTCAGCGCAAGGTTGAGCAGGACCTGCTCCAGCTGGCCCTCGTCGGCATAGACCAGGCCCGCCTCGGGCACCAGCTCCAATTTCACTTCCCTGCCAGCCCCCATGAGCTGCTGCAGCAGGCGTCCCATCCCGGCCAGGGTCGCGTTGAGCTCGAGGAGCTTCGGGTGGAGCATCTGCCGGCGTGTGAATGCGAGGAGCTGCCGCGCCATGTCGGCACCACGGCCGGCGGCCTTCGCGATTTCGCTCACATCCCGCTGGTGCGGGTCGGACAGCTCCCCCGAGCGCGCCATGAACTCGGCGAGACCCAGGACCACGGTCATCATGTTGTTGATCTCGTGCGCGATGCCGCCGGCCAGCTGCCCCGCCGCTTCCAGGCGCTGCGCCTGCTGCAGGCGCTGCTCGGCGGCGCGCTGCTTCGTCACGTCGGTCACGACGCACACGGCGTGGGCGATCGTTCCGTCGGCCTCGGGCAACGGCCGCGCCGTGACCCGGACCCGCTTGCCGTCCAAGTCGAGCTCGGTGCTCACCAACGGGTGGCCGGCGCCCGCCGCCACGAAAGGCGGCGCCTGGATCGCGACCAGTGCGGGGATGAGATCGGGGAGCCGCCGGCCCTTGAGTTCGGTCGCGCCGATCACGTGCTCGAACGCGGCGTTGCAGCGCGCGATACGGCCGGCGGCGTCCACGACGCACACCCCGTCCGCGATCGCCTCGAACGTGGCGCGCCAGGCTGCTTCGGCCCGCCGTGCCTCCCTCTCCGCCGCCCGCGCCCGGAGCAGGGAGCGGACCGTGGCGATGAGCACCAGCGGCTCCACGGGGTGCGTGAGATAACCGTCTGCGCCGCTGTCGAGACCTACGGCATGACTGATCGGATCGGTGAAGCTGGCCGAGACGTGAAGGACGGGCAGGTGCAGGGTGCGGGGGCTCTCACGGAGTCGCCGCACGACCTCGAAGCCGTCCATGTCCGGCATGCGGATGTCGAGCACCACCAAATCGGGCTGCTCCTCCGCAATGCGTGCGAGGGCGCGACGGCCGTCGGACGCCTCCCAGACCGTATAGCCGGCTTTGCGGAGGTGTCGCGCGACGGCGTACCGATTGGCCTCGGTATCATCCACCACCAGAATTCGAGGCGTCTCAGACATCAGGCATCCCGGTGACGCCACTCATGCTGGGCATCCCTTCGGAGGGCGTCAGCCGGAGACTGCGGTAGATCCGAGGCAACCGCAGCTGGAATCGGGACCCGACGCCAGGGGCGCTGTCGACCTCGAGGCCTCCGCCGAGCAAGACGGCGAGCTTGCGCGAAAGCGGCAGTCCCAGACCAGTGCCGCGGACGTGGCGCTGCATCGGGTTGTCCACCTGGGTGAACTCCTCGAAAATACGCGCGTGGTGGTCGGCGGGGATCCCGATTCCGGTGTCGGCCACCGTGAACGCCACATAGTCGTCCGCCGCGGCGGCAAAGCTCACCCGGATCTCGCCTCGCTCGGTGAACTTGATGGCGTTGGAGATGAGGTTGCGGAGGATCTGGGACAGCTTGCCCTCGTCGGTGGTCAGCGTGATCTCGTGCTCGGGCTCGTCGAACACCAGCGTCACCTGGTCCGACGCCAACAGTGGGCGGAACATGCCGCGCAACGTGCCGAAGAGATCCGAGACCGTGAACGACGCGAGCCGGACCTCGGTCTTCCCCGCCTCGATGCGCGCGAGGTCCAGGAGGTCGGTGACCAGGTCGGTGAGCGTGAGCGCCGCCTTCTGGATGAGCGTGACCTGCAGCTCCTGCTCGGCGTTGAGCTCCCCGTCCATCCGCCCGAGCAGGATCCGCGTCATGTTCAGGACGGCGTTCAGTGGCGTGCGCAGCTCGTGGGTGATACCGGAGAGGAACGCCGACTTGAGTTGAGAGGCGCGGGCCAGTTCCGCGGCCCGATCGTCGAGCTCCGCGTACAGTGCCAGGACCCCCCGGTTGGTCTCCGCGAGCTCGGCGTTGAGCCGGTCGGTCTCCGCCTGCCGCTCGGCCAGGGTTGCGAGGGCGCGAACCAGGTCCTGGTTCTGGGTCTCCAGCTCGGCCACCGCGTCGTCCGACCGGCTCGACGCCAGAACCCGACTCAGCTCCGGCACCGACACCGACGCAGGCCGCGGCCCCACCGGCAGCAGTTTGCCCAGCAGCACCGAAGTGCCTTCACCGGGCTGCGCCCGCACGTCGAAGCGATCGGTCAGCCGCTTGGCACCGAGAAGACCGACCCCGAGACCGGTGGACGACTGATAGCGTCCCCCGAGCACGGTGGCGAGGTGCGGAATGCCGGGACCGCGGTCCTCGACCCGAACGATCAGGCAGGCCGGCGTGCTCGAGTCGAGCTCGAACCCCACCCAGCCGCCGCCACCGTACTGCACGGCATTCCGCGCGACCTCGGAGACCGCCGTGGCCAGCCGCACCTGGTCGTGGAGGTCGAGCCCGAGATGCTCGGCGATCTGACGGGTGCGGCGGCGTGCGAGGACAACGTCCTGGTCGCGCCGGATCTGGATGCGAAGGAGCGGCGTGTTCACGCGGCCTCTGCCAGACGGCACACGACCACGCTCACATCGTCCCGCCGGCGGGCGTGGTCCCGATAGAGCATCGCGGCTACGAGCGCGGGATCCTGGTGAAACAGGCCCGGATAGGTGTCGAGCTTCCAGTGGGAGGCCAGCCCGTCCGAATGCAGGATGAGCAGCGCCCCGCTTTCCCACGGGTACACGAACTCCTGGGCCTTCCGCATCTGGTGCCCGATGGTGCCGTTGTGGGAAACGAGACTGCGCGTGCCCTGGGGACTGACGATGGAGGCGCTGATGTTGCCCACGCCGGCATAGCGGATTTCGCGACCCACCGGGTCGATCGCCGCCACCGCCACCGCGGCGCCTCGTGTCGCGCGGAGACCCGCATGCAACACGGCCATCAACTCCTCGGGGCGGTGCGTCGTCCGCTCCCGAAAGATCCGCACGGCGGTCTCTGCTGCCTCGGCCGCGAGGGGGCCATGTCCGAGTCCGTCAGCCATGAGGATCGCCGTCCCGGCCGGGGCCGACGCCGTCGACCAGCCATCGCCGCAGACTGATTCGCCCGGCATGGCCACGGATAGACCGGCCATCGCCATACCCCCGCGGCGCTCAGGCGAATTCCGGCGCCGGAAACGACACACCAGCGCGGTGCCGAGACCGGCGGATGAGTAGATCGCGAACTCATCCGCCAGCCGGCGCATGGCGCCGAGACCGCCTCCCATGGTGCCCCGGCTGGACACGCCGTCGCGAAGCGACTCGACCACATCCGCAATGCCCCGACCCCGGTCCACACAAATGACTTCGAGTCCGTTCCCGCCCACGCTCTCGAGGATCCGGACGAGCAGCTCACCCCGTCCGGCATGCTTGAGGACGTTGGTGGCCGCTTCGGTGACGACGATCCCGACGTCGCTGAGCAGCTCCTCGTCGAAATCGGCGCCGGCGGCGAGTTCTATGGCGGTCCGGCGCGCCTCGCCCACCTGACTCGAATCCTCCACCGCGATGGCCACCGTGTCGCCCTTGAGCATTCCTATTTCCTGCGGGCGTCAGCGCCACCGGGCGACTTCAACCCGGGTGCCCTTGCCGGGCTCGGACTCGATGCGGAATTCGCTCATCAGGCGCCGGGTGCCGCTGAGGCCGAGCCCGAGTCCCGAGCCGGTGGTGTAGCCGTCGGTGAGCGCGAGCGCCAGATCCCGAATGCCCGGCCCCTCGTCCTCGAACGTCATCCGCAGTCCCTTCCGTTCCTCTTCGTTCACCATCTCCAGTCTCACCCGTCCGCCCCCGCCGTGCACCAGCGTGTTGCGCGCGAGCTCGCTGGCACCGGTGACCAGCTTGGTTTGATCCACAAGGGAAAATCCCAGCTCCGAGGACCAGGTCCGCACCATCTGGCGCACGCGGACCACATCCCCGCTCGATCGCACCTCCAGCGTATCATCCCTCAGCGTTGGCATCGGCCCCGCCACCGGTCGGCTCACCCAGAGTCGCGGTCCGGAGGAGCGCCATCCCGCGCTCGACGTTCAGGGCCGTACGCACCCCCGGCAGCGTCAACCCCAGCTCCACCAGCGTTATCGCCACGGCGGGCTGCATCCCCACGAGCACCGTCTTGGCATCGAGAATCGTGGCCATGGCCGCGATGTTCGCGATCATCCGGCCGATGAACGAGTCCACCACTTCGACCGCGGAGATCTCGATGAGCACCCCGTGGGCACCGGTCTTCGCGATCTTGGCGGTGAGGTCGTCCTGGAGCGCCATCGCGAGTTGATCGTGCATGTCCACCTGGATACTCACCAGGAGGAATTCACCCATCTGGAGGATCGGAACCCGTTCCATGGCGATGCTCAGGTCCGCCGAGCGCTGGCGACGACGCTCTGGCCGACACGGGTCAGCGCGATCTTGAACGCGTCGGCCAGCGTTGCCTTGGTGATCACGCCACTGAGATCCACGCCGAGGTGGACGATGGTGGCCGCGATCTGCGGCCGGATGCCGCTGATGATGCACTCGGCCCCCATCAGCCGCGCCGCGGTGATGGTCTTGATGAGATGTTGCGCCACCAGCGTGTCCACCGTGGGCACGCCGGTGATGTCGATGATCGCGACGTCGGCCTCGGTCTCCACGATCCGCTGGAGCAGGGATTCCATCACGACCTGGGTGCGGGCACTGTCGAGCGTGCCGATCATGGGCAGCGCCAGGACGCCGTCCCACAGCTTGACCACCGGCGTGGAGAGCTCGAGCATCTCCTGTTGCTGCCGGAGAATCACCTCCTCACGACCCTTCTGATACACCTCGGTGGTGTAGAGACCGAGCCGATCCAGCAGCAGGCTCGTGGTCCAGATTTCTCCGGCCAACGCCTCCCCATCGTTCGCATACTCATGTCGGAGAGCCTCGAAGACGGACTGCTTCAGCGAGAAGACGAAGGTGGCCGTTTCGGAGGGGGAGGAGCCCTTGATGGCTCGCGCTCGTGAGATCCCGGCGAGGAAATCGCGGACCGCGTCCCAGGCTTTACCGGTCGTGTCCCCCCCGGCCCCTCCCGTGCCCGCCGCCTGGCGCAGCAGCACGAGGAACTCGCGCGATTGCTCGCGCAACTCTCGCTCCGCCAGAGCGCCGGCGCGAGCATTGGGGGCGGCGAGCTGGTCCTTGATCCAGCGCTCGAGGATCTCACCTTCGCGGCGCTGGAGGATGTCGGGCAGACGACTGGAGGCGGCGGGGGTCACGAGAACCCTCCGGATGGGGGTGACCGGTCACAATGTGCCACGATGAATCTCATGGATCGGCGGGCGGCTCTTCGAGAGCGGATACCGTCAACCTACGGGCCCCCCGGTTCGCGGGCAAGCCGAAACGGGGCCAGGCAGGCGTTGACGCTGGAGGGGGCCAAGACGGTGGCCGCTGCCGCAGCGGCCGAGGCGAAGCTGGGGATGGAGGGCGGCTCGATCGCCCTCGTGGACGACGGTGGCAGCGTGGTGTACCTGGAGCGCATTCGGACAACGTTTCCCATGGGCGCCCACATCGCGCTCGAGAAAGCCCGCACCGCGGCTCTCTTCCAACGCTCGAGCTAAGTGCTCGAGGATGCCAGTCTGGGCGGGGTCGGCGAGCCTACTGCTTTACCCAGGTCGGGCGAAGGTCAGCGGTCACGTCCTTCACCAGGGTGCCGACCATCTCTCCATAGGCCTCTTCTCTGTCCCGGACCCCCACCGATGGCAGCCCGCCGGCAAACGCGACGTGGCCGACGGTGCCGCTGGCGCCCGAGCGCGAGCGCCAGAGCGTTCCGCCGGCACGAGTAGACAGAAGGCGAACGCTCAACTCGGCGGACACCGAGGACCGCACGTTGACGGCCCCGACGCCGATCCGGGCACGCGAGCGGACGCCGGAGACCTTGAGCTCCCCGACGAACACGGCTGCGATGTCCTTCGTCTCACCGAGAGCCTGGGCAAGCACGACCGGATCGGTACCCTCCGGATGCGCACGAAGTACGGAGTCGCTCGCGGACAGCTCGAGGATCTCGATCCCCGGCTGGCCGGCCAGCAAGGCCTCGGCGAAGCGCTGGGTCGCGAGCACGCTCATGCCCTGGTGCTCCCCGTCGGCGCTGAAGCCGATCAGGGCCACTCGACCATAGGGCTGGAGGTCGAGGCGAGGCGGCATCTGGGCGTATTTCGAGGCGCAGGCCGACAGGGCCAGGATGCCGCAGACCGCGAGGGCATACCGCAGCGCGGCCGAGCGGTTGGGGCGATACAGGGCCATGGGGCACCATCGGTTGAGGGAGCACGGCCCAAACGCAAGAGGTGCGCCGTGGTGCCCGGAGTGCTGGCCGACGACCTTTGCAGCGGGTAGATTCGCCAGCATCCGCCGGTCCACCACGGGATCTCGATCCGGAGCGCCAGACATGCCCACCACCACCACCCGCACCCGCCGATACGCCGCGCTGCTGCCCCTCGTGGGCGCCCTGCTCGTCACCGTCGGCTGCGCGGGCGTCACGCCCATCGGCGAGCTGCTCGACAACCCCGCCCGCTACGACGGGAAAACGGTGCGGGTGCAGGGCGAGGTGAAGGAGTCGGCGGGCGGGCTCGGGCTGGGTGCGTATCAGGTCAGGGACAACACCGGCACGCTGACCGTGGTGAGCGAGCACGCGGGTCCGCCGCGAAGCGGGTCGAAGGTCGGGGTGCGCGGACGGTTCGAGGCTCTGATCACCCTAGGGAGCAAGAGCCTGGCCGTGCTGCGCGAGGAGAGTCGGGATTCGCGCTGATTGACGGGCTCCCGTCGGGGGCGTGCCAGCTATATTGGTCCACCCAGCCACATCCTCCTCCGTCTCCCGCGAGAGAGCGCTCATGTCCCTCGGCTCCAGCTTTCTCGAGCAGGTCAACCGGGCTTTCGACCGCGCGGCCAGCCTGACGCGACACCACCCGACCCTGCTCACCAACATCAAAGCCTGCAAGAACCTCTTCTACACCAGCTTCCCCCTCAAGCGCGACGACGGCACCATCGAAGTGATGCACGCATGGCGCGCGGAGCACAGCCACCACAAGCTCCCGACCAAGGGCGGCATTCGCTACGCGGAGACCGTGGACGCGGACGAGGTCCAGGCGCTGGCCGCGCTGATGACCTACAAGTGCGCACTGGTGGACGTGCCTTTCGGCGGCGCCAAAGGCGGCATCAAGCTGAACCCCAAGCGCTACTCGCCCGCGGAGCTCGAGCGGATCACCCGGCGATACGTCTTCGAGCTGGTGCGCAAGAACTTCATGGGGCCGGGGCTGGACGTCCCGGCTCCCGACGTGGGCACCGGACCGCGCGAGATGGCGTGGATCGCCGACACCTACACTCAGCTTCGGTCGGGCGAGGTGGACGCGCTCGGCTGCGTGACCGCCAAGCCGATCAGCGCCGGCGGGATCCGCGGACGGGTCGAGGCCACCGGGCGCGGCGTTTTCTTCGGCGTCCGCGAGATCTGCAGCGTGAAAGAGGACATGAAAGCGCTCGGCCTCGAGACCGGCCTGGCCGGCAAGCGGGTCGTGCTGCAGGGCCTGGGCAACGTGGGGTACCATGCGGCGGAGTTCTTCCAGAACGCGGGTGCCGTGCTCGTCGGCCTGTCGGAATCGGAGGGCGCGATCGCCAACCCCAAGGGCCTCGACATCGATGCCGTGATGGCACACCGGAAGGAGCGGAAGAGCATCCTCGACTTCCCCGGCGCCACCAACCTCTCGAACCGTGACGAGGCGCTGGAGCTGGAGTGCGATATCCTGATTCCGGCCGCGCTCGAGCGGCAGATCACGGCTGAGAACGCGCCACGGCTCAAGACCAAGATGGTGGTCGAGGCGGCGAACGGCCCGACCACCCCGGAAGCCGATGAGATCCTCACCAAGCGGGGCATCCTGGTCGTCCCCGACGCCTACATCAACGCCGGCGGCGTCACCGTCTCCTACTTCGAGTGGGTCAAGAACCTGGGCCACGTCCGCTTCGGGCGGATGCAGAAGCGGTTCGAGCAGGGCGCGTACGGGCGGCTGCTCGAGGCGGTGGAAGGCGTCACCGGCCGCAAGTTCACGCCGGCGGAAGTCGAGCGGGTGACCCAGGGCGCGAGCGAGGAAGACCTGGTGAACTCCGGCCTCGAGGAGACCATGATCGGCGCCTACCACCCGATCCGGGAGGCCTGGAAGCAGCACGGCGGCAAGGAGGACATGCGAACGGCCGCTTTGGTCGTGGCGATCGACAAGGTGGCCATGAGCTACGAGCAGCTAGGCATCTTCCCCTGACCTGGGAGCACCCATGAACAAGCGCTTCGTCGTTGCCTGGATCGCGGTGTTCGTGGCATGGATGGCAGGCAGCTTCGTCGTGCACGGTGTCCTGCTCAAGGCGGACTACATGAGCGTGCCGAATCTGTTCCGACCCGAGGCCGAGGCGCAGCAGCTGTTTCCCCTCATGCTCCTCGCACACGTCATCCTGGCCGGGGCATTCGTCTGGATCTACGCCCGCGGTGTGGAGGACGCGCCGTGGACGGGGCAAGGGCTTCGTTTCGGGCTGGCGGTGGCGTTCCTGACGGCGGTACCGATGTACATCATCTATCACGTCGTACAGCCGATGCCCGGGACGATCGCCGTCAAGCAGATCCTGTTCGACGGCGTGCTGCTCCTGCTCCTGGGGCTGCTGGTCGCCTATCTCTACCGGGACGCGCGCCGGGCCTAGGACCCGGGAGGAGCCACCGCCTCCGCCAGGCGCAGGAATCGGGGGTCATCGCGGAGCGGGGCGAGACTGGGATCGATGCGAAAGAACTCGCGCGAGCGCAGCCCGGGCTCGTCCACCAGCGCTTCCAGCCGGTCGAGCGCACCCTCCGGCCTGCCGGCGAGCACGTGAATCCGGGCGACGACGTAGCGGACGTACGAGGTCTGTGTATTCTGGTCGCCCGGCTGCTCGGCCTCGGCGCGGATACCCTCGGCGAGGGCCTCGCGGTACCGCCCCGCATACGCCAGGGCCAGTCCCCGGACCGCGACGAGCTGGTAGCGGTCCACCTGATCTCCATACGCCGCCAGCAATTCGCTGAACTCCGCGGCCGCCGTGTCCCCATACGCCCGCGCCTGCCCTACATGACCCAGGAGCCAATGGACTTCCGACTGCGCCAGTGCCCAGTCGGCGCGGCCGCCGTCGAGATCCTCCGGGGTCAGCTCCAGCAGCCCGCGCCGACCGTCGTCGTCCAGCGCCCAGATCAGATCCTCTCGCAAAGCCACATAGGCGACCACTCGCCGCTGCCCGACCATCCCCTCCATCGACTCGAACACCTGCCGAATGCCATCGAGGTCGCCCTCCATGGCGGCGAGCCGGGCGCGGGAGTGCGCCAGCCACATGCTCGAGGGACGCAGAACCCGTGCGCGCTCGATCGTCTCCCGCGCCTCGCCGTAGCGGCGCAGGCGCATGTACACCCCGCCCAGGTCGCCGAGTACCTCGGCGGACTGGGGGTCGAGTCGGGCCGCATGCTCCAGGTCCGCCACCGCCTCGGACCAGAGACCGAGATCCATCTCGGCGCTCGCCGCCGCGTCGAGGAGGTCGCTCCGGCCCGGTGCCGACCGGAGCGCCGCGCGATACTCGGCGAGGCCGGCCGCGGGGTCGCCCCGCACGACATGGGCGTAGCGACCGCGCGCCTTCCGCGTGTCGGGGGACTCGGGGGCCAGCTCTCCGGCCCGCGCCATCGCGATCCGCGCCCGTTCGGCGTCGTCGGTACGCATTCCGCCGAGGCGGAGCGCGTCCACGTGGGCCGCGGCGAGCTCGGCCCACGCGGCGCCAAAGGCCGTGTCGATCTCCACCGCCCGCTGAAACGCCGCCAGGGCCCCGCGGAGCGCCAGCGGCGCGACCTCGCCCGCGCGCAGGTTCTTGCCGTGCAGGTAGAGGGTATAGGCCTCGATACTGGCCGTGGGCTGGTCGGCCAGGCCGCGCCGAGCCGGCTCGGCGAGGGCGAGGTTCAGGGCATCGGCTACGTCCCCGGCGATCCGCCCCTGAATGCCGAACACATCGGTGACGGCGGCATCGAACGACTTCTGCCAGCGAGTGGCTCCACTCCGCACGTCCACCAGCTCGGGGCTCACGCGGACCCTCGTCGGCTTTCCCGGGCGGCGCTCCCAGCGCACCGTGCCGGTCAGCAGGTACTTCACCTCCAGCTCCTTCGCGATCTCGGCCGGCGAGTGGTCGGTGACACGGTACCGGCTCGAGCTGGATCGCGCGATCACCTCCAGTCCCGAGAGCAGCGCCAGCTTCCCCCGGACCTCGTCCGCGATCCCCTCGGCGAAGTAGGCATCCGTGGTGTCGCCGATGTTCTCGAAGGGCAGGACCGCGAGCCGGGTAAGTGGCCGCGTGTGCCCCGGCGCCCCCAGGTCGATGCTGGGCACCGGAAACGCGCGGGCGAGCGCCAGCCCGGCGCCGACGAGCAGCAGCACCACGCCGACCGCCCACACGGCCGACGCGGTGCGGGAGGTCGCGGACGCGCTCGGGCTTCCCGGGGGGGCTCCGTCGAAGGGCATCGTGCCCGCACCGGCGAGCGCAGCGGCAAACTCGGCGATGCTGGCAAAGCGATCACCGGGCTTGAGCGCGAGCGCGCGGTGAAGCGCCTGGTCCACCTGCGGTGGCACTTCGGGCCGGGCGGCGCGCACGCTGGGGACCGGTGTAGTGAAGCGCCGCACGATGAGGTCGTGGGACGACGTCCCGGTGAACGGCGGCGCTCCGGCCAGCATCTCGTGACAGGTGGCGGCGAGCGCATACTGATCGGCACGCGCATCCACCCGGTCCTCGCCCGAGGATTGCTCGGGAGCCATGTAGGCCGGGGTGCCCAGCGCCATTCCATACTCGGTGATCTGCTCGTCCTGCTGATGCTCGACCGCACGCGCGATCCCGAAGTCGGCCACCTGGGTGGAGCCGTCCTCGGTCAGCAGGAGATTCTCCGGTTTCACGTCCCGGTGGATCACGCCCTCCTTGTGCGCGTAGCTCAGCGCCTGGGCCGCCTGGCGGACGATGCGAAGCGCGTCGGCCACCGGCAGGATCCCCTCGCGCCGCAGGCGGTCGCGCAGGCTCTCGCCGCGCACGTACGGCATGGTGAACCAGAGATGGCCGGCGGTCTCGCCGGAGTCGTACACCGACAGGATGTGAGGATGCTGCAGCCGGGCGGCGAGCCGGATCTCGCGCTGGAATCGCTCGGGGCCGAGCGATGCCGCGAGGTCGGCATCGAGCACTTTGAGGGCGACTTGGCGATCGTGCTTGAGGTCGCGGGCGAGATAGACGGTGGCCATGCCGCCACGGCCGAGCACGCGCTCCAGGAGGTATCGGTCGCGGAGCGCTTCAGCGAGCGGCTGGGAGATGTCGGCCACCGGACATAGGGCTGGGGTACAGGAAATCTGCCGCCGCGCCCGGGTGGGCGCCAGACGCGCGCCGATGGGCGCCGGCGCCGGATTTGCCCGGTCCGCCCGACGGCGATAGCATCCTGCCCATGACGCCTATCCCGAGCCCAGTCGAGCCCGATGCCGGCATCGTGCGGATCGGCCCCTTCGCCGGTTTCGTGCCCCGGTTCGACGAGCTGATCGCCTCAGCCAGCACCATGGCGCTCTACTTCATCCACTCGCGCCGGTGGAGAGAGAATCACGATGCCGCGATCAAGGCGTTTCTGAGCCGCGAGGGGACCTCCGTCGAGGTCTTTCTCCCCGACCTGGAAAACCACGAGCTGATGTTCTCGCTCGAGAAGCATTTCGACGACGGTCCGCTGATCCCCGCGCTGGTCGAGGACGCCTACCGCTACTTCGCCCGACTGGCGCGAGAGTACCAGCGGCCGGTCCAGATCTGGTTGTTCGGCCGCTACCCGACCTATTCCTTCTACCGATTCGATCAGCGCGCGGTGATGGCGATGTACTCCAACAGCGTCGCCAAGAAGGAGCTGCCGGCCTTCGAGATCACCGCCGACGGCTTCCTGGGCAGCTTCCTCGCGGCCGACATCGAGGACCTTCGGCGCGAGTGCCGCGGCCGGGCGCCCGGAGGACCTGGAGAGCGTGATCGGGAACGCGACGGGGGAGCACCGCTAGACCTGCGCCTGGACCAGCGGGCCAGGAGGTGCGGACACTAGTGCGTGGTGCGGCTGGGCACCGGGGAGACGGGCGCCGTCTTCCAGAAGTCGATCCCGCCCGCCTGTTGGCCGACATCCACCGTCGCCACACGAGCGCGGGAGCGGAGGTCGATCACGTCCACGGCGCCGGGCTCCGACCCGACGCCCTCCTGCGTCACGAAGGCGTAGCGGCCGTCCGGTGAGATCACCAATCCGCTCGGCACTCGACGGGTGGTCGGAATCCGCGACGTCTCGCGGCCGCTGGCGGCGTCGAAGATCGATACCGACTGGCCCCGCTTGTTGGTGGCGACGACGAGGCGACCGTCGCGCGCCACCGCCAGGTTGTAGATCCCCTCGCCCGCCGGAATCCTCCGAGTCACTCGCCACGACCCGACGTCCACCTCCACCAGCTCGTTCGACTTGGTGCAAGCGATCCAGACCGAGCGCCCGTCCGGAGACGGCTCTGCCCAGGTGGGCGAGCAGGTGACGTTGCCGGGCCCCGCCGGAGCCATATCGTGGCCGTTGGCACCGCCGGTCCCCTCCATCACCGGTCCCTCCATGCCGTGCTCGCGCCCTGCGGTCAGGATGAAATGGCGAGCGACCTCCATCCGGTCGGCGTCGATCTCGACCAGCGCGTCGTTCATCATGCAGGCCGAATAGTGCCGCTTGCCGTCCAGCGAGAGGCGAGAGCCGTGCGGCATCACGCAGGTCGGGATGCGCCGCACCTCGAGCATGTCGTCGAGATAGACCACCGACACCGACGACGGCGTCATGTCTCCGTACAGGTTGAAGTTCACCACCCAGGCGTAGTGCCCGTTCGGTGCGACCTGCACGGTGGCCGGGAAGAGCCCGAGGGACACCTGTCCCGCCTGCTCGTCGGTAGCCGTGGAGAATTTCCAGAGCACGCCGTTCGGCGTGCCATGGGCGGTGGTGACCAGATACCACTGCTGGTCGGGGGTGACGTACAGCCCGTGCGGCCCCGCCAGCTCGGTGGGATTCAGCCCGATCGCTCGCTGGCGCTCGACCCGTGCCCCACCCTGCCCGAACCGGACCAGCGCGATCCGGTCATTCCCCTCACTGGCGACGAACAGCAGGTAGTCGCGGGGGAGCGAGTCCGCGGCGGCCGCACCCGACACGCAGGATGCTCCCGATGTGCACGCTTCGGGCGCGGCCACCGGCTCCGCGGCCCGGCGCGCTGCCGGCGCGCACGCGGCCAGCAGCGCGATCGCGACCGGGAGCCTCACGGCAGCAACGGCTCCGTAGGCTTCCTCGGGTTCACCCGCACCACCCAGAGGCCGTTGTTGAAGTCGTTGACATAGGCGAGGCCGTCCTTGGGGTTCACCACTACACCCCAGGTAAAGGCCGCGTTCTTGACCGCCCCGCCCATGTCGGCGGTATTGAGCGAGGCGATCTCGCGGTTCTGGGCCCGCAGATCTCCCTTGAGCTCCCCGGAGATGTCGAAGACGTGGAAGCCGGCGTCGTACGCGCCGACGTACAGCGTGTCCGCCACCTGCCACACGTTGTGCGCCCCGCCGTTCTCCGGCGTGTACCAGGCCACCGCCTTCGGATGCTCGATGTCGCTCACGTCCACCACCTGCAGCGTCCCGTACATCCGGCTGGACGAGGCGTCGCGGGCGCCGCGAATCGGCCGATTGAGATACACCTCGTCGGCGATGAAGACGTACTTGCCTCCCCGCTGCCGCCAGGCGGTGTGGGTGCCGCGGGTAAAGCCCGGGCCGCTCACGTCCTCGACCTCCTTGTAGAGCGAGTCGAGGTTGTACTTGAACTGCGACACCAGGACCGGCTTCTCCGGCCGACCGCCCCACTTGCCGTTCCCGATGTCGAGAATGACCAGGCCGTCGTTCCAATAGCTCGCGTACATCAGCCCATCCACGATATCGAGGTCGTGGACGTAGCGCGCGGCATCGGGGCGATCGGTACGCCACTCACCCGCGCGCGTCGGCTTGGCGGGATCGGTGATGTTCACGATGTCCACCGCGCCGGTGCCGTCGTTGGTGATGTAGACGTATCGGCCGTGCTGGGGATGCTCGTAGATGTAGACCGAGTGGACGCCGGCGGCGACGCCATCCACGAACTGGGCGATCTCCTTCGGATGCAGCGGATCGCGGGTGTCGGCGATGACGATGCCGTTCTTCCGGTCGGAGGCCCCCTCCCGGGTGAACACCATGTAGTTGCCGTCGGCCGTCGTCTGCATGTCGTTGATCAGCCGGGTATTCGCCTGCAGGGAATCCACGACGACGGGCCGGTCGGGGTCGCTGATGTCGAGCGCGTACACCCGGTCCCCACCACCGTGGGTGCCGAGGTAGGCGACTTTCCCGTTGGGATGGATCCAGACCTCCGACGTGAGGAACGCGGTTCGCGGCAGGCGCCCCACGACGGACACCGAGCGCCGCACGTCGCGCTCGCGCACCCTGACGGTGGCGCTGGCGGCGTGCCGGCCGACGCTCGCGGTCACGAGGTAGACCCCCGGCCGATAGGCGACGAACCGACCGTCGGGGCCGAGCTGCCCATCGCCGGGCGAGAAGCTCCACGAGGGCGTGAGCCCGACGACGGACTTGCCCGCGGCATCGCGCACGTCCGCCTCGAACGCGACCACGTCGCCCTGGCGTACCTCGGGCCTGGACGGCGTGAGGGTGATCTTGGAGATGTTGCCCGACACCACCCGCACATCCGCGCCCCCTGACGCGCCGGCCACCGTCGCGCTGACACGGGCGCTGCCTCGCCCCCGTCCCGTGATGACGCCTTGCTCGTCCACCGCCACGATCGCGGGATCGCTCGACTTCCAGACGATCCGGTCTGGCGTGCGGTCATTGGCTTTCGAGAACGCAAGAGCGCCCAGCGGCAGGGACTGCCCGTCCACGATGGTCACCGTCGAGGGCGTGAGCTCCACCCGCACGGCCGGACCCGGCACGCCCTCGAATTCGACCGAGGCGGAGTCCACGAAGGGCCGGGTACCCGGCACCACCGCGCTCAGTCCGAGTGGGAATTTCCCGACCGAGCTCGCCACCAGCCAGAAGCTGCCCGGACGCACCGATCCCTCGCCTCCCCCGCCGAGCAGCCGCACCCAGAGCACCGCATCGGGAATCGCCTTGCCGTCCGCGCCCAGGGCCCGGACAGTGAGCTGAACGCTGTCGCCGGCGGTGATTTTCCGGTTGGCGGGAGACACCTCGATCCGCTTCACCGGAGACGGCGGCATGGCGGTAGGCGTGGGCTGCTGAAAGGCGAGTGCGAGCAGGGGTACGACTGCCAGGTGAAGCACGGGCACCTCGAGGACGCGGGAAGCGGCGCCGCTCCGATGCGACGCGCGGGCCAATCTTAGGAATACCGCTGTACTGGGACAAGGGAAGTGCCGTCAGGGTTGCCTATCAGGCCATGGATGGGTGCGGCGGGCTAGATTCCGGCCGCCAGAGGAGCCAAGCACCGACCCTGGAGGCACGATTCACCAACGCCGAGTGGCCGTGATCGGGGCCGGCGCCGCAGGCACGATGGCCGCGATCTTCGCGGCCGCGGCCGGCGCGGCGACATGGCTGATGGAGCGCACCGGGGATGGCGGCCGCAAGATCCTGATCAGCGGCGGCGGACGCTGCAACATTCTGCCCGCGCGGGTGGACGAGGGGCGGTTCGTCACCGACTCCTCCCGCGCCACCTTGCGCAACATGCTCCGGTCGTGGCCCCTGGCGGAGCAGGTGGGCTTCTTCGAGCGCGAGCTCGGCATGCCGCTCGTCGAGGAAATCGAAACCGGCCAAGCTCTTCCCTGCCTCCAATCGTGCCCGTGACGTGCGAGACGGCCTGCTCGCCCTCGCCGCCCGGCGGGGGGCTCGCTTCCTCGCGGAACGCGACGGTCACCGGAATCGCGCCTGCCGGCCGTGGCTGGCGGGTCAGCACCGAGACCGCCGCACCCCTCGAGGTGGACGCGGTGATCATTGCGACCGGCGGCCTCTCGGTACCAGCCACCGGCAGTGACGGCCGTGGACTGGCGATCGCGGCGAATCTGGGTCACACCATCCACCCGACCTACCCGGCCCTCACACCGATCGTCTGTCAGCCCCCGATGTTTGCATCGCTCGCCGGCGTGTCGCTGCCGGTGACCATCACCGCGCGCGACGGCGGCCGCACGCTCAGCGCCCACGGCGGGTTCCTGTTCACCCACCGCGGCTACAGCGGACCCGCGGTGCTGGACGTCTCGCACGTGGTGGTCCGCTCCCGCTTGGCGGGGAGCTCGAGCGCCACGCTGGCGGTGCGCTGGTGCGCGCTGGATCGAGGAGGGTTGGGAGGCCGCGCTCCGGCCGGAGGGAACCCGGACGGTAGTCGGGGTGATCCGCCGGGAACTTCCCGAGCGGCTGGCCGAAGCACTCGCGGCGGCGGCGGGCGTCACGCCGTCGCAGACACTGGCGCAGCTCCGGCGCGACGAGCGGCGGCGGCTCATCGACATGCTGGTCCGGGCGCCGCTTGCATGGACCGGCGACGAGGGCTATCGCAAGGCGGAGGTGACCGGTGGAGGCGTGAGTCTCGCGGAGGTCGACCCGCGCACGATGGAGAGCCGACGGCACCCGGGCCTCTACCTCTGCGGCGAGATACTGGATGCCTTCGGCCCCATCGGAGGCTACAACTTCCTGTGGGCCTGGGCGACCGGCCGCGCGGCCGGTGCGGCTGCCGCGCGGCCGGCGTGACTGACTAGAAGACGACCTTGAGGATCCGGCCCTCGGTGCCCACCAGCCAGCCGTGCTTCCGGTCGGCGAACGCGACCGCCCAGTAGTCCCGTACCTCGGGGAGCAGGTGCCAGGTCCCGCCTTCGTTCGCGCGTCCAGGCGGCGCCACCGGGACCCGTGATCACCACTCGCCGCCGCTCACCCTGCCTGGTCGAGGGCACGTAGCTGAGCCCGTACGCCGCGCCCGGGAACGGGGTGCCGGTCACCAGCTCCCACGTTTTGCCGCCGTCGCTCGACACCGCCACGTTGTCCGACAGCGCGTCAGGGGCTTCCAGGTCGCCGCCGGCGAGGATGCCGTGCTGCGCGTCCCGGAACGCCACGGTAAAGAGGCCCGAAGCCGGCGTGCCCTGCACGATCGGCGTCGCATACGCATTCCAGGTATCCCCTCCGTCCGTCGTCGCGAGGATCCTCGCGTGCTCGGCGCCCCCGGTCGCGATCCACGCGCGGTCGCTTCCCTGGGTCTCGACACAGGTGCCGCTCGCCGCGAAGGCGGCTTCTCCCGGCAGGGCCGGGGGCAGCTTGTTCCCGATGCGGAACCACTGCTCCCCGTTTCGGGTGCGGAGCACCGGAAGGCGGCCGTTCACGGCGTCACCCATCGTGATGCCCCGGTCGGGGCTCCAGAAGTCGAAGCAGTCGTAGAACCCCGCGGCCAGCTGGTTGGTGTACTGGAGCGTCCACGTGCGGCCACCATTGACCGTCTTGTAGATGCGGGAGTCCGTGCCCACGCCGGCGGCGAGGAGATACGCCTCCCGGTCGCTCACGCCGTGGACGTCGCGAAACTGCAGCAGCTCCGCGCCCTCGACCACATCGGAGTGCCAGTTCCGGCCGCCGTCGGTGGTGAGCGCGAAGGTGCCGCCGACGCCGCTGGCCCAGACGATCTGGTCGGTGACGGGACTGATCGCCTGGAGCCGCTGGGTCGTGCCGCTGTGCTGCACGCGCAGGATGGGCGCAGCGACGGCGCTGGCCGTCTCGCCGGCGGCTCGTGCCGCGTCGGGGGAGGGGGACGAAGGGTCGGCACAAGCGACGGCCACCGCGACGGCGACCGACGCCGCCACGAGCGCGTTCGAAGGGATGCGAGCCATGAGAGTTCTCCACGTGGGGGTGATGCCTAGAGGCAAGGTCACACTACGGCGCTCCGAGCACCGAGGCAAGAGTTGAGGCACCGCGCCCCGGCAGCATATATTGACCCCGCCACCGCGGGACCTCCCCCCTCCCGTGGGCCGCGTGTCGGGTCTTCCCGTAAGAATTCGATCTCCATATGTAGGGCCCCGTGTTCCCTGGGCCCGAGCCCGACAACACAGCGACCAGCTACGAAGGAGTTTGGCACATCCGGTGCCGGAGGTCTCGCTATGATCCGCAGGAATGCGCTAAGGATCGCCCTCGCCTGCGCGGCAGCGCTCGCGATCGGGTGCGGTGACGATACCATGGCTCCCGCCTCTCCCGAGGCGGGGCTCAACACCCATGGCAACCCCAACGACTCACTCGCCCGCCTGGTCCGTGAACTCACGGCCATTCGCGGGATTACGGCCCTCGAGCCACCGGCGCGGGTGCGCCCGGCCCTGATGCGACTGGGACGGGCCCTGGCATTCGACAAAGTCCTCAGCGGCAACCGCGACATCTCCTGCATGACCTGCCACCTGCCGATGTTCGGCACCGGCGACGGCCGCAGCCTCTCGATCGGGCAGGGGGCCACCGGTCTGGGGCCGACACGCACCCATCCCGACGGCGCCTTCATTCCACGAAACGCCCCGCCGGCCTTCAACCTCTCGGCCCTCGAGACGCTCTTCTGGGACGGCCGGGTCAGCCGGGACGCCTCCGGCGCCTACCACACGCCCGCCGGTCCATACCTGACGTCGGGCATGACGCAGGCGTTCGAGTTCGGCGCGCTCTCGGCGCTACCCCTCTTCCCCGTGCTGTCGCGCTCCGAGATGCGGGCCAACGGCGGCAACGAGCTGGCGCTGATCGGCGACGACCGGCCGGACCTGGTCTGGGCCGGCCTCATGCGGCGGCTGGGAAGCATTCGCGAGTATCGGCGCATGTTCGAGCAGGCGTATCCGGGACAGCGATTCGAGCAGATGTCATTCGCCCACGCGTCGAACGCGATCGCGGGGTTCCTGGTGGACCAGTTCTCGTTCACGAACACCCCCTGGGACCGCTTCCTCGCGCGGCGACGACCGGGCGCTGAACACGGTTCAGCTCCAGGGCGCCAAGAACTTCATGAGCGCCCGGTGCTCGATCTGCCACAACGGGCCCGCGCTCACCGACAACAAGTTCCATAACGTGGCCGTGGCGCAGATCGGCCCCGGCCAGGGCGACGGCACCGGCCGCGACGACTTCGGCCGCATGCGGGAGACCGGGAACCCGGCCGACCGCTACGCGTTCCGGACCCCGCCGCTCCGCAACGTGGAGCTGACGGCGCCCTACGGACACGACGGCGCCATCGTGGATCTGCGCGCGTTCATCGACCACTACAGCGAATCCGACATCAAGCTGCGCACCTTCGACGTCATGCAGCTCGAGGACATCCTGCGCCCCAGCGCTGCTGCCGACGGTGGAGGAGATCCTCGCGACGCGCGACACGCTGCTCAATGGGGTGGTCTTCCCGCCCCAGGTGGTGGACGAGGTGACCGAATTCATGAAGGCGCTCACCGATCCCGGCCGTGCGCAACCTCCGCCGATGACCCCGCATCGTGTGCCGAGCGGGCTGCCGGTCGACCGACCCTAGTACTCCGGCTCCCCGGCCAACCGACGCGCGCCCCGGACTTCCGGGGCGCGCGTTCGCGTCGGTATATGTTCCGGCGCATGACCCCCGGACAGCTCGTTCAACATCGTCTCCGGAACCAGCGCATCGCGGCCACGACGTTCACCGACCCGGCGGACGTCGTCCGCTGGCACGGCGCGGTTCAGGCGCAGGATTATCTCGGAGCCCTCTGGGCGCTGGGCCTGCGTACTCGCGACGCGACCGAGCGGTCGGTCGAGCAGGCGTCGCGAGCCGGGCGTTCGTCCGGACCTGGCCCATGCGCGGCACGCTGCACTTCGTGGCCGCGGCGGACGTGCGCTGGATGCTCGCGCTGCTGGCATCGCGGGTGGTGGCGGCAACCGCCCCGATGATGGCGAGGCGGTTCGGCCTCGACGCGCGAGTGGTGGGACGCGCGGGCGAGGTCGCGGCCCGTGCGCTCGAAGGCGGCCGGCAACTCACTCGGGATGGGGTGTACCGCGAGTGGGATCGCGCGCGGATCACCGTCGAGCGGGCGGGGTGCTGCACCTCCTGTGCCGGTTGGCGCAGGACGGAGTGCTGTGCTTCGGCCCGCGCGAGGGCAAACGGCCGACCTTCGTGCTGCTCGACGAGTGGGTGCCCCCCGCGGCGCCGCTCTCGCGCGACGAAGCACTGGCCCTGCTCGCCCGGCGATACCTCGCCAGTCACGGGCCGGCGACCGCGCACGACCTGGCGTGGTGGGCGGGGCTCACCGTCGGCGGCGCGACTCGGGCGATCGATTCCGTGCGGACCGAGCTGGCGGCGGAGCAGGTGGAGGGCCGGACCTACTGGCGCCTGCGCTCCGCCGCCGCGGTTCGGGGCGTCTCCCGCGCCTTTCTTCTGCCCGCGTGGGACGAGTACACGGTCGCCTACCGCCACCGGGGCCACCTGGTGGCGGCCGCGCACGCCCCGCGGGCGGACGCATGGGCCTGCTCTCGCCGGTGGTGGTGGTGAACGGCCGCGTGGTCGGTCAGTGGACGCGCACCCTCGCCAAGGGCGCGTGTCGGCATCGACTGGAAGCCATTCGCGCCACTCCCGCCAGCGGCCATCAAGAGCGTGGCGGCCGCGGCCCGACGGTACGCCGTCTTCCTCGGACTCGGAGCCGATGCCGCCTGAGCTGACCCCCGCACGCCGTCGCTCACGCCGACTCTGGCGGCGGATCCGCAGCGTCGCCGCGCTCCTCCCGCCCATGGGATTTCAGTGGCTCCGCCATCTCTTGTGGCACGGCACACGTGCTGCCGCTGCGCCACCCGCGCACCTTGACCCACCACCTCTACCACCGGATGGCGCGCGATCGCGATCCGCTGCTCCGGGTGACATCCGACAAGTTCGCGCTCCGTGGATTCGTGGAGTCGCACCTCGGTCCGGGCCATCTGCCGGACCTCTATGCCCTCCTGGATTCCGCCGAGGAGCTGCAGGCGCTGGAGTTGCCGTCGTGCTATGTGGTGAAGGCCACCCACGGGAGCGGAATGACCTCCGTGGTCCGACAGGACGCCCCCGACACCCGTGCGGCGATTGTCCGCCAGGCGCGCCGGTGGCTCGCCACCCCATACTGGAGGAAGAACGGCGAGTGGGGCTATCAGGGAGTTCCTCCGCGGCTCATCATCGAGGAGCTGCTCGGCGGCGAGGAAGCCGAGGTCCCTCCGGACTGGAAATGGCTTTGCTTCGGAGGACGAGCCGCTCTGGTGCAGGTGGACTTCAACCGATTCACCGGCCATACCCGGAACTTCTACTATCCCGACGGCACTCCCGCGCCGGTCCGCATGTACTACCCGCAGGGTCCCGTCATCGCCTTGCCGCCGACCTGGGACGCCATGCGCAGTATCGCCGAGTGCCTGGCGCGCGAGTTCGCCTTCGTGCGGGTCGATCTGTATGCCCTGCGCGAGCGGATCGTCGTGGGTGAGATGACTCACTATCCGCACCGGCGGGAACAAGATCCTTCGAGCCCCCGGACTGGGACGCCAGCCTGGGAGCGCTCTGGCCGGCTGCCAGCCGCGGGAATGCGGCCCGACCGACGTGATGGCGGTGCATCCGGGTCGCGGCGGGCCTATAATGCCCTGATCATGCCGACGCCGAAGCTGATCGGTCGCCTGACACGCGACAGCTCCGCCGAGTCCCGAGCCACCGATCGGCGCCGCTCGACAAGCTGCCGAACGACCTCCTGCGCCAGGCTTCCCGGCGGCTGGAGATCATGGCCCTGGTCGCCGCCGCGCTGTGGGCGGTGACACCCGCGCTGGGGCATCTCTTCCTCTACCTCACCGATCCGTCCGACATCCGATGGGCGGAGCTCCGCGGCGTGGATTGGCTCGCGACTTGCGAGCATCGCGTGCTCGCTCGGTGTCTACGCCTTCGTCCGCGCCCGCCGGCGCGACCCCGCCGTGGTGATGGACCTTTCGCTCGGCTTCATGGTGGTGCTGTGCTTCGCGATCGGCGTACTGATCCACTGGGCACGGCCCTGGTTCGCACCCACCGACGTCACTCCGATAATCACCTGGGTCGGGCCCATCCTCCTGATGTTCGCGGCCATCGTGCCCGCGACGCCGTGGAAGATGCTCCTCGCGGGGTTCGTCGCCGCCTCCATGGATTCGCTCGGCATGGTCCTGGCCCACGCCTTCGGGGACTATCACTACGGGCCGCTGCGCAACGTATTCATCATGCACTTCCCCAACTATCTCATGCTGGGCGTCGCGGTGGTGATCTCGCATGTGGTGACTCGCCTGGGTCAGCAGGTGAGCCGCGAGCGCGAGCTGGGGAGCTACCGGCTCGGCGAGCTGCTCGGACGGGGCGGCATGGGGGAGGTGTATCGGGCGACGCACCGCATGCTCGCCCGGCCCGCAGCCATCAAGCTCATCCGGCCTGAAGTGCTCGCCGCCGGCGACGGGACCCTGGGCCAGACCGCCACCGCGCGCTTCCGTCGGGAAGCGGAGGCGGCGGCCAGCCTGCGCTCGCCGCACACGGTCGAGCTATACGACTTCGGGGTCACCGAGGAGGGGGCACTCTACCTCGTGATGGAGTACCTGGAGGGCGCGAACCTGGAGATGCTGGTCCGCCGGGAGGGGCCGCTGGCGCCGGCCCGGGTGGTCAGCATTCTCCGTCAGGTGTGCGAGTCGCTCGCCGAGGCACACGCCGCCGGACTGGTTCACCGCGACATCAAGCCCGCCAACATCCACATCGGGACGCTGGGCCTGCGCGAGGATTTCGTGAAGGTGCTCGACTTCGGACTGGTGCGGTCCATGGCCGGACCGAGTCAGGAGTCGTTGACTGACGCGGCCGGAATGACTCCAGGTACGCCGGCGTACATGGCGCCCGAGATGGCGCACGGGCGAGCGGTGGACGGGCGCGCCGACATCTACTCGCTCGGCTGCGTCGCGTATTACCTGCTCACGGGTCAGCTCGTCTTCGAGGGGGAAACACCGCTGCAGACGATCCTGCTGCATCTACAGCAGCCGCCGGTTCCTCCCTCGCAGCGAGGGCCCCAGGCGATTCCCGCGGAGCTGGAATCGTTGGTGCTCTCGTGTCTGGCGAAGCGGCCGGAGGATCGTCCACCGTCGGCCGAGGCGCTGACACGGCGTCTCGACGCGATCTCGCCGCTCGCGGCCTGAGCGTCGGCAGCAGGAGACTTGCTCGTACCGCATCCGAGCCCTCACCATTGCCCCGAGCTATAAATGACTTTAACGCAATCGCATAAATGGCATTGTAACGGTCACTTGTGGTAGTCACATTGGCGTCGCTTGTCAGGTCGGGAGACCGACACATCCCTGCTCGCACCTGCTTGTCGCTCCAAACCGCGAGCCGTATGTTGGCATTCCTCGTCTCGTCTGCGCCGTAGCTCTCGACCTCGTTCACCGGGCGGCCCACGCCATGGATCCTGCTTCTCATCCCCAGACCGACGCCTCCACCGTTCACCGGCGCCGTTTTCTCTCGCGGCTGTCGGTCGCGCTGTCCGCGGCGACCGGTGCCGTCATCGGCCTGCCGGTGGTGGGATTCCTCCTCGCGCCGCTCATCCGCAAGCAGCAGCGGGTCTGGCGATCGGTGGGGCGGGCGGCCGACTTCGCGGTCGGCGAGACGGTGAGCGTGCGCTTCGAGGACGCGTCCCCCCTGCCCTGGGCGGGCGTCACCGCGCGTACCGCCGCGTGGGTCCGCCGCGAGGACGAGACGAGGTTCACCGCGTTCTCGGTTCATTGCACTCATCTCGGCTGCCCGGTCCGCTGGGTCTCCGACGCGAAGCTCTTCCTCTGCCCCTGCCACGGCGGCGTGTACTACGCGGACGGCTCGGTCTCTGCCGGGCCGCCGCCGAAGCCGCTCCCGACGTATCCGGTGCGGGTGCGGAAGGGCGAGGTCGAGATCGAGACGAGCCCCATCCCGATCGCCTGACCCATGATCACGCGCTTCCTGGCCTGGCTCGACGACCGCAGCGGGCTCATCACGGCGACCCGCCGCGCCCTGGCGCACCCGGTCCCTCCGCGCACCGGATGGTGGTACGTCTTCGGCAGCGCCACGCTCATCGCTTTCATCCTTCAGGTCGCCACCGGCATCGCGCTCGCAACAGTCTACGTGCCCTCGAGCGGGCAGGCCTACGAAAGCCTGCGCTTCATCTCGGAGCAGGCGCTCCTCGGCCGGTTCCTCCGCGGCATGCACTACTTCGGCGCCTCGGCGATGGTGCTGCTCATCGGCATCCACGTCTCGCGCACCTACCTGATGGCCGCGTACAAGTTTCCGCGCGAGCTCAACTGGCTCACCGGGGCGGTCCTCCTGCTCCTGACGCTGGCGCTCGCCTTCACCGGCCAGCTGCTCCGCTGGGACCAGACCGCGGTGTGGTCGGTCATCGTCGGCGCGGCGCAGGCGGGACGGATGCCGGTGGTGGGCGGACGAGATGGCGCGATTCCTTCTCGCGGGCGATACCATCGGCGGCGCCACGCTCAGTCGCTTCTTCGCCTTTCACGTCTTCTTCATCCCCGCCATCGTCTTCGCGTTCATCGGCCTGCATCTGGTGCTGGTGCTGCGGCATGGCATCTCCGAGCGCCCCACGGCGGGCGACCCGGTGGATCCGGCCACCTATCGCGAGCGCTACGACGAGCTGCTCCGTCGGGACGGCGTCCCGTTCTGGCCCGACGCCGCCTGGCGCGACGTGGTGTTCGGCGCGGCGGTCGTCGCCACGGTCGCGCTCCTCGCCATCCTCGTCGGGCCCGCCCGATCTGGGCCCTCCGCCGGACCCGAGCCTGCTGGAGGCATATCCGCGGCCCGACTGGTACTTCCTCTGGTATTTCGCCGTGCTCGCGATGGCCCCGCAGCATCTCGAGTCGATCATCATCATCGCCGGCCCGCTGGTCTTCGGCGCGCTCCTGCTGCTCGTCCCCATGTTCAACAAGGGCGAGCGCAGCGTGCGCCGGCGGCCGCTTCGCGGCGCTGCTCGTGGTGTTCATCTGGACCATGATCGTGGTGTTCTGGGTGGCGGGGGAGCGGGCCGACCTGGTCACCCGACTTCGCCGCGCTTACCGCTCCCGGCGCAGGTCGTCGGCAGCAACGATCCCGCGGTGGTGGACGGCGCCCGGCTGTTCCACGCCAAGGGATGCGAGTTCTGCCACGCGATCGGCGACCTACGGCGGCAAGCGCGGCCCCGATCTCACCGAAGTCGCCGCGCGGATGTCGCCCGACCAGATCACCGCGCGGATCACCAACGGCGGACCCAATATGCCGGCCTATGCCCGGGTGCTCACACCGGCCGAGACGAGCGCGATCGTGACCTTTCTCTCCAGCCGGCGCTGAGGATGCGGCCTTGCCGAGGGCTTTCCTTCTACTGGTCGTGAGGCAGCTCGGCTTGCGCCCACTGCCGCGACGATCCAATGTAGAGGTCATGCGGGCACTCCTTGCTTTCGCGGTCGCGGCAGCCTTCGGCTTCCGCGTCGCCGTGTCGCCCTTCGCCTGGGGGTGCGCGGCGGCGGCACACCACCCGTCCGACGGCTAGCGGAGCACCACCAGGAGCACCGGCACCCGGGCCCGGACCTCCCCGCCTGCGAGTGCGTGGCTCACGCGGCGTCAACGGGCCTGCTGGTGGAACATCCCGAGCTCGCCGCCGTGCTGGTCCGGCCGTCGCCGGAAGTCTCCCCCACCCCGGCGTCACCGCCGTGGCCTCGGGTCCCACCGCCCACCGGCTCCCCTTCTCGATCGGTCCACCGTCGTCCCTCGGCTGACCTTCCGTTAATAGGCAGGCCACCATCGTCGCCGGTCCTTCACCGGCGCGGGCGCGCCGTGGAGTCCGACCGCGCGCCTGGGAGAGCTGAGGTATGCGACTATCGCTTTCGAGCGGTACCCGACCGCGGCCGATCCGCATCCGGATCGCGCCCGCGCTGTTGGCCCTGCTCGCCGCCGTCGGGCCCCGACCGGCCGCCGCGCAGCACGAGCATGCCGCCGCGGACACGACCGGCGACTCCCTAGGCGTCACCACCTTGTCACCGATTACAGTGGTGGGTGCTCGGGCCCAGGCCGTGGCGCCGCCGGTCGAGACCATCGACGTGTCCGTCCGAGCGCCTGCATCGAGCGCCGGCAAGCGGACCGTACGACCTGGTCCGTCGGACCGCCGGCATCGAGGTGCACGAGCAGGGCCAGGGCCCGGGCTTCGCCTCCGACGCGGTGATTCGCGGCTTCACCTCGGACCATTCGTCGGATGTCCTGCTGGTGATCGATGGCGTGCCGATCAACCTGCCGGTGCATGGTCATGTCGAGGGATACGCCGATTGGAGCCTGCTCTCCCCCGCCTCCATCGGCTCGCTCCGGGTCATTCACGGACCATCGAGTCCACTCTACGGAGACTTCGCCTTCGGGGGCGTGGTCGAGGCGGTGACCGCCGACGATGCCCAGGGCGCCACCGGTGCGGTGCGAGGCTCGAGCTACGGGGACGTCGGCGGCTGGTACCGCACCGGACGACGCGGGACGACCGGCGGCGCGTTCGTGGCCGTGGACGGTGAGCGCCAGCAGGGCTGGCGGGAGAACGACGACTACTGGCTCGGCAATGCGGTCGCTCACGGGTGGCGCCAGGTCGGACAGGGACGGCTCACCGGCGGGGCGATGCTCTACGGCTCCAGCTGGAATTCACCCGGATTCGTGTCGGTGGCCCGGTACAACGCGGACCAGTTGGAGGCCGCGACCGACCCCACGGACGGCGGAAGCGCTGGCCGGCTGATCCTCCATGGGCACTACGCCCGCCCGATGGCCGAATCGGCCACGCTGGAGACCTCGCTATGGGCGCAGGGCGTGCGATCCCGGGTCTTTCTGAACGTGCCGCACGACGGCGCGGTGGAACAGACCGAGGAGGAGGACCGGCGGATCGCGCTCGGCGGCGACGCGCGGACGGTCTGGCGTCCGGGCACGTCCGAGGTCACTGTCGGCGTGACCGGCCGCGCCGACTGGACCCGCTACGAGCTGTTCGACACCGAGGCTCGGGAGCGCGACGGGCAGGACCAGGGCAACAACGGTCGCTACCGCTCCGGAGCCGCCTATCTCCGCTGGCGCGGGCTACTGGCGCAGCGGATCGCATATGACCTCGGCGGCCGCCTCGACGTGATCGGTTACCGGAGTCTCGACCGGCTGGTCGCCGGTGCGCCCTGGCGCAGCGAAACCCGGGTGCTCGCGAGCCCGAAGCTGGGGGCGCGCTATATCCTGAACGATCGAGTGGCGTTGCTCGCGTCCCTCAGCCGTGGCTTCCGCGGCGCGATCGGGGTGATCGGGGACCCGTCGCGTCCGCCCGTGGTGGCCTGGGCCAAGGAGGTCGGCGCCAGCTATCAGGGCGACCGGTTCGATGCGCATATCGCGCTCTTCCGATTCGACGTCTCCAACGAGCGGATCCAGGATCCGGTGACGCGCGAGGTGTCGGAGGCGGGCGAGAGCGTGCGCCAGGGCGTATCACTCGAGCTCACCGTCACGCCGATCGCGCCGTTGCAACTGACCGCCGAAGGCACCTTCAACGACGCGCGGATCACCGGCGTGGGCTCAAGAGACGCCCCGATCGTCGTTCCCCGGCTCGACCTGCACTCGCCGGGCGAGCTCCCCACGCCTCGCTTGCACGACGTCCCGCTGACGCCGGGAGCTCGGGTGCCCGGCGTCGCCCGGTACACCGGATCCATCGGCGCGCAGGCGACGCTGACTCCTGCCCTCAGCGCGCGGACCGGGCTTCGCGTGTCGGGGCCATTCACCCCCATCGGCGAGCCCGGCATGCGCACCCGAGCCTATGGCGTGCTCGACCTCGGCGGATCGGTACGCCTGGGCCGCTCGGGCACAACCCTGGACCTCGATCTCCTCAACCTCCTCGAACGCCCGCTACCCCGAGCTTCGCGCCTCGGGGTTCCTCAACCCCGGCTCCCCACGGGTGCTGCGCGTCGCCATGCGGTTCGGCGACCGCGACTGAGCCCGTTCACTTCATCCGGAGACCCTTCATGACCCGCATTGCCCGCTCCCGACTGTTGCTCGTGCTCGCCACCGCGATCCTCTCGGCCTGCGGAGGGGACGAGTCCGGGCCCGAGGAGGGCCACACTCCCGCCGACGCGATGCTCTTCGTTGGCGGGGTGGACGTCACCGACAACCTGCTGCTGCCGGCGGGCGGGACCCTGCGGGTCGAGGTCCGGTTCCTCGACGACGAGGGCGAGGTCATCGGCGGCATCGACGAAGACCACCACGCCGCGCTCACCTTCTCACCGAGCGGCCTGGCCACGACGGCGAGCGTGGACGGGGAGAACTTTCAGAAGGACGTGACGGCCCAAGCCGGCATAGGCACCGGTACGGTGACGGTGGGGTACGGTCACGAGGAGGAGGCCGATGAGCTTTCGTTCGGGCCGTTCTCAGTGACGGTGGGCGCCATCGCCGTCCGCCGCTGATGGTGATCGTGTAGAGCCGTGAGTTACGTCGCCCGACGATTCCGGATGATACATCCGGCCCGCCGCAGCGGGCGTAGGTGAGTTGTCAGCCAACTCACTCTCTCACGGAGACGGACGATATGAGGCAGCACACGAGACCCGCCCTTCTGATTCTCGCCCTCACGCTGGCCGGCGCCACCGCCGGTGCCGCGCAGGGCAGCGGGAAGGGCGATACGGCGATGGACGACAAGACGACGATGGTCGGCGGCCAGGCGATGTTCCCCACCCGCGATATCGTGGACAATGCCGTGAACTCGGCCGATCACACCACGCTGGTGGCGGCGGTCAAGGCGGCTGGCCTGGTCGAGACGCTCAAAGGGCCCGGGCCGTTTACGGTCTTCGCGCCGACCAACGCGGCGTTCGCGGCGCTCCCCGAAGGCACGGTGCCGACCCTGCTCGAGCCGGAGAACAAGGAGCAGCTCATCAAGGTGCTCACCTACCACGTCGTCCCTGGACAGTGGGACGCGGCGGCGCTAATGAAGGCGATCAAGAAGGGCGACGGCAAGGCGACGCTCACCACCGCCAACGGCGAGTCGCTCTGGGCGATGATGAACGGCGACCGGAACGTCGTAGTTCGCGATGTCAGGGGCGGTGTAGCGGCGATCAGCACCTACGACGTCCACCAGTCCAACGGTGTCATCCACGTGGTGGACCGGGTGCTGATGCCGAGCTGAGGACCTCGAGGGCTGGGCAGCGCGGGCGGTCTCTCTAGCCGGGGGCCGCCCGCGCAGGTCGGAGCGCGACATCGCGCTCCAGCTTCGCCTCTCCATCGGCTGGGGGCTCTGAGCGCGCCCCACGAGTTCTCCAGCCCCTTCAGGCCTGGCGGCCGCGCAGACGCGCCGCGGCCGAGTCGATGCGCCGTGCGTAGTCCGCGGCGCTCTCGCTGCGCTCACGGGTCGGTGGAACGAACTCCGGTCGTTCGGGCTGGGTGGCACCCACCCGATTGACGAAGAGATCGCCGCCCTTGGCCTCGACCGCGGCCTCGAACCGCTCGATCGCCTCGAGCAGCTCCGCCACCTCTTCATCAGTATCTCCGCCCCGCATCTCGATGCCACGTTCGTGCAGCCGATACTCGGCCTCCACCCGTGCATGCCGTTCTTCCTCGACCCGATTGGGATTCAGGTCGGCCTGTTCCTGCTCGTAGGGTTCTCTCATGGGACGACGGTACAGCGGCGGCACGCGCCTCCGATGTGCGGAAGATCACCGGGCGGCGGCCTTGACTCGGACTGCGCGACCGGACTTGCCTTCGTCAGATGCAACGCTCCCTCCGGCTCGCTCTCGCGTCTCCCGGCGCACTCCTTCTGCTCGCGAGCTGTGGACCCGACAAGGTGGCTCCGCCCGTGCCGCGCGCCACCGGAGCCTGGACCGACACGCTCCCCGAGGTGCCGGAGTCGTACATCGACGGGCCGGTGCGCTATCACCTGGCTCCGGCGATGGCTTGGCTCGACTCCACCATCCCACCCAGGATGGGTCAGCTCGAGCAGCGGCAGAAAGCCGCCGACAATGATCGGCTGAGCTATGCCTACGAGCTGGAACGGGATCGGTTCGAGATCTCGGTGCGCGACCGCTCGGCGACGCTCCGCACCGATATCGCCTACCGCGCACGGGTATGGTATAACCCGCCGGTGCTGCCCGAGATCGGCGCCTCGTGCGGGTTGGAGGGCGCGGCACCGCGCGCTGGCGTGGCGGTCACGATGAACGTCCGACTGGCCCCGGACTGGACCCTGCATCCCCGCGCTACCGCTGCCGTGGACCCTCTGTCCCAGACCGATCACGACAAGTGCACCATCACGGCGCTGGAGATCAACGTCACCGAGGACGTGATGAAGGCGGCGCGCACGCTGTTGCAGGCGAAGGCCGAGGAGGCCGGCGCCCGCCTGGGCGCGGTGGACGTGCCTCGCGAGGCCAAGCGCATCTGGGGCGTGCTCCAGCAGCCGATCCGGCTGGCCGATAGCCTCTGGCTCACGGTCAACCCGTCGGAGGTCCGCGTCGGGGTCCTGCAGCTCAGGAAGGACACGCTGCTCACCACGGTCGGGCTTACGGCCAACCCGCGCGTCGTCGGAGGTGCGCGGCCGGAGCCGACCACCGTCCCGCTCCCGGCGCCGAAAGACGGCACCGGCCGGCAATCCTCGCTGCATCTGCTCACCGAGGGCCGGCTCCCCTACGACGTCGCCAGTGTCATCCTGACCCGCGAGCTTCGCGGCACCAGGATCCGGGTGGCCGCCCAGACTCTACGGGTCGACAGCCTGCACCTTCGAGGCGTCGGCGACGGTCGCGTGGCGGTCGGCCTCGCGATCAGCGGACCGGTGGAAGGCGTGCTCTATACCGTGGGACACCCCGCGTACGATTCGGTCGACTCGAGACTTTACATGCCCGATCTGGAGTACGACGTGGGGACCCGGAGCCTGCTGACCGGCGGACTGGCCTGGCTCGGTGGCGATGCGATCGAGAGCTTCCTTCGGGAGCAGGTTCGCATCGACCTGCGTCCCGTGCTGGCGGACGGCCGGGCTCTCCTGCAGAAGAATCTCAATCGCGATCTGGGTGAGGGTGTCCGGCTCCGGTCGCAGATCCACGGAGGCACGGTGTTCGGGATCCGCGCCTCTCCCGAGGCCCTCCTGATCCGCGCCATCGCGACCGGGCAGACCGAGATCGTCCTCACGCCCAAGCTCGACAAGATCCTCGGCAAACCCGCCCCGCCCCGCTGAGCGGAGCCGCGCGACTAGGCGCCCCTACTGGCCAGTACCTCCGCCGCCGCTCGCAGGCCGGAGCGCGCCGCCCCTTCCATCGTGGCGTTGAACCCCTCGCCACAGGTCGCCTCTCCGGCGAAGAAGAGCGTGCCCGCCACCGGCGCGGCCAGCGCCCGGTGCGCATCGAGTCCATTCACCCCGACGTAACTGTACGCCCCGCGGGCGAACGGGTCTGCGTGCCAGTCGTGAAAGTGGGTTCCGGTCCAGGAGGACTCCAGCTCGCGGCGCGGTACTCCGAGGGTGTGCGCGAGCGACTCCATCGCGGCGTCGATCACCGCGGCCTCCCCCGACCCTTCGAACCTGCTCGCATATGGCCCCCCTGCCCAGCCCGTGATCACGGACCGTCCGGGCGTCACCGCCGTCCACCAGGTCGGAATCGCCTGCTCGTAGGCATGGATGAACTGGACATCGTCCAGCTCGGCGATGGTCCGCCACACCGGCTCGCGAAAGGTCAGGATCACCTTGAGCGCCTGACCGATGTGCAACAGACTGACCGCGGCGTCCTTCCCGAGTCGGGGACTGAATCGTAGACCCGCGGGCTGGTCGTCTGGAGGATCGAGAAGTGGAAGGGGGACGGTCACCACCGCTGCGACGGCCCGGTAGACGGAGTCGTCGGCGGTGCGCACCTCCACCTCGCCCTCCCGCCACCGGACCGATCGGGCCACGGCGCCGAGGCGAATGTCGCAGCGGCCTGCGATCCGCCGTCCGAGGAGGTCGATCGCGGCGCCCACGCCCTGCGCCGATCGGATGTCGGAGACGTCGGCCGACTGGGTGGACTCGACCTCGGCGAGCCACTGAGTGCTCAGAAGCTCGGGATCCGCCGCGTGAAAGCCTTCGACGTACCGGATCAGGTGCGCGCGGGTCTCGGTCCACTCCTCGCCGCCACAACAGGTGCCGAGCGCGTCGAGCACCGAGCGGTCGGGCGGCGTCAGCTGTCGGATGCGGCCGACCAGATCTGCGTTGCTGCGTGAGAGACCGGATAGGTCCTTCCACTCGCCGCCGATCCGTCGCACCTGCCGACCCCGCGCCTCGACCAGCGAAGCGCCGGCCTCGGCGAGTAGAGCGTGCATCACGCCCTCGGGGCCGATCCATTCGGGCCCCAGGTCGATCGCTGACCCGCTTGCTGCGTCGTGGCGAGTCCAGACTCGCCCGCCGAGCCGGTCGCGCGCCTCGAGGAGCGTCACCTCGACCCCCGCGTCGGCCAGGCGGTCCGCCGCGTGGAGCCCAGCGAGACCGGCACCGATGACGAGTGCCTTCACGTCCCGGCTAGCAAATCAGCGTGTTCGGGGTGCTCCTGCAACCATTGCGCGACATACCAGCAGCTCGGGATGATGCGGAGTCGCTCCTGACGCGCGTAGGCCACGGCGGCCTCGACCAGACCGGCCGCGATGCCCTTGCCGCGGTCCTCGGAGGGAACATACGTGCTGTAGAGTTCGAGCAGGCCATCACCGGCGGGGCTGTACGCCAGCACCGCGGTACCGGACGGCACGCTCTGCGTGAACCGGTGGCGGTCGGGTTCGTGGAGAACGGACATGATCGGAGGCTAGCGCCGTCCCGTGGGCGCCGCCACCCCGCCGCCCGAGAGAGGATCGGGCCTTCCGGAGACCCGCCGTCGGGCGCCATCATGAAGCCAACCGTAGGAGGGCACTGCATGCGGGTCGCGGTGGTCGGGAGCGGCGCGGTCGGGGGGTACTTTGGCGGGCGGCTGGCGGAGGCCGGGATAGACGTGGGGTTCCTCGCCCGGGGCGCGCACCTCGCGGCGATACGCGAGCACGGGCTCAGAGTCTCCAGCGTCGACGGTGATTTCGTAGTTCGTCCCACGCGAGTGAGCGACGATCCCGTCGGACCTCGGCGAGGGCGACGTCGTGCTCGTGTGCGTCAAGGCATGGCAGGTCGCGGACACGGCCACAACGCTGGGACCGCTGGTCGGCTCATCGACCTTTCTGGTTCCCCTCCAGAACGGGATCGAGGCCCCCGGGCAGCTCGCACGCGTCTTCGGCCGCGAGAAGGTGCTCGGCGGACTCTGCCGGCTGCTGGTGTTCCTCGACGGTCCCGGCCGGATCAGGCACGCAGGCGTGGCGCCCTACGTCGCCTTCGGCGAGATGGACGGCCGGGTCAGCCCTCGAGCGGACCGGTTGCGGGAGGCGTTCGACCCGGACGCGCGGGATCACCGTGGAAATTCCGCCCGATATCCAGGTCGCGATGTGGAGCAAGTTCCTGTTCATCGCCGCGCTGAGCGGGGTGGGCGCGCTGACTCGCGCGCCGGTCGGGGTGATCCGCGGTCACCCCGAGACGCGGGCGCTATTGCGGGGAGCGCTGGAGGAGATCCACGCGGTGGCCGCCGGCGCCGGCGTGACGCTCCCCGCGGACAGCGTGGAGCGGACGATGGCCTACATCGACACGCTCCCTCCGGACGGCACGGCTTCCATGCAGCGGGACATGCTCCAGGGGAGGCCCTCCGAGCTGGACGCGCAGACCGGTACCGTAGTTCGCCTCGGGGACCAGTATGGGATCCCGGTGCCGGTACATCGCCTGATGTATGCGGCACTCGTCTCACTCGAACGGCGCGCCCGTGGAGCCCTGGATTTTCCCGGATAGCGCACGACGCCCCCGGCACGATGCCGCGGGGTGCACCCGTCCCCCTTACCCCACTCGGCAATGCGACTCTCTTGGTTCCGTAACGCGCTCGTCCTGACCCTCGGCATCAGCATCCTCCTCGCGGCACCGCTCGCGGCGCAGGGGGCGCCCGGGAACTTCGATGCGTACGTGCAGCGGGTCATGAAAACCTTCACGGTGCCTGGCGTGGCGGTGGCGATCGTGAAGGACGGCAAGGTCGTCCTCGCGAAAGGCTTCGGGGTACGCCGCATGGGGGACCCGGCGCCGGTGGACGCTCGGACCCGGTTCGGCATCGCCTCCAACACCAAGCTCTTCACCGCGACGGCGCTCGCACTGCTGGTCGAGGAGGGCAAGGTGGCGTGGGACGCGCCGGTGATCCGATATCTCCCGGCATTCGCCATGTACGACCCGTACGTGACCCGCGAGCTCACGGTGCGGGACCTGCTGGTGCACCGGAGCGGGCTGGGTCTCGGCGCCGGCGACCTGCTCTGGTGGCCCCCCATCACCTACGACCGGAAGGAGATCGCCCGGCGGCTCCGCTACATCCCGCCGGCCACGTCGTTCCGCAGCGCGTACGCCTACGACAACGTGCTCTACCTGGTCGCCGGCGAGGTCATCGAAGCGGTGTCGGGGCAGACCTGGGAGGAATTCGTCCGATCGCGGATCCTGCGCAGGGTGGGCATGAGCGACAGCGACGTGCTCCACTCCGGAGCCGGGGACGGCGGGAATGTCGCCGGGACCCACGCGGAGGTGGAGGGCACCGTCCGGCCGATCGCGCCGTTCCTGAGCGACAACACCAACCCGGCCGGCGGGATCATGTCGGGCGCGGCGGACATGGCGAAGTGGATGATCGTGCAGCTCGACTCCGGGCGAGTCGCGGGCGGCGAGCGGCTCTTCCCTGCCGCCACCGCCAGCGAGCTGTGGCGCGAGGTGACGCCCACACCGATCGGCTCCGCACCCGAGCGGCCTCCCCCACCTTCGCGCGCGCATGGCGGGCTACGCCCTCGGGCTTGGCGTGCGGGACTACCGGGGCCGCATCCTGCTGCAGCACACCGGAGGCCTTCCGGGATACCTGTCGAAGGTCGCCATGATCCCCGAGCTCCGGCTGGGCGTCGCGGTGCTGACCAACCAGGAATCCGGCGCGGCGTTCGAAGCCATCGCCTACCACGTGCTCGACCACTACCTCGGCGCCAAGGTCGCCGGATTACCCTGCGATCTTCGACGGGCTGGTCCGCAAGGACCGGTCGGCAGATCCGGACGCTGGGCGAACAGGCGTCCGCCGCGCGCGACTCGACCTCGGGACCTTCGCTGCCACTCGAACGGTACGCCGGCACCTATCGCGACCACTGGTACGGCGACGTCACGATCACCCTCGAAGGGAAAGGCCTCGTCATCCGGTTCGCCAAGTCACCCTCGCTGGTCGGCGACCTGGTCCACTGGCAGCACGACAGCTTCCTGGCCCGGTGGCGGGACCGCGAGCTCCGGGCCGACGCCTACGCCACCTTCGCGCTCAAGCCGGACGGCGCCATCGAGCGGCTGACGATGGTGCCGAGCTCACCCGCCGTGGATTTCAGCTTCGACTTCCAGGATCTGCTCCTGCGCCCGGTCGCGTCCGATTCGACTGGATCACCATAGTGCCAATCGCGCTCACCGACTGCGGCCGTGCTCGCGGCCGCGCTGCTGGCAGGGGCACCCGCGTGTGCGCCGTCGGATGGCGCGAGCGGTGCGCTGCCCGCCGATCTCCTCCTCCGTGGCGGAGCGGTCTACACCATGGACGCCGCTCGGCGCTGGGCCACGGCCGTCGGCGTCCGAGGCGGGCGCATCGTCTATGTGGGCGGCGACAGCGTACCTGCGGGCCTGGTCGGGACCGCGCACCGAGGTGGTAGAGCTCGCAGGGCAGATGCTGCTGCCGGGCTTCCAGGATGGGCACGTTCATCTGTTGCTGGGGGGAGTCGAGCTCGGCGAATGCACCCTCTTCACCCTGCCCACCGCGGCAGCGATCGCCGATTCCATCGCGGCGTGCGCGGCCGCCAAGCCGAAGGCCGCGTGGGTGCGCGGCGTCGGCTGGGAGCTCACTGCCTTTCCGGGCGGGAATCCCAGCAAGATCTTGCTGGACCGGGCCGTGCCGGACCGACCGGCGCTGTTCGACGCGGCCGACGGCCACTCCGCCTGGGTCAACAGCCGGGCACTGGCGCTCGCCGGCATCACGCGCGCGACGGCCGATCCGGTGGACGGCCGGATCGAGCGCGACCCAGGGACCGGCGAGCCGAGCGGGACGCTGCGGGAGAGCGCCATCGCGCTCGGTGTCGCGCCTGCTCGCCGAGCGCACCGATGCCGAGCTGAGCGAGGGTCTGCAGCGGGCCCAGCGGCTGGCCAACGCGGCGGGCATCACGGGCGTGATGGAAGGGCTCGCGGATGAGAGCCTGCTCCGCGCCTACGCCGAGGCCGACCGGGCGAAGCGACTCATGGTCCGCGTCGTGGCAGCGGTGGACGCGGAGCCCGACTCCACCGGCGTCGCGGGCGTCACCCGGCGAGTCGCCCGCTGGCGGACCCGGTACGCCACGCGCCTGGTCCGGCCGGTCGCGGCCAAGCTGTTCGAGGACGGCGTCATCGAGGCCGGAACCGCGGCGCTGCTCGCCCCGTACCTCCACCGTCAGGGCGATGCCGGCAAGCCGATCCACGACCAGCCCACGCTCGACAGCCTGGCGATCGCGCTGGATCGCGATGGGTGGCAGCTTCACGTCCACGCGATCGGGGACCGGGCGATTCGCATGACGCTCGACGCCTTCGCCACGCGCTCGAGACGCAAACGGCCGGCGCGATGCGCGCCACACGATCACCCACCTGCAGCTCATCGATCCCGCGGACATTCCGCGATTCCGCCGCCTCGGTGTGGTCGCGAACTTCGAGCCCTTCTGGGCCAACGGCGACGAATACGTGACGGTCCTCGCCGAGCCGGCGCTCGGACGCGCGCGCTCTCGATGGTTGTATCCGATCGGTAGCGTAGCCCGTACCGGCGCGGTGGTGACCGCGGGCAGCGACTGGTCCGTGTCGTCGCTGGCCCCACTCGATGGCATCCAGGTCGCGATCACGCGCCGCATGCCGGACGACCCACCGAGCGCAGCGCCGTGGCTGCCCGGCGAAGTCGTGGATCTGCCGACGGCGATTGCGATGTACACCATCAACGCCGCCTACCAGCGTCAGCAGGAGCAGGAGACGGGATCGATCGAGGTGGGCAAGCTGGCGGATCTGGTCGTGCTCGGACAAGAATCTCTTCGACGTGGCGCCGCACGACATTCATGCGGTGCGGGTGGTGCGGACGATCCTCGAGGGCGCGACGGTGTGGCGGGGATCGCAAGACCGAGAATAATCAACTTCAGGTCAAGATCTCTATATGGCTGTCTTTCAGCATGTTACGTCGATCCATCTCATCCGTCACCGACCTTCGCGGCGCGGCCTTCCTGAACCCCGGCAGTGACCACCGGGGAACTTCGAGCTAGCCGGCTCGAATCGAGCGGATGAGGTCGCCCATCTGGTCCAGGTACCGTCCCAGCGCCTCTCGGCCGGCTGGCGTCAGCGCGATGTCGGTGCGCGGCACTCGGCCCTCGAACGACTTACGGCACTCCACGTAGTCGGCAGCCTCCAGCTTCCGGGCATGGACACTGAGGTTGCCATCGGTGGTGCCTAGCAAGCGCTTGAGCTCGTTGAAGCTCAGCGAGGCATGGGCGTGGAGCACGGTCAGGACCGCGAGCCGCATCGGCTCGTGAACCAAGCGGTCGAGAGCGAGGGGGCCCACACGCGGAGCAGGCGCAGGGTCCTCGCGGTGCGGCCCCACGGATTCATTCGCGGGCACGGCACCTCCTGCGGAGGACAGCTCTGCGGCCGTTAGCGGAGCTCCGAGGTGCACTCCGGGCACCGGGTCGCGCCGACCGGGATCGGCATCCGGCAGTAGGGGCAGTCCTTCGTGCTCGGCGTGACGGCTTCGGGGGGCTTCAGGCGGTTCATGGCGCGCACCAGCATGAACACGGCGAACGCGATGATCACGAACGTGATCACGCTGTTGACGAACATCCCGTAGTTGATCGTGACCGCGCCGGCGGCCTGCGCCTCGGCGAGTGTGGCGTACGGCGGCGCCGCCTTGGTCCCTTCCTTGAGCATCAGGAACAGGTCGGAGAAATCCACGTTGCCGAGGGCCAGTCCGATGGGCGGCATGATGACGTCGTCCACCAGCGACTTCACGATGGTTCCAAAGGCTCCGCCGATGATGATGCCGACCGCCAGGTCGACGACGTTGCCCCGCATCGCGAAAGCCTTGAATTCCTTCAGCATTGGCGAACACTCCCAAAACGGGGTGATCGGGCGCGTGACGCTCACTCCCGATATTAAGCTATGGCCACGAAGCGCTAGACGACGACTGCCGTCGGGGCTTCCCTCCGCTCGCCGAGCGGAAGCCGCAGGCACGCGCGCGCGCCGCGGCGGCCGCGGCGCGGCTCGAGCGAGAGCGCGCCGCCGTGCGCCTCGGCGATCTGGCGGCTCAGCACGAGGCCGATGCCCGATCCCGCTCGCCTTGGTGGTGAAGAACGGCACGAACAGGTTGCCCGGATCGGGGAGTCCCGGGCCCTCGTCCTCCACGGTCACCTCGAGCACCCCGGCGCTGGTCCGCCAGCCGACGCCGCACCGCCGCCGCCGGTCTCGAGCGCGGCGTCGGCCGCGTTCCGCACCAGGTTGATCAGCAGCTGGTCGAGCTGGTCGCCGTCGGCGGTGACCGTGCACCGCCGGGCCGGCGCTCCACGCGCACCTCGAGCCGCGTCTCGAGCGCCGCGACCCGGCGCACCCACGCTCGCGACGTCCACCGAGCCAGAGCTGCGGCTGCGGCAGCCGGGCCAGCCGCGCGTAGGCGCCCATGAACCGGCCCAGCGCCTCGGACCGCGCCTCGATCACCTCAGCCCCGAGCGGAGGTCCTGCTCCCAGTCGGTCGGGCGGGTCGGCCGCGCGGCCAGGCTGCGCAGGCTGCCGGCGATCGACTTGATCGGCGCGAGCGAGTTGTTGATCTCGTGCCCCAGCACCCGCACGAGCCGCTGCCACGCCGAGCGCTCCTCGGCGCGGAGCACGCGGCTCAGGTCGGAGAGCACGAGCAGCTGGTGGGGCAGGCCGTCCTGGCGGAAGGTACCGCCGCGCACCTCCCATCGCCCGGCGCCGCCGGGAAACGTGGCGTCGAAGGTGCGCGGGCTCTCGCCGTCGAGGCAGGTCGCTGAGCCCGAGCGCGTCCGGCGGCGACGCCCGAGCAGCCGCTCGGAGGGCTGGCCCAGCAGCCGCTCGCCGCCGCGGTTGACCAGGCGGAGCCGCTGGTCGCCGTCGAAGGCGAAGACGGCCACGTCGATCTCCTCGATCACCCGCCGCAGCAGCGCGGTCGCCTCGAGCGCGCCGGAGCCGCTGCGCCCGCAGCGTCTCGCTCAGCGTGTTCACCTCGAGCAGCGCCAGGCCCGAGCGCGTCGTCGGCGCTGGCGCCGCGGGCGCGGATGGAGTAGTCGCCCTCGCGCAGCGCGGCCAGCAGGTTGGAGATCGTCTGGAGCGGCCGGACGCACGCGCTCGCGCGACCAGCAGCGCGCCCGATGCAGCCAGGCGCCGACGGCGATCAGCGTGAAGGTGAGCCGGACGCGGAGCGCGATAGTCGCCGGTCCAGAGCAGCCAGCAGCGCGACCAGCACCGCCGGCAGCCCGGCCAGCGAGCGCGCCGCGTGAACACCCGCGACTCGTGACCGGCGGGCCGAGCCGCCGGTCAGAGCCCATAGTGCTGGAGCCGGCGATAGAGCGCGCTCCGGCTCAGGCCCAGCGCCTTGGCCGCCTGGCTCACGTTGCCGCCGTGGCGCTCGAGCGCCTTCCGGATGAGCACGCGCTCCACCTCCTCCAGCGGCAGGTCCTCCAGCCGCGGCGCCGGCGCCCGCCGCCGCCGGAGGCCGAGATCCGCGGCGCGGACGCGCGTGCCCTGCGCCATCAGCACCGCGCGCTCGAGCGTGTGGTCGAGCTCGCGCACGTTGCCCGGCCAGCGCGTGCGCCTCGAGCGCCTCGAGCGCCTCCGGCTCGAAGCCGGCCAGCGCCTTCCGGTAGCGCGCGGCGTAGCGCTGCGAGGAAATGCTCGGCCAGCGGCCCGATGTCCTCCCGGCGCTCGCGCAGCGGCGGGAGGCGGATCTCGATGGTGTTGAGCCGGAACAGCAGGTCCTCGCGGAAGCGTCCCGCCGCCACCTCGGCCGCGAGGTCGGCGTTGGTGGCGGAGAGGATGCGGACGTCGATGCGGCGCGCGCGCGAGGCGCCGACCCGCTCGACCTCGCCGGTCTCCAGCACGCGCAGGAGCTTGGCCTGCTGCCGGAGCTGCCAGCGTCCCGATCTCGTCGAGCAGCAGCGTGCCGCCCTCGGCCAGCTCGAAGCGGCCGATCCGGTCGGTGCGCGCGTCGGTGAAGGCGCCCTTCACGTGGCCGAACATCTCGCTCTCGAACAGGCCTTCGGAGAGCCCGCCGAGGTTCACGGCCACCAGCGGCCGCGCCGCGCGGGGCGAGGCGGCGTGGAGCCACTGCGCCACGACCTCCTTGCCGGTGCCGTGCTCGCCGCGTGATCAGCACGTTGGCGTCCGACGGCGCCACCCGCTCCATGAGCTGCGAGCACCGGCCGCATCGCCGCCGACTCGGCGATCAGCTCGGGCGCGCCGTCGCGGCGGAGCAGCCGGTTCTCGCTCTCGAGCCGGCGGGTGCTGCGGAGCGCGCGGCCCAGCTCGACCTGGGTCCGGAGCGTGGCGAGCAGGCGGGCGTTGTCCCACGGCTTCTCGATGAAGTCGCGGGCGCCGCGGCGCATCGCCTCGACCGCCTTCTCCACGCTGCCCCAGGCGGTCATCACCACCGTCGGGCAGGGTGCGCGTCGAGCGCCTGGAGCTCGGAGACCAGCTCGAGGCCCTCGCGGCCGGTGGTGGTGTCGCGGGCGTAGTTGAGGTCGAGCAGCACGGCGTCGAAGTCGGCGCGCTGCACCGCGGCGAGCACCGCGGCGGGCGAGGCCGGCGGTCTCGATGGCGTAGCCCTCGCCCTTGAGCAGCAGGCGGAGCGCCTCGCGGACGTCGGGCTGATCGTCCGCGACGAGGACGTGTGCGATGGGGAGAGTCGGCACGGGCCTGGTGGTCGGCACGGCGTGGAGACAATGTAGCGGTCGAATGGCCGGCGCGGGCAGGCGCCGGCGCAGGCTCACCTCAACCGGATCGCGCCGCGCGGACGTGCCGGCTCGACGACCCAGCCGTCCTGCAGGTGGATCGTCCGGTGCCCGTACGACGCGTTGCGCTCCGAGTGGGTCACCTGCACGATCGTCGTCCCCTGCCGGTTGAGCCGGGTGAACAGCTCCATGATCTCCTCGCCCTGCGCGCTGTGCAGGTTGCCGGTCGGCTCGTCGGCCAGCAGCAGCTTGGGGCTGGCGATCACCGCCCGCGCCACGCCGACGAGCTGCTGCTGGCCGCCCGAGAGCTGGCTGGGGTAGAGGTCCTTCTTGCCGACCATCTGGAACCGGTCGAGCGTCTCGGCCACGATCGCGGCCCGCTCCTTGGGCTTGACGTCCCGGTAGGAGAGCGGGATCTCCAGGTTCTCGTAGACCGTGAGATCGTCGAGCAGGTGGTACTGCTGGAACACGAAGCCGATGTAGCGCTTGTTGAGCTCGACCCGCTTCTTGGGCGGCAGCGCGTGCACCGCCTCGCCCAGGAACCGGTACTCGCCGGTCCAGGCGTGGTCGAGCATGCCGAGGATGCTGAGCAGGGTGGACTTCCCCGCCCCGGACGGCCCCATGATGGTGACGAACTCGCCCTCGCGGATCTCGAGGTTGATCCGCCGGAGGACGTAGGTCCGGGTCGGGCCGGTCTGGTAGGAGCGCTCGAGATTCGCGCAGTCGATCACGGGGTCACCAGGCTGAAGCCAGGTGAAGTCACTCGCTGCGGAGCGTCAGTGGCCGGGTCCACCCGGGTCGCGCGGCGGGCCGGGAGATAGCAGGCCAGCGAGCGCCACGCGCGAGCAGCAGCCGCGATCCCGGCGAAGGTGAGCGGGTCGGCGGGACGCACCTCGTACAGCTGGCCCGCCAGCAGCCGCGTGAGCCCCAGCGAGCGCCGCCAGGCCGATCGCCGATGCTGACCAGCACCAGCCGCATGCCGCCCGAGCACCACGCTGCGCCGCGTCTGCGCCGGGTCCTCGCCCAGCGCGAGCCGGATGCCGAACTCGCGCGTCCGCTGGGTGACCGAGTAGGCGATGACGCCGAAGATGCCCGACCGCGGCCAGCAGCAGCGCGATCGCCGCCGAGCGCCGCCATCAGCAGCAGGCTGAACCGCGCCTGGGCCAGCCCCTCGGAGAGATAGGTCGCTCATCGGCGCCAGCGGGTGACCGGCAGGTCCTTGTCCATCGCGTGCACCGTCTGTCGCACGGCCGGGATCAGGCTGGCCGGATCGACGCGCGCTCTCGACCGCGAACGTCATCGACCGACGGCGTCTGCTGCCCGATCGGATAGAAGATCAGCGGCCGGACGTCGCGCGTCGAGGTCGTGCTGCGCATGTGCTCGACCACGCCGACGACCTCGGCCATGTTGTTCGGCCTCGCCGGTCGGGCCGAGCTGGAGCTGCTTGCCGACCGCGCTCTGCCCGGGCCACGCCTGCTTGGCGAGCGTCTCGTCGATGATGATGACCGGCGGCGTGCCGATCGCGTCGTGCCAGGTGAACGTGCCGGCCCGCGAGGAGCCGCGTGTTCATCGCCGCGAAGTAGTCGGGCGAGACGTTGCGGCCGTCGGCGGTGACGCTCTCGAAGTTCCGCGCCGTCTCCTCGTCGTAGGCGAACGGGCGAGAGCGGGCCGCTGCCGGTGAGCGGCAGCTGGGAGACGATGCCCGACGCTGGTGCACGCCGGGCAGCGCCTCGAGCCGGCCGCTCGAGCTCGCGGCAGAAGGCCCGGCGCGTCGAGCCGCTGGGATAGCTGTCCCGGACGGCAGCGAGAGCTGGAAGGTGAGCACGTCGCCGGCGTCGAACCCGGGCCGCACCTGCTGCAGCGCCAGGAAGCTCCGGATCAGCAGCCCGGCGCCGACCAGCAGCACCACCGAGAGCGCCACCTCGCCCACGATCAGCAGGTTCCGCACCCGCTGCCGGTCGCCGCCGCTGCCCGCCGCGCCCGCCGGCCTTGAGGTGCCCTGCGGGTCGGTCGCGGCCGCCTGCAGCGCGGGCACCAGCCCGAACAGCACGGTCGTCACAGGCAGGTGAGCGCGGTGAAGGCGAGCACCGTCCGTCCAGCGTCGATCTCGCCCAGCCGCGGCAGATTGGCCGGGTGGAGCCGCGCAGCAGCCGCAGGGCGGCCATCGTGATCGCCGAGGCCGAGCGCGCCGCCGGCCACCGCCAGCAGCAGGCTCTCGGTCAGCAGCTGCCGCACCACCGCCCAGCGGCTCGCGCCGAGCGCGGTGCGCAGCGCGAACTCGCGCTCGCCGCGTCGTCGCCCGCACCAGCAGCAGGTGGGCGACGTTGGCGCAGGCGATCAGCAGCACCAGCCCACCGCGCCGAGCAGGATGAGCAGCGCCGGCCGGGCGTGCTTCACCACGTCGTCCTGCAGCGGCACCGCGCGGATCCGGACCTTGGACGCCGTCGTGCTCCGGGAACTCCTTGCGGAACTGCAGCGCGATCCGGTCCATCTCCGCCTGCGCCTGCGCGAACGTCACGCCCGGCCTGAGCCGGCCGAACACGGTGAAGAACGTGAAGTTCCGCGGCGGCGCCTGGCCGTAGTCGAACTGGAGCGGCGCCCAGATCTCGGCGTCGGTCACCAGGAACGCCTCGGCGGGGAGCTGCAGGCGGAAGTCCGGCGGCAGGATCCCCACGACCGTGTGCGCGACGCCGTCGATCTGGATGGTCTTGCCCGACCAGCGCGGGTCGGCCGCCGTAGCGCCGCTCGCCAGAGCCGGTCGCTCAGCATCACGACGTGCGGGCCGTTCGCCACTTCCTCCTCGGCAGGAAGTGCCGGCCCAGCATCGGCCGCGACGCCGAGGAGCGGGAAGAAGTTGGCGGTGACGGTGGCGATGTCGACCCGCTCGGGCTCGCCCTCGCCGGTGAGGTTGCCCGCGCAGGCTCGCCACGTCGCCCTCGGACGCCGCGGCGAAGGCCTCGAAGGTGCGGCTCCGCACGCTGGTAGTCGCGGAAGTCCAGCGGCGACACGGCCGGCAGCGACTGGGCGCCTTCGCCGAAATCGTTCCAGATGTTGGCGATCCGGTCCGGCGTCTGCGTACGGCAGCGGCCGGAGCAGCACGCCGTTCACCACGGTGAAGATCGTCGTCGTGGCGCCGATGCCGAGCGCCGAGCGTGGTCACGGCGGCGAGGGTGAAGCCGGGCGTGCGGCGCAGCGCGCGCCAGGCGTACCGCAGGTCGTGTCCGAGGGTGCTCATCGCGAGCTCCAGAGGCCGGGTGCCGAGAAGGGATGAGAGTCACTCGCCGCGGAGCGCGAGCGCGGGGTCCACCCGCGTCGCCCGGCGGGCGGGGAGATAGCAGGCGAGCAGCGCGACCGCCGCGAGCAGCAGGGCGATGCCGACGAACGTGAGCGGATCGGTGGGCCGGACGCCGTAGAGCAGACCCGCCATCCAGCCGGCCGCCGATCAGCGCGGCGACCAGGCCGGCCGCGATGCTGAGTCCGACCAGCCGCATGCCGCCCAGGACCACGCTCGGCGGGTGTGGCGCGGGTCCTCGCCCAGCGCCAGCCGAATGCCGAACTCCCGGGTGCGCTGGCCCACCGAGTAGGAGATCACGCCGAAGACCCCGACCGCCGCCAGGAGCAGGGCGATGCCGCCGAGCGCCGCCATGAGGATCAGGCTGAACCGCGCCTGCCCCCGGCCGTCCTCCACGTAGCGGGACATCGGCTCCAGGCGCGCGACCGGCAGGTCCTTGTCCATCTCCGCCACGGTGCGCCGGACCGCGGCGGCGAGCCCGGGCGGGTCGCCGGAGCTCTCGACCACGAACGCGAGCGAGAACATGGGGCTCTGTCCCACCGGCCAGTAGATCTGCGGCAGCGTGGCGCGGGCGAGGTCGTTGATCCGCTGGTGCCGCACCACGCCCACCACCTCGACGAACGGGTTCTCGCTTCCGGTCGGCTGGACCTGGAGCCGCTTGCCGACCGCATCCTCGCCCGGCCATGCCATCCGCGCCAGCGTCTCGTCCACGATGGCCACCGGCGGCGCGTCCGCGTCGTCCTGCCGGGTGAAGGCGCGGCCACCCAGCAGCTCGGCATCCACGGCGTCGAAGTACGTCTCGGAGACGATGCGCTCGTCGGCGGTGACGCTCTCCCAGTTCCGCGCCGTCTCCTCGTTGAACGCGAACGGCTGCAGCGTGCCGCTGCCGCTGAGCGGCAGGCGGTTCACCTCGGCGACCGAGGTCACGCCCGGCAGGATTGCAGCCGCTCCTCCAGCCCGCGGTAGAACTGCAGCCGCGCCGGGCCGGTGCCGTAGCGGCCCTGCGGCAGGTACACCTGGAAGGTGAGCACGTCGGACGCGTCGTACCCCGGGCGCACCTGCTGCAGCTCGAGGAAGCTCCGCATCAGCAGTCCGGCGCCGACCAGCAGCACGACGGAGAGGGCGATCTCGGCGAAGACCAGGGCGTCCCGGGTGCGCCGGCGGTCCCGTCCGGCGCCGGTGCGGCTGCCCTGCTGTAGCGCGCGTCTGCGGATCCACCCGGGACGCGCGCAGGGCCGGCGCGAGCCCGAAGACCAGCGACGGTCGCGATCGACACCGCCACCGTGAAGCCGAGCACGGTGGGATCCACCTCCACGTCGGCCAGCCGCGGCAGGCTCGCCGGGCGCAGACTCCGCAGGACGACCATCGCCCAATACGTGAGCGCCAGCCCGAGGCCGCCGCCGATCGCGCCCAGGATCGCGCTCTCGGCCAGCATCTGACGCACCATCGCCCCGCGCGAGGCGCCGAGCGCGGTGCGGAGCGCCAGCTCGCCGGCGCGCGAGGTGCCGCGGGTCAGCAGCAGGTTCGCCACGTTGGCGCACGCGATCAGCAGCACGAGCCCGACCGCCGCCATGAGGACGACCAGCGCGGGACGCGCGTGCTTGACGACGTCCAGGTGCAGCGGGACGACGCGGATCCGCAGGTTCGACGCCTGGTGGACCGCGTGCTCCTGGCGGAACTCCCTCGGCGATGAGGTTCATCTCGGCCTGCGCCTGTGCCCAGCTGGCCCCGTCGGCCAGACGGCCGAAGACGGTGAAGCCGGTGAAATTCCGCGGCGGCGCGTTGGCGTAGTCGTACTGCAGCGGAGTCCAGAGATCGGCGTCCGTGACCATGAACGCCTCGGACGGCAGCAGCAGCCGGAAGTCGCGCGGGAGCACGCCAATCACCTGGTGGGCGATGCCGTCGATCTCGATGGTGCGCCCCACCAGCGCCGGATCGGCCGCGTAACGCCGGCGCCAGAGCGCATCGGTGATCAGGACGACCCGCGGGCCGTTCAACAGCTCTTCGCCCGGCTCGAAGTTGCGTCCCAGCGCCGGCGTCACCCCGAGCAGCGGAAAGAAGTTGGCGGTGACCGGCGAGAGGTCCACCCGCTCGGGATCGCCGTCGCCCGTGAGGTTGCCCCTGAGGCCCACCACGCCGCGGCCCGATGCCGCCGCGAATTCCTTGAACGTCCGGCTCCGCGTCTGATAGTCCCGGAAATCCAGCGCGGAGACGGCGGGCAGCGACTGCGCCCCTTCGCCCAGGTCGTTCCAGATGTTGGCCAGCCGGTCCGGGCGCTCGTAGGGCATCGGCCGCAGCAGCACGCCGTTCACCACCGTGAAGATCGTGGTCGTCGCACCGATCCCGAGCGCGAGCGTCGCGATGGCGATGGCGGCGAAGCCCGGCGTCCGGCGGAGGGACCGCCAGCCGTAGCGGAGGTGTCGAAGCAGCTCGGACATGGTGCCCTCAGTCGGCTCGCAGGGCGTCCACCGGATCGGTCCGGATCGCGCGCCAGCGCGGGGAAGAGACAGGCGAGGGCGGCGACCGCGGCGAGCGTCGCGATCGCCGACACGAAGGTGACCGGATCGGTGGGACCGACGCCGAACAGCAGTCCCGCGAGCAGCCGCGTGGCCGCCAGCGCGCCGCGAGGACGCCGACGACGATGCCCAGCCCCGCCAGCCACGCGCCCTGCGACAGCACGAGGCGCGAGGATCTCCCGCGGCACCGCGCCCAGCGCCATGCGGATGCCGATCTCGCGGGTGCGCTGGACCACGAGATGGGTCATGACGCCGTACACGCCGACCGCGCCGAGACTGAGCGCCAGCACGGCGAAGCCCGCCACGAGCACCATCGTCAGTCGCCGCTCCGCGGCCCAGGCGCCCAGCGCCTCGTCCATCGTCTGGACCTCGGCCAGGGGCACGTCCGGGTCGATCGCGGCCAGGGTGGCCCGGAGAGCCGCGGTGGCTCCCTCGGGCTCGCCGTCGGTGCGCATCACCACCCGGAGCGACCGCATCGCCGTGCCGGTGCCGGCCGGGAACTGGGCGTGCGGGAGATAGATCTCCGGCCGCGCCTCGGCGTCGAGGCCCCGGTGCCGCACGTCGCCCACGATCCCGACGATGGTGCGCCAGACCGAGTCGGTCGCGCCGCCGCCCATGAGGATGCGCTGCCCGACCGCGTCGCCGGCGGGCCAGACCTGCTTGGCGAGCGTTCGGTTGATCACCGCCACGCCGGGCGCGCCGATCCTGTCCGTCGGGCTCGATCGAGCGACCCTGCAGCACGGGAATGCGCATCGTCTCGAAGTAGCCGGGACCCGCGGTCTGCCAGTACGCCAGCGAGCGGTCGGAGGGCTTGACCGGCAGCGAGTAGTGACCCTCGCGCAGGAACGACCAGTCGCCCAGCTCGAGCTGGGTCATCGGCAGGGCCTTCACCGCCGCGGCCGAGCTGATTCCCGGCACCTCATCGGAGGCGATCGACCAGCTGCTCGTAGAAGGCGCGGACCTGCGCGTTGGTCTCGTAGCGCACCGGGGACAGCTCGACGCGCGCGGTGAGGAGATGCTCCGGCACGAAGCCCGGATCCACGCCGCGCAACCGGGCGAAGCTCTGCATCAGCAGGCCGGCGCCCGCCACCAGCACGAGCGCGAGGGAGATCTGACTGACCACCAGACCCCGGCGGAACCGCTGCCGGCGCCCGCCGGCGCTTCCGCCACGGCCACCCTCGGTGAGCGTGCCCGAGAGATCGGGACGCGCCGCCTGCAGCGCCGGCGCCAGCCCGAAGAGCAGTCCCGTGCCGAGCGTGACCAGCGCGGTGAACGCCAGCACCCGGCCGTCGAGCCCGATGGCGTCGAGCCTGGGCAACGTGGGCGGGGCCGCGAGCACGAGCGCGCGGATGCCCCATGTCGCCAGCAGCAGGCCGGCGAGTCCACCGACGACGGCCAGCAGGGTGCTCTCGGTGAGCAGCTGACGCACGATGCGACCCGCCCCCGCGCCGAGCGCCGAGCGGACCGCCATCTCCCGCTGCCGCGCTTCCGCTCGCGCGAGACAGAGCGACGCCACGTTGGCGCACGCGATCAGCAGGAGCAGCGCCACGGCGCCCATGAGCACCAGGATGACCGGAGCGATGTCGCCCACGACTTCCTCGGCCGCGGCTGTAGGCGTTGGCGCTGAACTCGGCGTCGTACTCCTCCGGGTACTTGGCGAGCATCGCCGCCGCCAGGGTCTCCATCTCCCGGTCGGCGGCGGTCGACCTCCGTGCCGGGCCGCAGCCGCCCGATGCCCACGATCCCGTGCCAGCCTCGCTCGCTCCGGTCGGCCGCCGGATCGAGCTGCAGCAGCGTCCACATCTCCATGCCTTCGCCGGCGTAGTGCGTGGGCAGCTGGAACCCCGGCGGCATGACGCCGAGCACGGTGGTGGGCGCATCGTCGAGCGATCAGCGTGCGGCCCACGATGGAGGGGTCCGCGGCGAACCGCCGGCGCCACAGCCCGTCGCTCAGCAGCACCACGGGCGGCTGGCCCGGGAGGTCTTCCTCGGCCGCGAACGTCCGGCCGATCGCCGGGCGAGACGCCGAGCAGGGGCAGCGCGTCGCTGGTGACGTAGCCCGCCCGCAGCCGCTCGGCCGATCCGGAGCCCGTCAGGATCAACGATCCGTTGCTGTAGCCGGCGATCTGCGACAGGGTGCGGGACTGCTCGCGCAGGTCCCAGTACTCCGGCAGGCTCAGCTCGGCCCGCGGATTGCCCTCGAGATGCGTGCGGATCATCACGACTTCGTCCGGCCGCTCGTAGGGCAGCGGGCGGAGCAGCACGCCGTTGACCACGCTGAAGATCGCGCTGGTGGCGCCGATTCCCAGCGCCAGGGTGATGACGGTCAGCACGGCGAACCCGGGCCGCTGGCTCAGGGTCCTGACCGCATACCGCAGGTCGCGCAGGAGAGCGTCGATCATTCGGATCTCAGGGAAGGACGGGATCCACCGGCGAAGCGACGGCACTGCCTGCTCCGAGACGCCATGGCCGCGGCGGTACGGCTCCGGAGAAGCTGGCGAACACCATAGCGCAGGTCGCGCCGCAGCCCTTCGATCATTCGGACCTCAGGGCGACCAGCGGATCGACGCGGCCGGCGCGACGGGCAGGGATGGCGCACGCCGCCCAGGCCGCGGCGAGCAGGACGGCGGCCACGCAGCCGAACGTGAGCGGATCGTGCGGGCTCGACTTCGTAGAGCTCCGGCCCGAGCACGCGGCCCAGGGCGGCCGCGGCGGCGCAGCCGAGCGCGATGCCGGCTGCTGCGAGCGCCAGCGCGGGCAGCACCACGGCACGGCGGATCTGCCGGCCCGCGGCTCCCAGCGCGATACGGATGCCGATCTCGCGGGTGCGCTGCCCGACCGAGTAGGCGATCACGCCGTACACGCCCACCGCGGCGAGCACCAGCGCCAGGGCCGCGAATCCACCCGAGCAGAAGAGATTGAAGCGCTGGGGTGAGACCGAGCCGTCGAGCAGCTCGGGCAGCGTGGAGAGGGAGTTGATCGGCTGAGTGGCGTCGAGCCCGATACAGCACCTCCTTCACGGTGCGTGCCGAGCGTCGCGGGCTCCGCCGCCGATCGCGCCACGATCGTCATTCCACCGTGCGGATACTGGCGGAAGGGGACGTACAGCTCGGCTTTCGGACGCGCGGCCAGGCTGCGATGGCGCACGTCACCCACCACCCCGACCACGGTCGCCGCGCCGAAGCTCCCGCCCACCCAGACCCGGCGTCCCACCGGGTTCTCCCCGCGGAAGAAGCGCGCGACGAGCGTGCGGTTGACCATGACGACGCGCGGCGCGGTCCTCCCGATCGGTCGACCCGAAGGCGCGGCCGCGCACCACCGGGACGCCTAGCGCGCGGAAGTAGTCGCCCTCCACCACGCGGAAATCCACTTCGGGGCGGTCGGTCGGCGAGGCGGGAGGATTGCCGTCGGCGGAGAACGGCAAGTCGTAGTCGATGCCGACGGGATTCATCGGCAGCGTAGTTACGGCACCCGCCGCGGCCACCCCGGGCCGCGCACCGATCCGCTCCACCGCCTGGGTGAAGAACCCGATCTGCTGTTCGTCGGATGTGTAGCGTGGGCCCGACAGGAACACCGTCGCCGCCAGCACCCGCTCGGGGTCGAAGCCGGGATCCACCGACTGCAGTCGTACCAGGCTGCGGAGGTGGAGCCCGGCGGCCACCAGCAGCACCACCGACAGGGACACCTCGGCTACGATCATTGCGCGACGCAACCGCCCATGATCCGGTCCCGCCGTGAGCCGGGCGCCGGCACCGGTGAGCGCGACGCGGCGGTCGAGCCCGATGGCCCGTACCGCCGGCAGCACGCCACAGAGGAAGACCACCGGCACGAGCAGGGCGAGGGTGAATACCAGCACGTCGAGGTCGAGCGTCGCCGTGCGCCACCCGGGCAGCAGCCCCGGATCGGCTGCCTGGATCAGCGGCACGGCCCACGCAGCCAGCCCCACGCCGGCGGCCGCGCCCAGCGCCGCCACGACCGCGCACTCGAGCGTCAGCAGGCGGAGAAGCCGCCAGCGGCGGACCACCCAGCGCGACCCGAACCGCTAGCTCCCGCTCCCGGTCGAGCGCGCGGGCCAGGAACAGATGGGCGACGTTGGCGCAGGCGAGCAGGAGGACCAGCACCACCGTTCCGACGAGGAGGACCATGGCGGCGCGGCCCCCCGCTGCGACCGCTTCGGCGGCGGGTACGGCGGCGACACTCCAGCCGCGGTTGCTCTCGGGATACTTGCTCCGCCATCCGGCCCGCGACGACTTCCAATTCGGCGGCGGCGGCGGCCTCGCTCACGCCCGGCGCCAGCCGCGCGATCACGTTGAACCGGCGCTCGGCGCGGGAGCGCAGCTCCGACGGGTCGAATGCGAGGGGATTCCACAGGGCCACCGAGGCATCGTTGGGAAAGCGGAAATCGGCCGGCATGACGCCGACGATCTCGTGCGGCGCCCCGTCGAGCGTGATCGTCCGCCCGACCGCGCGCGGATCCCCGCCCAGCCGGCCGCGCCAGAACGCGTGGCTCAGCACCACCACCCGATCGCGCCCTGGGATCTCCTCCTCGGGCAGGAATCCTCGCCCCAGGGCTGGTGTCACGCCGAGCAGGCTGAACAGGTTGGCCGACGCGCGCACGGAGGTCAGCTCCTCCGGCTCGCCCTGCCCGGTGAAGCGCGAAGCCCCAGGAGGCCCATGCCGCCATCGCATCGAGCGTCCGCGACTCGCGCCGCCAGTCGAGGAAGTTGGCCGCGGAGACCCGCTCGCGATCCTTCCCCGACGACGGCTGCCGCTCCCACAGCATCAGCAGGCGATCGGCGTTGAGGTACGCCAGTGGGCGCAGCAGCGCGGCGTCCGCGAGACTGAAGAAGGCGGTGTTCGCACCGATGCCGAGGGCCAGCGTGAGCACCGCGGCCAGCGTGAAGCCGGGGCTCCGCCTCAGGCGGCGCAGGGCGAGCCGGAGGTCGGCGCCCCAGGCGCCCATCACTCGCTCCTGAGGGCGTGCATCGGGTCTACCGCGGCCGCTCGGCGAGCCGGGATCCAGCTCGCCAGGATCGCGACGACCGTGAAGAGAGTGACGACGGCGGCCAGCGTGGCCGGGTCGGTGGCGCTCACGTCCACCAGGAAAGCGCCGAGCACGCGCGTCGCCGCGACGGCGCCGACGAGGCCGAGCGCAACCCCGGTGAAGGTCAACCCGAGCGCCCGGCGGATCACCAGCCTGCGCACGTCGCCTGCGCGCGCGCCAAGCGCCATCCGGAGGCCGATCTCGGCGGTGCGCTGGCCCACCAGGTATGACATCACCCCGTAGAGGCCGAACGCCGCGAGCACTGCCGCCAGGCCACCGAAGACGCCGAGCACGGTGGCCCCGATGCGCTGAGGCAGCAGCGCGTAGGCGACGTGCTCCGGCACCGTGCTCGCCTCGATCGGCAGCTCCGGATCGAGGGCGAGAATCTCCCGAGTCAGCGCCGGGAGCAGTCCATGCGGATCGGCGGCGCTCCGGACCAGCAGCGTCATGTCGGCCGCATAGGCCTGGGCGAACGGCTCGTAGAAGTGCGGCTGCGGATCCTCGCTCAGGGACCCGTATTTCCCGTCTTTCGCCACGCCGACGATCGTGCGCTCCCCTCCGCGCCCGCTGCTGAACCGCCGCCCGATCGCCTGCCCACCGGGCCAGAATCGCCGGGCGAACGCCTCGTTCACCACCGCTACCGGAGTCGCGCCTGCGCGGTCGGAGTCCACGAAACCACGCCCGCGCACCACCGGGATGCCCATGGTCTCGAAATACCCGGCACCGACCGTGTTGGTCCCGAACTCCATTTCTTCGCCCTGGCGCGGAGCGTATCCCTCGACCTCGATGCCGCGACGCTGCCCCGAGAGGCCGAGCGGGACGATCTCCGCCATGCTGACAGCGTTCACGCCGGGGAGGGCGGCGAGACGGCGCACCACCTGGTCGTAGAACGTCATGCCGCGGGTCGAGTCGTAGCCCTGGATGCCGAGCTCGACCCGAACGAGCGCCAGTCCCTCTGCCCGGAAGCCCGGATCGATTCGGGTGGCGTTGCGGAGGCTGGCGAGGAAGAGACCGGCGGCCGCAAGCACCACGAGCGAGACCGCCACCTGCGTCACCACCAGGCCATCGCGCAGACCGATCCGTCGGCCGGTGACGCCGCTGACCAGATCGCCGCGCAGCGCGGCCGAGCTGTCGATCCGGGTGGCGCGGAGAGCGGGCGCGAGCGCGGACAGCGCGACCGTCCCCGCGCGAGACCAGCACCGTGAAGAGCAGGATCCGTCCGTCCACCGGGAACTCGAGCGCTACCGGGACCGGGAGCGGGGGTTGGAACCCCGCGAGCGCACCGGTCGCCCACGTGGCCATGAGCACGCCGCCGATCGCGCCGATGCCGGCGAGGACCAGGCCCTCAGTGAGGAGTTGGCGTACCACGCGCGCCCGACTGCCCCCGAGCGCCAGGCGTACGGCGACCTCCCGCCGTCGGGCGGTCCCGCGCGCGAGCAGCAGGTTGGCCAGATTGGCGCAGCAGATCAGCAACACCAGGCACGCGACGCCCATCAGGAGGCCCAGGAACTGGGTCACTGTGCCGCGGATACCGGGGAAGATCCTGGCGTCGCGCTCCGGCAGAACGGTCACCACGCGTGACCGGCCGGCGCGGTCGGTCCAGGACTGCTGGTACGCCTGATGCAGCCGGCTCGCCAGGACGCCAAGCTGGGTCCGCAGGTCGTCCACGCCCGCGCCGTCGCGGAGCCGGCCGACGAGGAACAGGCCGCGGTCGCTCCGATTGTCCAGCATGTCGTCTCCGGGAGCCAGCACGCGCGAGGCCGCGATCGGTACCCACACCTCCCCGCGCACTCCACGTATCGAGCCGAAGAATCCTTCCGGTGCAACGCCGGCCACCGTGAACGTGTGCCCGGAGATGCGAAGCGTCCGGCCTACCACGTCGGACGCGGCGCCGAAGCGGCGCTGCCAGAGTCCGTGCCCGATGATCACTTCGGTGCCGGTCCCGCCGGCCGCGAAGGCGTGCCCCGCCGCCAGCGGCACACCGAGCACCTGGAAGTAGTTCTCGCTTACCAGCTCGCCGAACGTACGGAAGCTCTCGGTGCCGGTGGATGCGCTGAACGGGCCCGGCAGGGTCGCGGCCAGCCCCGAGAGTCCGGCCGCGCCGACTGAACGCCAGGTAGTCCGGGTAGGAAGAGGTGCCGTACGGCGGGCCGCTGTAGTCGCTGGTGAAGACGGAGACCAGCCGGCCGGGGTCGCGCACGTGGGCAGGCGGCCGCAGGAACACGGCGTTGATCACGCTGAAGATCGTCGCGGTCGCGCCGATGCCGACGGCGAGCATCGCAACGGCGAGCGCGGCGAAGCCCGGCGACCGCACCAGCTGCCGGACCGCGAATCGGAGATCCTGCCGAATGGCGTCCATCATTCGGAGCGCAGCGAGATCATGGGGTCCACCCGGGTGGCCCGCCGGGCGGGCAGCCAGGTGGCGGCGAGCGCGACCGCGCCGAGGAGCGCGGCCACGGTCACGTAGGTCACCGGATCCTGCGCCGAGATGCCGTAGAGCTGGCTCGACAACACGCGGCTCAGCACCCAGGCGCCGCACAGGCCGGCGGCGAGTCCCACCAGCACCACCCGCATCCCCTGCCCCACCACCAGCCGCAGCACATCCCCGCCGGCCGCGCCGAGGGCCAGACGGATCCCGATCTCGTGGCGGCGCTGCGTCGTGGTGTACGCCATGACCCCGTAGATGCCGATCGCCGAGAGCACCAGCGCGATTCCGGCGAACAGGGTGAGCAGCAGGAGAGAGAACCGCCGCTCGGCGCTGGCATTGGCGATGAGCTGGTCCATGGACATCACCGCGAACACCGGCTGTTCCGGATCGGCCGAGCGGATGGCCCGGGTGACCGCGGTCTGGAGCGCGTCCGGATCGCCCGAGGTGCGGACGATCATCGCCATCTCCTGGCCGACGTTGGCCCGGGCCGAGGTGTAGATCTCCTCGAACGGCGGCTCCTCCAGCCCGAGCTGGCGGACGTCGCCCACGACACCGGTGATGGTGAGCCACGGGCCGGTCGGTCCGAAGACCTGGATCCGGCGCCCGACCGGGTCCTCGTCGCGGAAGTACTTCTCCCGCAGGGTCCGGTTGATCACCGCGGTCGCCGTCGAAGCGGAGTCGGCGAGCTCGGAGAGGCCCTCCCCCTGCAGGATGGGGATCTGCATCGTCTCGAAATAGCTCGGCGTGACCAGACGGAACTCGGTGACCGGCGGCGGCTCGTCCGCCGGCGGCGTGCGGCCCTCGACGGTGAAACGGGTGTTGTTGCTGCCGCGAAGCGGCAGCCGGCTCGTCAAGGCGACGCTGCGCACGCCCGGCACCTGCCGAACCTGCGCGACCGCGCGATCGTAGAAGGCGAGCCGCTGTTCCTGGGTGAAGTAGCGGCCCTTCGAGGCATCGTTCGGCCACGGCAGCCACACCTGCAACGTCAGCAGATTCGAGGGATTGAATCCGGTCTCGACCGAGAGCAGGCGCTCGAAGCTCCGGAGCAGCAACCCCGCCCCCGCCAGCAGCACCAGCGCGACCGCCACCTCGGCGATCACCAGCGTGCTCCGCATCCGGGCTCGCGGAGCGCCGGCGCTCGACCCGCGCGCCGAATCCTTGAGCACCGACTGCAGGTCGGGCTTGGTGGTCTGGAGCGCGGGGATGAGGCCGAAGCCGATACCCGTCAGCAGCACGATGAAGGCGGTGAAGCCCAGAACGTTCCAGTCCACCCCGATGTCGCGGGCGCGCGGCAGGTGCAGCGCGGCCAGATGGCCGAGCGCCTCGGTGCCCCAGACGGCGATGCCGAGCCCCAGCGCGCCGCCGATGGTGGCGAGGAGGAGGCTCTCGGTCAGGAGCTGCCGGATGAGGCGCGAACGGCCGCCGCCGAGGGCGGTGCGGATCGCGATCTCCCGATCCCGCGTGGTTGCCCGGGCGAGCAGCAGGTTGGCGACGTTGGCGCATCCGATCAGCAGCACGAATCCGACCGCGCCGAGCAGCACCAGCAGCGCCGGGCGCACGTCTCCCACCACCCGCTGCGCCAGCGGCGCGACGTCCACCCGCCAGCCGAGACTCGGCAGATAGACCTGGGGATACTGGGCGGACAGGCGGGCGCTGAGCGCCTTGAACTGCTCGCCCGCCTGCTCTACCGTGGCGCCCGGCGCGAGGCGGCCGAAGACGTCGAACACCCGCATCCCGCGGAAGTCGATGAAGTTGGAATCGGTGTTCGCGAGCTCGATCGGCGCCCACACCTCCATCGGCGACGCGCCGCTCTCCACCGGATGGCGAAAGCCCTTGGGCATCACCCCGATGATGGTCATCGGGTCGTCGTCCAGCCGCACGCTCGTGCCGATGACCTTGCGGTCCCCGCCGAAGCGGCGCTGCCAGAGATCGTACGAGATGAGAGTGACGTAGCCGATCCGTCCGCCGTCGTCCTCGGGACTGAAGTCCCGACCCAGCACCGGCGCGACGCCGAGCACCGAGAAGTAGTTGGTGGAGACGACCGCGGCCTGGATGCGCTCGGGATCCCCCTGGCCGGTGAAGTTGATGTTGATCGGCCAGACCGCGGCGAGCTCCTGCACCGCGGGGATCTCGCGCCGAAAGTCCTGATACTCGGGCGCCGAGGCGGACAGGTTGGTGGCGCCGCGGCCGTCGAGCGCGGAGCGAACCGACACCAGCCGGTCCGGCTCCCGGTACGCCAGCGGACGCAGCAGGACGGCGTTGACCACGCTGAAGATCGCCGTGTTGGCCCCGATGCCGAGCGCCAGAGTCAGGACGGCGATCGCGGTGAACGCCGGACTCCGTGCCAGGCCGCGTGCGGCGAACCGCACGTCACGCCAGATCGCGTCAATCATGCTACCTCCAGCTCGAGCGGTCCCCGAGGGACGACTTGGCCGTCGAAGAGGAAGACGTTGCGACCCGCCTGTCCGATGTATCGCGGATCGTGGGTGACGATGACGACGGTCGCGCCGGCGGCGTGGAGCTCGTGCAGCAGCTCCATCACCTGGGCGCCGTTCTTGGAGTCGAGATTGCCGGTGGGCTCGTCGGCCAGCAGCACCAGCGGCTTCCCCGCCACCGCGCGGGCCACGGCCACGCGCTGCTGCTGGCCGCCCGAGAGCTGCGAGGGGAAATGATGGATCCGATGCAGCAGACCGACCCGCTCCAGCGCCTCGTGGACCAGCGCCTTCCGCTCCGCCACCGGGGTGCCCCGGTACTTGAGCGGCAGCTCGACGTTGTGATACACGTCGAGATCACCGATCAGATTGAAGGATTGGAAGATGAATCCGATGGCCTTGCTCCGGACTCGCGCACGCTGTCCCGGCGAGAGCGTCGCCACCGGCTCCCCGGCCAGCACGTAGCTGCCTTCGCTGGGCGAATCGAGCAACCCGAGGATGGAGAGCAGCGTGGTCTTGCCGCAGCCTGACGGGCCGCAGATGGCCACGAACTCCCCGGCCCGGATGTCCAGCTCGATCCGGCTCAGGGCGTGGGTCTCCACTTCCTCGGTGTGGAAGATCTTGGAGACGCCATCCATCCGGATCAGGGGATCGATCGAGAGCGCCATGGTCAGTCGTTCCGCAGGGCGACCATGGGGTCGGTTCGCGCCGCGCGCCGCGCCGGCAGCACGGCGGCGAGCACCGCGACGGCGCTCAGCACCACCAGTCCGCTGGCGAAGGTAGGTGGATCGGTCGGGCTGATCCGGAACAGCAGCGTGGACAGCAGACGGGAGAGCAGGAGGGCGCCGGCGAGGCCCACGCCCAGGCCGATGGCCGCGAGCGTCGCCCCGTGCCGGACCACCATGCCGAGCACGTCGGCGTGGCGGGCGCCGAGCGCCATCCGGATCCCGATCTCCTGGGTCCGCTGGGCGACGCCGTAGGAGATCACCCCGTACACTCCGATGGCTGCGAGGGCGAGCGCGATGGCGCCGAACACCGTGAGGAGCATGGTGCTGAATCGCGCCTGCGCCATCGAGTCGAGCACCCGCCCCTGCATGGTGCCCAGGTTGTACACCGGCAGCGCGGCGTCCACCTCGGTCACCGCACGGCGGAGCGGCGTCATGAGACCCACCGCGTCCCCGCCAGCGCGCGCCACCACGGTCATGGTGCGATCGGTCCAGCTCCACGCGGCTCCGGGTGCCTGCACCATCGGCAGGTAGAATTCCGGCACCGGCTCCTCGTCGAGCCCCACCGCTCGCACGTCCTTCACCACCCCGACGACCTCCTTCCACCCGGGAGAGCCATCGGGACCCGCCTCGCAACAGGCCATCCGCTTGCCGATCGGGTCCTGGCCGGGGAAGGCCTGGCGCGCCAGCTCCTCGTTGATCACCATGACCAGAGGCGCGCCCCGCCTGTCCTCGGCGGTAAAGGTGCGACCCCGGACCAGCCCGATGCGCATGGTGGCGAAGTAGCCGGGCGTCACCAGCCGCATCAGCGAGTTGATGGCAGAGGAGATGTCGAGCGCGCGGCCTTCGGGCACCAGGCCGTTGCTGCTGGCGTCCTCCAGCGGCGCTGCCGAGACCAGCCCGGCGTCGGTGACGCCGGGGACGGCAGCGAGACTCGCGTCGATCCGCTCGAAGGCGCGGGTGACCTGCTCCGGTGTCTGGTAAGAGACCTCGGGCAGCGATACCCGTCCGGCGACCACTCCATCGCGGGTCGAAGCCGGGATCCACCCCGTTGAGCGCGATCGCGCTCCGGATCAGGAGGCCGGCGCCGGTGAGCAGCACCAGCGCGAGCGCGATCTCCCCCACCACGAGCACGTTCCGGAGCCGGTCGCGGCTTCCCGCGCGGGAGCCGGTACGCCCGCCCTCCTTGAGCGCCTCGTGAGGTCCTCGAGAGGCGCTGCGAAGCGCGGGGGCGAGACCGAACACCAAGCCGCTCAAGAGCGTGAGCCCCAGCGAGAACGCCAGCACCGGTCCATCCACCCGCGCCTCGCCTAGCCGGGGGACGTCGTCCGGGCCGAACGCGGCCAGCAGGCCCACACCCCAGTACCCCAGCCCGATACCGAGGAGCCCTCCCGCGGCCGCGAGCACCATGCTCTCGGTCAGCGCCTGGCGCAGGAGATGCCCGCGACCCGCACCGATCGCGGCACGGATCGCCATCTCCCGTGAGCGTGCCGCGCCGCGCGCGAGCAGCAGGTTGGCGATGTTGGCGCACGCGATCAGCAGGACGAAGCCGACCGCGCCGAGCAGCACGAAGAGCCTGGGGCGGTAATCGCTCACCAGCTCTTCCATGAAGCGCGAGACCACCACCCGGCGGTCCCGGTTGTCGCCCGGATAGGTGGTCTGGAGCCACTGGCTCAGCGTGCGCATCTCCGCCTCGGCCTGGGCGAAGGTGACGCTCGGGCTTGAGCCGGCCGAGCACCGTGAGGAAGTGCTCGTCGTGCATGGCGAGCCGCTCCGGCGTGAACGCCGTCGGCACCCACAGCTCCTCGCCGAAGAGCGTGTAGGTCATCGCCGCGGGCATGACCCCGATGACCGTGTGCGGGCGCTCCGTCGAGCCGGATGTCGCGTGCCGACCACCGACGGGTCGGCCCCGAAGCGCCGGCGCCAGAGCGCGTCGCTCAGCATCACCACGCGCTCGCGGCCCGGGGTCGCCTCTTCCTCGCGGAAGCCGCGGCCGAGCGCCGGCTGCACGCCGAGCATGGCGAAGTAATCGGGACCGACCCGGGCGCCGTCGACGTTCTCGGGCGTCTCCGCGCCGGCCAGGTTGAAGCTCTCGCCGTAGCCGGGGACGAAGTACTGGAAGGTTGTGGCCTGTCGCTTCACGTCGGCCCAGTTGCCCACCGAGAACGAGCTCCCGCATGTCCTTCCAGGCCTGCGTGCGGACCAGCAGGATCTCGCTCGGGGTTTGCGAACGGCAGCGGGCGGAAGAGCACCGCGTAGACGACGCTGAAGATCGCGGTCGTCGCGCCGATGCAGAGCGCGAGAGTAAGCACCACGGAGAGCGTGAGCACGGGACTCTTCCGCAGCGAGCGGACGGCGCCACACGGAGGTTCTGCAGTGAGGCCATGGGTCAGTCATTCCTCAGGGCGACCATCGGATCCGATCGGGCCGCCCGCCGCGCGGGGAGATAGATGGCGGCGAGCGCGACCGCCGAGAGAAAGACCGTCACCGCGATGAACGTGATCGGGTCGGTCGCACCGACCCCGAAGAGGAGGCTCCGGAGGACGCGGCTCCCGGCGAGGGCCGCCGCGGCGCCCGAGCCCGATGCCGAGCACCACCGGTTGCATGCCCTGACGGATGACCATCCCGAGCACGGTCCCGGCACCGGCGCCGAGCGCCATCCGGATGCCGAGCTCCCGGGTGCGCTGCACCACACCGTAGGCCACCACGCCATAGATCCCCACCGCCGCCAGCACCAGCGCGGCCAGCGCGAATCCTCCCAGCACCTCCGCGTTCACACGCGGGCGAGCGAGCGAGACGGCCTTGCGCTCCTCCAGCGTCGCGATGTCGGCGAGGGGAAGCTCAGCGTCCACCTCAGCGAGCGCGCCTCGCAGTCCCGGCACCAGGGCTCGTGGATCTCCGTCGGCCCGCACGGCGAGGACCAGACTCCGGGTGGGGGCCTGCGCGAAGGGGACGTACATCTGGGGATACGACGGCTCGCTCAGCCGGTCGTGCCGCACGTCGCCGACGACGCCGACCACCGTCATCCAGCGGGCCTCGGGGTCGGCGGGATCGTCCAGGGTGAGCCGCGCGCCCAGCACCCGGCCCGGTCCCCAGTAGCGGCGCGCGAGCGACTGGCTGACGACGACCACCGGAGTCGTCTCGGCCCGGTCGGTGGCGTCGTAGAGCCGGCCCTCGAGCAGGGGAATGCGGAGGGTCTCGAAATAGCCCGCGCTGGACGTGAACACCGCGGCGTCCTGCACCGACCCGTTGCCGGTCGCCTCGGTGCCCTGGATCTCGAAGCTGAGGTACGGCGGGCGAATCACCCAGCGGCGCGTCCGACACCAGCGACACCTCCCGAACGCCAGGCTGCCCTGCCACCCGGGCGATGAGCCGGTCGGCGAGAGCCCGGCGTGCCTCCGGCTCGGCGTAGCGCACCCGGGGCAGCGTCACCCGCGCGGTCAGCACCCGATCCGGGCTGAACCCCGGATCCACGTCCTGCAGCCGATTGAAGCTCCGGAGCAGCAGCGCCGCGCCGACCAGCAGCACGAAGGCGAGTCCGACTTCCCCCAGGACCAGCGCGGCGCGCGCGCGGTGGATGCCGGTGCCGCCGGCCACCCCGCGGCTGCCGTCGGTGAGTCCGTCTCGCAGGTCGCGCCCGCCGAGCCGCCAGACGGGCGCCAGGCCGAACAGGAGACCGCTGCCCAGCGAGAGCGCGAGCGCGAAGACCAGCACCCGGAGATCGAGCCCGATCTCGTGGGCGCGAGGAATGGTGCCCGGCCCCAGCGAGCGAAGCGCATCCAGCCCCCAGACGGCGAGCAGGAGTCCGCAGGCTCCGCCCAGCACGCCAAGCAGCAGACTCTCGAGCAGCAGCTCGTTCGCCAGCCGCGCGCGCGAGGCGCCGAGCGCCGAGCGGATAGTCACCTCCCGCATCCGACCCGCGACCCGGGCAAGCGTCAGATTGGCCACGTTGGCGCAGGCAATGAGGAGGACCAGTGCCACGGCGCCCATGAACACCAGTAGCGCGGGCCGGACCTCACCCACCATCTGTTCCCGGAGGCCGACCACTTCCGCGCCCCAGTTGGTATTGCTCTCGGGATACTGGGCCTCGAGCCGCCTGGTGATGGTCGTCATCTCTTCCTGCGCGCGCTCGACCGTCACACCGTTCCGCAGCCGTCCGAACACGGTGAGAAAGTCGGCGCGACGAGGACGGGTGCTGTCCGTGGCGAGGGGAGTCCAGATATCGATCGGCTGCTCCAGCCGAAGCGCAGTCGGCACGATTCCGACGACGGTGTGCGGCAACCCGCTGAGCAGCATCTGGCGCCCGACGATGTCGGGTTGTGCGGCGAATCGGCGGCGCCAGTAGTCCTCCCCCAGCATCGCGACCCGGGGCGCACCGCTTCCTTCCTCTTCCGGCCGGAACGCGCGCCCCACGGATGGCGTCACGCCGAATACCTGCAGGAGGTTCGGCGTCGCGACCGCCCCGCGCACCACCTCGGGCTCACCGGCGCCGGTGAGGTTGAAGCGGGTCTGCGTCATTGCCGCCAGCGCCTGGAACGATCGGTTCTGGCTTCGCCAGTCGAGGAAATCGGGGAGGGACGCGGTCTCGCGGCCGATGGTCGTGTGCCGGCCCCAGACCATGACCAGCCGCTCCGCGTCGGGATAGCCGAGGGGGTTGAGAAGGACCGCGTTGACGACGCTGAAGATGGCGGTGTTGGCGCCGATGCCGAGCGCCAGTGTAGCCACCGCCGCCAGCGTGAATGCGGGCGCGCGGCGCAGGGAGCGGAGGGCGAAGCGCAGGTTGCGGATCACGCGGACATCCGCCCTGTCAGCTGACGGCGGAGAGCTGCCGCTCCTCGACCACCTTGCCGTCGAAGAGATGGACGGAGCGGTCGGCGTGCCGAGCGTATCGCGGGTCGTGGGTGACCATGCAGATCGTGGCGCCGGCCTGGTGCAGCTCGCGCAGGAGCTCCATGACGGCCTCGCCGTTGGTGGAGTCGAGGTTTCCGGTCGGCTCGTCCGCCAGGAGAATCGCGGGGTCGCCGGCGACCGCGCGGGCCACGGCGACGCGCTGCTGCTGGCCGCCCGAGAGCTGCGCCGGGAAGTGCTTCATGCGGTGCGACATCCCGACCCGCTCGAGCGCCGCCTGCACCCGCTTCCGCCGGTCGTCGCGCGGCCATGCCGCGGTAGGTGAGCGGCAGCTCGACGTTCTCGTAGACCGTCAGGTCGCCGATCAGGTTGAAGGCCTGGAAGATGAAGCCGATCTGCCGGTTGCGGACCCGGGCGCGCTCGGAGGCGGAGAGCTTCGCCACCGGCTGATTGTCGAGCGTGTAGCTGCCGTCGCGTGGGCGTGTCGAGCAGGCCCAGGATCGAGAGCAGCGTCGTCTTGCCGCAGCCCGACGGGCCGGCGATCGCCACGTACTCGCCGTGCTTGATGTCGAGGTGGATCTCGGACAGCGCGTGGGTCTCGACCTCGTCGGTGTAGAAGACCTTCTTGATGCCCTCGAGTCGGATCAGCGATTCGGCCATTGGCGGTCTCGGGTCAGAGTTGAAGCTATGAGCCATGAGCTATGAGCTAAGAGCCAAAGCGTTCCTGCGAGTGGTCACGTCCGTGAGTCGAGCATGCTTCGAGCTTTCACCTCATAGCTCATCGCTCCCGAGCGCCGCATCAATTCACCCTCACCCGGTCGAATCCATCCCACCGGGACATGTCCGAGATGATGACCTTCTCGCCCGGCTGCAGACCGCCGAGGATCTCGACCGTGTTGACCGAGGTACGGCCCAGCCGGACGTTCACCCGCGCGGCCTCGCGTGCCGTCGGGCGCCAGCTTGAACAGCCCGACGGCGCTGTTCGCCTGGCCGTACGCCGGACGTCCGACATGGAGCACGTTCTCCAGCCGCTCGACCTGAATCGTTCCGTCCACCGAGAGGTCCGGGCGCGCGCCCCGCGGCAGCTCGCCCTCGAGCGAGACGTCCACCGTCACGGTTCCGTTCTGGACGGCGGGGTCGATCCGATACACCTTGCCCTTGACGATCCCGTTGCGTGTGTCGATCGCGGCGGGCTGGCCGATGGCGACGTCCTTCGCCTGGGTCTCGGGAATGCGCAGCACCGCCTTCAGCTTGCCGGGCTCCACCAGACGTGCCAGCGTCGCGCCCGACTGGGCCCACTGGCCCACCTCGAGCGGCAAGTTCCTGGAGAATGCCGTTGGCACCCGCCATCACCTTCATCGAGCGCACCCGGCCGCGCTGGAAGTCGGTCACGGCACCGAGACGACCGACCTGGGCACGCTGCAGGGCGAGCTGCGAGTCGGAGGCGCCGACCATGACGGCCAGACGCTTCTCCTCGACCCGGTACCGCGTCTCCAGCTCTTCGACCCGATCGATGGCCCGGCTGGCCTCCATCGCCGAGATCAACTCCTTGGTGGCGAGACCCTGGGCCGCTTCGGCGTTGCGCTTGGCGTCCTGGTACGCGGCCTTGGCCCCGGCTACTGCCGCCTCTTGATTCAGGCGCTGGGTTTCGAGGTTGGTCTGGAGGTTCACCCGATCTGCCTGGGCGACCGTGAGCTGCCGCTCCGATTCCAGAGCCTCGAGCTGCACATCGGGATTGCTGAGCTCGAGCAGCACCGTCTCCGGATGGACTTCCTGCCCCGGTTCGGCCAGGCGCCTCTCGACCCGACCCGCGGTGATCGCGGAGATGTAGCGGATGCGCTCCGGCACCAGGGTTCCGGGGCCCCGCACCTCGATGACGAGCGGCCCTTTTTGGACCGAGTCGATCCAGACTGAGGCGCGGTCCACGCGCGGCGCGGCCGGCTTGAGTCCGCGGAGTCCGAGGGTCGCCGCCACCAGCGCGACGACAGCGATGCCACCATAGATGAGCCGTTTGCGGCCGCGATTGACCGGGGCACGAGCGATATCCACGCAGGTTCCTTAATAGAGGTTCCCATCCCACTGCGACCGCCGGCGGGATGCCCGGCGCCAATCGGTCAGCACAGGGAAGGACCGTGCCGTCCATACCGCTTTTGCACAACGGATTATCGCGCCGAGAGTTGCAGAAGCGGGTCCGGTCTCCGCATCGAGCTGCGGTGTTCGCTCGCGGGAAGGCCGAATCCCGGAATCGAACACTTCCGTGTGCGGCCGCGCTTTCGCCGAACGTCACCCACAGAATCCCGCCCATCTCCAGGCTCCGCATGACACATGGCTCGTCGGCGACACCTCAACGGTGGACTGCGTACGCCGTGCTGGTCGCGGCCGCGCTCTCCGGCTGCGATCACAGCGCCCCCTTCTCCAATCCGCAGGGAACCGATGTCCCCTTCGACGCGGGTCCGCCCGCCCGTCTGACGCTGAATCCGGCGCACGACGGGAATCCCAGCTGGCTACCCGACGGCTCCGGCATCCTCTACTCCTCGCAGCAGCTGACCCGCATCGACGGCGATGTCTGCCTGGCGGAGCTGCCGCCGACGGGTGGGAGCCAACGGCGCCTGGTCTGCGACGTCCCGGGCGACAAGAACTCCACCGACGCCGTTCAGTCCGCCGTGGGGGCGCTCGATGGGCGGCTTGCCGCCCTCAGCGCCGGGAATGGAGTCCTGGGCGGCACCAGTCCGGTATTTCTGGGAATCGCGGTCGCATCAACCTTGGATCCCTCGAACGCCCAAACGGTTCGCAGCCTGCCCTTCACGCCCGCTGGAGGTGCCGTCCAGGACTACGCCGGCTCACTTCGTTGGCTGACCGATCGAGCGCCTGGTCTACGTAGGCCAGCGGTTCAATGTCCAGCGCCCCTGCCCCGAGGGATGTCCACTCGACACCCTGCTGAGCGGCACCGAAGTGACGATCCTCGACCTCTCCGCGAACCCGGCGGCGGGCACTGCGGTGCCCGGTACGACGCTGGCGACCGGTGTCGCCCCGATCGAAGACGGGGCCGCGATCCTCTTTACCCTCGCCAACGACACCCGGATCTACCGCCGCACGCTCGCGAGCGGCGCCGTCGCGGTGGTCCACGATTTCGGCCCGGCGGGCGTCGCGCGCGACGTCAACGCCGGAGGTGATCGCATTGCGGTGATCGTCGGCGGTCGAGTGGCGTTTGCAATTGACCCGCAGGTGGGGCCAATCCAATGGGACAGCGGCGGGGTTATCCACGTGCTCACGCTGAACGGAGACGACGACGTGGCGCTCGACACTGCGGACCGGCTGTACCGGCGGCCGGCACTTTCTCCCGACGGTACCCATGTGGTCGCGGAGGGCTACCCGTTGTTCATCACCGGCCCCTCGTCGGATCCCGATACTACCGTTGGCAAGAGCGGCGACCTCTACCTGTTCGGAGGCGAGTGATGAGCCGCTTCCGACTGGTGCCTGGGTTGCTCGCGGCGGCACTTGCGATGCTGGGTGAGGCCGGATCGCTTGCCGCGCAGGCCGAGGGCGCGATCTCCGGAACGGCCCGGCGGACCGAGTCCCGCGCCGGCCTGCCCGGCGTCGAAATCCTCGTGGACGAACGAATCGGCGCCGTGAGCGATACCGCGGGCCGGTACCGGGTGCGCGCGGTCCGCTCGGGATGGCATCGCGTCGCGGCGCGGTCCATCGGTTATCGCGGGGTAGTGCTCGACAGCGTCCTGGTGCCGGCGGGCGCGAACGGTGACCGTGAACTTCGACCTCGGTGCCAATCCCACGGAACTCGCGCCCCTCGTAGTGACGGCGCCCTACGACGCGGTCCTGGATCCGCTCGCCACCAGCACGGAACAGAAGATCAGCGCGGCGGACCTCCGCGATCTGCCGATCAGTACGCTCGAGGAGGCGCTGGCCCTCTCGGCCGGCAGCGTGGGCACCAGCTATCGCGGGGGCCGCATCGGGCAGGAGTCGTTCATCCTCGATGGCCTCGGCGTCAAGAACCAGCTCGACGCGTCCAGCGGCGGTCTGGGGCTGCAGATCCCACCGGACCTGCTGAGCGAGGCATCGCTGGTGACCAACGGATTCTCCGCCCGCTACGGGCAGGCGCTCTCCGGCCTGGTGAACGTGGTGACGCGGGAGCCGGAAGAGCGGTGGGAAGGCAGGGTGGCGTACGAGGGTGACCGGCCGTTCGGCGGGAACCTGGACCGCGGCCTCGACCGATTGGCGCTGCGCGCCGGAGGTCCGATCTCGGCGCGCTTCGGCCTGGTCGCGGCCTTAGACGTATCAGGACGAGTGGATGCCGATCCGGTGAGCGCGCCCCCGCCGGCCGATCCGCGCGACCCGCGGTCGACGGTCCCGTATCCCCTGCCCCACAACAGCGGCGAGCAGTGGACCGGCGCCGCCAAGCTGGTCGTCCCCATCACCGAGCGCGCGACCTTCCGCGCACTAGGCCTCCATTCGGAAGACCAGCGACTGCTGTACGATCCCGCCTACAAGTACGATCCCGAGGTAGGTCCGGGCCAGCGGCTGCGGGGCGATCTCGTGAGCGGGCACGTGCAGTACACCAGCGACCCGCGGTCGGGGTTCCCGCTGGTCATGGACCTGCGTGTCGGCCGGTACGTTCGCGAGTTCCTGCGCGGTGAGCTGGTGGAACAGCCCGATTACGCGGTGGGTGCCTTGACCGGCTCCCGCTTTCACTTCGTCGGAGAGGACCTCGCCAGGGCGCAGACCGCTTCGACGGCGCCTATCCCCGGCCTCCGTGAGCCCGAGGCGAGCGTGCGCACCCCGTGGGGCGTCCCGGCCTTCTTCCAGGGCACCGGGTCACGCGGCGACCTCGCCTGGAACCGGTTCGGCGAGACGCGCTTCCAGCTCGACGGCACGATCGGCGCGATCAGCGGCCTGGACCTCTACGCCGGCGGCGAGTTCGTCGCGCAGCAGGTGCGCACCTTCCAGCGGGTCCTCGGCTTCCAGCCGGTCGGTGGCGGCGTCCCGCCGGCCGCCCTTTCCGCCTTCTCTCCGCGGAGCGCCGCGGCATATGCCGAGGGACAGATCCGGATCGAGGACGTCGCGGTAACCGCTGGCCTCCGGTACGACCGGTTCGACCCGGGAAGCAGCCTGCCCACCGAGGCGCGCGGCGCGCAGAGCTCGGTCAGCCCCCGCTTCGCGGTGAGCACCGTGCTGAGCGGCGCGACCGTGGTCGCGAGCTATGGCCGCTTCAGCCAGGCGCCCGACTACCAGTTCCTGGTGGACGCCGCCTTCGACGACACCACACGGACCGGACGCTTCCGTCGCGGCAATCCGAATCTCGGCTTCGAGAAGGCGACCCAATACGAGCTGAGCGTGCGGGTGCGACCGCAGGATCAGCTGACGGTGCGGGTGGGCGTGTACCTCAAGCGGCTGACCGGACTGGTCGCCTCGGTACCGATAGGCGTGAACCCGGATTCGACGATGTTCGGCAACTCGGACGCGGGGACGGTGAAGGGAGCGGAGCTGCTGCTCGAGCGCGAGCTACGGGGAGGGTTGGGGTTCCGGCTGGCCTACACGCTGCAGGAGGCCGAAGCCACCGCGACCGATCCCTTCCTGCTCAATCGTGTGCTGGTGGTGGATCCGATCACCGGCGATACGAGCCGGCCGGCCCGAGCCGAGTTTCCCCTCGACTTCGACCAGCGGCACACCTTGACGGCGATCGTCCGCGGCCGGGTCCCCGACCGGACCGGTCCGTCCATCGCCGGCGTACGGCCCATCGCCGGCCTGGAAGGAGCCGTGATCGTCCGGCTCGCCTCCGGTCTCCCGTTCAGCATGAGCGACAGCACCGTCGATTCCCTGGTCGGGCTCCCCAACGGGTCGCGGCTTCCCAACACGTCATCGCTCGACCTGTTGATTCGCCGGTCGCTCAAGCTGGGAGGAGCCACCGGAGGCATCTACCTGGACGTGCGGAACCTGCTCAACCGGCGGAACGTAGTCGCCGTCCGCCGCGACACCGGCGAGCCGCAGGCGGACGAGAGCGGGATTCTGCTCATGGCGGAGGCGGCATACGCCGCGAACCCCAGCCCGATACCGTACGAGTCCGCACGGTACCGATCGGGCGCCGATCTCGACGGGGACGGTTTCCTGGCCGGCCGCGAGGAGCTATTCCCGATGTATGTGGCCGCGGCGACCGACTACGCCCAGCCGATCTTCGCTTACGGCACTCCCAGGCTGGCTCGACTGGGGATCGAGTTCTTGTTCTGACTCGCGAGGTCTTCGTCGTCCAGCGCCTTGTGAATCGCCATCCCGGCCTCGGCGCCCTCCGCCGCCGCGACGATGACGAATTGCGCCTCGCGTGACGCGTCCCCGGCCACGTAGAGGCCGGGGACGTTCGTCGCTTCGCACTTGCCGGTGTTCACCGCGCCCTTCTCGGTGAACCGGCAGCCGAGCCGTTCCGCCAGATCGCTCGCCTGATGCTGGCCCATGCAGAGGAAGAGCGCACTCCGCTCGAGCGCTGGGCCGTGGGCGAAGACGATGCGCGCGAGCAGCCCTTCCTTGCCCTCCAACCGCACCACGCGGTCCCTACGAACCTCGACGCGGACCGCCGCCAGCCGCCCGGCCGCGCCGTCCGACAACTCACGCCCGTCGGTGCAGACGGCGATGTCGGTTGACCAGGATGTGAGAGTGAGTGCGAGCCCGGCCGCGGTCTCGGGGTCGCCGTAGACCGCGAGTGGCCGGTCGCGCCACTCCCACGCATCGCAGTAGGGGCAGTGATGGACGCTGATGCCGTACAGGTCGGCCAGACCCGGGATGTCGGGAAGATCGTCCACCACCCCGGAGGCGAGGAGGAGCTTGCGAGCGCTGAGTGAGGTCCCATCCGCGGCCGACACGAGAAATCCATCCGGAGTGCGCCTGGCATCAACGACCTCGAGCTCGCGACACTCGATAGTGCCGTAGCGGCCAAGCTCAGCCCGGGCCAGGCCGAGAAATTCGGCCGGCGCGACGCCGTCGCGGGTGAGAAAACCGTGCATGGCCCTGGAGGACAGGTTGCGCTGATGACCCGCGTCGCACAACAACACGCGGCGGCGGCACCGGCCGAGCATGAGCGCTGCGCTCAGACCGGCCGGGCCGCCGCCCACGATGATGCAATCGTACGTCACCCGGCTTCGCCGGACTCCACCACCTGCTTCAGCCGACGCAGGTCCTCGGCCACCTGTCGGGCCGGATCCTCGCCGAACAGTCGTGCGACGACCGCGCCCAGCCGTCCCGCGGGCGGATCGTACCGAAGCACGACGCGCACTTCGGTATCCCCGGTCTCCGTCGGTGTGAAGTGGACCGAGCCGGCATTGTCCACCTCCGATCCCGGCAGCGAGCGCCACGCGATCAACTCGTTGGGAATCTCGTTGTGGATCTCGGCGTCCCACTCCACCCGGCTGCCCGCCGGCCCGCGCGCGGTCCAGTGCGAGCGTCGATCGTCGAAAACCGTCACCGCTTCGAGATGGTCCATGAAGCGCGGCAGATTCTCCAGCTTGCGCCAGAAGCGATAGACCTCGAATCGAGGGCTGCCGATGACGATGGACTGTTCCACCCGAATTCCTTCGCCACGGCGCACACTGGTACGCTCACTCCACGGCGAGTCGTCGAGCGCGGAGTTACGCCCCAGCACGTTGTTCACGGCGCAGCGCCCCGTCACCGCCCGGCTCAGCAGCACACCGGCGATGGGCAACAGCAGCTTTCGGCTTCGGTGGCGGCGCAAGCCATAGGCGGTAACGGCCGCAGCGGCGACGGCCGAGATCCAGCGCTCACGCCTCCCGACATTCACCTCGGGCGCCGGCTGCTCCCGCCGCTGCAGGTTCTCCCAGTCCTCGGTGCGGCCGATCCCGTTGTAGGTCGCCGTCATTATTACATCCTCTCTATGAGCCCCCGCTCAGGCACCGGAGCCTTCCGCGGGCGCGATCTGGTTGTATCGTCGTGCGGCGGCGTCACCCCGTGCGGTAAGCCAGCTGGGTGACGCGCCGGAGTGGCTGTCCTTGCCGCGCTTGCGTCCCGAGCTATGCGAAGGCGCGCCGGGAAGGAGTCGGTTGGTCAGGGCGAGTGCGGTCGCCGTCAGGTTCGGGGCAATCGCGGAGGCAATTCCGGCAAGGCGCGCGACAAAGGGGAACAGCACCTCCGCATCTCCGCGGCGTGACGCAGCGAGAATCCGACTCGATGCCTCATCCGCGCTGACCGACAATCCGGGCATGGAATCCGCGATGCTGAACCAGGCATACTCGGCGCGGTGCTTCCCGCGGAAGATGGCGTTGCGGGGACTGCCGGTGACCATGAGCCCCGGAATCGCAGTGGTCACCGTGACCCCATCGGCCTTTACCTCGGCCCGAAGTCCCTGGGAGAATCCCATCGCGGCGAACTTGCTGGTGCTGTACGGCAGCAGGTGAGGAATGCCGAGCTTTCCGCCGATCGACGTGATGTTGATGATCCGGCCGTCTCCCCGCAGGCGCATGTCCGGCAGCACGGCTAGGGTGGGATACACCATCCCCCAGAAGTTGGTGGCCATGGCCTCCTCGTAGTCAGCCAGGCGCATGGTCTCCGCGGGTCCGACCTCGATCACCCCAGCGTTGTTGACCAACACGTCGATCGGACCAAGACTCGACCGCACGGTGTCGATCAGCTGAGCGACCGAGTCACGGTCGCCGACGTCCGCCTGGAGGGCGAGGACGTTCGAGCCCACTCGCTCCAGCGCAACGCGGGCGCGGTCGAGCGCCTCGGGATCGCGGCCACAGATGGCGACCCTCGCGCCCGCAGCGGCGAGGTCACGCGCGAGCACCAGGCCCAACCCTCGTGAGCCGCCGGTGACCAGCACGGTCTTTCCGGCGAACGAATACCACTCGCGCTCTCGCAGCAGCTGCACCGCCGCCCAGCCGAGCAAGGCGCCCGAGGCCAGCAGCTCGACCGGCCGGCTCACGCGCGCCCGCCAGGTTCGGTGGCTTCGAGCAGCGCCTTCAGCCGCCCGAGATCCTCGTTCACCTTGGCCCGCGGGTCGGCGCCGAGCAGCTCGGCTACCGCCTGCCCCGCACCACCGGCCGGCGGGTTGTAGCAGACCCGGAAATCCACCCTCGTGCCGGCGCCTTCGGGTCGAAACCGGACGACTCCGGCGTTCTCCAGCATGGACCCGGGCCGGCTGCGCCACGCAAGCGTCTCGGTCGGTACCTGCTCGGTCAATACTGCGTCCCACTCGATCGAGAACCCACCCGGCCCGCTCACGACCCAGTGCGACCGGCCCCCGCCGAGATCGCGCACCTCGCGGACGTTGGACATGAAGCGCGGGAAATTCTCATAGTTCGACCAGAACTCGTACACCCGATCCACTGGCGCCTCCACAAACAGGGTCTTCTGGATGTCCACCGTGCGGCGGCGCTCCCGCGCCGACGGTTCGGCCGGGTCGGACGGCTCGCGCATTTCGCTCCACATGATGCCGGCGCCCACGGTCTGTGCAACGATCCCGACCAGGCCGCGCCGGGCGAGCCCGTACAGAGCGAGTGCCCCACCGAGCAAGAACATCACCCGCTCGTCGCCGGGAGTGGCCGCCGACCCGGTCAGCGTGGCCGACTCGAGGCCCCGGATGTCCCCCCGTCTGGAGCCGTAGTGGCCGATCGGCAGCTCCATCGTCAGATAGCGGGGTCGATCATCCGAGAACTGCTCCTGGATGCGCTGCCGCAGCCGGCCGCGCCGCCGCCGACCCGACTCGGGATCGAGCACGTAGACCAGACCCGCACCGAGCGCCACGCCAGCCAACAGACTCGCCTTTCGCATCGCCCGACTCCCTTCGTGACTGGTCCCGAGTCAATCATTCAATACGCGCGATTGTGACGCTTCGTTCTGTGAGCCCGCTCACACGGAAAGCGGCCTGTGCCTGATTGGGCAATCTATTGGCGGATGCTAGCTTTGGGTCCACGGAGCTACTGCCTTGGAGCCGGAGGAGACGCTTGACATGACTGCCCCGCGCGACGAATCGCCGGTCAAACGGTTGAGCCTGACGAGCGCCGCCTTTCGCGACGGTGAGCCCATTCCGGTCGGCCACACGTGCGATGGAGACGACCAGTCTCCTCCGCTGGCTTGGACCGGGATCCCGGTGGAGACCCGCACCTTCGCGCTGATCTGCGAAGACCCCGACGCCCCGCGCGGCATCTGGCTCCACTGGCTGCTCTGGAACCTGCGTGCCGATGCCGTCGAGCTCGCGCCTGGCGTTCCGCCCAGTCCGGAACTCCCCTCCGGCACACGCCAGGGCCTCAATGACAGCGGCGATCTGGGGTACGCAGGACCTTGCCCCCCCAAGGGGAAGCCGCACCGATACTACTTCCGTCTCTTCGCACTGGACACGGCACTGAACCTCCCGCCCGGGGTCAATCGCTCCGACCTCGAATCGGCCATGGCGGGCCACGTCCTGGCAGAGGGGACGATCATGGGTACCTACGAGCGGCGCACCTGACCGTCGCCATGCAGAGGATTCTTAACATGCACGCAACGCATACAATCGCCGGCTTCGCCGTGATCGGCCTACTCGCGTGTGGCGGCCAGGCACGCGGCCCCGAGGGGACCAGCCTGCCGCAGCCCTCCGCCACCGCGACCCTGCACGACAGCACGGGCTCGAGAGTCGGCCTCGCCACGTTCTCGGAGTCGACGGGCGCCGTGCAGCTCGGCCTGAGCGTCTCGGGGCTGAGCCCGGGACTGCACGGAATGCACGTCCACGAAACCGGTACCTGCACGCCGCCCACTTTCGAGTCTGCCGGCGGGCATTTCAATCCCGCGTCCAAGCAGCACGGCACCCGGAATCCGGCGGGGCCGCACGCCGGCGATCTCCCCAACCTGGTCGTGGATGCCGACGGCAGCGCAGACACCACCTACACGGTGTCCTCGTCCCTCCTCGCGCCCGGTGAGACCTCCATGCTCGGCACGGACAAGCGCGCCTTCGTCATCCATGCCGATGCGGACGACGAGACGACCGACCCGAGCGGCAACTCGGGCGACCGCATGGTCTGCGGGGTGATCGAACGCCGCTGAGCCGTCGCCCCAGCCGACCATGACGTTGCTTCGACTCACCGAGCGCGGCCTCTACTGCGAGGCCGGCGATTTCTTCGTGGATCCCTGGGGACCGGTGGACCGTGCGGTGGTCACCCACGCGCACGGCGACCACATCGCGTGGGGATGTCGCTCCTACCTGACGTCGGAGGAGGGCGTGGGTGTGCTCCGGAGCCGCCTCGCCCCCGACGCAGAGGTGGCCGGGCTCGCATTCGGCACGACCACGTCCTTTCTCGGCGTGACGCTCTCGCTGCATCCGGCCGGTCATATCCTGGGCTCGGCGCAGGTCCGCATCGAGCACGCGGGTGAAGTCTGGGTCGTCTCCGGCGACTACAAGACGGCACCGGATCCCACCACGACCGCCTTCGAGCCGGTTCGATGCCACACCTTCGTCACCGAATCCACCTTCGGCCTTCCCATCTATCGCTGGCCTCCTGAGAACGAGGTCGTCCGCGACATCAACGCCTGGTGGCGCGCCAACCAGTCCGCCGGCAAGGCGAGCCTGCTCTACGGCTACGCGCTGGGGAAAGCGCAACGACTGCTCGCCGGACTGGACGCCGGCATCGGGCCGATCTACACCCATGGCGCGGTCGAGCGGATGACCGCTGTCTACCGGTCGGCAGGCGTGGTGATGCCGGCGACGATACATGCCGGCTCGATGGATCGCCGGACCGACTGGTCGCAGGGAATCGTCGTGGCGCCACCCTCGGCCGACGGATCGACTTGGACCCGCCGCTTCGGGCCATACGCGACCGGGTTCGCCTCCGGGTGGATGCTGGTGCGGGGCGCTCGGCGGCGACGATCGCTCGATCGCGGGTTCCCGCTCTCCGATCACGTGGACTGGCCCGGCCTCATGGACGCTATCGCGGCGACCGGGGCGGAGCAGGTGTGGGTGACTCATGGGTTCACCGGCCCGGTGGTCCGCTGGCTGCGCGAGCGCGGGCTCGACGCCCGGGCGGTGCAGACCCGGTTCGAGGGTGACGCGGACGATGACGCGGCCCGCCCCGAGGACGGGACCGAGCCATGAGGGAGTTCGCCCGGCTCTACACCGCGCTGGACGAGACCACGGCCACCGGCGAGAAGGTCGACGCGCTGGTGGCCTATCTCGGCTCGGCGCCGGCGGCCGACGCGGCGTGGGCGGTGCACTTCCTCACCGGACGCCGACCGAAGCGTCTGGTATCGTCGGTGAAGCTGGCTGCCTGGGCGAGCGAAGCCGCCGGGATTCCGCCCTGGCTGTTCGACGAGAGTTACGCCGCCGTCGGCGACCTGGCTGAGACCATCACGTTGCTGCTGCCGGACACCGGCGCGTCGAGTGATCGATCACTGGCCCATTGGGTCGAGGAGCAGCTGCTTCCCCTCCGTGGGCAGGAGGAAGGCGTCCAGCGCCGCGCGATGCTCCAGGCCTGGGCCGAGCTCGATCGCCGCGAGCGATTCGTCTGGAACAAGCTCATCACCGGCGCTTTTCGGGTCGGAGCCTCCTCCCGCCTGGTCGAGCGCGCGCTGGCCGCCGCGAGCGGATTGCCCGAAGGCGCGATCGCCCACCGGCTGATGGGAGGGTGGGAGCCCACGCCGGAGTTCTTCGCCCGGCTGCTGGCTCCCGACGTCCAGGACGCCGACGTGAGCCGGCCCTACCCATTCTACCTCGCCTATCCGCTCGAGACCGACGTCGGAGTCGCTCGGCCCGAGACCCGACTGGATCGTGGAATGGAAATGGGACGGCATTCGGTCGCAGCTCATCCGGCGCTCCAGTCGAACCTTTCTCTGGTCCCGTGGCGAGGAGCTGCTGAGCGGACGGTTTCCCGAGGTGGAAGAGGTGGGCTCGTTGCTGCCCGACGGCACGGTGATCGACGGGGAGCTGTTGCCGTGGATCGGCGACTCGCCACTGCCGTTCGCCCAGATGCAGCGGCGCATCGGACGGAAGACCGTGAGCCGGAAGATCCTTGAGGAGGTGCCGGTCGTCCTGATCGCTTACGACCTGCTGGAGGACCGCGGCGAGGATGTCCGCGCCCTCCCGCTGGCCGATCGAAGGGCGCGACTCGCCGCACTGCTCGCAGGGTGTCCGTCCGGCGGCCGCTTTCGCTTGTCGCCCATCGTCGAAGGCGCCGACTGGACGTCGGTCGAGGGCGCGCGGGACGAGGCGCGAGGCCGAGGGGCGGAGGGTCTGATGCTCAAGCGCCTGGACAGCGCTTACGGGGTGGGGCGAAGGAAGGGCGACTGGTGGAAGTGGAAGGTCACGCCCCACACCGTGGACGCCGTCCTCATGTACGCCCAGCCGGGCAGCGGCCGGCGGGCCGGTCTCTTCACCGACTACACGTTCGGAGTGTGGGACGCCGACAAGCTGGTACCGTTCGCCAAGGCCTATTCCGGGCTCACCGACGCCGAGATCGGCCGGGTGGACGCGTTCGTGCGGCGGAACACGCTGGAGAAGCACGGTCCCGTGCGGGTGGTCAAGCCGGAGCTGGTCTTCGAGCTCGCGTTCGAAGGCATCCAGCTCTCGTCGCGGCACAAATCAGGAATCGCCGTTCGCTTTCCGCGGATGATCCGGTGGCGCACCGACAAGCCGGCAGCGGAGGCGGACTCCCTCGAGAGCGTGCGGGCGCTGCTTGAGCGGCCGGCCCCAGGCGGCTAGGGACACCAGCTTCCTCGTGGCGAAGATGATGGTGCTGTCGAGTGGCCGGAGACCGCCCCGCTGGGCGTGTACTTTTCGGCATGCCGAACTTCATCTGCACCACGTGTGGCATTCAGTACGAGGCGTCCCCGGCTCCTCCGTCATCGTGCGTGGTCTGCAGCGAAGAGCGGCAATACATCGGCTGGCAGGGTCAGCAGTGGACCACATTGGAGGATCTCGGGCGCGACCATCGAACTCGGATCGAGCCCGAAGGACCGGGCCTTACCGGGCTCGGCATCGAGCCCGCATTCGCCATCGGGCAGCGCGCCCTTCACATCCGCTCGCAGGGCGGCTTCGTGTGGGACTGCACCAGCCTGGTGGACGATTCCGCGGTGGCCGCGATCGCCCGTCTCGGCGGCGCCCGCGCCATGGCGATTTCCCATCCGCACTTTTACGGCGCCATGATCGAATGGAGCCGGGCCCTCGGCGGAATTCCGGTGTACCTGCACGAGGCCGACCGGGCCTGGGTGCTGCGTGACGACCCGGCCATCGTCTACTGGGGAGGTGATGCCCTGGTGGTCGCACCGGGCATCACACTGGTCCATTGCGGCGGACATTTCGCGGGCAGTACCGTGCTCCATTGGGCGGAAGGCGCGGACGGGCTGGGCGCCCTGCTGACCGGCGACTCCATCATGGTCGCCCAGGACCGGCGCACTGTGAGCTTCATGTACAGCTACCCGAATCTCATTCCGCTCGCCTCCGCCGCGGTCAGCCGGATCGTCGCCGCGCTCGCCCCATTCGAGTTCGAGCAGATCTACGGTGGATGGACCGGAAAGAACGTGCTCGAAGCCGGTGACCAGGCGGTGCGCTACTCGGCCCAGCGTTACCTCCGCGCGATCGGACGCAGTGACCGAGAGTAGCGGCCGGCGCGGCGGCTCCGCCCTCGCGGTGGATCTGCGGCGCGCGCGGGCCGCCCGCCGGAAGGCGCAGCGCGCAGCGGAGGTCCGCCGACGCGAGCAGTGGAGCCGCGACGCGGGCCCGGCGGCGACCCGAACGGGTGGTGCGATTGCTCCGATCGCGAACCGATCGACTGCGTCCGCGAGTGGTTCGCGCGCCACCAGTGGAAACCGTTTCCGTTCCAGCAGCAGGTCTGGGACGCTTACCTCGCCGGCGAGAGCGGGCTGGTCCACGCCGCCACCGGGACGGGCAAGACCTACGCGGCCTGGATGGGGCCGCTGCTGGAATGGCTGCGCGACTATCCCTCCGCACCACGCCGCCCGGCTGCACCGCTCACGCGTTCTGTGGATCACTCCGCTCCGGGCGCTCGCCGGCGACACCGAGGCGGCACTCCGGGCACCGGTCGAGGATCTCGGCATTCCCTGGAGCGTCGAGTCCCGCACCGGAGACACGCCGGCCCGGATTCGAGCCCGCCAGCGCGAGCGGCTGCCCAGCGCGTTGGTCACCACGCCCGAAAGCCTGTCGCTCCTGCTCACACGCGACGACGCGTCGACGCTTGTTCGAGCACCTCGCGCTGGTGGTGGTGGACGAGTGGCACGAGCTGATGGCCTCGAAGCGCGGCGGTCAGACCGAGCTCTGCCTGGCTCGACTCCGTCGCTTCCAGCCCGAGCTTCGGACGCTCGGGCTCTCCGCCACGCTGGGCAATCTCGACACCGCCAGCCACGCGCTCCTCGGTGTGACGGGCGACGGCTCTCCTCGGCCCGGACGGCTCTTCCAGGGACTCGTCCCCAAGGCCCTGGAAGTGGATGCGCTGATCCCGGAGACGATGGAGCGCTTTCCCTGGTCGGGACAGATCGGGCTCCGCCTCCTGCCCGAGGTGATTCGCGCCGTCGAAGAGGGCGAGACCAGCCTGGTCTTCACCAACACACGCGCCACGGCCGAGATCTGGTTCCAGGCGCTGTTGGCCGCTCGGCCGGACTGGGCGGGCATCCTCGCCCTGCATCACGGCTCGATGGACCGGGACACGCGCGAGTGGGTCGAGGACGGTCTCCGCGAGGGCAAGCTGCGCTGCGTGGTGTGCACCTCGACGCTCGACCTGGGCGTCGATTTCACCCCGGTAGACCGCGTGCTGCAGGTCGGCAGCCCCAAGACCGTCGGCCGGCTCGATCCAGCGCGCGGGGCGAAGCGGGCATCGCCCCGGCGCGGTCAGCCGGCTCACCTGCGTGCCCACCAACGCGCTCGAGCTGGTGGACGTGGCCGCGGCCCGCGCGGCCCTGGAGGCCGGCGAGATCGAGGCTCGGCGCCCGGTGGAGCGTCCGCTCGATCTGCTCGCCCAGCACGCCGTGACCATCGCCATCGGCGGCGGGTTTCGGTCCGAGGAGCTGCTCGCCGAGGTGCGCACCACGTGGGCGTACCGGGATCTGCGCGACGACGAGTGGCGCTGGGTGCTCGACTTCATCACCCGCGGCGGCAATGCGCTGCAGACCTACCCCGAATACAGCAAGGTGGTCGAGCGCGACGGCCGCTTCGTCATCACCAGCCGGATGGCCGCCATGCGCCATCGCCTCTCCATCGGCACCATCGTGAGCGAGTCGGCCATGAAGGTGCAGCTCCTGCGGGGCCGCACGATCGGGACGGTGGAGGAGAACTTCATCGCCCGCCTCCGGCCGGGCGACGTCTTCACCTTCGCCGGGCGGACGCTGGAGTTCGTCCGGGTGCGGGGGATGGTGGCGCACGTGCGGCGCTCGACCGCGAAGAGCAACTCGGTGCCTCACTGGTCGGGCGCGCGGATGCCGATCTCGCCCCAGCTCGCCACCTGGATCCGCGTCAAGCTCGACGAGGCGCGCCGCGGGATCTACGACGGCCCCGAGATGGAGGCGGTCCGGCGCATCCTGGAGCTGCAGGCGCAGTGGTCGCGTCTGCCGGCGACCGACGAGCTCCTGATCGAGCGGGTCCGGTCGCGCGAGGGACATCACCTCTTCTTCTATCCCGTGGAAGGCCGCCTGGTTCACGAGGGTCTGGCGGCGCTGTTCGCCTATCGGATCGCGCAGCTCGGCCCGATCTCGTTCACCCTCGCCGCGAACGACTACGGGCTCGAGCTGCTGAGCCCCGAGCCGGCGCCGCTGGACGAGGCGATCGAGGCCGGCCTGCTTTCCGCCGAGCACCTGCTGCACGACATCCCGGCCAGTCTCAACGCCGCGGAGCTGGCCCGCCGTCAGTTCCGCGAGATCGCGCGGATCGCAGGCCTGGTGTTCCAGGGCTACCCGGGGGCCTCGAAAGCGGTGAAGCAGGTGCAGGCCTCGAGCGAGCTGCTCTACGACGTCTTCGCCCGCTACGACCCCGACAACCTCCTGCTCATCCAGGCCCACCGCGAGGTGCTGGAGCGGCAGCTGGAGCAGAGCCGGCTGGCACGCGCACTGCAGCGGGTCGGCCGCGGGCAAGCTCGTGATCGTGGAGGTCGAGCGGCCGACGCCGCTCGCCTTCCCGCTGCTGGTGGACCGGGCGCGGGAGCAGGTGACCTCGGAGAAGCTGGGCGACCGGATCCGCCGTATGGCCGCCCCGCTCGAGCGTGCCGCGGACAAGATCCGCTTCGCGCGCGGCGGGCACGGCGGCTTTCGGAGCGGCGGGTGAGCGAGATCGTGCTGACGCTCGCGGGCGAGGAGGTACGGCTCCTGCCCGAGCGCGCGCTCTTCTGGCCGCGCACCTGCACGCTGGTGGTGGCCGATGTGCACTGGGGCAAGGCCGCGACCTTTCGCGCGGCCGGCATCCCGATCCCGGGCGGCACCACCGGCGAGGACCTCGCGCGCCTCGACGCGGCGCTCTCTCGCACCGGCGCCCGCCGCCTCGTGGTCCTCGGCGACCTGTTCCACGCGAGGGCGGGCCGCATCGCGACCCGAACCCTGGCGGCGCTCCGCGGGTGGCGCGAGCGCTGCGACCGGCTCGAGATCCTGCTCGTGCGCGGCAACCACGACCGCCACGCCGGCGATCCGCCGGACGATCTCCGGATCAACTGCGTGAACGCGCCGGCGTTCTCCCGCCGTTCGTGCTGCGGCACGAGCCCCGTGACTCGGCCGAGGGATACACCTTGCGGGCCACCTGCATCCCGGCCTCGTGCTGACGGTCCGGCCCTGCAGCGCGAGCGCCTGCCCTGCTTCCTGGTGCGTCCCGGCCTGACCGTGCTCCCCGCCTTCGGCAGCTTCACCGGCCTCGGCCATGGTGTAGCCCGATCCCGAGGACCGGGTCTTCGTGGTCGCGGCGACGAGGTCGGTCGTAGGTGCATCCGCGCTTGCGAATAGCTTCACAACCGCCCTTCCCCGGGATCGCCGAATGTCCGATCTGCTCGCCGCGCGCTCCCAGATGGCGATGTCGCTCGCCTTCCACATCATCTTCGCCGTGGTCGGCATCGGCATGCCGGTGCTCATGGTCATCGCCGAGCGGCGCTGGCAGAAGACCGGCGACCGCGATCTACCTCGAGCTGGCCAAGCGCTGGGCGAAGGGCACGGCGATTCTCTTCGCCGTCGGCGCGGTGTCGGGCACGGTGCTGTCGTTCGAGCTGGGCCTGCTCTGGCCCGGGTTCATGGAGTTCGCCGGCCCGATCATCGGCATGCCGTTCTCGCTCGAGGGGTTCGCGTTCTTCACCGAGGCGATCTTCCTCGGCATCTACCTCTACGGCTGGGACCGGATCTCCCCGCGGGCGCACCTGCTGGCCGGCGATCGCTGGTGGCGGTGAGCGGCGCGGCGTCGGGCATCTTCGTCGTGATCGCCAACGCCTGGATGAACTCGCCCGACCGGCTTCGAGCTCGTCGACGGCACGGATCACCAACGTCGATCCGATCGCCGGCGATGCTGAACCCGATGGCGTTCCAGCAGACGCTGCACATGACGCTGGCCGCCTACGCCGCCACCGGCTTCGCCGTCGCCGGCATCCACGCCTTCCTGCTGCTGCTCGACCGCGAGAACGCGTTCCACCGCCGCGCGCTCGCGCATCGCGCTGCTGGTCGGCGCGCCGGCCGCGCTGCTCCAGCCGATCTCCGGCGACCTCAGCGCCCGGCAGGTCGCCGAGTACCAGCCGGCCAAGCTCGCCGCGATGGAGGCGCACTTCGAGACCACGGCGGCGCGCGCCGCTCGTGATCGGCGGCTGGCCCGACATGGACGCCGCGCGAGACCCGCTACGCGATCGAGATTCCCGGCGGGCTCTCGCTTCTCGCCTTCCACGATCCCGACGCCGAGGTGAAGGGACTCGACAGGATTTCCCCGCGAGGACTGGCCCAACGTCCCGATCGTGCACATCGCGTTTCAGATCATGGTGGCGCTGGGCACCTACCTGGCGCTGGTGTCGCTCTGGGCCGGCGTGGACTCGCGCTCCGGCGGCGGGACCTGATCGCGCCAACCGGCTGGCTGCTGCGGGCCATCGCGCTCGCGGCGCCGATGGGCTTCATCGCGATCGAGGCCGGCTGGACGGTGACCGAGGTGGGCCGGCAGCCCTGGATCATCTACGGCGTGCTGCGGACCGCCGACGCGGTGACGCCGATGCCCGGCCTGATCGTGCCCGTTCCTGCTGCTTCACGCTGCTCTACTGTTTCCTCGGCGTGATCGTGGTCTGGCTGCTCTATCGCCAGATCATCCGGAGCCCGCGCCCGACCGAGTGGACGCCGGATCTACGCCCCTCGCGGAGCGCCCGTGCCTGAGCTCGGCCTCGCCGGACGTCCTGGCGGCGCTGCTGGCGCTCTCGCTCAACGCCTACGTGCTGTTCGGCGGCGCCGACTTCGGCGGCGGCGTCTGGGACCTGCTCGCGTCGGGTCCGCGGCGGGACCGCCAGCGCGAGGTGATCGCGCCACGCGATCGGCCCGATCTGGGAAGCCAACCACGTCTGGCTGATCCTTGCGATCGTGCTGACCTTCACCTGCTTTCCCGCCGGTGTTCGCCCGGCTCGGCACCGTGCTCCACATCCCGCTCACGCTGATGCTGGTCGGCATCGTGCTGCGCGGCTCGGCGTTCACCTTCCGCACCTACGACAGCCAGCACGATGCGGCCCAGCGCCGCTGGGGCCGGATCTTCTCCAGCGCCAGCGTGGTCACCCCGGTCCTGCTGGGTGTCTGCGTCGGCGCGGTCGCGTCGGGCCGGGTCGGCCGCGCCGACTCCAGGGCGACTTTCGCCGAGCGGTTCGTCGAGCCCTGGCTCACGCCGTTCGCCTTCGCGTGTGGGCTGCTCGCGCTGGCGCTCTTCGCCTTCCTGGCCGCGGTGTTCCTCACGCTCGAGACCGCACGATCGACGACCTGTGCGAGGACTTCCGGCGCCGGGCGCTCTGGCTCGGGCGTCGCCGTCTTCGCCGCGTCCGTCGCTGGTGCTGCTGCTCTCGCGCGGCAGCGCGCCGCTCATGGGCGCCGGCCTGCTCGGCTCTCCGCTGGGCGCTGCCGCTGCACCTCGCCACCGGCGCCGCCGCCGTCGCGGTGCTGGCGGCGCTCTGGTGCGGCGCTACCATCTGGCGCGGCTGGCGGTGGGCGCTGCAGGTCTCGCTGCATCTTCTGGGGCTGGGCGCTGGCGCAGTATCCGCTACTCGTCCCGCCCGATCTCACGATCCCGGCGCCGCGGCGCCCGCCGTCACGCTGCGCGCTGGTCACTGATCGCGCTCGGGCTGGGGGCGCGTGGTCCTGCTGCCGTCTCTGGTCTATCTGTTCCGCGTCTTCAAGGCCGCGCCGTGCACTCGCCGGCGGACTGCCCGGAGGAGCGGCCACGAGTCATGATGCGAGATCCGGTGCACACCGAGCGCCTCGAGCTCACCCCGCTCGACGCTCGACGCCATCGAGGCCCTGCTCGCCGGCGACGGCGGCGCGCCTCCGCGACGCTGACCGGCGCGCTGTTCCCCAGCCCGCGGCGCCGCCGCCCTACATGGCCGAGTCGCTGCCCGGTGGTGCGCGAGCGTCTGCGCGCGCAGCCCGACGAGGCGCCGTGGTGGAACTGGCTGATCGTGCGAGCGGGAGACCGGCGGGCGGTGGGCTCGGTGGCGTTCGGCGGCCCGCCCGATGACGGCGGGAGCGGTGCTGATCGGCTACGCGATGTACGAGCAGCACGAGGGCCACGGCTACGCCACCGAGGCGGTGCGGGCGATGATCGAGTGGGCCTTCGCGCAGCCCGGGGTGCAGCAGGTCCGCGCGCTGGCGCCGGTGTGGAACACGCCGGCGCTGCGCGTGGCCGAGAACGTCGGGCATGCGCCCGGTCGCGTCCGACGAGGACGACGACGTGGGCGAGGTGCTGGTCTACGCCGTCAGCGCTCCAGCATCCGTCGGATCGGCCTGATCAGCAGCGCCAGCACCAGCGCGGCCCCGAGCGGCGGTCGCGGTCACGAGGGTGAACAGTGTCGGCAGCGGCATCGTCTCGTAGACGCTCGACGCCATGCCGGCCAGGTAGTTGCCCACCGAGAGCGCCAGGAACCACACGCCCATCATCAGCCCCGCGATCCGGGCCGGCGCCAGCGTGCTCATCGCGCTGAGTCCCACCGGGCTCAGGCACAGCTCGCCGAGCGTCTGCAGGAGGTAGGACACCACCAGCCACAGCGGGCTCACCCGCACGCCGCTGCGCCGCCGACCGCCGCGGCACCGATCATCAGCGCGAAGCCCAGCGCCAGCGAACACCAGCGCGATGGTGAACTTGGCCGGGCTGGACGGGTCGCGGCTGCCCAGACGCACCCAGATCCGGCGAAGACCGGCGAGCGAACAGGATGATGAAGAACGGCGGCAGCGACTGGTACCAGCTCGGCGGGAAGCTGCGACCCCGAAGGCCGCGTTGTCGGGTGCTGCGCTCGGCGAAGAGGTTGAGGGTCGAGCCGGCCTGCTCGTAGGCCATCCAGAAGACGTCGGCGGCCACGAACAGGACCGGCGATGACCACCAGCCGCTTCCGCTCCTCCGGGGTCCACTTGCCCGCCAGGAACAGCCAGAGCGAAGAACCCCACCGTGACGAGCGATCAGCACCACTTGAAGTTGCGCGAGATCGCTTGCCGGATCGAGTGCCACGCCCGCCCGCGCAAGCACCAGCAGCAGCGCGGCCCACGCACGATCGCCGAGTCACCAGACCCACCGGCCGCACCTGGCGGTCCGCCGCTGCGGGCGGCGGCCGCGGGTCGACTCCGGCGCGGCCGGGTACAGTCCCCGCCGCACGACAGGTGCTTCCACCCGCCCAGAGGTACTGCACCAGGCCCAGGAACATGCCCACCGCGGCCGCGCCGAAACCCCAGTGCCAGGAGCTCTCCGGCGCGAAGCCCATGCGAGGCCAGGATGCCGCGGAAGCTGCTCGCTCTGGGCCAGCCAGCCGGTGATCAGCGGCGCGATGAACGCGCCGGTGTTGATCCCCATGTAGTAGAGCGAGTACCCCGCGTCCCGCCGCACGTCCTCCGGGGTGTAGAGCTGCCCGACCAGCGCGCTGACGTTGGGCTTGAGGAGCCCGGTGCCCAGCGCGACCAGCCCGAGACCGGGTAGAAGGTGGTCAGCGACGGGATCGCCAGGCAGATGTGGCCCAGCATGATGAGCACGCCGCCCACGAACATCGCGCGCCGCAGGCCGAGCAACCGGTCGGCGAGCCATCCGCCCGGGCAGTGAGGGGATGTAGACCGAGCTGACGTAAGCGCGTAGATCGGGCCCGCCTTGGCGGTGTCGAACCCGAGCCCGCCCGCGGCCACCGGCGCGGTCATGAACAGGATGAGCAGCGCCCGCATGCCGTAGTAGCTGAAGCGCTCCCACATCTCGGTGAAGAAGAGCGTGGACAAGCCCGCGCGGATGGCCGAAGAAGCGGGTGTCGCGTGGCCGGGGGGAGCGTCGACGGCGGAGGCGACGGTTGCCAAATAGGACCTCGTTGCTGTAGCGGGGTGAACCGGCGGCTACCGCTTCCCACGCCTCTTTTTGAGGATGTCGTCGAGCACCACGCGGTCGATCTTCCCGTCCATCCGCACCCGCACGTCGTAGTTCTCCCAGTACATGAAGTTCTTGAGCGCCTCGAGAAATGCCGGGTCGGCCGTCGGGTGCTTTCCGGTCAGCCACTTCTCGCGGCTGTCCCGCCGGCTCGGCAAGCAGGATCGGCTCGAGCTGGGCCACGATCGCCGGTGTGATCGGGACCAGGTCCTCCGGCTGGCTGGGGAAGAAGTGCAGCTTGTGCAGCCGGAGCAGCCGCTCCAGCTCCGCGATCGGATCCACGGCATCGTAGACCCGGATGTCGATGAAGCGGTCGTTGGCGCCGAGGTAGCCGCCGTTCTTCCGCACGACCAGCAGCGCGGCCGACTGCATCCCGCGCTTGTCGCCGCCACCCGCCTGCCCCGCCTTGAGCGCCGCCATCAGCCGGTCGGCCAGGCCGCCTTGGGTCCGCTCGAACGTCTCCGCCAGGTTCTTCACCGTCTGGTCGGAGACCATGATGTTGGCCTGGGCGCTGTATCCCCGCCCCACGATCACCTCCCCCTTGCCGCCCGCCAGGTTTCCCTTGCCGCTCGGGGCGCCGACCCGGCCACCGCCCCAGTCGAAGGTCGTCTTCCCGGTGAAGCTCGCGGCGTTCCCCCTGGCATCCACCATGCCGACCTGCCGGTCCTGGAGCATGGTGTCGGTCCGCATGATCGTCCGGAGCGCCTCTTCCGCCGTGGCGCCCTGGGCCATCAGGTCGAGCCCCCGCTCGCCGTAGGCCGTGTTGCCCAGGCTCTGGGTGGCGACGGCCCCGACGCCGGCTCGCGCCCAGGGGACGATGCCGCCCACGTTGGGAAACTTCGACTGCACCGCCACACCGAGGTCGCCGGTAGCCGAATCCTAGGCCACGATGCTGTAGGTGTGGGCAAGACGCTGAAAGTGGGGAGGCGCGATGGTCGGGGCGGGAACTTCGGTGGTGCCGTGGCTCTGCTGGGCCGACAGGGATGTACCCTGAAGCGCGACGACAGCCGTCATCGCGTGAACCATCGGACGGGTGAGCCAGTGAGCGCGCTGCATCCAGCCTCCGGTGTGGTCGGTCATCGGTCCCGGCCCATCTTCTTCTTGAGGTACGCGAGCTGGGCCTCGACCGCCTCCTCGCGCTTCCGTCGCTCGGCGTCCGCGGCGAGGCGGTCGGTGTCGTCGGGCTCGCGGGAGGCCCCGGCCGCTTCGAGGTCGCGCCAGGCCGCGTCGAGCGATTCCACGTGGCGGCCCCCGCTGGCCGACCGCCACTCCGTGGCCATCTCCTGAACTTCTCGCTCCGCGAGGGCCAGCTCGTCGCGCTGCACCACGATCTTGCGCTCGAGAACGGCGATGCGCTCTCGATGCCGCGCGGCGAAACGCTCGGCGATCGCCACCGTCTCCTGATCCGGGACCGCGGCCGCCAGACGCCCCCGCCGCTCGGCGGCGCCCAGGTGCGTGCGTTCCGCCTCCAGCTCGGTTTCGGCCGAAGCCAGCGCGCGCCGCATCTCGGTGATGCCGACCCGAGCCTCCACCAGCGCCTCGCGCAGTCCGGCCGCGTGCGCTCGCGGGTCGGAGCCGCCGCGATCGCGCAGCAGCCGGTCCAGCCGAGCCTTCAGGCCGTCGAACATGGCCGGCGGCAACCTCTCATGGCACCTCGGGGAGCGGACACCGGGTCCGGCGTCCGTGGTTCGGAAGCCGAATGCTACGGCCGGTGTCGGGGAGCGTCAAGCGATTGCGCATCGTGCGGGAGCACTTCCCCGGTCGAGGGTCATCCGATACCGTACGAGGATCTTTGACCCAGAGCTTCCCCGCATGCGCCCCACCTCCTGTCCGCTGTGCGACCAGGCCGCCGGCCGGGTCGTGGCTCCCGGCGGCCCGATCCATGATGACGGTCTCTGGGTGGTGAATCATCACACCGGCACCCACACCGACCCAGGAGAGCTGATCGTGCTCCTGCACCGGCACGTCGAGTCACTGGCGGAGCTCAACAAGGCCGAAGCGGCAGCCTTGGGCCCGGTGCTCCGGGGTGCGGTGGCCGCCGTCGAGCGGCTGGCGCGGCCGGAGCGGACTTATGTAGCGAGCTACAACGAGAGCGTGCGCCACGTGCACTTCTTCGTCCTCCCCCGCACCGCCGCATTGCCGGCCGGTCACGTCCTCTCCGACCTCTACCGAAAGGGCCGGATGTGGCTCCGCCGTGCCAACCTGGCACGTAATCCGACCGCCTCCGACCGGGCGGAGGCGGCTGCCCGCTTGCGCGAAGATCCGGTGTGGAGATCGCCGTCCTGATGCCCCCATGAGCGGCGACACGCTCCGAGCGCGCTTCGCCCTCCTATGGGAAAGACTCGGCGCCGTCGGCGACCCCCGGCCGATCAGGGATGCGCTGCTCGCCAGCTATGGCGCCCCAGAACGCCGCTACCACTCGGTAGATCATCTGGAGGACTGCCTCCACCAACTCGACTCCGCCCCGCCTGCCGGCGAGGTGCAGGATGTCGTGGAAGCCGCACTCTGGTTCCATGACGCGATTTACCTCCCCGGCGCTTCGGACAACGAGTCGCGCAGCGCCGCACTCGCCAGTTCGGCCCTCTTGGACGGTGGAGTACCCGGAGATCAAGCGACCGAGGTCGGACGGCTGATTCGGCTCACTGATCATGTTCATCCGCCGTCCGACCCGGGCGGCGCCCTCGTGTGTGACGTGGACCTGTCCATTCTTGGCCGAGGTAAGTCCGAGTTCGACGAGTACGAGGAGCGGATCCGGACCGAGTATTCCGCGGTACCGGAGCGTCTATACCGAGCGGGCCGAGCCCGGATACTCCAACGGCTCCTCGACCGGCAGCCGCTGTACCGCACCGAGCACTTTCGCTCTCGCTTCGAGGCCGCTGCTCGTCGAAACCTCCAACGCTCGCTCGAGAGGCTCCGCACTCCGCCGACGTGATCTGCGTCACGTCGGGAGGAAACGGGGATACTTAGGCTGGTCGGATTGGGGCGTGCAGCGCGATCGTGCATCTGCACCCTGCGGGACGGAAATTTTACGGCAGGACAATCCACCCAGCGGTGACCCTGACGGCGCCGCCGTAGAAAGGACCTCGAGATGAAACGCGCAACCTGGATGATTGGCTCGTTGACGGCCCTCGCGCTTGCCGGCTGCGGCGGTGGCAGCAGCGCCGGTAACGCCGGCGCTGGCACGGAAACCGGGAGCCCCGGCATGGCAGCCGACACCGCTCCGGCGCCCAGCGCGATCGACACGGCTCTGATGGACACCAGCGCCACCATGGACACCACGGCCAAGTAGCGCCCTTCGGCGAGCGGTCGGGCCAATCGGCTCCGGCCGCCGCCCCGCGGTCCCCCTCGTCGTTCCCCAGCGCCTTCACCAACTACCTGTTGCCAACCGCTCTCCGTTGGATCGGGGCCGACCGCTACGTATCTTGGGGTATGCCAACTCGCGCCACCCTCGCACTGCTCGTCCTCTCTTCCGTCGCTTGCGAGCGCTCGTCCGATCGCGTCCCTCCGACGTGTGGTCTTGCCGCGCTGGCCGCGGCGAGCACGCTGCTCGAGCAGTTCACGATCCCAAACCAGACGCTCGCCGCTCCCCCGGCCACGCTACCGGAGCGCACCGTGGCGCGCATCGCCGCCGACGGCGCGTTTCCGGCGGTGCTCGGCCGGACCGATTCGCTGCTGGTCGTCGGGGTGGAGGGAACTCCGCCTGCGGGGATCACACCGGGGTTTGGCGTCCTGGTCACGGATCCCCAGGAGCGCGTGATGGGCGTGATGCTCTTCGAAGGCACGCCGATTCCGGGAGCGCCCAAGCTGGGCAGTGTGTCCATGGGATCGGGATCGATCCCGCTGATCGGCATTCAAGTCGATCAGGCGCGGATCACCGACCCGAAGTGCCCGGCGCTCTTTCCCGACTCGATGCTCCGATGAGAACACCCCGGATCGCGCTAGGCGGTGTCGTGCGGATGTGGGACGGCGCGGAGCGAACCGGTCTCAATTCCGCGTACGTCCGATCGGTCCTGGCCGCCGGCGGGATCCCGCTGGTGCTCAGCCCGTTCATCGGTCCTTCGTTTGCAGCGCGCGCGCTCGACGGCGTGGACGGACTGGTGCTGACAGGCGGTGAGGATGTCGATCCGGCCTGGTACAACACCGACCCCTCGCCACTCCTAAACCCGCCCAACCGGGAGCGCGACCTTTTCGAGCTGGCGCTCTATGCCGCTGCGCGGCAGCGCGACCTCCCGATTCTCGGCATCTGCCGGGGCATTCAGCTGATCAACGTGGCTTTGGGTGGGACGCTCATCCAGGACATTCCCAGCGAGCAGCCGGGCGCCGTCGCGCACAACCATGCGGGTACCCGCACCGACCGCAGCCACGCCGTGCGGCTCGCCGAGGGGAGTCTGGCGGCCGAGGCCCTGGGCGGCACCAACCTCCGGGTGAACTCCTTCCATCATCAGGCCATCCGCGACCTCGCCCCGAAGCTGGTGGCCAGCGGGTGGAGTGACGACGGGTTGATCGAGGTGGTCGAGTCACAGCCCGGTGAGGCCTGGCTGCTGGCGGTCCAATGGCACCCCGAGGAGATGCATGCTGATGCGCGGGCGCCGGAGCACGGGCTGTTCCGGTCGCTGGTGGAGCGGGCCGGGGCGGCCGCGTCAGTGGATGCCTAGATCTTTGAGCGCGCGGTCGGTTGAGGACGTACAGGGGAAGAACACCCGATCGCTGACATCGTTCAACGCGGTTCGGAGAGAGGGAAAGCGCTCGGCGGCCGTACGGAGCACCCCGCCCAGACCGTAGCTGTCCGCCAGCGCGTGGTCGGACGCCATGCCGAAGCCACGTCGTCCCAGCGCGTCGTAATAGCTGACGTCGGGCCCGGCTTTTCGCAGATGGCGCGCCGCGATATAATCGGGAAACAGCCCCGACAGCCAGAGAGAGTAATTGCCGAGGTGCACCATCACCCGGAACCGGCGGTCGCCCTCGGTCGCCTCGAGATCGGTGAGAATATCCACGAGATAGCGGTGCCGCTGGTCGTCGTGCCAGTCGATTCGCCACGCCCGGTCGCGCTGCCCGAAGTCGAGCAGGAGCGCCGCCAGGTAGTCGGCCAGATCCCGGTCGTCCAGACCGGCGCGCCGGAGCGAGTGCCGCACCAGCACGTAGAAAAAGAGGGTTTCGGAAGGGACCAGCATGGTCCGAACGGTCAGCAGCCGCTCGAGCAGTTCGGGGGCGTCGAGCAGGGCGTCGGGACCTTCCGCACCGAGCCGGCGCTCCAAGGACGCGCGACGATGGGCGGAGCCGCGGCTCAGCAGGAGTATCACCAGCTGAAGGTCCGCAGCCGTCAGTCGGCCGCGCGCGTTGGCTCGGATCATGACTAATCCTCCCACGGTGGACGAGCTGGCCCAGCTGCGGCGGGTGATCGCCTTCGGCCAGGAGCTGGCCGGCACCCTCCGCCGCGCGTCAGTGGTGGACGCGCTGGTACGCCATGTCCGCGAGAACTTCGCTCCGACCGAAGTGGGGCTCTGCCTGTTTCATCAGGAGGTGGACGGCGGCGACACCTTGCACGCCTGGCCCACCCGCAGTCCCAATCGCCAACATCTCCTCGAGCATGCCTCGCGAGCCGGCGCCATGGTCCTCACCGACGGGATCGACGCCCTGCTGGCCGATGGCTCGCTCGCTCCGCAGCCCGACACCGGAGGAAGCTGGCTCTTCGCGCCGCTGATCGCCAAGAGCAGAGTAACCGGGACGATCGCCGTCCGCGGTGAGCCGGGTCGCTATGGCCCTGCCGACCTGGCGCTGCTCGAGGGCCTGGTTAGCCAGGCCAGTATCGCCCTGGAGAGCGCCCGCCTGGTGGATCTGCACGACGACGGCCGCCGCTCCTGGCAGGAGGTGGTGGACGCGATCTCACCCGCGCTCTGCATCGTGGACCGGGGGGGTCGTATCCGGCGGGCCAACCGGGCCTTCGCGGATCTGGTCAACGCACCTCCCGCGAGCCTGATTGGCCGGCCCTGGCAGGCCTTCGCACCCCCGGAGTGGGCCACCGAGCTGCAACGGGCCCTGGATCAGCAAGGAGCGGGCCGCGAGGTCGAGCTCCGGACCCGGGAGCGGACCTACGCGGTGACCGTGGTGCCCATCAGCAGCACGGACCGCTCCACGGTGGTCCTCCTGTTCGACGACCAGACCGAGCGGCGCCGGCTGCAGGACCAGCTCATCCAGTCGGAGAAGATGTCGGCCATCGGCCAGCTCATCGCGGGCATCGCCCACGACCTGAACAATCCTCTGGCCTCGGTCGTCGGGTTCGCCGACTACCTCACCGAAGTGCCCAATGTCCCGCCCTCGCTGCGCGAGCCGCTGACCGTGATCCAGGAGGAGGCCGAGCGGGCGTCGAACATCGTCAAGAACCTGCTGAGCTTCGCGCGGAAACAGGAGCACCAGCGGCGCCCCACCGCGCTCAAGCCGCTGCTCGACGCCACCTTCCTCCTGTTGCGGAACAATCTGATGGCGTACCGCGTCGAGGGCAGGCTCGAGGTGGAGCCCGACCTGCCGATGCCCGACATCGATCCCAACCAGATCCAGCAGGTGTTCGTCAATCTGATCAACAACGCGGCCCAGGCCGTCGCGAGCACCGGCCGGCCCGGGACCGTGGTCGTGCGCGCCCGCCGGTGGCTCGACGGGGTCGCGGTGGACGTGGTGGACGACGGGCCCGGCATGTCGGAGGCGCTCGCGGCCCAGGTTTTCGAGCCCTTCTTCACCACCAAGCCCGAGGGCGAAGGGACCGGACTGGGCCTGTCGATCAGCCAGGGCATCGTGCGCGAGCACGGCGGCCGGATCATGCTCTCGAGCGACGAAGATCGGGGGTCCGTCTTCACCGTCCAGCTGCCGTTGGCCACCAGGCCCGCGACGCCGGTGCCCGATGCCGACCAGCGCGCCCCGACGAAGCGGCTCCGCGTGCTCGTGGTGGACGACGAGCCGCACATCCTTCACTACATGCGAGCGACGCTGGAGGCGTGGGGCCACATCCCCGTGGTGGCGAGCGATGGCTCCGAGGCGCTCGCGGTGGCCGAGCACGAGTCGTTCGACCTGGTCATTTCCGATCTCCGGATGCCGCGGCTCAGCGGCCGCGAGTTCTACGAGCGGCTGGCCCGGCGCCAGCCCGAGATGGCGGCGCGCATCGTGTTCAGCACGGGCGACACGGTGCGCGGCGATACACTGGCGTTCCTCGAATCACTCGACCGGCCCTACCTGCACAAGCCCTTCAGCCTCGCCGAGCTCCGCAGCCTGCTGGGAGACGTCGCCCGCGAGGAAGGCCCCTACGTCCGCCGCCGGGAGAGCGGCTCCCACCCGGTCGAAGCGCTTCCCGAGACGTGAGCCAGACCGTCGTCCATGTCGCGTCCGGCCGCGAGTGGCGCGGCGGGCAGCGCCAGGTGTTGCTCCTCGCCCGCGAGCTGCAGCGGGCCGGGCTCACCGGCCAGGTGGTGGTGACGGGCGCCGGCAGCGAGCTCGGCTATCGGCTGAAACACGAGGGTGTGCGGGTGCGCGAGGTGAGCTGGGACATGGGGCTCGACCCGCGGGTCCTCGGCGGAATCCTCCAGGAGATCCGGGCCGGCGCAGCCGTGCTCCACGCCCACGACGCCCACGCTCTGACGCTCGCCGGCACCTGCTCCGTGGTCACACGGGTACCGCTCGTCGCGACGCGGCGGGTGGATTTTCATCTCCGCCACCCCGGCCTTTGGCGTCGCGCGGAGCGGGTGATCGCCGTCTCCTCCGCGGTCGCCGACGTGCTCGCGGCGGACGGAATCAGGCTCGAGCGGATCGTGGTGGTCCACTCCGGAGTGGACCTCGCCGCCGCCCGAGAAGCCGAGCCGCTGGGGGTCCGCGAGCGACTCGGCATCCCGGAGGGCTCGACGATCGCGTGCACCATCGGCGCGCTGGTCCCCCACAAGGACCATGTCACCCTGATCCATGCCGCGCGCCGCTTGGCGGGCCGCTTCCCGAATTTGCACTGGGTGATCGCGGGCGAGGGGGAGCTGCGCCCCGTGCTGGAGTGGCTGCTGCGGGAGCTCGAGCTGACCGACCGGGTTCATCTGATGGGACAGGTGACCTACCCGCTGCGGCTCCTGGCCGACGCCGACGTCTACGTCATGAGCAGCAAGGAAGAGGGCTTGGGCACCTCGGTGCTCGACGCGATGGCACGTGGCATCCCGGTTGCATCCACGTCGGCGGGAGGGCTTCCCGAAATGTTGCATCAGGGTGCCGGAATCCTCGTTCCACCCCGGAATCCGGACGCGCTCGCTGGCGCGGTGCAGCGCATCCTCTGTGACGCGGAGCTCAGGCGCGGCCTGATCGAGCGCGCCACCCGAGCGGTCGAGCGCTTCAGCGCGGAGCGCATGGCAGGCGAAGTCCGATCGGTGTATCGTTCGTGCGCCCCACAACTTGACGGATCATGATTTACGTCTGCATACCGAGCCACAACGAGGCCGCGACCGTCGGCCTCCTGCTCTGGAAGATTCGCCAGGTGTTCGCGGGGTTTCCCCGGGAGTACCAGCTCCTCGTCCTCGATGACGGCTCGACCGATGCCACCAGCGCGGTGCTGGAGCCCTACTCACGCGTGCTGCCGCTCAGGCTGGTGCGGCACAGCGAGCGCCAGGGCTACGCCGCCTCGGTGCTCGAGCTTCTCCGCATGGCGGTCGACCTGACCGATCGCCCCAAGCGCGACGCCGCCATCCTGATGCACGCCGATTTCACCCACAATCCCCAGTACATTCCCGATCTCGTCCGCCGGATCGACAGCGGGGCCGATCTCGTCGTCGCCGAGGGGACCCTCGAGGGCGAGCCGGCGCGGTCGCATCGCATGCTCCGGCGCTTCGCTCCGCAGCTCCTCCGCGGGGCGGTGACGGTCCCCGGCGTGCGCGACGTCGTGTCCGGGTTCGCGATCGTGCGCCTGGTGGCGCTCCGGAACGCGATGCGGAGTCATGGCGGCAGCTTTCTGGTCACCGACGGCTGGTCCGCGAACGCCGAGCTGTACTGGCGGACCGCCCGGTACTCGCGCCGGGTGGAGTCGGTCCCCTCGGTGGAGCGGCATGATCTCCGCCAGCGGGCCAGCCGAATGCGGCCGAGCGAAGAAGCGATGCGGTTGTGGCACGCGCGCTCCCTGCTCCGCGCGACCCCGATCGCCCCACCCACCGAACCCGCCGCGCGCGACGCCGAGCGACAGGCGGAGGCGGTCTCCTGATGATCCGTCCGGCGCTCCTGTTCCTGGGGCTCCTGCAGGGCGATCCGCCCCGCACCCCGGCGCCACAGTACCCCTTCGCCGTGGGCGAGACGCTCACCTACAGCGCCAAGCTCGGCATGATCACCCTCGGCCAGGGCACTCTCCAGGTGGCCGGACTCGACTCCGTGCGCGGGGTCGAGACCCTGCGCCTTCGCTTCCGGCTGGTCGGCAAGACCGTGTTCTATTCGCTGGATGACGTGCTGGAGTCGTGGGTCGCCACCGGGGATTTCGCCTCGCATCGGTTCGTGCAGGACTTCGTCGAGAACGACAAGGCCAGGCACCGCACCTACGAGATCTTTCCCGACTCCGGCTTCTATCGCGAGAAGGGCCGCGACACCACGTTCGCGAGCCCACCCAAACCGCTGGACGATGCGGCCTTCTTCTATTTCGTCCGTATCACGCCGCTGCAGGTCGGCAAGAAGTACGTGTTCGACCGCTATTTCCGGAAAGAGAAGAACCCGGTCACGATCGAGGTGACGAAGCGCGAGAAGATGGAGCTGCCCGACGGCAGCAAGGTAGACTGCCTCGTGCTGCACCCGGTGATCGATACCAAGGGGATGTTCTCCAAGCGCTCCGACACGCGGATCTGGCTCACGGACGATGTCCGCCGCCTGCCGGTGCAGATTCGCAGCAAATTCCCCTTCGGCACCATCACGCTCCGTCTCAAGGACATGGTGGTGCCGTCCGCCGGCGCCGCCGCCAGCGGCGGCTGAGGGTGGCCTATCACGAGGCCGATCTCGGGCGCGTCCGGACCGTGCCCGTCGCCGCCCGGCACCACAAGGTCGACCCCTCACTGCTCGCTACGCCTCCCACAGGCGACCGATCGTTTCACGCCTTCCTCGAGAGCCTCCCCGACGTCCTCGCCGCCCGCGACCTTCGCGCCGTCATCGCGGGCGTCGCCCGGGCGGCCCGCCAGCAGCGGGGCGTGGTCCTGCTGCTCGGTGGACACGTCATCAAGGTCGGCCTCGGCCCCCTGATCGCGATGCTGCTCCGGGAAGGCATCGTCACCCACGTGGCGATGAACGGCGCCGCGGCGATTCACGACTTCGAGCTGGCCGCGTACGGCGGCACCAGCGAAGACGTGGAGAGCGGCCTCGACGACGGCACGTTCGGGATGGCGGAGGAGACCGGGGCCGAGATGAACGCGGCGATCGCGGCGGCGGCCGAGGCGGGTCAGGGAATGGGTGAGGGGCTCGCCCGCGCGCTGGCGGGCCACACCGGTCTGGCAGGAGGGGACGCCTCGGTGTTACTCGCCGCCCACCGTCACGATGTGCCCGTGACGGTACACGCGGCCATCGGCGCGGAGATCATCCACCAGCATCCATCGGCGGATGGGGCGGCATTGGGCGCCACCAGCCACCTCGACTTCCGGCGGCTGGCGGGCTCGCTTCCGGCGGTGGACGGCGGGGGTGCGGTGCTGAATCTGGGGAGCGCGGTGGTGCTGCCGGAGGTATTCCTCAAGGCGCTCACCGTGGCCCGCAATCTCAACGGGGGGGCGCCCACACGATTCCTCGCCGCCGACTTCGACATGCAGCGGCACTATCGGCCCCGCGTCAACGTGGTGCAACGTCCCACCCGCGCCGGCGGTGAGGGCTACCTGCTGACCGGCCACCACGAGGTGATGGTGCCGCTCCTGGTGTGGGGCGTGCTCGAGAGCCGTGGAGCGGCGCCGGTCAGCGCCCCGCCACCATATCCCTGACTCGGGCGGCGGTGTCGGGGGCGAAGAGCTTCAGGATCAGGTAGACCACGAAGCCGATGAACGCCAACCAGACCACCGTGCCGAGCAGCCCGAGCACCAACCCGAAGAGACCGAACACGACCTTGAGCAGGAACATCGAGATCACCGCGAAGACCGCGAACCCGAGCAGATTCCTGAGCATGGTAACTTCCTCCTGACATCGAGATAGCGCGCAGTACGCCCCTACGTTTCAATTAGTTTCATAGGAAAGATAAGTGACTGCTGCCTACGATGTTGTCGTGGTGGGTGGTGGGCCGATCGGCGCCGCCTGCGCCCGGGAGCTGGCGCTCGGCGGGCGCCGGGTGCTGGTGCTCGACCCGGAGGGCGAAGCCGGCCAGGGGTGGAAGGCCGCAGCCGGGATGCTGGCGCCGCAGATCGAGGCCGGTGAGGACGACCCCCTCCTGGAATTGGGATTGGCCGCCCGGGAGTATTACGGGCCACTGGACGAGGCTCTGCGGGAGACCACGGGCCGGGATATCGGCCTCTGGCGCGAGGGCATCGCCTGGGTGGCGGCGGACGAGGAGGAAGCCGGGGATCTCCGGTCGAAAGTCGCGTGGCAGCGGCAGCAGGGCCACCTGGCCGACTGGCTCGACGCGGACGAGGTGAAGAGTCGCTGGCCCTGGCTCGGCCCCTCGGGCGGCGCACTCTGGGCGGCCGCACGAAGGCGCCCTCGAGCCGGAGCGACTGGTGGCCGCGCTGCGGGCGGACGGAACCAGGCTGGGCGTTGCGATCGAGCGCGATCGGGTGACGGCTGTCGAATCGCGCGGGGACCGGGTGACGGGCGTGGCCGGCGAGCGCGGTCACTACCCCGCGGCGGACGTCGTGCTCGCGGCCGGAGCCTGGTCCGCGACCATCGCCGGGCTGCCGCGTCCGATGGCGGTGGCGCCGGTCCGCGGCCAGATGGCGGCGCTCCCGTGGCCCGCCGGCGCGCGCCGCGCGATCGTGTACGGTCGAGGCGGATACCTCGTGGCCCGCGGGGACGAGGCGATCGCTGGCTCGACCATGGAATACGCCGGATTCCAGCCCGAGGTCACTTCCGCCGGTCTGGCGCGGGTGTTCGCCGCGGCGACGGCGCTGTGCCCCGCGCTCACCAGTGCCGACGTCCGGCGCACCTGGGCCGGCCTCCGGCCGGTCACTCCCGACGGGCTGCCCATCCTGGGCGCCGAGCCGCGGCTGGCCGGACTGTGGTACGCCACCGGCCATGGCCGTCACGGAATCCTGCTGGCCGGGCTCACCGGACTGCTCATCAAGCAACTCGTCGGCGGCGAGCCCGCAGCCGAGGATCTCGCCGCGTTCTCCCCCTCGCGATTCTGGAACTGGTAGCGCACCCACTCGGCCGACACCTCCCGTCCCGCCCAACCCGGCAAGCGCTCGCCGGGCTATCGCAGAAATCTCCCGTCCCCCTTCGATACATCCGTTCTCCCGGCTCGGGCGTACCCCAGTCACGACGCGACATCCATCGCGCCGGCTCACACCCCGTACACGGAGAACGATGGTCATGCATTCCAGACCGCACACGCGCCGGCGCGCATTCGCCGCCGGACTCCTCGCGCTCACCGGTGTCGCCGGTGGCGCGGGGCTCGCCATCGGGTCGGATCACCAGGACACGGCCGAAGTCGAGATGAACCCCAAACTCGACATGACGGACGTCTATGTGTTTCCCGGCTCGGCACCCGGCCGGATCGTGCTCGTGATGAACAGTCGTGCTTTCCTCACTCCGGGGGCGGCCGCCGCTGACGCGTCGTTCGACTCCCAGCTGCTCTACCAATTCAAGGTGGACAACGACGGTGACGCCCGGGAAGACAAGGTCATTCAGGTGACCTTCGACGGCACCGGTGCGGGCCAGCAGGTCGAAGTCCGCGGCCCCGTGGATCCGCCGGTCGTAGGCGCGACGGACAACGAGATCGCCGACGCCTCGCCCGCGGTCAGTGGCGCGATCAACAGCAACCTCGGCACCAGCACCGCGCTCCAGGTCTTCGCGGGCCCCCGGGATGATCCGTTCTTCATCGATCTCGAGGCCGCGTTCTGCATTCTGCCGGACCGCAGGCCCGAAGGCGGCGCTCTCGCCGATGACTGCGCGCTCACGCCGAACCCGTCCGCGCCGTTCTTCTTCCGGAACCCCGGCGTCAACTACGTCCAGGGCTTCAACGTGCTCTCGATCGTCGTGGAGCTGCCCAGCTCGCTGATCGAGAACGGCGCGCCGGGCAAGCTGGGCATCTGGGGCACCATCAGCCGCTGACACCGACCCTCGCACTCACCATGGAGACACTCATGTTGCGCACCACCCGCACGCACCTTCTCCGCCGCATGATGCTCGGCACCGCCGTCGCGGTGCTCGGCCTCGGCGCGGCCGGGTGCAGCGACGACAACGGCCCCAGCACGCCGCAGAGCTTCGACCAGATCCAGCGGCTCGGCAACCCGCTCATCAGCGAGGTCCTGCTGAGCAAGGCGAGCCACCCGACCCATGGGACGATCGGCCCCGACGCGGACGCCGCGACCATCGGCGCGGAGATTCTGGCGTTCATCACCGGCTCCGGCAGCGTCGCCGGCCGATCGGCCGACTACGCCAATACGCTGGGGAGCGTCCTCCTGCCCGACGTGCTCGTCGTGCAGACCGACAAGGACCCGACCGCCGCCTCCGGCGCCGGCTGGCTCACCTGGCTTCCGCTCGCGCCGTTCGCGAACGGATACGGCGGGCGCAAGCTGACCGACGACGTCGTGGACCTGGCTCTCCTCGCGGTCTTCGGCGACCCGTTCGGAGCGGACCCCGACGGGGCCGCGGGCAAGGCCGCGTTGACGACCGACAACGTCGCCAGCGACTCGCCGATCTCCGGGGCGTTCCCCTATCTCGGAGCACCCAACTGACCCCGGTCTTCTGCCGGTGGCGTCTCGGGCTCACCGCGCTGTGTGTCGGCGCGGTGGGCTCGGGTTTCGCCCTCGCCCGCTCGCTCGAGACCGCCGAGGCCTCGCCACCGCCGCGCTACGCGGAGGCCGAGGTGCTGGACCTGGACATTCGCTTCTTCGAGAGCCGGGTCGCGCGGGACTCCCTCTCCGCGAGGGATTTCGCCGAGCTCGCTCGCCTGTACCTGCAGCGGGCGCGCGGCGGCAGCGGCGACGCCGATCTGCGCCGCGCCGAAGAGTTGGCGCGGCGCTCGCTGAGACTGCGCACCGGACGCAACGCGGTGGCGTTTCAGGTGCTGGCGACCAGCCTGATGGGTCAGCATCGCTTCGTCGAGGCACGCGCCATGGCCGAGCGACTGGTGGCGGTCGACTCGACCTACCGCCCGGCGCGCGCGATGCTGGGCGAGATCCAGCTCGAGCTGGGCGCGTACGACGAGGCCGACCACACCTTCGGTATGCTGCTCACCTCGCGCACCGAGCTGGCCGTGGCGCCGCGGTACGCCCGGTGGGATGAGCTGCGGGGCCGCCCCGCGGAGGCCCGCCGCCTGCTGCGCCAGGCTCGCGACGAGGCCGTCAGCCGTTACGGCGTCCCCCGGTCGCACATCGCGTGGTTCTACTGGCGGCTCGGCGATCTGGCGCTGCGCCAGGGAGAGGTGGGCGAGGCGGAGACCGAGATCGAGGCCGGCCTCGCGATCGCGCCGGAGGACCACCGACTGCTCGATGCCATGGCCCGGGTGGCGGCCGCCCGAGGGCGTTGGGCGGAATCCATCGAGCTCGGCGAGCGCGCCATCGCGAAGACGCTCGACCCCGCCACGCTCGGACTGCTCTACCAGGTCTACGCCGCCTCCGGTGACAGCGCCAAGGCCGAGGAGTACTACCACGCGATGTCCGTGGCGGTGCTCGGGCAGCCGGCGATGTTTCACCGCCAGTGGGGGCTGCTGCTGCTCGACCGCGGGCGCGAGGTCGGGACCGTCCTGGCACGCGCCGAGGAGGAGATCCGGACCCGGCACGACGTCTATGGCTGGGATCTGCTGGCCTGGGCGCTCTACCGGTCGCATCGGCACCAGGAGGCCCACGACGCGATGCACCAATGCGCTCGCGCTGGGCACCCGCGACGCGATGCTGTTCTACCATGCCGGGATGATCGAGGCGGCGCTGGGCCGGCCGGACGCGGCGGCGGATCGCCTCGAGGCCGCGCTGGCGATCAACCCCAGCTGGAATCCCTCCCAGCCCGCCGAAGCACGGGCCACCCTTCAGCGGCTTCGGCAAATCGCGACCCGCGGGGCCCGGTGACATGCCAGAATTCGCCGCGTTCGCAGGGCTCGGCTTCCACCACATCGCCGATCCGACGGCGTTCGACCACATCCTGTTCCTGCTCGCGCTGGCGGCCATCTATCGCGGGCGCGATTGGCGCTCCGCGGCCTGGGTGGTCACCGCGTTCACGGTCGGGCATTCGATCACGCTGGCGCTCGCGGTGACGGGAGCGCTGACCCTTCCGACCTCCGTCATCGAGTTCCTCATTCCGGTGACGATCGTGGCCACCGGGGTGGAGAACCTGCTGGTGCGGGACCGCGCCGCCGCTCCCTGCGGGGCCGCTACCGGCCGATCTTCGCCGGCGTGTTCGGCCTGGTGCACGGGGCCGGATTCGCCAACTATCTCCACAGCCTGTTCACCGGGTCCATCGCGGTGCCGCTGTTCGGCTTCAACATCGGCATCGAGCTGGGGCAGCTGCGCGATACTGGGGGTCGCGGCGGTGCTGCTGTCCGCCGTGGATCTGCTGGTGGGCCATCGCGGCTCCGAGTCGTCGCGGTATCGGCGGCGGTGGTGCTCGTCGCTGCCAGGATGGCGGTGGAGCGTACGCCGTGGTGATCGGCGTTCGGCTTCTGGTCGCGGCGATGCTGCTGCCGTTCGGGCCGCCATCCCATGCACACCTCATCGGCCGAGCTGGTCGAGCAGGGGGACTCGGTCGCGGTCGTCCATCCGCGCCTTCGCCGACGACATCGGAACGGTCGGGGCGCTGCCCGGCCTACGCGCGCGATCGGTTTCGGCTGCTGGACCGCGGTGGTGCCGCGGTGCCCCTGACGTGGGACGGCGCTGAGCGGCTGGGGGATGTCGCTCATCCTGCGGCTGCGGGGCCGGGTCGACGGAGGTCTCGCGGGAAGCCGAGTGGACAACCGGATCCTCACCGACCGCTTCGCCGACCAGGTCAACGTCGTGCGGGCGACCTACGGACGGCGCACCGCCACGCTCATCTTCACACGAGGGGATGGGCCGAAGGCACTCCCATGATCTCCGGTGGCGTTGCGGCTTCTTGTGAAGTCGTCCGGAGCACATGTAGACTGATGGATGAGTGCCGAGCCACCCCGAGTGCCATCCCGCACCAATCCCGCCAGCCATGGCTGATGCGTAGCACTGCCCCCGGGCAAACTTCCCCCGGCGACAGCGATCTGATCGCGCGCGCGGCCGAGGGGGACGAGCGCGCGATGGCGGTGCTGTACGACCGCTATGGCCAGGTGCTGTACGCCGTGGCCTACCGAATCGTGGGCCAGCGGGCCGACGCCGAGGAAGTCGTGCTCGACACGTTCGCGCAGGCGTGGCGGGATGCGACCCGGTTCGAGGCGGCGCGCGGGATCGGTGGCGGGCTGGCTCACCACGATCGCGCGGAGCCGGGCGCTGGATCTGGTGCGGGCCCGGAGCCGTAGAGATCGTATCACGGCCAGCGCCGCCGCCGACCGGCCCGACTCGCCGCCCGCGATGGGCGGCTGGCGGGCGGATCCATCGAGCGGCGTGGATCACGCCGAGCGGAGGGAACAGGTGCAGCAGGCCCTCGAAACGCTCTCGCCGCCGCAGCGCCGCGCGATCGAGCTGGCGTTCTTCGAGGGTCTCTCGCAGTCCGAGATCGCCGAGCGTGCTCCAGGAGCCGCTCGGGACGATCAAGACGCGGGTACGCCTGGGCATGCAGAAGCTGCGTGAGATGCCTGCGGCCGTTCTACTTCGAGCGCGGGTCATGAGCCACCCCGAGCAGGAGACGCTCCTGGACCTGGCGCCGGCCTACGCGCTCGGCGCGCTGTCGCCCGAGGAGACCCGGCGCTTCGAGGCATTCCTCGCCGGCTCGCCGGAGGCGCAGCGCGAGGTGGCGGAGTTCCGCGAGGTCGCCGCGTTGCTGGCGCTCGGCGGCTCGGACGCGGCGCCCGGCCCCGACCTTCGAGATCGCGTGCTGTCTCGACTCGGCGGCACCGTGGGACCGTCGCGCACCGCCGGAGCGGACCGCGCGGCAGAGCCGGTACGGCCCATCACCCCGGCACGCGGCCTGTCGCCCCGCCCGCCGGCCTTCCGCTGGGGAGCGCTCGCCGCCGGGCTCATCGGCGGCTCTTGGGCTCGGATTCGGGCTCATGCAGATGCAGGAGACGCGCGGCCTTCGGGCGCAGCTCGCGGACGCCGTGCAGCGACTGCAGGCGACGTCGGCGCTGCTGACCCAGCGCGAGGCCACGCTCGACGCGATCCTCGCGCCCGGCGTGCAGATGTTCCAGCTCACCGCCAGCGGCGATCCCGACCCGCTGCATCCAGGTCTTCTGGGATCGGCGAGCGAAACCAGGCCATCGTCCACGGCGTCAAGCTGAAGGCGGTGCCCGATGGACGCGCGTATCAGCTCTGGTTCATCAAGGACGGCGCGCCGGTTCCCTCGATCACCTTCAAGCCGGAGTCGGGAGGGCGTGTGCGCGTGGAGCAGCATTCCGGTGCCGGCCGACGGCGACGTGAGCGCCGCCGCGGTCACGGTGGAGCCCGAGGCGGGTTCCTCCCAGCCGACCTCGCCGATCCTTCTGGTCGGGCCGCTCAAGCGCTCGTGAGCGCGCACGGTCACCGCCGGGACCCGTGCGGCGCTCGCCGCGCTGGTCATGCTCACCTCGTCCCTCTCCGCACAGAGTACCCCGGCCGAGCTGGCCCAGGAGCGCTCGGCGTTCGCCGAGTGGCTGGCCGCCGCACCGACCTCGCCGCTCGCCGCGATCGCGGTGCAGCCCATAGGCGCCGGGTTTCGGCTGGGCCCCGCCGACGCCGAGGTGCCCCTCGATGGCGTCGAGGAGCATCGGATCAGCGTCGAGGGTGGTGCCGTGACCCTGGTGGGCGCGAGCGGACGGCGGGTGCTGCCCTCGGGTCGGCCGGTCCCGCTGGGCGCCTACACGCTGGCGGCCGCCGGTGCCGGCGCGCGGCGCACGGTCACCGTCTACGGCCGGCCCAAACCCGACAAGGCGGCGTCCTACTATCCGTACGACGGCCGCATGGTCTTCGTCGGACCGCTCTCCCCGCCCGAGCGGCCCGGCAAGGTGAGGGTGCTCGCGGCCGACGGCGTCGAGGTCGAGGCGGCGGAAGCCGGCACGGTCGTGGTGCCGATCGATGGCCGATCGGTGCGCCTGCTGGTGCGCCGGATTCCCACGGGGGCCGAAGACGAAGCGGAGCTGGAGATCTTCTTCCGCGACGCGACCAACGACCGCGGGACCTATCCGGCCGGGCCGGTTCGTCGCGCTCATCCCGATGGGCGAGGCCGGTATCGGCTGGACTTGAACCGGGCCCGGAATCCCTTCTGCGCCTACAGCTCCGTCTTTCCCTGCCCCGCGCCATGGCGTGGGAACACGATCGACGCGGCGGTGGAAGCGGGAGAGCGCTACCACGGTGGCGGGCTGGCGACGCCGCCCGGAGCACGGACGGCCGTGAGGAGCGCCGCCATCGCGCTGCGCCGCGCTGCTGCACGCTTGGTCCGGGGGCAGGGCCGACGGCGGGCGAGTGGCGAGCGGTGCTCGACCTTGCCGGAGGCGAGCTTCGGTTCGGCGTGCAATCGAGCCGGACCGCGGCCGGTGGCGCGGCAGTCTCTGCAACGGCTCCGAGCTGCCAGCCGTTTTCCGCAGGTGACGGTCGCGGGCGACACGTCGTGCTCGAGATGGCGGACTACGCGGCGACCATCACCGCGGTCGCGGCCGGCGATTCGCTGGTCGGGACCTATCGCAACGTCGGCAACCGGGGACCGCGGGTGATCCCGTTTCGTGCGAAGCGGGGCCGCTGGCCGGTGACGGCCGCGCCCGCGCGACTCACCGGCCGCTGGGACGCGCAGTGGATCGAGCGACTTCGGCACCACGCCCCGGGTGATCGAGCTGCGGAACGGGACGCACGGGTCTCGAGGGAACGATCATCTCCAACACCGGCGACTACGGGCATTTCGCGGGTCAGGTGCGGGGCGACAGCTTCGCGCTCGCCCACTTCGACGGCTCCTACGTCTACCTGCTGACCGGCGCGATCGGCGGCGGAGGCGGCGGGCCCGACACGCTGCGCGGCGTGTTCCACGCCGGGCTTCGAACCCAGACGCCGTTCGTCGCGGTGCGGAGCACCGGGCGCGCCCCACCTCAAGGCGCTCACCGAGATCACCGCGGCCGACACCACCGGGCCCTTCCGTTTCGCCTTTCCCGATCTCGACGGCCGCGTGGTGACCGAGCAGGACCCGCGGTTCGCGGGCAAGGTGGTCCTGGTGGACGTATTCGGCACCTGGTGCCCGACCTGTCACGACGCGGCCCCCGAGCTGGTGGCGCTCTACCGGAAGTACCAGTCGCGCGGGCTCGAGATCGTCGGGCTGGCCTACGAGGTGTCGGGCGATACCGCGGTGGACCGCCGCCAGGTTCGGCGCTATCGCGACAAGTTCGGGATCCCGTTCCCGCTGCTCCTGGCGGGGATCAACGACACCGAGGCGGCCGCGGCGACGCTGCCCGCAGCTGCAGGGGTTTACCTCGTTTCCGACCACGATCTTCCTGGGGCGGGACGGCCGGGTGCGGCGGATCCAGGCGGGCTTCTACGGCCCGGCCACGGGCGCGCAGCACGCGAAGCAGGTGCGGGAGTGGGACGCCGAGGTGGAACGGCTGCTGGGCGAGTCGCGGCCCGGGGCAGGAACAGGGACCGAGTAACCGATCCCGGGGGGACCGCGATCCCGGACGCCGCGCTCTAGGGCGTGCCGGTCTTCCGCACGATGCTGGCGGTTCTCGCGTCGGCGTCCACCTTGAGGCCGATCCACTCACCCGCGAGGGCGTGGCCCGGCACGCCGCAGAGCAGCCAGTACCAGCCGGTCTGCATCCGCCACGAACGTGGTGTGATCGGTCTGTCCCGCCGGGAGCCCCGCGGTCATCGCGCGAGTCATGGCGTTGGTGAACGCCGGCCGGCCGCCCTCGGTGGGAAGCTTCTCGCGCTCCGCCATCAGCGACGAGACTGTGCTTCGCCGCCGGAGTCCGACGAGCGCCAGTCCCAGCGCCACGGTCCACCGCAGCGGCACGACCACCTGCACCGCGCCCGTCCCGGAACCCGTTCAAGAGCGCGCTGGGCGACCCGGCAGGTGCGGTGACCTCGAGCGCGATGGTCGCCGTGTGCGCGACGGAGTCGGCCATGACCCACGCTGCCGGCTCGGGCGCGGCGGTCTGAGCGGCCGCCCGCGCGCCGAGTGGTGCGGCGGCGGCCGAGGCGGCGAGGGCGAGTGCGGCGACCTTCATGCGGGCTCTCTGGCTTCGTTCACGGGTGATCGGTAGCTTCAGACGCCTTGAAAATACATCCAGGAGAGTCCTGATGGCGGGGTTACTGTCGCGGGAACGGATCATCGCGAAGCCGGGCTTCAACCGCTGGCTGGTGCCGCCGGCGGCCCTCGCCATCCACCTCTCCATCGGCATGGCCTACGGCTTCAGCGTGTTCTGGCTGCCGCTGAGCCGGGCGATCGGCATCACCGAGCCGGTGCCCTGTCCCGACGGCATGGGCTTCTTCCAGCTGCTGGTCGCGACGTCGCTGCGACTGGAAGATCAGCATGCTCGGCTGGATGTACACGCTGTTCTTCGTCTTCCTCGGCTCCTCCGCGGCGGTGTTCGGGCGCTGGCTGGAGCATGCGGGGCCGCGGAAGGCGGGCGTGGTGGCCGCCTTCTGCTGGGCGCGGCGGCTTCCTCATCTCGGCGCTCGGCGTCCACCTGCACCAGATCTGGCTGATGTGGCTCGGCTCCGGGGTGATCGGCGGCTGCGGCCTCGGCCTGGGCTACATCTCGCCGGTGTCCACGCTGATCAAGTGGTTCCCCGACCGGCGCGGCATGGCGACCGGCATGGCGATCATGGGCTTCGGCGGCGGCGCGATGATCGGCGCGCCGCTGGCCGACATCCTGATGAAGCACTTCGCGACGCCGACGTCGGTCGGCGTGATGGAGACCTTCCTCACCATGGGCGCGATCTACTTCGTCGCCATGATGGTCGGCGCGTTCGGCTACCGGATCCCGCCGCCCGACTGGACCATGCCCTCGAGCCCGCCAAGCCGCCGGGCGCTCACCACCGAGCACGCCGCCCCGCGGGCGCCGATGATCACCACCGCGCCACGTGCACGTGGACCAGGCCTGGAGGACGCCGCAGTTCTGGCTGCTCTGGGGGGTGCTCTGCCTCAACGTGAGCGCGGGGATCGGCGTGATCGGCATGGCGTCGCCGATGATCCAGGAGGTCTTCGGCGGCAGGCTGATCGGGCTGGCCGGGGTGGCGCTCCGCGACCTCAACACCGACCAGAAGGCCCAGCTCGCGACCATCGGCGCGGCGTTCGCCGCCCTGCTCAGCGTGTTCAACATCGCCGGCCGGATCGGCTGGGCCTCGCTCTCGGACTACATCGGGCCGCAAGCGGACCTACTTCGATCTTCTTCGCCCTCGGCACCGTGCTGTACGCGCCGGCGCCCGTTCGCGGGCCGGATCGGCAGCGTGGCGCTCTTCGTCCTCATCTTCTGCGTCATCCTGACGATGTACGGCGGCGGGTTCGCCACCATTCCCGCCTATCTGGCGGACATCTTCGGGACCCAGTTCGTGGGCGCGATCCACGGGCGGCTGCTCACCGCCTGGTCCGCCGCGGGCATCCTCGGGCCGGTGCTGGTGAACTACATCCGGGAGTACCAGATCCGGCAGGGGATCCCGGCGGCGCAGGCGTACAACGTCACGATGTACGTGCTGGCGGCGCTGCTGGTGGTCGGGTTCTTCTGCAATCTGGCGGTCCGGCCGGTGGCGGACCGCTACTACATGTCGCGAAGCGGAGCTCGAGCGCGAGCGAGCGCTGCTGCGGGGCGCGCCCGGGCGGGCCTAGGACGCGATTGCATAAAATCCCCATGTCCCGAATATTGTTTCAGCCGGCAACCCGTTCGCGCCGGAGGGTCCCGATGGCGACTGACGACCCGGGTCCGAGGCCCTCCGCGGGCAGCTGGGCCATGGTGGCGCTGGCCTGGCTGCTGGTGTCGGTGCCCCTCCTGTGGGGAATTTGGACGACCTTGGCAAGAAGGCCGCCGTCCTCTTTCGCTAGGACCGGACTGGACGTCGGGCGCGGTCGACTCCGAAGCGCAAGTTTTTGCACAGCATGGAGTTCTGGAGTTTACACACAGCAGAATGGCCCAAGCTGTCTGAAAATCGGGGGCTTGACGCACGCACCCGGTGAAACAGATTGTAAGCCGTTCATTCACTTAGCGCTTCCCAAGCAATAGCCGGTGTCACCCTGCTGGCACCTGATCCTGCGGCCTCGACGGCCGCCTCCGACATCGTACATGCACGGGCGTGCGGGGTATCCGACCCGCCGGTCCTCGGCACCTCGACCGGGCCCGCATGCCCTTGGCTCATCCATTCGGAAGGTACCGCTCGTGCGCGCCGGACCGGCCGCCGCGAGCCAGTCGCCGGGCACCCGAGCTGCCGGCCGTGGCGAACTTTGACCCCCGAGGGAGAGTGCGTATGACGATGCGGATCGCGTTGGTCGGTGGTCCCGTGCTCCTGGCCCTGGCCGGACCGGCTCGCCGCGCAGGGCGACTGGACCACCTACGGCGGCAACGACTGGAATCAGCGGTACTCCACGCTCAAGCAGATCACCACCGGCAACGTCGGCCAGCTGACGCTCCGGAAGATCTTCCAGACCGGGATCGACCGGCTCGGCTCCTTCGAGAACACGCCGATCGTCCAGGACGGCGTCATGTACGTCACCACGCCCGTACAACACGGCGATGGCGTACGATCTGAACACCAACAAGGAGCTCTGGCGCTACAGCACAAGCTGGGCACCACCATCTTCTGCTGCGGCCCGAACAATCGCGGCGTCGGCGATCCACGGAGGGGCCCACGTCTACATGGGGACCCTCGACGCCCGCCTCGTCGCGCTCGACGCCAAGACCGGCGAGGTCCTCTGGGACAAGGAAGTCGCCGACCCCGCCTTCGGCTACAGCATCACCCACGCGCCGCTCATCATCGGCGACAACGTCATCGTCGGCGTCTCCGGCGGCGAGTACGGCATCCGGGGCCACGTCACCGCCTACAACGCCGTGCAGCGGCGAGCAGGTGTGGCGCTGGTACTCGATTCCGGCGCCCAAGGGCGATCCGACCTTCGACGAGAAGGCGCCCAACGGCTGGTGCGGGCACCTGGGCCACCAAGGCCGAAGAGCGCCGACCTGCACCGCGACATCGCCAAGGAGAAGGCCGACAGCGCCAAGTACGCCGACGCCTGGCAGCGCGGCGGCGGCGGCGTCTGGATGACCCCGGCGTACGACAAGGCGTCCAACACCATCTTCGTCGCCGTCGGCAATCCGTCACCGGACCTCGACGGCAGCGTCCGGCCGGGCGACAACCTCTACACCGACGGCGTCGTGGCCATCGACGCGACCAGCGGCAAGACCAAGTGGTACTACCAGACGGTGCCGCACGACGTCTGGGACCTCGACGCCGTCTCGCCGCCGGTGGTGACCACGCTGGGCGGCAAGAAGGTCGTGGTGCACGCCGGCAAGACCGGCTGGGTCTACGTGCTCGACGCCGCGACCGGCAAGCTGGTCCGCAAGAGCGACCAACTTCGTTCCGCAGGAGAACATGTTCGCCCTGCCGACGCCGGAAGGCACCCGGATGCTGCCGGGCGCCAACGGCGGCGCGGAGTGGTCGCCGATCGCGATCGACCCGACGCTCGACTACGCGTTCGTGGCCGCGCTGCACCAGCCGATGCACTACAAGGTGCACAACGCGCCGTGGGAAAAGGGCCGTCTCTGGCTCGGCTCGGCGTTCGTGGCCATCCCGGGCGAGGAGCAGTACGGGCTCTACACCGCGGTCGACCTCAAGACCGGCAAGATCGCCTGGCAGAACAAGGTGCCGCAGCCGATGATGGGCGGCGCGCTGGCCACGGCCGGCGGGCTCACCTTCACCGGCGAAGGCAACGGCAACTTCAACGCCTACGACTCCAAGACCGGCAAGCTGCTCTGGCAGTTCAACGCCGGCGCCGGCTGCAACTCGGCGCCGATGTCGTTCACCCACGGGGGCGAGCAGTTCGTCGCGGTGGCCTGCGGCGGCAACTTCCAGCTGAGCTTCCCGCTGGGTGACGCGGTTCTCGTCTTCGGGCTCCCGAAGGCCCGGAAGTAACTCGTCGAATCGGCCGGCCGGGCTCCCGCAGCACGGGGTCCCTGCCGGCCACTTCGTTTCGCATGATGACTCGCTGGTGGTGGATGGCGCTGGGGGCCGTGGGTGTGCTCGGCGTGCAGGCGTGGTCGGCGCAGGAGCCGACGCGCCACTGGATCGAGCGCGACGGGACCGACTGGGGCCGCCTGGGGCACGACGCACAAACCGCCTATGTGGAGGGATTCTGGCCGGCGCGGCATTGGGCCAGGCGGCGGAGCAGGCCTGCGGTGAGCAGGAGCTCCGAGCGCAGCGACAGGGCTGCGAATGGACCGGCGACTCGGCCGGTCTCACTCGGGCGATCGGGGAGCGCCGCCGGACCGGCGGGTTCCGTTTCCCCTACGGCGCAACGTCTACGCGAGCCGGATCAGCGACTACTACTGGTGGCACAACCACCGCCCGTTGCCGACCTGGTACGCGTTCTGGGAGGTGAACTCGATCCTCACTCGCCCGAACTGATGTCCGCGCCCGAGCGCGGTCCGAGTTGTTGGTGCAGGAATTCGTCCCGGTGGTTGACTGTCGTTGGCGGTCATTCTTCACTAGAGGGAGACGCACCTATGAAGCGAGTCGCACTGTTGTGTTTGGGTCTGGCGTTGGGGGCGGCAACGCCGCCGAGGCCCAGCTCACGATGCAGATGAGCAACGGCTGGAGCTTCACCTTCGCCGGCAACGTGAACGCGTTCGCGATCTACGAGAACGTTCAGCGATGACGGCGGCCACGGCCGGGACGATCGTGCCGGCGGGCGGCGAGAGCGAGACCCGGATCCGCACCGGCCTGCTCCCGGCCTTCGCCGTGTTCGACGCCAAGGGCAAAGAGGGCGCACCGACCTCGGCGTCCACTTCGGCTTCGCCCCCCAGATCAAGTGCGGCAGCCGGCGTGCACGACTGCTTCGGCGCCCAGATCGACATGCGTCAGGTGTACCTGACGGTGGGCGGCGCGCTGGGGCCAGATCCTCGCCGGCCGCGAGATCGGCCTCTTCGAGCGGCAGAACATCCTGACCGACCAGACCCTGTTCGGCGTCGGCGCCACCGGTGCGCCGGCACCCCTGCCCGGCGGCGGCGGCACCACCCTCGGCCGCATCGGCTTCGGCTACAACTATCCAAGTTCAAGGCGCAGATGACCTACTCCACGGCGCCGGGCCGGCCGTTCCAGCTGTCGGTCGGTCTCTTCGAGCCGGCCACCAACGGCCCGTACACCAAGACCCAGCTCCCGCGGGTCGAGGCGGAAGGCGTCTGGACCGGCGGGCAACACCAAGGTCTGGGTCGGCGCACTGGTGCAGAGCAACAAGAACGCCGCTCAACGACGAGAGCGCCGTCGGCCTTCGGCGCCAGCGGCGGCGTGCGGTTCGGCAGCTCGACGCTTCTCGCTGACCGGCTCCGGCTACTACGGCAAGGGCATCGGCACCACGCTGATGTTCAACGGTGGCACCTGCACCGGCGGCACCTGCGGCGCCAACGGCAGCGACGACCTCCGGAAGTCCTACGGCTTCATCGGCCAGGTCACCTTCACCCCGGCCAACAGCAAGGTCACCCTGGCCGGCAGCTAGGGCTCAGCATCCTCAAGGCCAGCGACACCGAAGGCGGCGATGGCAAGACCGAGAACACGCTGGTCTCGGGCGGCATCTACTTCCAGGCCACCAAGTCGCTCAAGGTCGTCGGCGAGTTCAACTACGCCGTGGACCAAGGACGACGTGGACGCGACCGAGGACAACACCTCCATCGCGCCGGCGTTCGGCCTGATGCTGTTCTTCTAGAGCACGCACGCGGCACTGCAGCACTGCGGCGGCCTCCTCACGGAGGCCGCCGTTGTTTTTGCCCGCCCCGCGCGACCGATGTAGATTCCACGCCGATCCATCCCCCTCTGCGAAAGGCCGTCTCCCGATGCCCGCGCTGCCCGCCGTCTTCCGCACGCCCCTCGTGCCTCGGTCTCCTCGTCATGGGCTGCGCCGGCGGCGTGCGCACGCACCAGCATCGCGGGCACCAGCCCCGCGCCCGCGCCGGACGCGTTCGAGTGCGCCCGCAGACGCAGCTCAAGGGCGTCGGGCTTCGCTCAGACGTCGTACGACGTGGACGAGCATGCGCCTCACCGCCCGAAAGTTCGACGAGACGCAGCGGCGGCCCGACGTGCAGTTCCGCCGCCTGGTCGACCGGCTCGAGATCGAGGTCGCGCCCGGCACCGGCGAGCGCCGTGACCAGCATCAAGATCGAGGCCAAGACCTTCGCCGAGTACACCACGCAGCGCGGGCCGACCGAAGAGCAGGAGCAAGACCTCGGCGACGGCCCGCGCCGCGGCGCAGACGCATCCTGCAGAAGTGCAGCCAGGCCGGTGGATTCCACCTCCGTGCCGGGCTAGCTTTCGCCCGCGAGAACGGACGATCCGCGATTCCGGAGAGTGAGAGAGTGGCGGTTCCGCTGGTCCAGCTGACCCGCTCGGCCTTCGATGCGCCGGGCGGACCCTCCCCGCCGCGCCGACACCGGCGCCGGCGCGCAAGCCGTCCTGGCTCAAGGTGAAGGCGCCCGGCGGCCCGAACTACGCTGCACATCAAGACCATGATGCGCGAGCTGGGGCTGCACACCGTGTGCGAGGAGGCCCGCTGCCCCAACATCGGCGAATGCTGGGAGCACAAGGCCGCCACGTTCATGATCCTGGGCGACGTCTGCACCCGGAACTGCGCCTACTGCGCGGTCGCCCACGGCACCCCGAAGGCCTTCGATCCGCTCGAGCCGGTCCGCCTGGCCGAGGCGGTCGAGCGGATGGGCCTGGAGCACGTGGTGATCACCTCGGTGGACCGCGACGACCTGCCCAACGGCGGCGCCGAGGCCTTCGCCGGCTGCATCACCGAGATCCGCGCGCCGCCTGCCGGAGACCACGGTCGAGGTGCTCATCCCCGACTTCAAGGGCTCCGAGCGGGCGCTCGGGCATCGTGATGGAGGCCCGGCCCGACATCCTCAACCACAATCTGGAGACCGCCGAGCGGCTCTACCGGCTGGCGCGGCCCGGCGGGCGCTACGACCGCGCCCTGGAGCTGCTGGCGCAGCGCCCGGCGCATGGCGCCGGACGGGCTGACCAAGTCCGGCATCATCCTCGGCATGGGCGAGGAGTGGGACGAGGTGCTCGTGTGCATGCGGGACCTCCGGCGGAGCGACGTCAACATCCTGACGCTGGGCCAGTACCTCCGCCCCTCGGCGGCCACCTGCCGGTGGCGCGGTACTACACGCCCGACGAGTTCGCCGAGCTGCGCGACATCGGCCTCGAGCTGGGCTTCACCCACGTGCAGTCGAGCCCGCTCACCCGGTCCTCCTACCACGCCTGGGAGCAGGCGCGCGCCGCCGGAGGCGGGAGCGCTGATGGCGACCACCGTCCGCAGCCCGGCCCGCGCCCGCGCGGGGGCCTCGACCCCGACCGCGCCGACGAGTACCGCGACTGGCTGCGGCAGATGCTGCTCATCCGCCGCTTCGAGGAGAAGGCCGGCGAGGCGTACAGCCTCGGCAAGATCGGCGGGTTCTGCCATCTCTACATCGGGCAGGAAGCGGTCGCGGTGGGAAGCCTCGCCGCGCTCGGCCCGGACGACTACATCACCTGCTCCTACCGCGAGCACGGCCACGCGCTCGCGCGCGGCATCAGCGCGCGGACGGTGATGGCCGAGCTGTTCGGCAAGGCGGCCGGCTGGTCCGAAGGGCAAGGGCGGCTCGATGCACCTCTTCGACGCCTCGCTCGGCTTCCTCGGCGGCCACGGCATCGTGGGCGGGCACATCCCGCTCGCCACCGGCATGGCGTTCGCCGCCAAGTACCGGGACACCGAGCAGGTGGCGGTGTGCTACTTCGGCGAGGCCGCCGTCAACAACGGCGCCTTCCACGAGGCGCTCAACATGGCGGCGCTCTGGAAGCTGCCGGCCATCTACCTCTGCGAGAACAACCGCTACGGCATGGGCACCGCGCTCGAGCGCGCCAGCGCGATCTACGACATCTCGGAGCGCGCCTCGTCCTACGACATGGCGAACGAGGTGGTGGACGGCCAGGACGTGCTGATCATGCACGCGGCGATGGAGCGCGCGGTCCAGCGGGCCCGCACCGACAAGGTCCCGACGCTGCTCGAGGTCCGCACCTACCGCTTCATGGGCCACTCCATGTCGGACCCGATCCACGGCCACTACCGCACCAAGGAAGAGGTCGAGGACCAGCGGAAGCGCGATCCGATCGCCGTCTGGTCCCAGCGGCTGATCGCCCAAGGGCTCATGGACGAAGCGGCGGTCAAGGCGCTGGACAAGGAGATCATCAGCGAGGTGAACGACGCATACCAGTTCGCCGACGAGGCGCCCGATCCGGACGCGGACGAGCTGTACCGGGACGTCTATGTCGATTGACGTGAGCCGCGAGCGAGCGAAGGGGCAGGCGGCACGGTTTCGCCTCGTTCCCGGCGCACCGCGCCCGTGCGGGGGGCCTGACCAGATGGCCGTCCTCACCTACCGCGACGCCCTGAACCAGGCGCTCCGCGAAGAGATGCAGCGCGATCCCGACGTCTTCCTCATGGGTGAGGAGGTCGGGGTCTACCAGGGCGCGTACAAGGTGAGCCGCGGGCTGCTGGAGGAGTTCGGGCCCAAGCGGGTGGTGGACACGCCGATCACCGAGCTCGGCTTCGCCGGCGTCGGCGTGGGCGCGGCGATGGTCGGGCTCCGGCCGGTCATCGAGTTCATGACCTGGAACTTCGCCCTGCTCGCCATCGACCAGCTGGTCAACTCCGCCGCCAAGATGCGCTACATGTCGGGCGGCCAGGTCGGCGTGCCCGGCCGTGTTCCGCGGGCCCGGCGGCTCGGCGCTGCAGCTCTCCTCGCAGCACTCCCAGGCGTTCGAGAGCTACTACGCGCACATCCCCGGCCTCAAGGTGGTGATGCCCGCCACGCCGGCCGACGCGAAGGGCCTGCTCAAGAGCGCGATCCGGGACGACAACCCGGTCGTGTTCATCGAGGGCGAGATGCTGTACAACTCCAAGGGCGAGGTGCCCGAGGGCGAGCACGTCGTGCCGCTGGGCCAGGCCGAGGTGAAGCGCGCCGGCGACGACGTCACCATCATCTGCCACTCCAAGACGGTCTCGCTCGCCCTCAAGGCCGCCGAGCAGCTGGCCGGCGAAGGCATCGAGGCGGACGTGGTGGACCTCCGGACGATCCGTCCGCTGGACACCGAGACCGTGCTCACCAGCGTGGCACGCACCCACCGCTGCGTCGTGGCGGAGGAGGGATGGCCGTTCGCGGGCGTCGGTGCGCAGGTGGTGGACACCATTCAGCGCGAAGTCTTCGACGAGCTCGATGCGCCGGTGCTGCGAGTGACGGGCGCCGACGTGCCGATGCCCTACAACAAGCACCTGGAGCGCGCCGCCAAGGTGGACGCCGGCAAGATCGTCGCGGCGGTGAACCAGGTCCTGTACCGGGAAGCGGTATGAGCACCAAGGTCGTGATGGAGGCGCTGTCCCCGACCATGGAAGAGGGACGCCTGGTCGAGTGGAAGAAGCAGGAGGGCGACGCGATCGCCGTCGGCGACGTGCTGGCCGAGGTCGAGACCGACAAGGCGGTGATGGAACTGGTGGCGCGCGCCGGCGGAACTCTCCTCAAGCAGGTGGTGCAGGCCGGGACCACGGTGCCGGTGTCCGAGCTGGTGGCCGTGATCGGGGAGCCGGGCGAGCCGGTCGACGCGGGCCGGGCGCGGGCGCGAAGGCCGCGTCGGCGCCGAAAGCCCCGCCCGCCAAGTCCGAGGCGGCGCGAGAAAGCTCCGCGCTCAGAAGGCGGATTCGGCCGAGCAGGCGACCCAGCCGGCACCGGACCGGAACCAGCCGACCTCAATGCCGCCCGCGGCCGGTGTGCCGTCCGGCGGCAACGGGCAGCCCGCACCGCCCGCCCCGCGCCCCATCCAGGGCCGGGAGCAGCCGGACGGCGCGCAGGCCGGTGGGGCCGCCGCGGGCGGCAGGGTGAAGGCCTCGCCGCTCGCCCGCCGGATGGCCGCCGATCGCGGGATCGACATCGCTTCGGTGCCGGGTTCGGGCCCCGAGGGCCGGGTGGTGGCGCGCGACGTGGAGGGCACGCGGCCCGCGGCCGCCGGCGCCCGGCCCGCGGCCACCACCATCCCCGGCACCACGGGCGAGGCCTTCCAGGATGTGCCGCTCAGCCAGATCCGGAAGACCATCGCCCGCCGGCTGTCGCAGTCCATCGGCCCGATTCCGACGTTCTACCTCACGACCGAGGTGGACATGGAGCGGGCCCGGGAAGCGCGCGAGGCGCTTCTCGCCGCGGGCGGCGAGAAGGTGTCGTTCAACGACATCGTGATCAAGGCGGTGGCGATGGCGCTGCGCCAGCACCCCGCCTGCAACGCCTGGTGGCAGGACGACCATATCCGCTACTGGAATGAGGTGCACGTCAGCCATGGCGGTGGCGATCGACGAGGGGCTCATCACGCCGGTGATCCGCCATGCCGACCAGAAGAGCCTCCGGCAGATCGCCGCGGAGTCGCGCGACCTCGCCGGCCGGGCTCGCGAGCGAAAGCTGACGCCCGAGGAGTACACCGGCGGCACCTTCTCGGTCTCCAATCTCGGCATGCTCGACATCGACGAGTTCACCGCGGTGATCAATCCGCCCGAGGCGGGCATCCTGGCGGTCGGGCGCATGGTCGAGCAGCCCGTGGTGCACGAGGGCGCCGTAGCGATCCGGCGGCGGATGCGGCTCACGATGTCCTGCGACCACCGGGTGATCGACGGCGCCACCGGCGCACGATTCCTCCAGACGCTCAAGGGCATGCTGGAGAATCCGCTGGCGATGGTGTACTGAGTCCCCTCCCGGTAACGACCTTCCACTTCGGCTTCTGACGGAGAAACTCCCGGTGGCATCCAATGCGTTCGACGTGATCGTGGTGGGGGGCGGGCCCGCCGGCTACGTGTGCGCCATCCGCGCCGCCCAGCTCGGCCTGGCGACCGCGGTGGTCGAGCGAGAGAAGCTGGGCGGCGTCTGCGTCAACATCGGCTGCATCCCGACCAAGGCCCTGCTCCACAGCGCCTACGTCGCCAACCTGCTGGCACACGACGCGAAGGACCTCGGCATCGAGACCGGGGCCGTGAAGACCGACTACGGGGTCGCCATGCGGCGCTCGCGCAAGGTGTCGGAGCAGAACTCGAAGGGCGTCGAGTTCCTGATGAAGAAGCACAAGATCACCGTGATCAAGGGAACCGGTGTCCTGGGCAAGGGGCGGACGGTCAAGGTCGGCAACGACACCTACGAGGCGAAGAAGGGCCTGGTGATCGCCACCGGGTCGCGCGTCAAAGGCATTCCCCAGATCGGGCTGGAGCTCAACAAGACGACCGTGATCAGCTCGGACGAGGCCCTGTTCCTGGAGCAGGCCCCCAAGACGATGGCGATCGTGGGCGCGGGCGCCGTGGGCTGCGAGTTCGCGGACATTTTCAACGCGTTCGGGACCAAGGTCACCCTGATCGAGGCCCTGCCGCGGATCCTGCCCCTCGAGGACGCCGAGTCCTCCGACGTGGTGACCAAGAGCTACCGGAAACGCGGCATCACCGTGTTGCCGGGCGCCAAGGTGAAGAAGGCCGATGTCGGCAAGGACAAGGTGACCCTCGAGGTCGAGGCCGGTGGGAAGACCGAGACGGTGGAAGTGGAGAAGGTCCTGATGGCTGCCGGCAGGGCGGTCAATACCGAGTCCATGGGCTTCCAGGAGGCCGGGGTCCAGCTCAGCGACAAGGGGTTCGTGAAGGTGAACCTGGAGACGCTGGAGACGACCGTTCCCGGGATCTACTGCATCGGCGACGTCGCGGGTCCGCCGATGCTGGCGCACAAGGGCAGCCGCGAGGGCGTCGTGGTCGCCGAGCGGATCGCGGGCCACCATCCCCACCCGATCAAGTACGACAACGTGCCCAGCGTCACCTATTGCCACCCCGAGGTGGCGAGCATCGGTCTCACCGAGGAGCAGGCGAAGGAAAGGAAGCTCGATTTCCAGGTCGGCCGCTTTCCCTTCAGCGCCAACGGCCGGGCCCGCACCGCCGGCGAGACCGAAGGCTTCGTGAAGATCATCCGGGACAAGAAGTACGGTGAGATCCTCGGCGCCCATATCGTGGGCAGCCACGCCTCGGAGATCATCCACGAGCTCGCGGTCGCCAGGGAGAACGAGTACACGGTCGAGGAAGTGGACCTCGCGATCCACGCCCACCCCACCCTGTCGGAGGCGGTCGCCGAAGCGGCCCTCGACTCGATGGGACGGGTCGTGCACATCTGAGCGTGGATCCGGTCGCGCTCGCCGCGACGGCCGTGGCGGCCGGGCTCTCGTCCGGCCTGGCGATCGTCGGCGTGACCGTGGCGGCGCTCGCCGGGCTGCGCCCGCCGCCGGGCACCGCGGACCCTGCCACCGGTGCGCCCCTCTTCCTGCTGGCAGTCGGCACGCTGGGCGGCTTGGTGCTCGCGGGGGTCGTAGCCTGGCTGCTCCTGGCCCCGCTCGAGTCCACCTACCGCCGCGGAGGCCTCGCCATGGTGAGTGCGTTCGCGACCGTGGTCCTCATGCAGCTCTACCGCCTCCTCGATGCCGCGTTCGGGGCACCGGGCCTGCTGACCGCCGCCGCTCTGGCGGGGATCGTCGCCCTCCTGCTCTTCCGCCGTGGCAGACGTATGGCCTCCCCATGACCCCGCGACTCGAGGTACGGGATCTCGGCACGATGCCCTACACCGAGGCGCTCGAGATCCAGCGAACCCTGCGGGAGCGTCGGATCGAGGGCGAGCTCGCGGACGACATCCTGCTGCTGGTCGAGCATTCCCCGGTGGTGACGCTGGGGCGCGGGACCCGCCCAAGCAGCCTTCCGCTGCCGCCCACGGAGCTGGCGCGGCGGGGGATCGACGTGATCGAGGTCGAGCGCGGCGGCGACGTGACCTATCACGGGCCGGGGCAGCTGGTCGGGTATCCGATCCTCGACCTCCGCGCCCACCGGCAGGACCTCCACTGGTACTTGCGCCGTCTCGAAGACGTCCTGATCCAGGCGCTCGGCAACCTCGGCATCGAGGCCGATCGCAACCCCGGCCTCACCGGGGTCTGGACCGCGGGCCGAAAGATCGGGAGCATCGGCATCCACGTGAAGCAGTGGGTAACGCTGCACGGCTTCGCGCTCAACGTCACCAACGACCTGGATCCGTTCGACCTCATCGTGCCCTGCGGGATCCCGCAGGTGGTGATGACGAGCGTGGCCGCGGAGTCGCTCCGCGCGGATGCCGACACCCTGATGCGAGAAAGCCGCGAGCGGGTGGTCGATGCCTTCCGGGACGTGTTCGACGCAGTCGTGCCCGTGGAATCGGGGGCCACCGATCCATGAGCCTCCCAACCCAGCCGCGGCTTCCCCCCGGACAGATCGTGACCAGGAAATGGCCTGTCCTGCACTCCGGCACGGTTCCGACCGTGGCGCTGGAGCGGTGGCGGTTCACCGTCTCCGGAGCCGTGAAGCATCCCTTCGAGCTGACCTGGGCAGAGCTGCAGCAGCTGCCGCGGCGTGACACCGCGTGCGACATCCACTGCGTGACCCGGTGGAGCCGATACGACAACGTTTTCGGCGGGGTCTCGGTGCAGGAGATCCTGCGGCGCGCCGGCGTCCTCACCGAGGGCCGCTTCGCCCTGGTGCACGCCGAGCACGGGTTTACCACCAATCTGCCCATGGCCGACCTCGACCGGCCGGAGAACCTGCTGGCCCTCTCCCACGACGGGGAGCCGCTCACGCCGGAGCACGGGGGCCCGGTGCGGCTCCTGGTCCCCCACCTGTACCTGTGGAAGAGCGCGAAGTGGGTGAAGGGATTCGAGATCCTGGAGGAGGACTACCCCGGGTTCTGGGAGCAGAACGGGTATCACATGCGGGGCGACCCGTGGGCCGAGGAGCGGTTCAGCCGGCCCGACCCCGTGCGCATGCGCAGGGGACCTCGATAGGCTGCCTTGCCTTTCATGCCCTACCCGGTTTTTTGTCTATCATGGCAGAATCACCACGCCGCCCTACCCCCGAGGCGCAGGCGGAACAGCGGATCACGGAGATCCTGCGGGCTGCGGACAGCTGGGCACGAGAGGCCCCCGGAGCGCTGATGCCCGCCATCCGCGCGGTGTGCATTCGCCTCGCGGAAATGGTGGCCGACCAGCGGCACTACCTCGCACCGCTGCCGGAGCCGCAGGAGACCGAGCGACGCACGGTGCTGACACTCGTGGCGGACCGGCTGCGCTCGAAGGACGTCACGGCCGGCGTGGAAGACCACCTGAAGGGATTGGAGGAGCTCGAGCTCCGCTCGACCGGATCGTGGTCCACCGTCGCCACGGCCCAGACCGAATGGATCACGGCCGCGATCCGCTATCTCGAGGGGTGCGCGGCCCGGCTGCCCTCGGACGAGCGCCCGGACAGCTACTGGGCCGACGATGTGGTCGCCGGTATCATCGCCTCGGCCCGCGCGCTCATCGGGATCGACGAACTGCATGCGCGAACCGAGGCCCGGTATTCGGGGCCGATCAAGCGGGTGGCCCCTGAGGAGGAGCTCTAGACCGTCTCCGCGACCTGCTGCGGCTCCTCGGCCACCCGCTGCGGCTCTTCCGTCATCCCCTGCCCCGCACCACCCCGCTCCGCAAACAGCTCGAAGAACCGGCCGAACACCCGGATCCCGCTCCACAGCTGGGCCAGGTCCAGCTTCTCATTGGGCGAGTGCAGCCCGTCGTCGGGCAGGCCGATACCGGTGAGAATGACCGGGGCGCCGGCCAGTCCCAGCTCCGGAATGATCGGAATCGAGCCGCCCGACCGGATGGAGACGGCGCGCCGGCCCACGACCTCCTCGAATGCCTCATCCAGCACGGCGAATGCCGGATGGTCCACCGAGATCAGCACCGGGTCGCCGCCGTGCAGCAGATTGACCTTCACCTCGGCCCACTTCGGCGCCAGCTCGGCGACGGCGCGCTCGAGCTGCCGGCCGACCTTCTCGTAGTGCTGTCCGGGGACGAGCCGCAGGCTCACCTTCGCGACCGCATGCGCCGGGATCACGGTCTTGGCGCCGTCGCCCACGAAGCCGCCGCGGATGCCATGGATCTCGAAGGTGGGGAGGGCCCAGGTGCGCTCGAAGACCGAGTGGTCCTCCAGGCCGGTGAGCGCGGTCCCGGTGACCTCGTCTCGGAGGTAGGCCTCCTCGTCGAACGGCAGCTTCCGCCAGGCCTTCAGCTCCTTCTTGGTGGGAGCTTCGACGGCCTTGTAGACCTTGGGAATCCGGATTTCGCCATCGGCGCTCTTGAGCCGACTCAGAATCCGGACCAGCGTCTCCAGGGCGTTGGGTGCTACGCCCCCGTACGAGCCGGAGTGCAGATCGCGCTGCAGGGTCCGCACCGAGATCTCGGCGTAGCAGAGTCCCCGGAGGGCGGTGTAGACGGCGGGCCAACCCGGCGCGTAGAAGGCGCTGTCGCAGACCAGCGCAGCATCCGCGCGAGTCCGCTCGGGCTCGGCACGCAGAAGATCGAAGATCACCCTCCCACCACACTCCTCTTCCCCTTCGAAGATGAAATGCACGTTGAGGGGGGGCCGACCGGACGCATCGAGGACCGCTTCGTACGCCTTGAGCAGGCAGAAGACCTGTCCCTTGTCGTCCGCCGCACCCCGAGCGTACAGCTTGCCGTCGCGCACCGTCGGCGTGAACGGAGGGGTGTCCCACTCCTCGATCGGATCGGGAGGCTGGACGTCGTAGTGGCCGTAGATGAGCAGCGTAGGGCGTCCCGGAACCGAGGGGCCCTCGGCCCAAACCACCGGGTGGCCGTCGCCCTCGATCAGGTCCACGACGGGGCAGCCCAGCCGGGTCAGCTCGGCGCGAAGCCAGTCGGCGGCGCGGCGAGTGTCCTGGGCATGAGCCGGCAGGGTGCTCACGCTGGGAATGGCGAGGAAGTCGGAAAGCTCCTGGAGCAGCCGCGGCTGCTCGCGATCAACGAATGAGGTGTCCATGACGGTAAGTATACGTCGGCCCTCGAGGGGCGGGAGGGTCCGCCGCGTGAGCCATCTCACTGCGGGTCCCGGGCGGCGGGCGTAGGCTCCCGATACCGCAAACGGATTCTTGCGCCATCACCACGGCGCTCACGCAGATTGTAGTGGAGGATATGATGCACCAGAGGATAGCCCAGCGCCTGCTCGCCATCGTGGCGGGCCTGACGCTCACCACCGCAGCCTCGGCCTACGCCCAGGATACGTCGCAGACGGGCGGCGCCACCACCGATACCGTCGCGCCGTCCGCCGGAGCGCTCGACACCACCCTGTCCGATACGTCGGCCGTTGGAGACTCCTCGGACACCTCGGGCGTCCAGAACCCACCGGGCTATCAGGGGATGGAGCGGGACACTACCCTAGTCCCGCCGGGGGCTACGACCGACTCGAGCGGGGCTGACTCCACCCGCCTGGGCACCGACAGCGCGAGCTCGTCGGGGGTCCAGAATCCGCCGGGCTACCAGGGGATGGAGAGGGACACGACGCTTGTGCCCAGCGAAGCGACCGGAGGGTCCGCCGCGGGGGATTCGGCCAGGATCACGGCCGACAGCACCCAGTAGGCTGATCCGGGAAGGACGACGGCGGTCCCGGCCATGGGCCGGGACCGCCGTCTTGCTTCGGACAATGCTCCCACCCCGCCCACCCGGGCACGGAGCTGCGGAACTACTCCAGCGCCCGCTCCAGCCGAACGAACGCGCTGTCTCCGTGCACGCCTTCCATCAACTTCCCCAGCGCACTCACACTCTCCCGGACGTCGTGGTGGTGCCGGTCGAACCAGCGATCGAAGAGATCGAGTCGAGTGCGATAGATCGTCGCCCCGATGAGTCGGGCGTTGTTGACCGGACGCTCCGGAAGGCGGCCGAGCTTGAACGTCCTGAGGCTGTCCCCAACCGGTCCCTGGAGCCGAGCCCTCGCCCAGGCACCCGCCTCCGACCTGCCCGCGTCCAGCGAGGCCGAGTCGGGGCGCGTGGCGTAGAGTGAATCCAGCCGGCCGATGAGCCCGGCGTAGAAGTCGCCCAGCACCATCTCGTCGTGCAGGCGGTCGGCCGCCTGCCGAGCGTTCGCCGTGTCGGCACGGGTGGTGAAGAACGACTGGGCCGACCGATAACCCACGAACTGGGCGAAGCTCTCGTTGAACGGCGTCGCACTCGGCACGTACAGCGTGTTGTGGGCGATCTCGTGAAAGACGGTGGCGGCGAGCTCCACCGAGTCACGGGTAATCGCCGTGGAGAGCAGAGGATCATTGAACCAGCCCAGGGTCGAGAAGGCCGAGGAGGTCCTCAGGTATACGTCGTATCCCTGGGCCGCGAGCTTGTCATTGGCGCGGCGGGCGGCATCAAGATCGAAGAACCCCTTGTAGGGGATGCGTCCCACGATCGGATACTTCCAGGTGTAGGGGCAGATACAGTCCTTGGGCGCGGCCTGCAGGACGAGAAGCAGGGTGTCCCGGCCCACGTCGGCGTACGTGGTGTAGGTCTCCTTGGCCTCGAGCCCGAGCTCGGCGGCGTAGTCTCGACTCTCCAGGACCAGCCGGAGGGAGTGCCGCACCGCGGGGTCGGTCGTGCGGTCCGCCACCAGCTCGGCGATCGGCTCACGGGACTGGAGGATCCGCGTCTCCTCCAAGCCGGCACGGGTGACGTACCGGACGTCGTCGCTGGCCAGATAGGCGGTGCCGTAGCCGGCGAAGATGGTGGCGACCACGATGAGAAAGATCATTCGCTTCACCGGAGGCGGAGCAGGGCGGTGTGGGGCTCGGCGTCGGACGAGATCGGACTCGTGCCGCCGGGATCCGTGAGGCGCAGGTCCACGGTGGACCCGGCGGACTGTTCGACGAGCAGGTGGTGCCCCGAGCCGGCCCGAAGAGAGCCGCTCCGGACATAGTCGGCGCCATTGAAGCGGGCTGGCTGGAGCGGATACGCGCGCGGAAAGCGGGCCGGATCGCTCTCGCTGAACGCGGCGAAGATCGCGGGCAGATCCCAGCTGGTGTACCCGAAGCGCGTCCCCGATGTCACCGGAGCGAGATCCTCGCGGTCCGCGAGGTAGTTCGCGAGCTGCCATTCGCCGATCAGGCGGTCGAACGGCGTGTCGGTCGCGGCGGCCAGGTTGGCGGCACCCGTCAGCGTGGTCTCGACCAGCGTCCGGGTGAGGTCGGTGCCCAAGGTCGGGTCGGCGGCGAAGTGATCCGCGAGCCAGCGCACGAACAGCCACGTCGCTCCGTACTGCGTGAGCGGCAATGGAGGGCTGATCGGCCCGATCAGGTAAGCCTGGTCTGTGGCCCGGAGGTACCCGTACGCGTTCACCAGATTCCCCGCTTGAAACTGGGTGACACAGTCTCCATCGAGGCACCGGTCGTCGGGTACCAGACGGCCGCCCAGCTCCTCGGCGAACCCCGACAGGCCTTCGTCGAGCCAGATGTCCTCCGCGTCCCCGTCGCGCACGATCACCTTCTGGCCGTAGTTGATCATGTGCTGGAACTCGTGGATGAAGACCGAAGGCAGCAGGGCGAGGGCGTCCGCGCGATCCACGCCGCACACCGGGTCAGGTGTCAGTCCGTAGAAGATCTCCGCGTCGTTCGAGCCCACCAGGTCCGGAAAGAGATCCACCGCGAAGAACAGACCGACCACCACCTGCCCGTTGCCACAGCCGGCGAGCCGCGTCACCCGGTCGGTCAGGAGCACCAGCACCCTCCCGTCGCCGTTGACGTCGGTCTCGGCCCCGAAGGCGTCCACGTCGATCGGATGCAGGTGATCGTCGAAGAGGCTCCCGATCGCAGCGAGGTCGTCCGCGGTGTAGCCACCCTCGGTCGGCGCCGCATCATCGAGAAAGATCGCCACTCGGCTGCCGACGTAGCGCGCCGTTCCCGGAACCTGCACGTAGTCGTCCTCACTGCTGCCGCTGGAGGACGCGCTCCGGAGCACGTTGAAGGTCCGCCGCTCACCCACGACCGGCGGGGCGGCCAAGGCCGGCGGCCGGGGCCGGACGAGACGTGAGCCGGCCGTCTGCCGGGCCAGGTTCCGGCCCATCACACGCAGCCGATCGTGAAAGCGGGTCGCGGCGGTGGCCGCCACGGCGAGGTTGGGCGGCCGTGGTGATCGGACGGCGGCGGGCGGCGCGCCCTTGTCACCGGTGAGCACATAGTCCGCGGAGGTGCCGTCCCGGCTTTCCTCGGGCGCTGCCGAGTAGGCGAGATACAGATATTCCGCCCCCTCCGCCCCAGCTTCCACGAGGCGGACGCAGGCGGTCTCGGCGGCGTTGGCGAGCGCGAGCTGACCCGGGGCCAGCGTGGTGGGGGCGACCTCGTCGCAGGTCAGGGTCGCCCCGCCAGGGCCGCTGCCGTCGCCACAGGCCGCCAGGAAGGCGAGGGCCGCGAGCGCGAGAGGGGAGGGGCGAAAGGGGGTCACCAGGGGAGCTCCACGGCGGCGATGCAAGGTGCGGGGCGAATGGAGCAAGATAAAGAATGACAAGGGCTTTGACAATCACCGGAGGGGCCGGTAGCTTCTCTCTGGTGTCCGAGAACAGCTGGCTGTCGGCGGTGCGGTTCGGTCCCGATGGACTGGTCCCCGTGGTCGCCCAGGAGAGCAGGTCGGGAGACGTCCTCATGGTGGCCTATGCCGACCGGGAGGCGCTCGAGCGCACGCTGTCCACCGGTATGGCCCACTATTACAGTCGCAGCAGGCAGGCCCTCTGGCGGAAGGGTGAGACCTCCGGCCACGAGCAGCGGGTGGCCGAGGTTCGGCTCGACTGCGATGGCGACACGGTGCTGTTCCGGGTGGAGCAGACCGGGCCCGCCTGCCACACCGGCGAGCACACCTGTTTTTCCTCCAGAGTGGATCAGCCTTCCAGCCAGGTGAAGGCCTCGAGGGACCCGGGCGGGCACCTGCTCACCCGGCTCGCGGCCACCATCGCCGCCCGGGCGGCCGAGCGACCACGCGGGTCGTACACGGTCGAGCTGCTCGATCGCGGGGTGCCCAAGGTCTCACAGAAAGTCGGGGAGGAGGCCGTGGAGCTGGTGGTCGCGGCGAACGGGGAAGACGGCACGCGGGTCGCGGCCGAATCGGCCGATCTGCTCTATCACCTCCTCGTGCTGCTGCAGGCGCGTGGCGTCCCGTTCGACGCCGTGCTGCAGGAGCTCGAGCAGCGGACCCGGTAGCCGCGCCGCCATGGCCTTCGTTCATCTCCATACCCACAGCGAGTATTCTCTCCTCGACGGCGCCAACCGCATCCAGGACCTGGTGGGTCACGTCAAGAAGCTCGGCATGGACAGCCTGGCCGTCACCGACCACGGCAACATGCACGCCGCCTGGAGCTTCTACGAAGAGGCCAAGGCACAGCAGATCCGTCCAATCCTCGGCTTCGAGGCCTATCTCGCCTTCGGCCCCCGGCAGGCGCGCGAGAAGCCGGCCTGGGCTCCTGCCGCCTACAGCCATCTCGTGCTGCTCGCGAAGAACCGGGCGGGCTACCGCAACCTCGTCCGCCTGACTTCGATCGGCTTCACCGAAGGCTTCTACCGCCGTCCGCGCATCGACAAGGACGTGCTCGCCGAACATTCCGAAGGACTGGTGTGTCTCGCGGCATGTCTCTCGGGCGAGGTCGCCCTGCATCTCCGGCAGGGGCGCTACGAGGAGGCTCGGAAGAGCGCCGAAGGGTTCGCCACGATGTTCGGAAGCGACGGGTTCTGGCTCGAGGTGCAGCAGCACGGCATCGGGGAAGAGCGCCTCGTCACCGAGGGCATGTTGCGCCTGGGGGAGGAGCTGGGCATCGGCGTGGTCGCCACCAACGACGCGCACTACCTCCGCCGAGAGGACGCCGAGGCGCACGACGTCCTGCTCGCGATCGGCACCGGCAGCGACCTGGACGACCCCAAGCGGTTCCGCTTCACGGGACAGGAATCGTACGTGAAATCCGAAGCGGAGATGCGGGCGCTCTTTCCCAAGCACCCGGACCTTCTCGCGAACACCGCGCGGGTCGCCGAGCTGTGCGAGTTCGACTTCGAGAAGCGCTACTTCCTGCCGGAGTTTCCCCTGCCCGCCGCCCACGCCACCGACGAGGCGATGCTCGAGCACCTGTCGCGCGAGGGCGCCGTCCGCCGCTACGGCGAACCACTCCCGCCGGAGGTGGCCGAGCGGCTGGCGTTCGAATTGGGGGTCATCAACCGCGCGGGATACGCGGGGTATTTCCTGATCGTGCAGGATTTCATCGCCGCCGCCCGGGAGCGCGGCATCCCGGTGGGGCCGGGCCGCGGCTCCGCGGCGGGCTCCATCGTCGCCTACTCACTCGGCATCACCAACGTCTGCCCCCTCAAGTTCGATCTCCTCTTCGAGCGCTTTCTGAATCCCGAGCGGGTCTCGATGCCCGACATCGACGTGGACTTCTGCTTCGAGCGCCGGGGTGAAGTGATCGAATACGTCCGCCAGCGGTACGGTCGAGACAGCGTGGGCCAGATCGTGACCTTCGGCACGATGAAGGCGCGCGCCGCCGTGAAGGACGTCGCCCGCGTGCTCCGCATCCCTCCGGGCGAGGCCGACCGGCTCACCAAGCTGATTCCCTCCGGTCCGGCGTACGCGCTGACCATCCAGGACGCCCGGCAGAAGGTGGACGAGCTTCGGGACTTGGTGAAAGGCAATCCGTCCTACCAGCGGCTGATGGATCTGAGCTCGAGGATCGAAGGCATCTCGCGGCACATGTCGGTCCATGCGGCCGGCGTGGTGATCGCGCCGGGTCCGCTCTCCGAGTACGTGCCGGTGTGCACCGCCCCTACCAGGGGCTCGGGCGCGGCGGCCGACGGCGAAGACGCCATCATCACGCAGTACGAGATGGGCGCGCTGGAGAAGGTCGGCATGCTCAAGATGGACATGCTCGGCCTCAAGACACTCACCGTGATCCACGACGCGCTCGAGATGATCGAGTCGCGCACCGGTCAGAAGCTCGAGATGGATACGTCGTCGCTGGACGACCCGAAGGTATACGAGCTGCTGCGGCAGGCCCGGACCGCCGGGATCTTCCAGTTCGAGTCGCCGCTGGCCACCGACACGCTCCGCGCCATGAAGTGCGACCGATTCGACGATCTGGTCGCCGCGAACGCGCTGCTCCGCCCGGGTCCCCTCGACGCCGGCATGCACACGGTCTTTATCCGGCGGAAGCTGGGCCTGGAGAAGGTCAGCTACCCCCATCCGTCGCTGCGCGAGATACTGGAGCCGACCTACGGCGTCATCACCTACCAGGAACAGGTGATGCGCATCGCGAACGTGCTCGCCGGGTTCTCGCTCGCCGAAGCCGACGTGCTGCGGAAGGCGGTGGGCAAGAAGGATCCGGAGCTGATCCGCCAGCAGCTCGGCAAGTTCTGCGAGCGCGCGATGGCCCTGGGTCACCCCAGGAAGCTGGTGGACGAGCTGGCGGCGCAGATCGAGACCTTCGGCCGGTACGGCTTCAACAAGTCGCACTCGGTTGCCTACTCGGTGCTGTCGTACCAGACCGCGTGGCTCAAGGCTCACTACCCCGCCGAGTTCATGGCCGCGCTGTTGTCGTCGGAAATCGGGAACACCGACAAGGTGGTGCAGTACATCAACGAGGCACGCGAGCTCGATCTCGAGGTCCTGCCGCCCGACGTCAACGAATCGGGCTTCAAGTTCACCGTCGTGGGCGACCGGCGGATCCGCTTCGGGCTGGGCGCCGTCCGGAACGTGGGCTGGGGAGCCATCGAGTCCATCATCGGCGCTCGAGCCGACTCCCCGATCACGTCCCTCGCCGAATTCGTGGAGCGGATCGATCTGCGCCTCTGCAACAAGCGGGTGCTCGAGTCCCTGGTAGCGGCGGGCGCCTGCGATTCGCTCGGGGGGCACCGGAAGCAGCTCATCGAGGCGCTGGAGCCGGCGCTGGCCGAGGCGCAGCTGCTGCAGCAGGACCGCGATGCGGGCCAGGCCTCGCTGTTCGGCGAGGCGTTGCCGGGAGGCGTCGAGCACCGGAACAAACTCGCTCTTCCCGACATCCCGGCGTGGACCGAGGCGGAACGGCTGGCGAAGGAGAAGGAGGTGCTCGGGTTCTTCATCTCCGGTCACCCGTTGCAGCGCTACCGCGACGAGGTGGAGTTGTTCGGCACTCGCACCACCGCCACGCTCGGCGAGTGGAGCGAACACCAGGCCAGCATCGGCGCCGTGGTGACCGCGGTCAAGCGGCAGATCTCCAAGAAGACGGGCAAGGAGTACGCGCGTCTGGTCCTGGAGGACTTCCACGGCACGGCGGAGGCGATCGTCTTCCCGGACGCATGGGCCAAGCTCAATCAGACGATCGTGGCCGATGCATCGCTCCTGCTCACCGGGGGTTACAGCGACCGCGACCGCGGCGAGGATCACGCGCCTTTCATCGTCGAGACCGCGCGCCGGATGGATGAGCTCAAGACGTCGGGCGCGCTGGCACTGAGCCTCCGCTGGCGAGCCGCCGACCGCACCCCAGCCCGAGGCACTCCAGGCCGTCGCGGCGCTCTGCTCGGCGCACCCGGGTCCCACGCCGCTCTATATTGACTGGAGCGACGGCAACGGGGAGGCGGTCCGCCTCCGCTCCCGCCGCGTCCGCGTCGCGGCGGAGGAGGACCTCGTTCGGGCTCTGCGCGATCTCCTCGGCGCCGATTCCGTCCACTACGTCAAGGCGGGATGACTCGATGGCCTCGACCTATACGCTGGAGTTCGAGAAGCCGCTCCAGGAGCTGGAGCGCCAGATCGACGACTTGAAGCGGATCGGGAACGAGCGCCAGATCGACATCGATGGCGAGCTGGAGGGGCTGCAGAGCAAGCTGGAATCGCTGCGCGCGGAGATCTACCGAAACCTGACCCCGATTCAGCGGGTCATGGTTGCCCGCCACCCCCGCCGCCCCTACACCCTGGACTATCTCAGCACCATCTTCACCGACTTCATCGAGCTGCACGGCGACCGACTCTACCTCGACGATCCGGCCGTGGTCGGTGGGTGGGCTCGCCTGGCGGGGACATCGGTGATGGTGGTGGGCCATCAGAAGGGCCGCGATACCAAGGAGAATCTGAAGCGCAACTTCGGGATGCCGCACCCCGAGGGTTACCGCAAGGCACTCCGGCTGATGAAGCTGGCCGCCAAGTTCTCGGCGCCGGTGATCACCTTGATCGACACGCCGGGCGCCTACCCGGGCCTTGGCGCCGAGGAGCGCGGGCAATCCGAGGCGCTGGCGCGGAACATCCTCGAGATGTCCATCCTGCCCACGCCCGCGGTCGCCGTGGTGATCGGCGAGGGCGGCTCCGGAGGCGCACTCGCGCTCGGCGTCGCCGACCGGATCCTGATGCTGGAGAACTCGGTGTACTCGGTGATATCGCCCGAGGGTTGCGCCGCCATCCTGTGGAAGGATTCCAGCCAGCGCGAACGCGCCGCGGACGCGCTCAAGATCACCGCCGACGACCTGCTGCGCCTCAAGGTCATCGACGAGATCGTGAAGGAGCCGGTTGGCGGGGCGCACGTGGACCCGGACGCGACCGGCGAGGCGCTCAGGGAAGCGCTCATCCGGCACGTCACCGAGCTGAAGAAGCTGCGTCCCGAGAAGCTGGTCCGCCGTCGCGCCGACAAATACGGCGCGATGGGCGCCTACTCCGAGGCCTGATGAGCCAAACCGTCGAGGTCCGATTCAAGGGCACCCGAAAGGCCTACTTCCTGTGGTCGGGGGACGAGGCCCTGCGCGTCGGCGAGGCGGTGATCGTCGAGGTGGAGCGGGGCAAGGATCTCGGCCGGATCACCGCGGCGGGCGATGTCGCCGAGAAGAAGTGCGCCGGCGCCTGCACCGGCTGCGCCGTCGGCGGCGAGGCGGCCGAGCCGGAGCCACTGAAGCAGGTGGTGGCCCGGGCGGGCCCCGACGAGCTCAAGCAGCACGATGAGATCCGCCGGTCCGAGGACGACGCCCGGCGGAAGGTCGTACAGCGGGTGAAGGCGCACGACCTGCTGATGAAAGTGAGCGACACCGAGTGGCAGTGGGACCGGAACAAGCTCACGATCTACTTCACGGCCGAGAAGCGGGTGGACTTCCGCGCCCTGGTGCGCGACCTCGCCTCGACGTTCCGCACCCGGATCGAGCTGCGGCAGATCGGGGTACGGGACGAGGCGGCGCGGCTGTCGGGCGTCGGGCGCTGCGGACGCGAGTACTGCTGCTCGACCTGGCTCAAGGAGCTCTCGCCGGTCAACCTCGGTCTCGCCAAGGACCAGCACCTGTCGCTCAACCCGACCCAGATCTCCGGCGGCTGCGGCCGCCTGCTCTGCTGCCTCAAGTACGAGCACGAGTTCTACGTCGCCGCCCGCAAGCGATTCCCCAAGGAGGGGAAGACGATCCGGACGGCGCTCGGCGCCGAACGAGTGGTGGCGGTGGACATCTTCCGCGAGCGGGTGTTCCTCCGGAGCGAGGAGCAGGGCTCACGGATCATTCCCGCTGGTGCAGCTCAGGGAAGAGGTCGAAGGGCTGGGCGAAGTGCTGGTGACGGCGGAGTACCGCGCCAAGGTCGCCGCGCAGGAGGCCGAGGCCGCCGCCGAACGGCGGCGCACTGCTGCGACGCGCCGGAGCCCACCAATGGGCCGGATGCGCGGCCCGATCGGCGCCGGCGGCGGCGAGGCCGCGACAGCGGAGGCGCGCCCCAGGAGTAGGCCTTCCCACCGCATTACCTTTCCGCATGGCCAAGTTCTACATCACCACCGCGATCGACTACTCCAACGGCGATCCCCACCTGGGCCACGCGCTGGAGAAGGTCGGCGCAGACTGCATCGCCCGCTATCGCCGCCTCCGGGGAGACCAGGTCCACTTCCTGATGGGGATGGACGAGCACTCCCAGGCGGTGATTCAGGCGGCCGAGCAGAACGGCTACAGCCCGCAGGCATGGGTGGACCGGATGGCCGACCGGTTCGCCGAGTTCTGGAGCCGGCTCGAAGTCAGCAACGACGACTGGATCCGGACCACCGAGCCGCGCCATCGCGAGGCGGTCACCGAGCTGCTGCGCCGGATTCAGCGGCCGGAATCCCGACGATCTCTACGTGGGCGACTACGAGGGGCTCTATTGCACCGGCTGCGAGGAGTTCAAGCAGCCGGCGCAGATCGAGAACGGCCACTGCATCGAGCACCCGACGCTGGAGCTGGTCCGCACCAGGGAGCGCAATCACTTCTTCCGGCTGAGCCGCTACCGTGACACGCTGCTGGAGCGGATCACCACCGGCACGTTTCGGGTGGAGCCCGAGATCCGGCGCAACGAGATCGTGCGCCTGCTGCGGGACGGACTGCAGGACATCTCGGTCTCGCGGCAGCGGCAGGCGTGGGGCATTCCCTTCCCCGACGACCGCGACCAGACGGTGTACGTCTGGTTCGACGCGCTCATCAACTATCTCTCGGCGAGCGGCTTTCCCGCCGAGGGATACGAGCGGCTCTGGCCCGCCGACCTCCACGTGGTGGGCAAGGGGATCACGCGCTTTCACTGCGTGATCTGGCCGGCCATGCTGCTCGCCGCGGGTGAGGCGCTGCCCCGGGAGGTCTGGGCCCACGGCTACGTGCAGTGGGAGGGGACCAAGATGTCGAAGACGGCGGGCACCGCGGTGACGCTGGGCGACGCGATCGAGCGCCACGGTCCCGACGCGCTGCGCTATTTCCTCCTGCGGGAAGTCGGTTTCGAGGCCGACGGCAACTTCAGCTGGGACCGATTCGACGAGCGCTACGTCGCCGATCTGGCGGACGGTCTCGGCAATCTCGTGTCACGCTCGCTCGCGATGATCGCCAAGTATCGCGAGGGCGTGGTACCGGAGGCGGATGAGACGACGCTGGACCGGGCGGGGCGGGAGGCAGTGCAATCTTACGTCCGAGCCATGGACGCGCACGATCTTCGCAGTGGTGCCGAGGCGGCATGGGCGTTGGTCGCGACTGCAAATCTCTACATCCAGCAAGTCGCGCCCTGGAAGCTGGCGAAGGAGGGTCGCGAGGGCGAGGTGAACAGCGCGCTCGCGGCGCTGGCTCGCACCCTGTACCGACTGGCGGTCCTGACCGAGCCATTTATTCCGGGCAAGGCCGCGAGCATCTGGCAGTCCCTCGGCGCGGAGGGCAAGCCGGCCGATGCCAAGTGGGCCACGCTGGATGCACCGCCTGTCACCGGCTTGGCTTCGCAACGGCCCGAAGTGCTTTTCCCCAAACCGGCGCCGGTGTGAATCGCGCCCGGGGAAACCGGTTCGTACCCAACGAGTTATCCGGCGATTCGCAGCTTGACATCGCCCCCGCCGAGGGGCACTTTGCCCAGAGGACCGTGACTTCGGTCACGCCGCTTCAAGTCGAAGCACCGCATATTGGTAGCGTGGTATCCGAGAATCGGTCCTGACTTCTTCGAGGTAGCCTGAATGGCCAAACGCCGCTGGACCGTCGTCCTGGTGCCGCATGACTCGGAGCCCTCCAAGATCGTCGAGGTCTCCTATCGAGTCGTGAAATCGGCACTGGCGGCAGCGGTGTTTGCGGCGGGTGTGGCGCTCTGCGTGGGCTATATCACGATCTCACGAACTGTCGACATCTCGAAATCGGCTCAGCTGGCGCAAGAAAATGCACGGTTGGAGCAGCAGCTCGGCGAGCTGAACGGCCGCCTCACCGGTCTTGTGGACACCCTCTCCCGCATCTCCCAGCGCGACGCCCGCATCCGAGTCCTGGCCAATCTCGATCCGATCGACCCTCAGGTGCGGGCGGCCGGCATCGGCGGTCCCACGGTTGCGCCGGCAGCGGCCGAGGCCGGCGGCGTGATTCGCCGGTCGAACGAGATTCGGGTGGACCTGAACGCACTCATCCGGCGAGCGAACCTGCTCGCCTCGTCGTTCCAGGAAGCGGCGGACAGCCTCTCCGTTCATTCCGAGCGCCTGGCCGCGACCCCGTCCATCATGCCGACCCAGGGCTGGTTGACCAGCGCCTTCTCGTCCATGCGCGCGCATCCGATCCTGCATATCGCCCGGCCGCACGAAGGGATCGACGTGACCGCTCCGCTGGGGACGCCGATCGAGGCGCCCGCCGCCGGTGTGGTACGCGACGCGGGGTGGGAGTCGGGGTACGGAAACACGATCGTCATCGACCACGGCTTCGGGACGGTGACGAAATTCGCGCACGCATCCAAGATCCTGGTACGCGAGGGGCAACGGGTGTCGCGCGGGCAGCGTATCGCCCTGGTCGGGAATACCGGCCTCGCCACCGGACCACACCTGCACTACGAAGTCCATGTCAACGGCCGCGCGGTGGATCCGCTCCGCTACGTGCTGCCGGAGCACGTCGTCACCGACTAGCCGCGCGGCCCATTCGACACAGTGGTCTCAAGGGGAGCTCGATACGAGCTCCCCTTAGAATTTGACCTGGGGCGTCGTCTCCGTGCCGGGCGCCGCCTCGAAGTACTCACGGGGCCCCGAGCCGACCACCTTGGCCGTGAGATTGTAGGGGAAGCGCCTGATGTAGGCGTTATAGCGCCCCACAACCGCGTTGTAGTCCTGCCGGGAGACCGAGATGCGGTTCTCGGTGCCCTCGAGCTGGTCCTGGAGTGCGCGGAAGCTCTCGCTGGACCGCAGCTCCGGATAGTTCTCGACGATGGCGAGCAGCCGTCCCAACCCCTGCGTGAGCGCCTGGTTCGCGGCGGCCATCTCCCCCACATCGCCAGACTGGACGGCACCGGAGAGCCGGGCCCGCGATTCCGCGATGCTGGTGAAGATCGTGGACTCCTGCTTGGCCACCCCCTTCACCGTCTCCACCAGGTTGGGGATCAGGTCGGCGCGGCGCTGAAGCTGGGCCTCGATCTGTCCCTTGGCCTGGTTGACCTCCTCGTCCATCGTCTGGATCGTGTTGTAGCCACAGCCGCTCGCGAGCAGCACGAGCGCGACAAGGGACGTCGGAACCGCCGAAGAGCGGGTCATCGCTGATCTCCCAGCTGAAGTTGATCGAGAAAGCCTGCGGCGCGGGCCACGGAGTCCATGTAGCCCGTGAACGCCTCCGGCGGGCAGCGCCATCCCCGGTCCGCCCGGTGGCGCACCACGTTGAGCAGCGGCTCACCATCCATACCGACCACCGCCGACGCTGCTGCCGCCAGCTCGAGCGGATCGCGCGGGACCTGCTTATCGACGATCACCAGGAGGGCGCGGTACAAGACCAGCACCGTGCTGGAGCTGCGCCCCGCCAGCGAACCGAGCGCCGCGGGGTCATCCGAGGCGGCGACATAGCCCTGCCGAAGGCGCATCAGCTTGCCCCGGAATTCGCGCTCCAGGGCCGATCGGAGATCGGCTGACGAGACGGTCAGGCCGGCGACCGGATCGGCGCCGCGAAGCACCTCGTAGCCGCAGCGCATGTCCACGATCTCGATGGGGAAGACGTCGGTGGCTCGGGCCCACTCGGCGCGAGTGATCATCAGCGGCGGCTCGTACCCCGACTTTCGCCAGGCGCCGAAGGCACCGGCCAGCGAGCCGAGGGTCCGCGGCGCGAGATCATCGAGAATCAGCATGAGATTCAGGTCGGACCTGCCGGGGATGAAGTCGCCCCGAGCCGCCGAGCCGTACAGCACCGCGCTGTACCCGTCTCCGATCACGGCATCCGCCTGCGTGAGAAACGGCGTCACCACCCGGTCTACCGACTCGCGCATCAGAATCTCCCTCCCGCGCCGCCACCACTGAACCCGCCGCCGCCACCGAAGCCCCCGAATCCCCCACCGCCACCCCAACCACCACCGCCGCCGCCGAACCCGCCACCCCAACCCCCGCCGCCGATCCACGGGCCTCCCCAATATACGTTCCGCCGGCGGCGTCTTCCGCCCCGCCCTCCCCCGCTCATCATCCGCGAGATCACGATGAATGCGATGAACAAGAGGATGGGAAGCGCGCCGGCGAGCGGATTTCCTCCGCGCGGCTGGGGCACGGGCCGCGCATTGGTGAGGGCGGTGTCGCTCACGCCGAGGCCCCGGGCGATAATGCTCGCCAACGACTCTACGCCGACCTGGAGTCCACCGGCGTAGTCCTCGCGCGCCAGGCGCTCGCCCATGAGGTCGCGAACCCGGCCGGCGGTGACATCGGTGACGATGCCCTCGAGCCCACCTCCAACCTCGACCCGCACCCGGCCGGAGCCTGGACGCCCCTCCTGACGGGGCACGACCAGGAGCACGATCCCGGCGTTGCGCGTCGGATCACCCACGGCGGCGTCTTCGCCGACGCCCCAGGCGCGGCCGATCTCGCGGGCGACGTCGGCCTCTTCGCGGTCGCCGATGCTGGGGAGCGTGACCACGGCGATCTCCGCGCCGGTGGCTGCCTCGAGCCGGGTGGCGAGGTCGGTGATCCGAGCCTCGGTCGCCTGATCCACCACGCCGGCGGCGTCGGTCACGAATCCGGTGGGCTGGGCCGGAAAGAGGGCCCTGACGGGGGAGTCCTGCGCGAAGAGTACGCCGGCGCTCAGTTGAAGCACCGTCAGGAGCGCGATAGCTTTGGCTGGTGTCCCGCTCAATAGCACTCCCGTTCCTGGTCGTGGCGCTCGTCGTGGCGCCCGCGGTTTCCGGCTGCGACCGTCCGCGCGACGTCGCTGTCCGCGTGTCCATCCCCGGCCCCGACTCGATCGAAACGCCGGTGACCGGCGTGGGGCTGATCGCCCTGCCCTACGACCGGGACAGCGTCCTGGCCGCGCTGGAGGCCGCCGCCCGGTCGCCTCGCCCGGACACCGCCGCTCTCGACAGCCTCTTCCGGGCGTTCCGCGGGCCCTTCGTCAATTACACGGGCACGGTGCAACGTACGGAGCGGCTTCGCGACTCGCTCGACCGGCTGCGCGGGCACATCGATTCCCTGCCGCGCAACTCGCCCGAGTATCGGGAGCTCTACGCCGGCTTCGCGAGGCTGACCGACACCCTCAGCGCCTCGCAGCGGAGCACCGAAGCCGCCCGCACCGAGCTCGACCGGGCACGCACTCGGTTCATCGAACGGAGCGAGAGCCTCCGCGCCCTGATCCGGCATTGGGAAGATAGCACCTACCGTGGCTACGACAGCATCACGCGCAACCTGGCCGTGCGGCGGCGGCAGGACCCACGCACCGACACGACGCGGGGAGACGGATGGGCCCGTTTCTCTCTGCCGCCGGGGCCCTGGTGGATATACGGACGCTCCTGGGACGCGACCGATCCGAACGCGGAATGGTACTGGAACGTGGCGGTCTCGAGTGACACCATCCTACTGTCGAGCCGCACCGGCCGGCAGCGCCGGAGATACTGAATGCGCCTCTCGGCCTTCCCGTTGATCGTCATGCTGGCCGTGGCCCCGTCCGGCGTGGCGGCCCAGCAGTCGTCGAGCGCGATGACCACACGGGCGAAGGGGGCGCCGACGGCGCCGGTGACCGTGTACGAGATGTCGGACTTCCAGTGTCCGTACTGCCGGCAATTCGCGCTGGAGACGTTTCGCACGCTCGAGAAGGAGTACATCACGCCGGGGAAGGTGCGGTGGGTGTTCGTCAATTTCCCGTTGACCAGCATCCACGCCAACGCGGTCGCGGCGGCCGGTACGGCGCTCTGCGCGGGACGGCAGGGAGCGTTCTGGCCGGTCCACGACCTGCTCTACACCCACCAGGCGATCTGGTCGCCACTCAAGGAGCCGGCGGCGTTCTTCCTCTCGCTGGCGGACTCCGCCGGCCTCTCGAAGCCCAAGCTGCTGCAGTGCGTGAAGGCCGGCACCACCGTGGCGGAGATCCGCTACGAGGCGGAGGGTGCGGAGCGCGCGGGCGCCAGCAGCACGCCGACCTTCTACATCGAGGGCGGCCTCCTCACCGGCGCCCAGCCGCTGGCGGTCTTCCGTCAAGTCCTCGATTCCATCCACGCGGAGAAGCTCCGCGCCCGCGCCGCCGCCGCCAAATAGCCCCCAAAAGAAAGGGGCCGCGCTTGGCGGCCCCCCCAGGTAAGTGTCGCCTGGGCACGTCGTGCAGCTACGTCAGCAGCCGCAGGCGACCCTTGACTCTGTAGACAATGGATCACCTCCCTCGGTAGCAGGTGGAACATGACTGCGTGCTGTATTGTAGCCACTTTCCCGCCGGTCGGGCAACCGGGTCGCCGTTAGATTCTCGCGATGCCTTCCACGCCGGTGGTCTACCGGGTCGCGGCCCGGTTCGGCAGTCTTGTCGCGCCCGCGCTCGCGCAGATGGGACCCAAGCTCGCCACCGGCCACCGGGGCCGGCAGGGGGCCGAGGGGCGGCTCACCGCCTGGGCCGCCCGGGCCGGGACCGCGCGCGGCCGCTGATCTGGCTGCACGCGTCGTCCGTGGGTGAGGGACTGCAGGCGGAGAGCGTTCTGCTGGCGCTGCGACAGCTCCTCCCCGCAGCCCAGTACCTCTACACCCATTTCAGCTCCTCCGCCGAGCCGCTGGCCCGGCGGCTTCCCGCGGACGCGGCGGACTACCTCCCGTACGATCTGCCGGGCACGGTCGAGCGCATGCTCGACTCACTCGCCCCCAGCCTGCTGGTCTTCGCCAAGCTCGATCTCTGGCCCGAGCTCGCGACGCGCTCGGCCAGCCGCGGCATCCCGGTGGCCATGGTGGCCGCGACCGTGAGTCCGGGTAGCGGGAGGCTGAGTTGGCCGGCGAGGGCGGTCCTGCGTGCGGGATATCGCGCGGTGGGGCATGCCGCCGCCGTCTCTCCCGAGGACGCAGAGCGACTCGCCCGCCTCGGTGTGGACCCGGTTCGCATTCAGGTCCTGGGCGATCCGCGCGCGGACAGCGCCCTCCGACGCATCGGCGAGGTGGATGCGAAGGATCCGTTGTTGAGGCTGGGAGACGGTGCGCCGACCCTGGTGGCAGGGTCCACCTGGCCGGCAGACGAGGACGTGCTGCTGGACGCCTTCACGCGGGTGCGGGCCCGCCACCCCGCGGCTCGCCTCATTCTCGTTCCGCACGAGCCCACGCCCTCTCACCTCGCCTCGGTGGACGAGCGCGCTCGACGCGCGAGACTTCCCCAGCCGATCCGCCTGAGCGCGGCGACGGCTCCGGCGGCGTTGCTGCTGGTGGATCGCGTGGGCGCGCTGGCGACGCTGTACGGAGCGGGAGGCATGGCCTATGTCGGTGGCGGGTTCGGCCGCGCCGGCCTCCATTCGGTGCTCGAGCCGGCCGCCTGGGGGCGTCCGGTCGCGTTCGGGCCACGCTGGTCGGAGAGCCGTGACGCCGCCCTTCTGCGGGAGAGGGGCGGAGGAGTGGCGGTCGGAGAGGGCGGTGCGCCGGGGGGCGAGGACCTGGCGCGGCGGTGGCTCGGATGGATCGACAACGAGGCGGAGCGGGCGGCCCAGGGCGCACGGGCCAAGGCGGTCGTGGAGGCGGGCCGGGGAGCCTCACGGCGGTCGGCCGCGATGCTCGCCGACGCTATTTCGTCACGACCCCCTCGAACGTCACCGACCGCGGGACGATGAGACCGAGGGTGAGTCCGGTGATCAACACATCGCTCCACCGGCTCCGCACCCGGATCCGGAGGCCGGCGACACTGCTTCCGCCCGCCAGCTGAGCCGCGAGCGCCTTCCGGAGCGAAGGCTCCTTGTACTTCACCAGTCCCCAGAATCCGAAGACCGACTTGCCGCTCACGCTGAAGCGATCGCCTTCTGCGGGCTGACCCGCCGCCGTGGAGACCGTGGCGGGCACGCCCAGCGTCGTGGCGTCGAAGGTCTGGGCACAGCCGGCGAGTAGCGACAGGAGAAGGAGCGCGGGCAGCACCCGGCGCGGCAGCCTCACAGGCCCGGCACCCTGAACGCGTAGTGCGCGCCGATGCCGAACACGCCGGGTGTACCGCCCTCCCGGAAGACGGCGTCGTAGGAGGCGTGCAGCCCGAACCCGCTCAGGGTGTTCAGCTCCAGGCCACCGCTAAGGCCGAACTCGGTGTCGGTGTTGCTGTCGCCCCCTTCGAACTTGCGGGTGGTGATGTCGAGCCGGGGCGCGAGCCAGGGACGGATGGCAAGGACGGGATTGGGGATCGTGAGCGCGAAGCCGACGCCGATCGGGAAGTGGAGATCGGAGTCCGCGAAATCGAACGGGCTGCCGGTATCGGGAGCGTAGTACCCGATGCCGCCCTGCAGGTTGACGGAGAGTGGCACAAGCGGACCGCCGAAGATCCGGTAGTTGACGGTCGCGCCCACCGCGACACTGGCGTCGGCCCCTTCGGGGTCGTAGCTGGCCAGCGTGCCGGTGAAGCCTATCATGCCGAGGCCGGCCTTGCCGGTGAGGGCGTACGCGCGACCACCGCCCGCCTCGTCGTTGGGAAATCCGATGTCGGCGTAGATGCCGACGCCTCGGGCCACACCGGCGTTGTCCACCGGAATGCCGCGCACCTGCGCCGCCAGCGAGCTCGTGCCGCCGAGGAACGCGGCGACGAGGGCCCCCAACACGACCTGTTTCATGGCGGATCCTCCGGCGAGCGGCGTAATGGCGATCAGGCCAACGAAAGGCGCCGCAACCTACTCGGGGGCTTCAAAGGATGTCAACCGAGCCGAGAACGTGCCACACGGCAGATGTGACCGCCGTCATCGCCACGGCCGGGCCCCGCGGTGCACTGTGACTTGCACGACGTCACCCTCAACCTTGGACGTGCCCATGCTCCGCTTTCTGACGGCAGGCTGGCTCACCCGGCGACTCGCCGGCCCGCTCGGCCGGATGATTCCGAATCCTTACCTCCGCGCGGCCGCCCTGACCGGCGCCGGCACCCTCATCGCCGGCATGCTCCGTCGTCGAGGAACAGCTCCTGGTGTCTCCAACCGCAAGGTCCGCCGGGACTGGTCCTGACGGAGCCGGACACGGTTCCCCAGGTCGCCCACCGGATACCTGGGGGTACCTAGTTCCGGCGGCCGTACTGATGCATGAGCGGGGTCGCGGATACGCCATGCACCACGATGGAGACAGCCACTGCGAGGAATGCGACGGTGGTCAGCGTGGGAGCTAGCGCGGCGGGAAGACCGTGGTTGATGGCATAGGTCAGATAGTAGATCGTGCCGATTCCCCGTATCCCGAACCACGCCATCAGGCGCCGTTGAGTACCGGTGGTGTTTGACCCTGTGAGCCCCAGCACCACCGAGACCGGACGGATGAGCGCTAACAGCAGGGCGACCGTTCCCCAGGCGGTGGATGAAAGCAGAATAGTCGGGAGGAGGGCACCCACCAGCAGGACGACGACGACCTCCGCCAGGCGATCGAGTTGTTCGTTGAAGGTGAGAACCGCGTGCGCCAACTGGCGCGGTGCAAGTGCCGGATCGGTCTCCAGCTCTTCCTTTGCCTGCGCATCCATGGCGGGGACCGACGGTACCGATGAGTCCGTGCCGGTCTCGCGTGACTCCACTCCCCGGAACGCCAACCCCGCCGCGAAGACGGCGAGGAACCCGTAGGCACCCACTGCCACCGCCGCACCATAGGCCAGGGCGATCAGTCCAAGGGCCAGAAATTCCTCGGCGCCAAGCCCTTCCCGGTGCTCGCGGCGAAGGTACAGCATCAATCGGCCCACGAGGGTGCCAAGCGCACCGCCGATCGCCACGCCGACGGCCACGGCCCACACCACATCCACCGCCAGCCAGCGCCACAGCCCGGGACCGAGGTCGTGAGCGCCGAGCAGCCCGAGCCCCAGCATGACGAACGGAAATGCCGTGCCGTCGTTCAGCCCGCCCTCGGCGCTCAAGCCGAACCGGAGCCGCTCAGGCTCCCACGGATTTCTGACCTGGACGTCCGATGCGAGGACCGGGTCGGTGGGTGCCAGGATGCCGCCCAGCAGGACCGCGGCGCCCAACGGCAAACCGAGCAGGAAGACCCCGGCCGCACTCACCATCCCCACGGTGAGCACCATCGAGACGACCGCGAGCCGGAGCGGCACTCGCCACCGCGGATCGGCAGCCGGCACCCGGAGCTTGAGTCCGACGGTGAACAGTGAGATCACGACGGCCGCCTCGGCAACATGCTCCAGGAGCCGGCTGTGCGAGACGAGCGAAAAGTCGAGCCACCCGAGCCCCCCCGGTCCGACCGCCACTCCGACGGCCAGGAAGACCATGGCACTGGTCAGTGGCAGGCGCTTGAGGAGCGTGCTGCCGATGGCCATGAATACCAGCAGCACCCCGCCCAACAGGGCCCAGAGAGCAGCGGTCACCGGGGTGAGTCGGCGGAGGGGTGATTGAGCGGGAAACGCTGACGCCCGGACGCGGTGTTCTGCGGCCGGGCGCCGGGATGTGATCGCGAGCTGAAGATCGTCAAGCTACTGCGGCTGCACCGCGACGGCGTCTTCGATCTTCACGATGTCGTGCTTCCCGGCGTTTCCAACCAGCACGAAGGTGTAGCTCTTCCCCGCCTCGAGCTTGGTGCTCGCGAGGCTCGCCAGAGTGGTCTCCTTGTTGTCGGGCCTCACGACCAGCGTTCCGGACGTGGGGTCGATTTCCTTCCAGCCCGCTTCGGCCTTGAAGTTCACGCCGTCGAACAGCGGATCTTCCTGCCCGCGCACGAACAGATCGACATCGGTATCGCCGGCCATTCCGTTGATGAACCGGACCCGGGCCTTCCCGTCAGTCATCGGCTTGAGGTCGTCATCGAGGACCCGGAGGTTCTGATCGTCGGGATCCTCGGAGGGGAGAGCGAGCACGTATAGTGCCCGCCGTCCTGGAGGTTCTCACGGTTCGATGCCAGCGCATCGCCTTTGGGCGCGTCGCCGGACTTGATCTGGAAGTTGAAGCGGTCATCGGCGATCTCTTCGTACCCCGTGGCCTTCTTGTAGCCCACGTCCGTAAACGCGACGCTGTCGCCCGCGTAGATCGTCACGGCCGCCTGGCCCGGGATGGCGTTGACAGCCCGGATCAGCGCGTGATCGCGCTCCTCGACGGCTTCGGCCGCCGGCGCGTCGGAGCTGGCGCCCCCGGACTTGGAGGTCACGCTGCCGGTCTCCCGGGTCTCGTTGCAGGCCGCGGTGATCGTCACCGCTCCGGCCACGAGCATGCCCGCCCACAATCCTGTCAGATTCCGCATGAGTTCTAAGTCCCCGTTAGAAAGGAGTCCTCGCGATACGCTGCCGCAGTCCGATTCACCCGGCCCATGGGTCAGGACCAGCAGTATAGGGCGTAGAATGCGTGGGGTCGGTGGGCGGCCTCGCCCATTGGGGGTGAGCACAGTCACGGGGGACAACGGTAACGCCCGGCCGCGTATGCGGCCGGGCGTTGGTCCAGCTCGATCGGAATCCCTGCGGCTGAGCCTAGCGGATATAGGCCACGCTGATGCCCACGCCTTCGATATCGCCCAGACCGCCGCTCGCCCGGATGGCCCAGCGCTCGCTGAACCGTACGTCCACCCCCAGGCCTAGGGCGAACTGGATGTCGTCGTCGCCACCCCCGAAGGTCGGGATAATGTTCGGATGCACGTAAGGGACGAACGTGGTGGAGGAGCCCTCCACGTCGAACCGCCGGCCCAGGCTGAGGCCGACCGGCAGGAGGAACACGTCGTCGCCCTCGCCGAAGATGCCACCGAAGCCCAAGGTGAGCGCCCCATCGAGGGGGAAGCTCTCGCTGTAAGTCAGGATCTGGGTGCGGAAGTCGCCGCCGATGAGGAAGATCGTGTCGCTCCCGTCGGAATCGGCGAACCCGCCCCGGAGCCCGAAGTCGTTCTGACCCTTGCCGTACCGGTAGAAGCCCTCGAGCGCAAGGCTGGCGCTCTCAGGATCGGACAAAGACGCGCCGAACTCGTGACTTTCGAAGGCGCGATACGGGGCGCGGAAGATGGGCGTCCCGGTTTCCTGGGCGGCGGCCGGAGCGGCCATCCCGAGCAGGGCGGCGAGCACCAGCACTCCCCCACAGAGACTACGACACATGAGCTTCTCCTTTGACGTGTTCGGCGACGACACGGACTCGGTTGTCTACCACCTGGAGGAAGCCACCGCGGACGGCGAATCGATCGACGCCACCCGCGCGGCGGATGGTGAGCGTTCCCGCGCCCAGGAGCGTCATGAACGGTGCGTGGTTCGGCAGGATGCCCACCTCGCCATCATACGCCGGCGCAACCACCGCGTCAGCCTCACCGTCGAACATAGCCGCATCGGGGGAGATAACCGTGACTTGCATCACGAGTTCCCGAGCTTCTCGGCCTTCGCGACGGCTTCATCGATGCCGCCGACCATGTAGAACGCCTGCTCCGGGAGATGGTCGAATTCGCCCGACAGCACCCGCTCGAAGCTGGCGATCGACTCCTCCAGCTTGACGTACTTGCCGGGGAAGCCGGTGAACTGTTCCGCCACGAAGAACGGCTGCGAGAGGAACCGCTGCACCCGCCGGGCTCGCGCCACGATCTGCTTGTCCTCCTCCGACAGCTCGTCCATCCCGAGGATCGCGATGATGTCCTGCAGCGCCTTGTAGCGCTGCAGCGTCCGCTGCACCCCGATGGCCACGTTGTAGTGCCGCTCGCCGATGAACTGGGGATCGAGAATCCGGCTCGAGCTGTCGAGCGGGTCCACGGCGGGGTAGATGCCGAGCTCGGAGATGGCCCGGGAGAGCACCACCGTGGCGTCCAGGTGGGCGAACGCGGTGGCGGGTGCCGGGTCGGTCAGGTCGTCGGCCGGCACGTAGATCGCCTGCACCGAGGTGATGGAGCCCTTGGTGGTGGAGGTGATCCGCTCCTGGAGATCGCCCATCTCGGTGGCCAGCGTCGGCTGGTAGCCCACCGCGCTCGGCATCCGGCCGAGCAGCGCGGACACCTCGGAGCCGGCCTGGGTGAACCGGAAGATGTTGTCGATGAAGAGCAGCACGTCCTGGCCTTCGACATCGCGGAAATACTCGGCGATGGTGAGGCCGGTGAGTCCGACCCGGAGGCGGGCGCCGGGCGGCTCGTTCATCTGCCCGTAGATCAGGGCGACGTTCTCCAGGATCTTGGCTTCCTGGAACTCGAGGTAGAGGTCGTTCCCCTCGCGGGTCCGCTCGCCCACGCCGCAGAAGACCGACTTGCCGCCGTGGCCCTTGGCGACGTTGTTGATCAGCTCCTGAATGACCACCGTCTTGCCGACGCCCGCGCCGCCGAAGAGGCCGATCTTGCCGCCCTTCACGAACGGGGCGATCAGGTCGATGACCTTGATGCCGGTCTCGAACACCTCGGTCTTGGGCTCGAGGTCGGTGAACTTCGGGGTCTCGCGGTGGATCGGCCAGCGCTCGACGTCCTTGGGCAGCGGCGGGCCGCCGTCCACCGGTTCGCCCAGCACGTTCAGGATGCGCCCGAGCGCCGCGGCCCCGACCGGTGCCGTGATGGCGCTCCCGGTGTCGGTGACCTTCATCCCGCGGGTCACGCCGTCGGTGGTGCTCATGGCCACCGCGCGCACCTGGTTCTGCCCGATGTGCTGCTGCACTTCGGCGGTGAGCCGCACGGGGAAGCCGCCGCTGCTGTCCTCGATCTCCAGGGCGTTGTAGATCTCCGGGAGATGCTCGGGCTCGAACTCCACGTCGAGCACCGGGCCGATGACCTGGACGACGCGGCCCACGTTGCGGGTGCCCGCGCCGGCGGCCTTCTTCTTTTCGGTTGCGATCGCAGTTGCCATGTACAGGATTCCTCTCGAGTGCCTGCCTCAGTGTTCGGCGGACGGGCGGAACATTCCGTCGCTTCCGGCCTTCCGCCTCGTTCCGCCTACCCCTGCAGCGCCGCCGCTCCGCCCACGATCTCGGCAATCTCCTGGGTAATGCCCGCCTGCCGCTGGCGGTTGTAGGTGCGCTTGAGCACCTCGAGGATCTCACCCGCGTTGTCGGTGGCGTTCTTCATCGCCGTCCGGCGGGCGCCGTGCTCCGCGGCCGCGGTCTCCACCAGGCCGCGATACACGGCGTTCCGGACGTAGAGCGGCAGCAGTTGCTCCAGGATCGCCTCGGCGCTCGGGCGCGAGGATGTAGTCCCGCGAGCGCCCCGAGCCTTCCGCCTTTCCGTCCTTCCGCCCGTCCGCCACTGTTTCCACCGGGAGGATGCGGGTAGTGGTCGGCGGCGTGGTCAGCGCGCTCACGAACTTCGCGTGCACCAGATCCACGCTCGCGAGCTCGCCGGACGAGAAGGCCGCGATCAGCGGCTCCGCGATCTCGGCCGCGTGGTCGGCGGTGGGCTTGTCACCGATGTCCAGCCGCTCCAGCGCGAACTTGCGACCCAGGTAGCGGAAGAAGCCGATGCCCTTCTTGCCGACGCCGTGCATCTCGACCGTGTATCCCTGCGACTCCAGCGCCTCGACCCGCCGGCGCGCTTCCTTGATCAGGTTCGAGTTGAACGCGCCCGCGAGCCCGCGATTCGAGGTCAGCAGCACCACGGCCGCCCGGGTGGGACCGCCCTTCCCCGGCGCCGCCGGCCGGCGGAGGAGCGGAAAGCGCTCGGCGAGCTCGGGCGTGATCAGATCGGCCAGCACGTCGCGCAACGCCTGGGCGTAGGGACGCGCGGCGATGACGCGGTCCTGGGCGCGCTTCAGCTTGGACGTGGAGACCAGCTCCATGGTCCGCGTGATCTTGCGGGTGTTCTGGACGGAGCGGATCCGCCCCTTGAGGGCGCGGCCCTTGGCCATCAGTCGGCCTGGAAGAGCGGCTTGAACGCGGCGATCGCCGCCTTGAGCCGGTTGGTGATGTCGTCGTCGAGCGTCTTCTTGGTCTTGATGTCCTTCAACACCTGCCCGTGCGAGGCCTCGAGATAGTCGAGGAAATTTCGCTCCCACTGACGGATGTGCGGAACCTTGACGTCGTCGAGGTGGCCGTTGGTGACCGCGTAGATGATGGCCACCTGCTTCTCAACCGGCACCGGCTGGTACTGCGGCTGCTTGAGCACTTCGACCAGCCTCGCGCCGCGGGCGAGCTGGCGCTGGGTGGCGGCATCGAGGTCCGAGCCGAACTGGGCGAAGGCCTCGAGCTCGCGGAACTGCGCCAGCGAGAGCCGGAGCGGGCCGGCGACCTGCTTCATCGCCTTGATCTGGGCGTTGCCGCCCACCCGGCTGACGCTGATGCCGGCGTCCACCGCGGGGCGGGAGTTGGAGAAGAAGAGGTCGGTGGTGAGGAAGATCTGCCCGTCGGTGATCGAGATGACGTTGGTGGGGATGTAGGCGGAGACGTCCCCGGCCTGGGTCTCGATGATCGGGAGCGCGGTGAGCGAGCCGCCCGGCTTCTTGATCCGGTCGTCGAACTTCACCAGCTCCTTGTCCTCGGAGATCTTCGCCGCCCGCTCGAGCAGCCGGCTGTGCAGGTAGAACACGTCGCCCGGATACGCCTCACGGCCCGGCGGGCGGCGCAGAATCAGCGAGAGCTGACGGTACGCCGCGGCCTGCTTGGAGAGGTCGTCGTAGACGCAGAGGGTGGCCTTCCCCTCCTCGTACATGAAGTACTCGGCGATGGCGCAGCCGGAGTAGGGCGCGATGTACTGGAGCGGCGCCGGATCGGAAGCGGAGGCCGACGACGACGATGGTGTACTCCATCGCGCCGCTCTCCCGGAGCCGCTCCACCACCGTCGCGACGGTCGAGCGCTTCTGCCCGATGGCGACGTAGACGCAGACCACGCCGGCGTCGCGCTGATTGAGGATCGTGTCCACCGCGATCGCGGTCTTGCCGGTGCCGCGGTCGCCGATGATCAGCTCCCGCTGGCCCCGGCCGATCGGAATCATCGCGTCGATCGCCTTGATGCCGGTCTGCAGCGGCTCCTTGACCGGCTGCCGCACGATGATGCCCGGCGCCACCATCTCGACCGGCCGCGTCATGCTGGTCTTGATCTCGCCCCGACCGTCCACCGGCCGGCCCAGCGCGTCCACCACCCGGCCCAGCATCGCGGGACCCACCGGCACGTCGAGCAGTCGCCCGGTGCGCCGTACCTGATCGCCTTCCTTCAGCTTCAGGTAGTCGCCCATGATGGCGGCGCCGACGTTGTCTTCCTCGAGGTTGAGGACCAGCCCCGCCACGGTCTCGCCGGTCTCCTGCGCGGTGAACTCCAGCATCTCGCTGGCGACCGCGGAATTGAGACCGTAGATCCGGGCGACGCCGTCGCGCACTTCGAGCACCGTCCCGACCTCGGAGACGTCGTCCGCGCCCAGGTCCGCCGCCTGAATCTCGCGGAGGAGGATGCTCTTCAGTTCGCCGGGACGGAGGGTAGAGTCAGTGGCCATGTGTTCGGGTGCCCTGGCTGAGTGGATGCCGTTATGGACCAGCTTGTGAAATTAATCACAAAAGGGTGGGACAGGCAAGACTGACGAGGCTAACGGATCGGGCCCCCGATGTCACCCTCTGCGGCCTCTCCGGTAGCCCTCAGGTCCGGCTCCGAGTGTTGCCGCGCACGAAGGCCAGCAGGACGCCCCGGGGCCCCAGGGTGCCGAGCCCGCCGGAGGAGACGTTGGCGATCCGGCGGGCGGTGCCGCTCAGGTGGCTCGAAGAGGCGAAATGCAGCAGTCGGACCACGGTGGGGATGGTGTAACCGGGATTGGCCAGCAGCTGGGCGGCGCAGGCGATCCGGGTGAGGTCGATCACCCGCTTGAGATTCGGAGCGCCACCTGCCCCGAACTGCCGGGAGAGGTGTTCGCGGCTCACCGCCAGGCGACGCGCCAGGTCGGTGGTGCGGACCGGGCGCTCGACCTCGCCGAGGAGGACGCTCCAGGCGGAGCGCTGCAGGGGCTCGGTGAGCCGAAGCATGCGGGGCGCCTCGGCCAGCTGGCGACGCCGTTCCGCCGTGAGCGACGCGCGCACCACCATGTCGCCCACCACAGCGTCATCTACCCCTTCCACCGCGACCGGCACGGCGTGCTTGCGGCATGCCATCAGAAGCTCGCCGTCGTCAGGCCGGAACGCGGCGAAGGCGACGACCGGCACGCCGGGGAGCCGCTTGCGGAGCTCCGCCAGATCGACGAGGAGCGTCGCGTGAGGGCCCAGCACCACCGCGTCCACCAACCGGCTCTCCAGCACCCGCCTGAGACCGGCGGCGCTCCGGCAGGACACCAGCCGCGGGCCACCCTTCGGCAGTGTCCGTCTGAGCGCCGCGAGAGCGGTTCGACTCTCCAGTAACGTCGCGATGGCGGCCACCCTTCACTCCGGCGGCCGCGCCGGCCTTCCCGCGCCGATCGCGACCAGCGTGCGCACCATCTCCCCTGCCCGTTTCAGCACGCCGCGCGCGTTATCGTAGCTCAGTGCGTCCAGTGCTTCCTCGAAAGTGCGCCACTGGCACGCCGTGATGCCCTCGTCCACCTGGGGACACGGATCGCCCGCGGGACTCTCGAGCAGAAAGAAGTGGCAATACTTGTGGATGTGGCGGCCCCGAAAGCGGAAGTGCCAGTCAATGACGCGGATCGGGCCCTGCAGGATGAGGCCGCCGAGGCCGGTCTCCTCCGAGGTCTCCCGGAGCGCGGCCTCGGCGGGTGACTCCCCGTTCTCGAGGTGGCCCTTGGGGAAGCCCCAGTTGTCGTAGGAGTCCTTGATCAGGAGGTAGCGCGGCCCGGCCTCGTCGATCCGCCGGAACACGATCCCTCCCGCACTCACCTCCAGCTCGGCCTTCCGCTTGCTCATCAGAACACCGAGATCTTCAGATACTTCCGGGGTTGCGCCTGGATGTCGGTGAGCAGCTCGCGAAACTGGATCACCGTCGCCGTGGCCTCGCGATAGAGCGTCGAGTCGGTGGCGAGCATGCCGAGGGTGCCGTTCCCCTGCTGGATGCGGGTCATGAGGGAGTCGGCCTGCTGCATCACCCGGACCAGGCTGGTCTGGTTCTCGCGCGCGGCCGTCATCACCGAACGCATGTCGGCGGCCGCCTGCCGCAGATCGGCGCTCGAGGCCGCGCCGTTGGCGAGGATGTCCTGGAGCTGGCCACCACTGGTGGCGGTATCGAGCCGGGAGACCGCCTGCTGGAAGGTGCGCGCCACCCCGGCGAAAGCGTCGGAAGTGGTGGCCACATTGCTGCTCACCCGGTCGATGCGCGAAGTCTGCGCGTCGGCGAAGACCACCATGCGCTGCGAGATGGCCGCCAGGTCCTTCACGCTCTGCTGCAGGTTCTTGAGGGCGGTGCTGTCGAAAGCCTGGCCGATCCGGGCGGTGATGTCGCCCACGTCACCGGCGATACGGCTGGCTTGCGCGGTCAGCTGGCCGATGTCGGGGAGCGTGGCACCCGGCCACGCCTCGCCGCCGGCGAGATCGGATTCGACCAGCGCGTTCCGGACGATCGGATCGCTGGGGAGCGGCTCGAACGAGACCACGTTCGCGCTCCATTCGCCGAACAGGCTCGCCGCCGCCGAGATCACGGCGGGCTTGGCGGGCAGCTCCACGGTGCGGTCCACCGTGAGCTCGGTCTCCACCCACTCGTCCGCCGCGAGCCGAATGCTTTCCACCCGGCCGACTCGAACCCCGCGGAGCGTCACCGGCGCGCCCACGCCGAGGCCGCCCACGGTCCGGAAGCGCGCGGTGTAGGTCGTCTCCTTCTGATTCACGTCGGTCTCGCTCAGCCAGAGCGCGCCGCCGATGACCAGCGCCAGCGCGGCCAGCACCGCCAGTCCCACCGCGAATTCGTTGCTTCGCCTCATTCCACCCTCCACGCCGGCGCCGGAGCGGGTGATCCGGGCCGGCCCTCGATGAACTGGCGCACCACCGGGTCGTCGGTCGCCCGGATCTCGTCCGGGCTCCCGACCTGCCGGATGGTGCCCTCGTGCAGCATGGCGATGCGGTCACCCACGCTGAAGGCGCTGCGCATGTCGTGTGTGACGACCAGGCCGGTGACCCCGAGGTCGCGGGTCCGGATCATCAGCTGGTCCATGACGGCCGACGTGATCGGGTCGAGGCCCGTGGTCGGCTCGTCGTAGAGAATGTAGCGCGGCTTCAGGGCGATCGCCCGGGCGATGCCGACCCGCTTCCGCATGCCGCCGCTGAGCTCCGCGGGGTACTTGTCCTCGACGCCCGGCAGCTCGACCACGGCGAGGCTCTCGTCGATGCGCTCGCGGATGGTCGCCTCGTCCAGCTTCCGCTTCACGAGGCCGAGCCGGATGTTCTCCGCGACGGTCATGGAGTCGAAGAGCGCGGCGAACTGGAAGACGTAGCCCACCCGTCCGCGGAGCTCGGCCAGTCGCTTCCGATCCATCAGGTGGACCACCTCGCCGTCTACCTCGACCGAGCCGCCGTCGGGCTCGATCAGTCCGACGATGAGCTTGAGGGTGACGCTCTTGCCGCTCCCGGAGGCTCCGATGACGACGGTGTTGCGTCCGCCTGGCACCTCCAGCGACACCCCGCGGAGGACCTGCTTCGCCCCGAAGGCCCTGGTGAGGTTGTCGAGGACGATCATCGCGGCGGGGTGCGGCTCACAGCAGCACCAGCGCCCAGAACGCGTCCAGCACCAGGATCGCCTCGCAGCCGAGTACCACGGCCCGGGTGGTCGAGAGCCCGACGCCGGCCGCGCCCGCCTGCGCGTCGAGGCCGCGGAGGCAGCCCATCAGCGCCACCGCCCCACCGAAGCTGGCGCTCTTTACCAGCCCGAACCAGATGTCCTTGAATCGATAGAACTGTTTGAGGCCCTTGAGAAACTCGGGCGTCGACAGATCCAGCAGGTTGATCGCGGTGATCCATCCGGCGGCCACTCCCACGAACATCGCGAAGGCGGTGATCACCGGGAACATCAGCGTCGCCGCCAGCACCCGGGGCACGACGAGGTAGGAGTACCGGTCGTAGGCCAGGGTCTCCAGCGCGTCCACCTGCTCCGTCACCTTCATGGTGCCGATCTCGGCGGCGATGCTGGCGCCCACGCGGCCGGCCAGCGCCATCCCGGTGAGGACGGGCCCCAGCTCCATCATGATCGTCTTCCCCACCAGCGCTCCCACGAAGTAGAGCGGGACCGTGCCGGTGAAGATGTAGGACGAGAGGAGCGAGAGGACGATGCCGGTGAAGACCGCGATGAAGAGCGCGATGGGGACCGAGTCCACCCCCAGCCGGCGCATCTGGCCGATCAGGAGCGGACCCCAGGTCTGAACGTCGGCGAGTGCGCGGGCGGTTTCGAGGCTGCGGCGGCCTACATGCGCGACGAATCCGTCCCGCGCGGCTGCACGGGATGCCACGGCGGGCGACACGAGGGGAAGCTAGAGACGCGGGCGGAAGGGCGGAAGGGCGGATGCCTACGCCGCGAAGCTGGCCAGCGCCCGGCCGATCTCGCCTTCCCGGAGGCGCTTGAGGGCGCGGTCCCTGAGCTGGCGGACCCGCTCGCGGGTGACGCCGAGCATGCCGCCGATCTCCTCGAGGGTGTGCTCGCGGCCCCCATCCAGTCCGAAGTACAGACGCAACACCTTGGCGTCGCGCGGCTGCAGGGTACGGAGGGCGCGGTCGATCTCCTCGGAGAGGAACCGGTCCATCGCCTGCGCTTCGGCATCACCCTGCTCGTCGGCGATGAAGCGGTCGATCAGGGAGCGCTCGCCGTCCGGATCGAGCGGCGCGTCGAGCCGCACCTCGCTGGTGTTGAGCGCGGCGAGCGACTGCACCACGTCCAGGGCGAGACCGGTGGCCGCCGCGAGCTCTTCGGGCGTGGGCTCGCGCTGGAGATCCTGCCGCAGCGTCTCCGCGGTGCGGATGATCCGGGAGAGGTCGGCGGTGCGGTTGAGCGGCACCCGCACCGTGCGTCCCTGCCTGGCCAGCGCGGCCAGGATCGACTGTCGGATCCACCAGACGGCGTAGGAGATGAACTTGACGCCCTGGTCGGGATCGAACTTCCGGGCGGCGATCAGGAGCCCGACGTTGCCTTCGCCGATGAGGTCGGTGAGCGCCATGCCCCGGTTCTGGTACTTCTTGGCCACGGAGATGACGAAGCGCAGGTTCCGCTTCACCAGCTCCTGCATGGCCTCCTCGTCCCCTGCCCTCACCTTCCGGGCGATGGCCACTTCCTGCTGCGCGGTCAGCAGCGGGGTCTGGCTCACCTCGTAGAGGTACTGGTCGAGGATGTCGCCGTCGGCATCGAACACGCCGAGGCTCTTGGCGGTGTCTCGCTTGCGGGGCTTGCGGGGCTTCGACGGCGGGGTCTGGGCCAGGATTTCCGCGGTCGTCAGATCAGCGGAGAGCGGCTCCGGGGAAGTGTCGGCGGGGCGCTGCGACGGGCGGGCGGGCTGATCCTGACCGTCGGACTTCTTCTTTCTCATGGTCTCATTATATCCCCATCGCGCCACAGAGGATGCGCTTGACGCTCACGCTCCCGACCGCTAGGTTTTCGTGCTGCCGCGGCGCCCAAGGGCGCACAATAATACAGGGGGCGTAGCTCAGTTGGGAGAGCGCGTGAATGGCATTCACGAGGTCAGGGGTTCGATCCCCCTCGCCTCCACTGAAATCGGCGGCTGATGCGGGGCGGTGAGGGCGTGGGTGGTTCGGACGGCGGTGGATGTGGCGCACAGGATCGGTTAGATTGTCGCGGGAATAGCTCAGTTGGTAGAGCACAACCTTGCCAAGGTTGGGGTCGCGGGTTCGAGTCCCGTTTCCCGCTCTGGTCGTGAACCGAGGCAGGCGGCCGGAACAGCAGTCAAACGTCGCGGGGTGGAGCAGTCTGGTAGCTCGCCGGGCTCATAACCCGGAGGTCGTGGGTTCAAATCCCACCCCCGCTATAGTGGTCGGAACGGCGGAACGGCGATGGGCGGACGAATTCTCCGCCCGACCGCTGTCCGCCGTTCCGCCCTCCCAGGGGCGGTTAGCTCAGTTGGTTAGAGCGCCACGTTGACATCGTGGAGGTCACAAGTTCGAGTCTTGTACCGCCCATCGGCATGCGCCCTTAGCTCAATTGGATAGAGCATTTGACTACGGATCAAAAGGTTGGGGGTTCGAGTCCCTCAGGGCGCATCAGCAAGCAGTGAATCGGGCGAGCGCCACGCTGTGGTCTCGCTCTTTCCTTTGCCCATCCCCCATGGCCCGACGGGTCCTCCCAAGGTGCCTCCATGCCCGACCGCCGGTGTGTGATCGTCGCAGGCTTTCCCCGCAGCGGCACCAGCTGGCTGGCCAAGTGCCTCTCCTTCGCGCCCGATTTCACCTACTATCGCGAGCCTGACAACTTCGATCGCGTGCCTGAGGCGGAACAGCGGTTCGTTCACCTCTATCTGACCGCGACCAACGACGATCCCGCTTATCGCCGTCTCATGACCCGCGCCTGCCAGGGTCAGGTGGCGACCGCATTCACCATGAAGGAGGACCCGGGTCCGCTGCTGGCCCTCCTGGGCCGCCGGGGCCGATGGCTCGGCGAGCGGTTTCCCTTCCTCTTCTTCCGCAAACAGCACGTGCTGCTCAAGCTGGTCTTCGCCAACCTCAACCTGGCCTGGTTCAGCGCGAATGTGCCGCGGGCCTCACAGCTCTGCGTGCTCCGCCATCCGTGCGGACAATTCGCCAGCTGGCAGCGGCTGGGCTGGGAGCCGAAACCTGCGGCCCTGCTCGACAATCAGCGGCTGATCGTGGACCACCTGCATCCCTTCGTGGACCTGATCAATTCGGCACGGACGTTTTGGGAGCGGGCCGGCGCGCTCTGGGGGGCGACGGTGCACGTGATCCACCGCCAGACCCGGGCCGACGGGGGCCGGCGGATCGTGGCGTACGAGTGGCTCTGCGCCGACCCGCTCGCGCGGTTCGAGCAGCTCTACGAACTGCTGGACATGGAGTGGACCGCGGAGGCGGAGCGGGGCATCCGGAAGGGCAACGTCGAAGGCGACAGCATGACCTACTCGCTCCACCGGCCGGCAGCGGTCCAGGTGGACCGGTGGAAGGACCGGGTCGGGCCCGAGGAGATCGCGAGCTGCCGCCGGTTCGTGGAGCCCTTCGGCCTGCCGTACTATCCGGACTTCGAGCCGTACGTGGAGACATTCAGCGGGGAAGCCCCGGCCACCGTCCCCGATTGAGCCGCTCAAAGCACGGATCAAACCTCCAAAGACCAGCGTGATGCAGGGCTGCGAAACCAGGATCGCCCGATTACATTCACGCCTCCCACGACGGGGCGTAGCGCAGCCCGGTTAGCGCGCCTGCTTCGGGAGCAGGAGGTCCCCGGTTCAAATCCGGGCGCCCCGATGGAACGCGAAGCGCCGAATTCCTTGATTACCGGAGTTCGGCGCTTCGCGCATCCGGTCGATACCCGCCTCACTCACCGGTTGGGCAGGTCGCTCGCTCCGGACTTGCGCCACAGGATCGCCACACCCAGTGCCGCGGCCGTCAGCGAGGCGAGGAAGATCGCGATCTTGGCGGCGGCGTAGTCCGCCGGGTCGGGGAACGCCTCGCCCGCGATGAACAGCGACATCGTGAATCCGATGCCGCCGAGCGCGCCGGCGCCGCACAACTGACGCCACGAATAGGCGTCGGGCTTCACGGCGATGCCGCTGCGCACCGCGAGCCACGCGGCCAGCCACGATGCCGATCGGCTTCCCGACGACCAGCCCCAGCACGATCGCGAGCATCAGATCGTCCGTGGCCCTGGAACACGCCGAGCGACCAGGCGACGCCCGCGTTCGCCAGCGCGAAGATCGGCAGCACCACGTAGCTCGACCACGGCTCGACGGACCGAAGGAGCTTGTCGGCGGGCGACTCGATCCGGGCGTGGATCGCATCCAGCGCGCGCAGCGCCGGCTCGGAAGGCCCGGGCCGCATCGCCTCGCCGGTGTGGCGGTCCTCCAGGTGGATCACCGTCGCCGCCTGCGCCAGCAGCGCGTTCAGGTTCGCCGGCGGGCGCGTGGGGATGAGCACGGCCAGGATCACGCCCGCCAGCGTGGCGTGCAGTCCCGGCCTCGTGAAGGAAGAACCAGAGGACGACGCCGCAGACCGCGTACGGCAGCGGCGCCGTACACGCCGGCCCGGTTGAGCACGACCAGCAGCGCGGTCACCGCGCCGCCGGCGATCAGGTAGCGCGTGTCGATCTCGCCGGTGTAGAACAGCGCGATGACCACGATCGCCACGATGTCGTCGATGATGACCGCCGCGGTCAGGAACACGCGCAGCTCGATGGGGACGCGGTCGCCGAGCAACACGATCAGCGCGACCGCGAAGGCGGTGTCGGTCCCGATCGGGATGCCCCACCCGTGCCTCAGGTCCGGCGGCGCGATCGACGCGTAGATGACCGCCGGCAGGACGATGCCGCCCAGCGCGGCGATCACCGGAAGCGCGCCCGATCGAAAGCTCGCCAGGTGGCCGACGGTGAACTCGCGCTTGATCTCGAGCCCGACGACGAAGAAGAAGATCGTCAGGAGCCCGTGGTTGACCCAGTCGAGCAGCGACAGCGCGAACGTGGATGCGCCCCACTGGAATCCCAGCGTGCGTCTCCCACCACGACTGGAACGCCGAGCCGCAGGGGCGAGTTGCTGAGCACCAGCGCGAGCACCGTCGCCAGCCCCAGGAGCAGCCCCGACGACGGCCCCCAGCGAACGAACTCGAACGCGGCGGACTGGATGCGATGCCCGAGCGAGCCGAGCATCGCGTCGGCCAGCGAGCTCTCGTCCCAGGTGCCCGCATAGCGGCGGCCGTTGATGAAGAAGGTCGGCGTCACCCGCACGCCGCTGCGCCGCGCGCTCTCGACGTCCTCGCGCACCCGCGCCTGCGCCGCCGCGAACGCGGGCTCGTGCGCCGCGTCGCTCGGCGGCAGGTCGAACTCCCGCGCGATCCGCTCGAAGTCGCCCTCGGCGAACGCCGGCCCGCGCTCCATCAGCGCCTCGTGAACCTCCCAGAACCGTCCGGTCGTTTCCGCCGCGTACTCCGCCAGCTCGGCGGCGCGGACCGCGTCCTCGCTGCCGGCGACGGGCAGGTGCCGAAACACGTACCGCATCCGCTCGCCGAACCGGCTGCGCAGCCCCTCGACGACCTCGTGAACCGCGTGACAGTGGCGGCAGGCGTAGCTGCCGTACTCGACCAGCGTCATCTCGGCGTCGGGCGGACCCAGAACGTGGTCGCGTTCCGAGTCGAACGGGAGGGGAGAGTGGGTGGGATGTCCCGTACATGCTTGCTAACATGTCACGGGCGGCCTCCCTTGTCTAAGGGGCGAGTCAGCGCACACGGTGTCGCACGGCCTCGAACCTGCAAGCGGATGGGCTCGAAGGTCATCCGCACGGCGGGCTCACGGGCGGAGCAGGGTCGTGCTCCCGTGCACGACGATCAGCCTAGCTGTTGCTCTGCGGTGCTTCCGGTGGATAGGTGATCGTCGGGCCGCTGACCCTGGCAAACGACGTCAGCCGTGGACCTGGCGGCCGGTCGCGCTGATGATTTCCTCGACGCGGATACCGTGGACCACCAGCGCGTCGGCGATCAGCGAGCGATGGCAGCGCCACGGCACGGCCTCGGCGCACATGAGCACGATTCGCTCCCGCGTGGCTTGCTCGATGAGGCCGCCAGGTTTCCGCGAATTCGGGCGTCTGCATGTAGTCGGCGAACCCGCGGAAGGAAACATTTCGCCAACCCGTGTTCGGGCGAGCCCGGATGCGTGTGGCGGAAGCCTCCCAAGGCCGGCAACATGCGCGTAGCCGATGCCGGCGGCTTCCAGTGCGGCGGCAAGCGTGTCGCGGTTGAACTGCGGGTTGTGGCGAGAGCGCGGCACGGTGCGCACGTCAATGAGCCGGCTCGACCGAGTGGGCTGTAAGCAACGCAATAAACTCGGCGAGGGCTCGCGTTGAATGGCCCACCGTCAATACAACGGGGACGAACGCGGCCTCAGTGCGCCATACCACTCGCCCGCTCGCTCCCATCCTCGCCTGGCGCGAGAGCACGCAGGACGCCCACCCCGCCCTTGGTCGCATCCGCGAAAGCATGGGTCACGAACGGGTAGTCCCCCGGCTCGCGCAGCCGCACCTCGAAGATGCTGCCACCGCCCACGGGCACGTTCACCGTCTGGACGCCGACCAGGGGATGGCCTGAGACGAACCTTCGAAGACGCGCTTACGAAGATCCCTCCCACTACGTGGAACGAGCTGATCCGATTGGGGCCGGCGTTCACCAGGTAGATCCGGAGCAGCTGGTTGGGGCGGACGTCGATGGGGTGGCTCGCGTACTGACCGGCGCGGCCGTTGAACACGATGTGGTCGGGGGCGAGGCTCAGGAGCTTCGCCCCAGTCCAAACTGCGGGTGCCGTCAGGCGCCGGCTGAGTGGTCATATCGAACTCACTCTGGACGAAGACGAACTCCTGGGCTTTCGGTCGGGGTGTTGCGGGTCGACGATCAGCGCACCGTACATTCCGTTCGCGATGTGCATGGCGACCGGGGGCCGTACCGCAGTGGTACATGAACACACCGGGCACGCGGGCCACGAAGCGGTAATGGATCGAGTCGCCGGGCATCACGTTCACGTAGTACTTGTCGGTGCGATCTCCGCCGCGTGGAAATCCATGCTGTGCGGAATGTTCGCGAGGTTCACCAGGGTGAAGTCGACGGTATCGCCCTGCCCGCACGTGGAGCGCGGGCCCCGGTATCGCGCCGCCGAAGGTCCAGGCCGCATAACGTACCCCCGCTGCGATGGTCACCGGGCGCGTGCTTCATCTCAAGCCGAAGCCGATGGAGACGGGTCCGCGCGGCGGGCGTGAGCCGCGCGAGCGCCAGGCGCGGGCTCGGCCTCGGGCGACCCGATCGGCGCCTCGCCGTGCGAACATCGGCAGGCGGAGTGGTGGCGGGCTCTTCCCGGGGACTGGTCGTCGTCCGGGTGGCTTGGCCAACCGAGTCGGAGCGAGCGGAGGTGGCACGGTGAGTGGGAGTGGATCCACGGCAGGCGGCGAGAATGACGCTCAGCGTGCTCACCGCCACCAGTAGGCGCGGGGCATTCGAGGCCTCGTAGTCAATATGACCGCGGATGAAGCGCAGATGCGTGATCCGTGGCCCGGGCCCGGGACGGCCAGGTTTCTCTATGCTAGGACGCTCGCGCGACGGCGGCAACTGTGCCCTGAGCGCCCTCCCCTCGCTCGATATCTCGTACCCTTGGAGGGGGCTTCCTTAGCGGAGCCGACGGTCGGGGTACCATCGGGGGGGCGAGCCGTTAGAATTGGGAGTCCGAAAGCCCTTTTGGCAATATTTTTCCAGGCGCTACCGCTGTTCCGCGGCCGTAAGCCCTTACGGGTCCGTAGCTCAGTTGGATAGAGCGCTTGCCTCCGGAGCAAGAGGTCGCGCGTTCGAGTCGCGCCGGGCCCACTCCGGAACATATTCCCCCGCTTGCACTTCGGTGTGAGCGGGGGTGTCGTTTTCAGCCCCCTGCCCCGCTGCCAGGAATGTTGCGGTGGAGACCTAGGCCCTAGATGACCCCGATCATGCCACGGGTCGGATATCAGGATGGCCGGGGAAAGTCGCCCGGCCCTTATTGCGACCCTTGCAGCATTATTCCGAGCGGGGCCAGGCTTTCACAACGATCTGTCCGGCCTCTCGCGTCAGAAGGAAACGGGCCTTCGGATTCGTCCGCATTCTCTCGGCGACCCCCAGCCGATCGAGTTGCTCGATAACCTCCGCGGCCTGGGAATCTTCGATCAGAGCACGAGAGATCCACAGCGTGGGTGAACTCCCCGACGAAACATCGTGACGCCAGGCATATACCTCTTCGTCAAAGTAGTCCCGCGTGGAGTTTGCCTTCCAGCCCTGGCCTGCCATCCACTCTCGTACCTTCGCATCAAAGTCCGCAGGTGGATGCCACTCGTTCGCGTTCATACCATCTCCTCTCGCTTGGAGTGCCAGCCGCAACCGCCTCTCACCGGTACTCTTGTTGGCGGTCCTGCACCCATCGACGGAAATCCTCGACAGCCGCTTCCTGTTTCTCCGTCGCTACTCGGACCCGCCTCGCCATGTCCTTCATCTCCTGCAGCACCGCTCGGGCGCCCGCCGCCGACTGCCGCGCCTCTTCGGCCGCGATCCGGATCACCTCGCCCATCTCCCGCGCACTCTCCGCGATGTCCCGCGCGCCCTCCTGGGTATGGCGGACGCCCTCCGAGCTATCCCGGGTATGCTCGGACTCGACGCGCTCCCCCTCGACTTCGACGCGCCCACCTTCGCCTTCCGAGCGGCCCTGTTCTCCCCGATCGCGAAGGCGCTCGCTGATCTGCCGACCCTGTTCGGTGCCGCGGCGATGCAGCTCTGCGTCTTCGCGCCGGCGTTCTGCGGCCGCCCGTCCACGCTCAGCATCCTCGCGGTCTTTTTCAGTGGTCATCGACGCGCCCCCATTTCTATTGGCATGTGGTGGCCAGCGTTTGGTCTGACAAACTGGCGCGCCACATGCTCCAACTTCGCCTCCTGGGTGAACAGCTTGTCGATCAAGCACCCGATCATCGGCTCGTCATCGTGACCAGGATGAGGACGGGCGCAAGTCCCCTGCGCGTTATCGTGCCAGAAGCGTCGGATTGCATGTGGAGGCCTTAGGCACGACGGAGCACCCGGGAGAAGCAAGAGGACGGAAATAGTACCTCAATATAGCTACCGGTATCTCCCGACTCCACCCAGCGTACCGGCACGAGCTAACGCATCCCAGCCGTTTCACCCCGTCAAACCCTGATAACCAGCTAGGGCCGCAAATTGTTGGCGTGCATGATCACCGGACCTGCGGTGGCCTGGATTTGCTGAGGCTGGTGCTGCCGTCGTCATGGAGTCGGGTCGTTCCGTGGGAGGCGCAACTCGCGCTCTACCGGCCGGCTCGATCTGGCGCCACCCTGTACCCGCGGCAACATTGGATGTTGGGCGGCCTCACCATCCTCAACGGCCACATGTGAGTTCCGCAGCAAAGCGGCATCCCCTCCTCATGAGGTCCCGATGCGACAGCGCACGTTCCTATTCGTGAGCTTGGTCGCCGGAATGGCTCTCTTCAACGCCTGCTCCGACACCACCCAGCCCACTCCGGCATCCGACGACAAGGTCGGCTTCGACCCCGTCCAGCAACCTGAGGATCCCGTCGCCCTCGTCCGCAACATCCCGGGGTTCGGCGGATTCTTCTTCGATCGGGAAGGTGTTCCGACGGTCTACCTCCGGGACGTGTCGGCGCGGGCGCAGGTGGAACGTGCCTTGGGGCCCTGGCTCGCCGGGCAGGGACTTCGGGCCGCGGCACTTCGGGTGCGCCAGGCGGATTACGATTGGGCTTCGCTGGAACGCTGGCAGGGTCGGGCGACCGTCACGGCGCTGGCCATGCGGGGCGCTGTCTCAGTGGACGCGGACGAATCCCGGAACCGGGTGGCGATCGGCGTGGAACGCGGAATGCCGGCGGCGCAGATGCGATCAGCCGTGGCGCGTCTAGGGGTCCCGTCGGCGGCCGTCGTGGTCGAGGAGGTGGCCCCGGTGAGACTGGCCGCCACGTTGCGGGACCGCGTCCGGCCCGGCGTGGGAGGCCTACAGATCAACTTTGATCCCGATCCGGGCGCGCCCGGGAGTTTTGTGTGCACCATCGGCTTCAACGCGACGCGGAACGGCCAGCGATCCTTCATCACCAACTCGCATTGCACCAACTCCCAGGGCGGCAACGAGTCAACGCCGTACTGGCAGCCGACCCAAGGCGTGTCGCCTACGCGGATCGCGACCGAGGTGGCCGATCCGGCGTACACCACCGGAGGCATCTGTCCGCCGGGCCGCCGCTGCCGCCGCAGTGACGCCGCGCGAGCCCGGTACGCCAGTGGCACCGCCTCGACCCTCGGCAGGATCGCGCGGACCAGCGGCGCGAACAACGGCTCGCTCACGATCACCGGGAATTTCACGATCACGGCTGAAGGCAGCACCGTCTTTGGGCAGCAGGTGCACAAGATCGGGCGCACAACCGGCTGGACCCGGGGGACCGTCAGGGGCACCTGCGTCAACACCAACGTCGACGGGACCAACATCACCCAGCTCTGCCAGGGTTGGGTCTCGGCGGGCGCAGGTCCGGGCGACAGCGGCTCACCCGTCTTCCGGCGGCAAGGCACCGGCAGTGATGTCACGCTGCTGGGGATCCTCTGGGGCGGGAGCATTCTTGCGGACGGGAGCAGCCTCTACATCTTCAGTCCGATCTCGAATATCGAGGCGGAGCTGGGGGCGCTCACCACATTTTGACGCGGCTGGCCCCGGTGACAACAGCGGAGCCGGCTCTGGAGCCTGGTCGATTCTCCTGAGGCCGGGTCGGCAGTCGTTGCCTGATCGGAAGGGGAGGGATGGCCATGACCGCGGATCACTCTGCACGGAGGCGGTACCCCACCCCCGGCTCTGTGATCAGCAGCCGTGGGCGTGCCGGGTCGCGCTCCAGTTTGTGACGCAGCTGGCCCATGTAGACTCGAAGGTAGTGCGTCTGGTCCGCGTAGTTCGCCCCCCAGACCGCCTCCAGGAGTTGCCGGTGCGTCAGCACCTTCCCCTCCTGCCGAACAAGGCTCGCGAGCAGCCGGTACTCGGTCGGCGTCAGATGCACCTCCGCTTCTCCTCGGAAGACCCGTCGGGCAGCGAGATCCACCCGCACCTCGCCTGCCTCGAAGACGGATTCAGCGGCTCCTTCGGTCGGCTGCCCGGCGTGCCGCAAGGCGACTCGCATCCGGGCCAGGAGCTCCCCCAGCCCAAACGGCTTGGTGAGATAATCGTCCGCACCGAGGTCCAAGGCGGCGACCTTGTCTCGCTCGTGACCCCGTGCGGACAGGACGATGATCGGCGTCCGGGTGCGCTCGCGAAGCCTTCGAGCGAGGTCGAGCCCATCGCCATCCGGCAGGCCCAGGTCGAGGAGGATGACCTCCGGATTATGCCCCGCGGCGTGCATCAGGCCTTCCCGTGCCGTCGCCGCCTCGATCACTTGATAGCCGTGGGTCCGAAGGGAGATGCGCAGGAATCGCTGCATCTGTGGCTCGTCCTCGATGATGAGCACCAGCGGAGCAATGGCCGCCATATCTCCTCGCTGTGCCTAGTCCAGCGCTTCCACTACGTCGGTCTCCACGGGAGGACGAGCCGGCTGCGGCCTATCCAGCGGGATGGTCAACCGGAAAGCGGCACCGCCACCCACGCGCGACTCCACCCAGATACGACCACCATGGGCGGTCATGATGCCCCGACAGATCGCCAGTCCCAGACCGGCGCCCACACTGCCTGCGGCGATGGAAACATCTGATTTTTGGGCCGAGGCGTCGGTTGGGGAGCGCACCCGATAGAACTTTCCGAACACGGCCTCTTCCTCGGCTGCGACCACCCCGGGCCCCCGATCAGCGATTTCCACGACGACCGCCCGTTCGGCCTCCCACGCCACAACGCTCACCGGCGTCCCTGGCGGGGTATGCCTGGCCGCGTTCTCCAGCAGGTTCACGAGGACCTGCTCCATGAGTACGTCATCCACCGAGACGAGCGGCAGGTCGGGCGGCAGCCTCACATCCACAGGGTGGGCGGCGAGTCGTTGCTCGAGTCGCAGCAGTGCCACGCCGACCAGCTCTTCGAGCGGCACCCACGTCCTCTGCACCGCGAGCGCCCCGGTCTCCAGGCGCACCATGTCGAGCAGGTTGGCGACAAGCCGCGTCATCCTTCGGGCTTCGTCCACGATCGTCTCGGTCAAGTCACGGCGCACATCGTCTGGGAGCTCGATACTGGCGTCGAGGAGCGTGGTTCCTGCACCCTCGATGCTGGCGAGCGGCGTCCGTAGGTCGTGTGAGAGCGAGCTCAGGAGGGTGGTCCGCAGGTGCTCTGCCTCCACTGCCGCCCGGGCGCGTTCCTGCTCCCCGGCGAGGAGGAGTCGCTCCAGAGCCAGACTGGCTTGAACGACGACCAGTTCGAGAATCCGCCGTTCGCTCTGGGATAGCGGACGCTCGGGCCGTGCAATCCCGGCGACCCCGTGCCGGTGCATCGGCGACCTCACCGGAAGCAGGAACACATCGAGATCGGAGTAGTCGTTCGTGCCCCAGCCGGCCGGCGTGTCATGAACGAATGCCCACGCGGCGGCCTCCCGGCGGTGTGGCTCCGCGAGCATCGACCCATCCGCTACCTGCAGAGTCTCTCCGTCACCGGTAAGCGCCACGGCGGCGGCCGCACCGGCGGCGCGCGTCAGGTGACTCGTCGTCACCCGCACGATCGCGTCCCGATCGGCGGCACCTCCAAGCTCACGCGACAGCTCGTAAAGCGCCGTGGTGCGCCGCTCGCGGGCTCCGGCGGCCTCCGCCTGCTCCCGGACGTGCGCTGTCAGGCGGCTCATCACGACGGCCACGAGCAACATCATGCCGAAGGTCAGGATGTACGCTGCGTCGTGTACGTCGAGCCGGCCGTAGGGGGGAACGAACCCAAGATCGAACAGCGCAATGCTGAGCAGCGATGCGAGGAGAGCCGGGCCCCGGTGGTAGCGGGTAGCTACGATGACCACGCCCAGCAGATACAGCATCGCAACGTCGGTCGTGGTGAGACGGGCGCGAAGCAGGAGACAGACCAGGGTCGTCGCCAGGACCACCGCGAAGGCCGCCGCGTACTCCCACCGGCTCCCGGGGGGGCCTTGCGGCGCGCCACCGGCAGCCGCCGGGTGGGACGGTGGATCCGAGGCTTCCCTGCTGGGTTGGGCGGTCACCTCGGAAAGCTACGCCCTGCGCGTTCCTGAGGCATCAAGATTCCATCAAGATTCCGGTCCCGCCTCTCCCTCCAGGTTCGCCGCCCGATGACGTTCCCCCCATGCCTACCGTACCCTCACCCGGCGCCGTGCCACAATCGTCTGCCCCTGCGCCCTCCCCGGCGCCTCCGCCTCCCTCACCTGAAGGTGAGGAGTCGGCTAACCAGGAGAGGCGATCACTCACCCGTCGGCTCCGTCGCCTCATCGTAGGGCGGCCGCGCGACCTCGCCGAGCGCGGCCTCTTTCACCGGCTGACGCTCATTCCATTCCTGGCCTGGGTGGGCCTCGGCGCTGATGGACTCTCCTCCTCGGCCTACGGTCCCGAGGAGGCGTATCGTGCGCTAGGCGAGTACCCCTTCCTGGCGCTCGTCCTGGCCCTCCTCATGGCGACCACGGTCGTGCTCATCTCGGCCGCCTACGCGCGCATAATCGAGGAGTTCCCGAGCGGTGGGGGTGGGTACGTCGTGGCCACCAAGCTCCTGGGCTCGACGGCCGGGGTCATTTCCGGCTGCGCCCTCCTCGTGGATTATGTGCTCACAATCACCACCTCGCTCGCTGCGGCTGGGGACGCGCTGTTCAGCCTCCTGCCGCCCGAGTGGCACGGGGCGAAGCTCGGGGTCGAGGTCGGGCTAGTCGCGCTCCTTACCGCGCTGAACATCCGGGGCGTCCGCGAGTCGGTGCTCGCCCTCCTCCCGGTCTTCCTCCTGTTCCTGGTTACCCACGCCCTGCTCATCGTCGGCGGCATCTTCGGTCACCTGCCGGAGCTCTCGAGCACGGTACAGCAGGTCGGCGAAGGGTATCGGGAGGGCGTGGCAACGATCGGGGTCGGTGGCCTGCTGCTCCTCCTGGCGAGGGCCTACAGCCTGGGCGGCGGGACCTACACGGGAATCGAGGCGGTCTCGAACGGCTTGCCGATCATGCGGGAGCCCCGGGTCAAGACGGGGCGGCGCACGATGGTCTACATGGCGAGCTCGCTCGCCATCACCGCCAGCGGACTGCTCCTCTGCTACCTGCTCTGGCGCATCGCGCCGGAGCCCGGCAAGACGCTCAATGCCGTGCTGGTCGAGCGGGTGACGGAGGGGATGCCGTTCGGGTGGGCCTTCACCGTGGCGACCCTGGTCGCCGAGGGAATGCTCCTGGTAGTCGCCGCACAGGCCGGCTTTCTCGACGGCCCCCGGGTGCTGGCGAACATGGCGATCGACAGCTGGACTCCGCACCGCTTCGCGGCCCTTTCCGAGCGGCTGACGACCCAAAACGGCATCGTGCTCATGGGCGGGGCCGCCCTCGTCGCGCTCCTCTACACTCGAGGCGAGGTGAGCCAGCTGATCGTGATGTACAGCATCAACGTCTTCGTGACGTTCTCGCTCTCCATGTACGCGATGCTGCACCTGTGGATTGGCCGCCGCCGGCGCGGTCGCCGGGAATGGTGGCGCCGGTCGGCGCTCTTCGCTGCCGGCCTCATCCTTTGCGTCACCATCCTGAGCGTCACGGTGTTCGAGAAGTTCGCCGAAGGGGGATGGGTGACGATCGTCGTCACCTCGGTCGTTATCGGCGTCTGCCTCATCATTCGGCGCCACTACGACCGAGCCGAGGCCACCATGGAGCAGCTCTACCGGGAGCTCGGCGACTTGCCCCACGCGACTCACCCGAGCGCCGGCGTCCCTCTGCTGGACCCCAAGCAGCCGACGGCGGTGGTGCTGGTCCAGTCCTACGGCGGGGTGGGCATCCACACCCTGCTCAACCTGCTCCGTGCTTTCCCCGGGCTCTACAAGAACTTTGTCTTCCTCTCGGTTGGCGTGATCGACTCGGGCGAGTTCAAGGGGGAACACGCGGTCGAGGATCTGCAGCAGCGGACCGCTGAGATGCTGGAGCGCTACGTACGGCTCGCTCAGGGCCTCGGCATCGCGGCGGTCGCCCGAATGACGATCGGGACCGAGGTCGTCGCCGAGGCGGAACGGCTCTGCCTGGAGACGGCGCGCGAGTTCCCTCGGGCAACCTTTTTCGCCGGGAAGATGGTCTTCCAGCGAGAGCGCTGGTGGCACCGCCTCCTGCACAATGAGACGGCGGAGGCGGTGCAGAAGCGGCTGCAGTGGGCGGGGCGCACGATGGTGACGCTACCCGTGCGGGTGCGCGAGGCGGCGTAAGGAGGAACGATGACAGTCGCGGTACGGCACCTGGTCAAGCGCTCATTCTACGTGATGCTCACGGGCCTGGAGCTGACCGGGGCGGCCTGTGGCAGGTCGAAGGAGCCTGAACGGGAACGCGATCTCGCCTCGCAGGCGGCCAGACGGCTGGTCGGTATCTGGACGCTGCGCCTCACCCGGACGGAAGACATGGGTTTGAAGCGTGCCTCATCGCAGGCGGAATCCCTCCAGGGAACGGTGGCGCTGATCGAGTCTCGAACGACAATCAAATCGTCAGCCGTGGGGAGGGCTCTACATGTCGGCAGCTTTGACCTTGACCTAGGATGCTGGGGCTTTTCCCGCTCAGCCTCGGGGGCCGAACGAGCGGTTGTCGGCCGCACGTGGCAAGACTCGGTAGAGTTGGTTCTTGGGCCGGACGGGAGCGACCGAGTCATGCGACTCCGAGGAGCATGGGTCGAGGACTCGGTGCTCGGATCATGGCAGGTCACGCCGCGTGCAGCGGTGGCAGCGATGGGTAGCTTTACACTGGCGCGAGCCTCACCAGCACCCTGAACTCAGCGCCGTGGCGCCGGTGTATGGTTGGAAGTCCTTCCCACGCTTCGACTTCGGCGGGGGCGGGGATTCGTGGGCCGCTTTCGGAGGCACACCCACCCGCCGTGGCAACGCGCCGAGCCCCTCTGTAGTCTCCATCCTCCAGGGTGTAGGCCGGTGATCGCCAATGCCCCGACCAGGCGGTGAGAATCCTCACCGACGCCCTTGGGCCACGGCCGTACCTTTCTGGTATCAGAGGGCCTCCTGCAGGGGCCCATTCAGCAACCCGCTCCACGGGTATTCCGTACCAAGGAGCTACCGATGCACCGATACACGCTGGCCGTCCTCATCCTCGCAGCAACCCTGGTCATGAGCTGCGACCGGGAACCCACCCAACCCTCCGACCCCACCACCACAGCATCCTCCGAGACGGCCGGAGCGGCCCTCTACTCGCCGCCCTTCAACCCCGACCATTTTGTCCGCCACGTAGACAACAAGTTCTTTCCGCTGAAGCCCGGGACCCGGTACGTGGCCGTCGGCGAGGAGGACGGCGAGCGAATCCGGAACGTGACGCTCGTAACGGATGAGCGGAAGGAGATCCTTGGGATCAGCGCGGTGGTGGTACTCGACCGGGTGCTCGGGGAGGACGGCGAGCTCATCGAGAAGACCTTCGATTGGTACGCCCAGGACGACCGAGGCAACGTCTGGTACCTCGGCGAGGACACGAAGGAGTTCGAAGACGGAAAGGTCGTGAGCACGGAAGGCAGCTGGGAAGCGGGGGTGAAGGGAGCCGTGGCCGGCATCATCATGCCCGCGCATCCGCAGGTGGGACAGCACTACCAGCAGGAGTTCTTCGAGGGCGAGGCCGAGGACGAGGCGCGGGTCACCACGCGGGGGGTCGACGTGACGGTGCCTTACGGCACCTTCCACACTTGCCTCAGAACGGTGGAATGGACTCGCTTGGAGCCGGGCGTGAAGGAGGCCAAGATCTACTGCCCGGGCATCGGGTTCGTGAAGGCCAACGGAATAGAAGGGCCCAAGGTACGGCTGGTTCTGAAGAACGTCTTTGATTGATGCGGAGTTCGCTCCGTGGACGATTGGGTCTGGAGCCTCAGGCTGACTGCGGTGTGGGGAGCAATTCGCGGACCGCAGCCAGGAGCTGATCGGGTGTGAACGGCTTGGGAAGGAAGGCCTGTAAGAGCTGCTGAAGTTCCGGCTCCTCTACCACAGGCTGGGCATAGCCAGAAATGAAGAGGGCCGGGGTTCCAGGCCGATGCATACGCGCCAGTCGGACGAGGTTCAGCCCGCTCATATCTGGAAGCCTGATGTCTACGACCATGCCATCAAGCCGCCGCGGATCCGACTGAAGCTGCTCCAGCGCCGCCAAGGCGGAATCGGCCTCGAGGCACGTAAAACCGGCCTCTCGGAGGGTTTGACAGGCCACCGCACGTACTACGCGTTCGTCATCAATCACGAGGAGCGTGGACATTGGTCTGATGGTTTGGGTTATTTCAGCCTATGGCTATTCCTAGCGCTACGCTAGAGCCTGAAAGCTAGGCGGAGGGAGGAGCTATGACGAGATCCAAGAAGACGAGAGGCAATGAGTCGTTCAGGCTCGAGTTGACGAAGGAGCAACAGGCGTTCGTCCTGCAGAAGGTTGGAATGGAAGCCAAAGAGTTAGAGGTGACCGCCGACGAACTCGAGCGGAAGACAGACCCCGAGCAGGGCAAGCAGCGGTGAGATCAGTGGGGGTCGGGCCGGCGCTAGAGGTCGCGTTCGAGCGCCGGGCCCACCCGGGACACCTCCCCCGCCGTCACTTCATGATGGGGGGGCGTTGTTTCCCCATGGCGGTGCCGCATGTCAGGGTAGTGCCATACTAATCTACAGTGGCGGTCGCGGTGTCGCCAGCTCCGGCTATGGTCCCGCAGGACGCCGAAACGAACCGGGGGTCGGCTCTTGGATTCTCTGATCGGCTGGTGCGCCGTTGTCGTACTGGCCCTGACTGCTTGCGGCGACGGTCGCCCCGGTGCCGCTTCTCACGCGGCGGACTCCGGCTTCGCGGGAGTCCAGTCGCGCGGCCAGGTCGCCATGGGGGTCAACCAGTACACCTCGACCCACATCTTCGAGCCCCTGGCCGATGGCGGCCGGATCGAGCTTCAACGCAATGCCTCGGATACGGCTGGCGCGGCGCAGATACGGCGACACATGCGGACGATCGCCGCGCAGTTTGCCGCCGGGAATTTCCGGCTGCCTGGCTTCGTTCACGACCGCGACGTACCGGGAACCGCGGTGATGGCCCTGCGGCGGTCCTCGGTCCGCTATACGGTGGACTCGCTCCCCTGGGGGGCGGCGCTGCGGCTCCGGAGCCAGGATCCCACGGCGGTGGCCGCGATCCATGAGTTCCTGGCGTTCCAGCGTCAGGACCACCATGCGGGGGCCCAACGCGACTCGTAGCCCTATCAGGACCCTTTCTTCCGCCTTAACTTAGGGGCGCTCCAGCCCACAACCAGATTCGGAAGTCCCGACCCGAAACTCGCCATGGCATCTCGCCTCGTTCCGCTGATGTTGGTCACCGCGTGTGTCGCCCGTACGCCGCCCGCACCGCCCGCACCACGCGAGGCGACGGCGGTGGAGGCGTCCATGGGGCACAGCCTGGGACGCCGTCATCGACATCTTCGCCGAGCGTAACATCCCGATCCGGACCATCGAGCGGGTATCCGGCCTGATCGTGACCGATCCGGTGGAGCTGAGCCCGGGGTTGGGACAGGAGTGGGCCGACTGCGGGACGATCAACGAGAGTCCCCTCTCTCCCGAGTATGCCGCCTACAATGTCCTCGTGCGGGGTGACACCATCCGGTCGACCATCAAGGTCACGGCACGGTGGACCTACGGGGCCCGTGGAGGCACCTCCGAAGAGGAATGCACGACCACCCATGTCTACGAGCAGAATCTCGAGGCGGAGATTACCCGTCGCGCCGAGAGCGGTGAGCCGATCCGCCGAGGCACCGACACACCGTCGGTGCCCACTCCGGATGCCGGCACTTCCAGCGCCCCCACGCCAGACAAGGCAGCCGCTCGTCCGGACAGCGCCGCACCGGCCCGCGAGCCCCGGAGCAACGCGGAGCTTCGACGCAACGCGGAGTTCGAGTATGCCGCGGCGGATTGCGCCCGGCTGGGACTGATCGCGGCGTACAGTGAGACCGAGTTCAACACGCTGGTCGTCCATCTCACCGACGCAGCCATGAAGAGCAACAGCACCGAGTTCTGCCTGAACAAGCTGTTCGCGGGGTATAGACGAACCACCGGCAACAGTCCGGGGAGCATCCTGGATCTCAGGCTAGCCGGTGTCAGAGTCGGTCACTACGAGATGAGCGGCCTCATCTGGAAGTAGATGTGGCCTTCAGGAAATAGGAGTGGTCCCCGACCGATCGCCCCCCTGACACCCGATCAGGACGCCGGCGCCGCGCTTTCCCGCAGGCCTGCCACAGCCTCGTCCGCTTCGTCATCCGTCCGGCCCACCGACAGTAACGCGTAGTGCGCCATGCCGAGCGCAAGCTCATGTTCTCCCATCACGGCGCGTCCGACCCGCAATCCCTCGAGGAAACGCCGCTCCGCCACACCATGGGTGCGGACGACGATGTCGATCGCCGGATTGGCTTTGCGGGCGAGCTGAATCACCTCGCGGGCCTGATAGGGATCCGGTGTGGCCACCACCAGGAGCCGCGCTCGCTCCGGATGTGCGAGGGCGAGAATGCCCGGCCTGGTCGCGTCGCCCGAGAGCGCCAGCGTGCCACGCTCGCGGAGCGTCTCCACGATGCGCCGGTCTCGCTCGATGGCGACGTACGGAATGCCGAACCGCGCCAATGCCTCACCCACGATGGCGCCCACGCGGCCATGCCCCACCAGGACGGCGTGCTGTGTGAGTTGGGTTCCCGCCGAGGGCTGCCCCGCGGCCGCGGAGTCTGGTTCGGCCCGCTCCAGGACATCCAGCAGCCGGGGCCTGGCCCGAAGCCACCGATCCACCGGCCCCACGACGGCAAAGGCTACCGGATTCAGGGTGATCGAGAACAATGCTCCGGCGACGACCAGCATCTGGCCGTCGGGAGGCAGGAGGCCCAGCGACAGGCCCAGACCCGCGAGGATGAAGGAGAACTCGCCGATCTGGGCCAGGCTGGCCGAGATGGTGAGGGCGGTGTGCACCGGATAGCGGAACACGAGGACCAGCACGAACGCCGCCAGCGACTTGCCCAGCAGAACGATCGCAAGCACGGCGACCAGCCGGCCGGGGTGCTCCAGCACGATGACGGGATCGAACAGCATCCCCACTGAGACGAAGAAGAGCACCGCGAACGCGTCCTGCAGGGGCAGGGCTTCGGCTGCCGCCTGATGACTCAGATCCGACTCGTTGATCACCACGCCCGCGAAGAAGGCGCCGAGCGCGAACGAGACTCCGAACAGCTCCGAGGCGCCTACCGCGACGACCAGCGCAATCGCGAGCACGCAGAGCGTGAAGAGCTCGCGCGATCCGGTGCGCGCGACGCGCTCCAGAAGCCACGGCACCGCCCGCCGCCCGACGACGAGCATGAGCGCGAGGAACACGACCACCTTGCCCAGAGTGATCCCCAGCGTGGGCCAGAGCCCGGCGGCGGATCCCGGCACCGCACTCTCCGCCACCGTCCCTCCGAGCGGCCCGGCGAGCGCCGGCAGCAGCACCAGCGCCAGGACGGTGACCAGATCCTCGACGATCAGCCATCCGACGGCGATGCGTCCGTCCACCGACTCCAGGATTCCCCGCTCCTCGAGGGCGCGCAGCAGAACTACGGTGCTCGCCACCGAGAGCGCCAGCCCGAACACGATGCCCTGGCCCCAGCTCCAGCCCCAGAAGTGCGCGACCACGGCACCCATGGCCGTGGCCGCGCAGATCTGAACGGTGGCGCCGGGGATGGCGATCCTGCGCACCGCCAGCAGGTCCTGAAGTGAGAAATGGAGCCCGACCCCGAACATGAGCAGGATGACGCCGATCTCGGCGAGCTGCCCGGCGAGGGCGGTGTCGGCGATGAAGCCGGGGCTGAAGGGACCGACGGCGATGCCGGCCACCAGATATCCCACCAGGGGCGGCAGGCGCAGGCGTTGGGCGATGAAGCCGAACACGAACGCGAAGCCGAGGCCTGCCGCGATGGTGGAGATGAGCGCGGTATCGTGGGGCATGACGGTCTCGGTCGCGGGAGACCCGCGACCGGGTCAGCGGTCGCGGATGGCTAGAAAGCCCTGCCAGACGAGCGGCTGGGCGGAGATCGTCACCAATCCGGGATCGAAATGGATCCCGGCATGTGAGTGGAGATAGGGCAGCACCTCTTCGGAACTCCACGCTTTGCGGTACACACGGTCCGAGGTGAGGGCGTCGAACACGTCGGCCACGGCCACGACGCGGGCGGCCATGGGAATGGTATCACCGGCCCGGGCCTCAGGGTATCCACTGCCATCCCATCGTTCGTGATGGGAGAGCGCAATCTCCTCGGCCAGCCGGATGACTCGCGACTTGCCGCCCCCCAGGATGCGCGCGCCGGCCGTGGTGTGGGTCTTCATGATCTCCCACTCGACGGTCGTGAGCGGTCCGGGTTTCCGAAGGATCGCGTCGGGAATTCCGATCTTGCCCAGATCGTGCAGCGGCGCCGCCCGGCGGAGCAGCTCGACCTCCTCCTCGTCCAGTCCCGCCGCCCCGCCCAGGAGCGCCGCCAGGGCGGCGACCCGCTCGGTGTGCCGTCCGGTGTCGTCGTCTCGATACTCCGCCGCGACCGCCAGCCGCTCGAGAGACTCCAGATGCGCGCTCACCAAGTCCGCGGTCCGCTCGGCCACCCGTTGCTCCAGAACCAGGTTTTCCGCTGCGATCTCCCGATGCAGATACTTGGTCTCCAACAAATTGCGGATTCGAAGCAGCACCTCGTCGACCTCGAAAGGCTTGGTGACGAAATCCTTGGCTCCCTTGGTGAGGGCGCGGCGGCGCGCCTGCTGGGACGCATCACCCGTCAGCACCAGCACCGGCAGATAGCCGTGGGGCCCGGCCAGCTCGGTGAGGCGTTCGAGTACGGCGACGCCGTCGAGGACGGGCATATGCAGATCCAGCAGGAGTAGATCGGGCTCCTGCTGGGCGAATAGCGGGACCACCTCGGTGGGATCGGTGGTAGATACGACGTTGCTGTATCCGGCCGACCGCAGGATTCGGCTCAGAGCCCGGACGTTCGCGGCCTCGTCATCTACCACCAGGATCCGCGCCGAGGCATACTTGCGTTCCGGCCGCACCAACTCCATCCATCCCTCCCTGAGGCACACCCGTGCTCCGATTTCGGTGGTGGCTTCGGAAGATGGCACCTATGCCGGTATCGCGCTAAGGTGATGTCACAGCCCTGGAGATGTCCGTGGTGGGTCATGCAGTGGAATCCGTGGCAGCCGCGGCGGTGCGTCATCGTAGCCGGGTTTCCGCGGAGCGGCACGAGCTGGGTGGCCAAGGCGCTCTCCTTCGTGCCCGGCGCGGAGGAACGGTTCGCCACGCTCTACCTGACACCCGACCACGACGATCCCGCTTACCGTTGGCTCCTGACCCGCGCCGCAGCCGGCCAGGTCGCCACCGCGCGCACCACGCGGCCGAATCTGCGACCGCCGCCAGGTGGGCATAGAGCAGCCAAGTGTAGGGATTCTTGGCGCGGGCGCCCAGGCCCGGCCAGGTCAGCACTCGCAGCGGCGGGTCAGCCTGAGACGACGCCACCACCGTAGTGCCGCCGATCGGCTCGGACGATCACGGGAGATCCGAAGGCCGAGGTGAGCGAGAGGGAGCGGGCAATTCCCTCTGCGGTGCGCGCCAGCGCGGGCGACCTCGCCATCCGGTAGAGCGCCATCGGAAGCAGGAATTGCGGCCGGACCGCGGCCACCGCGAAGCCCGCGCTCGTGAATGCGCCCGCGATCTCGCCGCGGCGGTAGAGCGCGAAGGGACGCGTGGTGCCCCGCTCGATCGAGTTCTTGAACTTGAAGAGGGCGCCGGAGGCCACGTTGACGCTGCGCCAGGCCGGATAGTCGAGGATGACTCGGTGCCGGGCGACGCGGCACAGCTCGGCGATCAGCCCCCGCCAGTCGATGCTGTGGGCCACCAGCCGATAGCAGACCACCGCATCGAAAGACTGGGGATCGTAGGGGAGCGACTGCAGGTCTGCCACGTCGAAGCGACACCGCCCCGCGCTGGTGAGGGAGGCGAGCCGGGCACCGCAGGAGGGGTCGCTGCCGACCACGGTGACCTGATAGCCCGCCTCGGCCAGCGGCGGTGCCACTTGCGCGTGGCCCCCGCCGACATCGAGTACCGATGCCCCGGGGGCCAGTCCGGCAAGACATTCGAGCGTGATGCGGGTCTGCAACTCGATGAACCAGCGGCCGACAGGACCGGCGAAGCGTCGGGCGTAGGTCTCCGACGACGACTCGATGTCGGCGTCTTCGCGCGGCGCGGTGGCGGCCGCCGTCACTGCTGGTACGATACCTCGATGTGCCCGCTCGCGATGTAGCGGTCGAGAGTCTCCCGGATGCCGTCCTCGAGGCGCACTTCTGGACGGTAGCCGAGGAGGCGCTTGGCCTTCTCGATGCTGAACGCGCGGCTCTTGGTGTAGAAGTCCACGCGGCGGCGATGGATCGGCGGCTCGATGCCGAACGGAATGCAGACTCGCTCGACCAGATCGCCGAGCAGCTGGAACGGCCGGGCCGGAAGCCTGAGCCAGGGCGCGGGCACCCCCGCCGCGGCCGCGATCATCGCCGTCAGCTCCGCGAGCTTGAGGTAGCGTTCGCCGCCGAGGATGAAGATCTCGCCCACCGCGTTCGGATGGGTACCGAGCAGACGCAGCCCGCGCACCAGGTCGCGCACGTGGACCATGTGATAGTAGTTTTCGCCGCCGTCGATCAGCGGGAATCGGCGCCGGGCCACCATGCTGAACATCTTGAGCAGCCGGGTGTCGCCGGGGCCGTAGATCGCCGTCGGGCGCGCAACCGCCAGCGGAATGCGGTCGCGATAGGAAAGCGCCAGCTGCTCCGCCTCGCACTTGGTCGCCTGATACACGTCCGACGGCCCATAGGCGGTCTGTTCGTCGGCCGGAGGCGATGCGACGTGCCCGTGCACGCCTACCGTACTGCAATGGACGTAGCGCCGCTACATCGGCCAGGACGGCTGCATCGAGAAGCCGACGGGAGGCCTCGACATTCACTTCCCGGTAGTGACCGTCGGCATGCTTGGCTTCCCGGTATACAGCGGCGAGGTGATACACTTTGGACACGCCCACCATGGCGCGCTCGACCACGCCGGCTTCGGCGAGGTCGCCCTCGACTACTTCCACCGAGCTGGGGAGGATGGCGCGAGCACGCTTGGCGGAGCGCGCGATGACGCGGGTGCGCTCGCCGTCGCGAGCCAGGGCCTTGACGAGATGGCTGCCCGTGAAGCCCGTGGCGCCCGTGACCAGCGTGATTTTGCCTGCGGATTCCATGCTCATCGGACTTCGTCACCCCGTATGCAGGACCGGCGATGCCGGATGATCTATGTGACCCGAGTCACCCCCCCCGGAAAGCCGACTGCTGTAGCTAGGGGAGGCCGAAGTTCATGCGGGACTGGGTTAGGGGACAAGTCTCTGAAGCGCACAACATTAGTAGTCATATCAAGGTGATCGTGTCAACCAGGTATATCACCGGTGCCATGCGTTGCAGATCACTGGGTGTTACAAAGGGCTCAGGATGCTGCTGAAAGTTGCCGAAAATGTCGGGTCGAGACCGCTCCGGGTCGGCCTGATGCTGCGTGCCGTGGATGACGTTGACGGCCAGGGGATCTATATCCGGAAGCTGTGCGAGGCCCTGTTCGAGGCAGACCAGGAGGACGAATTCGTCGCTTTCTACAGTCATCCGGAACAGGCAGGCCCGCTTTTCCGACCGCCCGAACGTCCGAGAGCTGGTCGTCCCGGCGCCAGGTAAGCTCCTGTGGGATCAGGTCTTGGTTCCCTGGGCAGCACGGCGGGAGGGGGTGGACGTCCTGTTCCACCACAAGTTCTCCATCCCGCTGGTCACATCCTGTCCCGCAGTGGTGCAACAACGCGGCACCGAATACTGGAGCCACCCCGAGTTCTACTCCGGCCTGTCCGGCCGAATGGATGAACTCTACAATTGGCTGATGATCCCGCTCTACTGCCGCCGAGCGGTGCGGGTACTCACCAATTCCAACACGCTCGGCGAGATGTGAAGCGGCTGGTGCCCGATTGGTCGGCCCGGGTGTTCCGGGCGAGCGCGTGAACAGGAGGACGTGCTGCTCATGACCCGCGATATCGCCGACTCGCACACCGAAGTGATTCGCCGCCTGCAGGGCCTCGCGACCGACGCGCTGCGGGGTGCGGGTGGCGACAGCGAGTTCGCGCTGGTGGATTTCCCCGATCACCCCAACGTCGGCGATTCGGCGATCTGGCTCGGGACCACGGAGTATTTTCGTCTCCACGCGCACCGCGAGCCGCACTACGTCACCACGATCGCGGAGTTCGACGAAGCGGCGTTGCGGGCCGCGGTACCGGCCGGCCCGATCTTCGTGCACGGCGGTGGCAACTTCGGGGACCTGTGGCCCCGCCATCAGGACTTCCGCGAGCGCCTGCTCGAGCGCTTCACCGATCGCGAGATCATCCAGCTGCCCCAGTCGCTCCACTTCGACGATCCGGCGCGGGCGGAGCGGGCCGCGGCCGCCATCGAGCGGCATGGGCGGTTTCGGCTCTTCGTGCGAGACGAGTGGTCCTACGAGTTCGCCACCTCGCATTTCGATTGCGAGGTCGCCCTCTGCCCCGACATGGCCGTCTTCATCGGCAATGTGGACCGCGAGACTCCGAATGCGGACATCCTGTACCTGCTGCGGACCGACAAGGAAGGCACTCCGCACCCGGCGCCGAAGCGGCCCGGTTACAGCTCGGTGGTGGCCGATTGGCTCAGCGAGCCGCGGCTGACCATCGGAGTGCAGCGATGGCGGGCCATGGCGCGAGGAGTGCTGCGCGGGCGGAGGGATCGCGAGTCCCTCCGCCTGGCCAGCTTCGACGGAGCGGCGGTGGCCCGGGTGGTTCGCGGCTGCGAGCTCCTCTCCCGCGGCCGGGTGGTGATCACCGACCGACTGCACGCGCACCTGCTGAGCTTCCTGCTCGGCATCCCCCACGCGGTGCTGGACAACTCCTACGGAAAGCTGGGGCGCTTTCTCGACCTCTGGATGCCCGACGCCCCCGACGTGTATCGGGCCGGATCGCTGGAGGAGGCCGAGCGATGGGCAGCCGCCACGCTGAGCGGTGCCGGGCTGGCGGACTAGGCGCGCTGGCCCCGCACCGGCGTCCGTGATATTCTCTCCCGCATGCACTACCCATCCACACCACCGCTCCGCCTGTCATCGGTGAACATCCTAACCGACCTGGGCTGGTGCTCAGGCACGTTGCATGTGCCGGGGCGGCAGAGCCTGATGGACTTCCTGGCGCCGGGCAATCAGGTCGTGAAGGTGAGCCGGGTGCGGATTCCGAACGAGAACGAGCGGTTGCCGTTCGTGGCGCTGCGGCGGGAGTCAATCTTCGTGGTGGAGCCGACGCAGGGGGACGAGCTGGTGGACACCGCCGGAAGCGGCGGCCGCACGTCGCCACACCGGGTGGGATGTCTCCTACCCACCGGCATCCTGCACGGGACGCTGGACGTCCTGGTCAACGTCCGGGTGTCGGATTTTCTCCGCCAGCAGCCCGGGCTCGCGGTGCTGCGCGACTGCGCTCTGCTGCCCTACGGCCAACCGCCCGAGTCGAGTCAGTCGCGCACGTTACGCGTGGCGCTCGTCAATCTCGTCCGGGTGACCGGCGTCTCCGAATGGGTCAACCAGCAGGTCTAGGGTTGCCCCGACGGGAGGCGCAAGCACTTGAACTCTTCGGGGAGGCCATTCACGGCCGCTGACCGGTCACTCGCGGGCCCAGCGTGAAGAGGAACGTCGCGCCCTGCCCCACCATGCCCTCCGCCCACACCCGTCCGCCCAGACGGTGGATGATGCGCCGGACCGTAGCGAGTCCGATCCCCGATCCAGGAAATTCGCTCGCCAGGTGCAGGCGCTGAAAGGGGCCGAAGAGGCGGTCCACGTAGGTCATGTCGAATCCGGCGCCGTTGTCGCGCACGAAGTAGGTGGGCTCGCCGGCCACGGACGTCAGGCCGAACTCGATGCGGGCCGCCGGCTCGCGGGCCGTGAACTTCCAGGCGTTCTCCAGCAGGTTGGCGAGCGCGATCCGGAGGAGCCGCCCATCGCCGACCACCGACACACCGGGACGGATGCGAACCTCCACCTGCCGCTCCGGCTCGGTCTCGCGAAGCCGGTCCAGGATCGCCGCCGCGAGCGCGCTCAGGTCCACGTCCTGCTGCCGTAGCTCGGCGCGGCTCACCTTCGAGAGGTGCAGCACGTCGTCGATGAGCTGCGACATCTGGCGACTCGCCTCCTGAATACGGTCGAAGAAGCGCCGGCCCGTTTCATCGAGTCGAGACCCCTGGCTCTCGGTGACGGCCCGGCTGAACGCCTCGATGCGGCGAAGCGGCGCCCGGAGGTCGTGGGAAACCGCGTAGCTGAAGCTCTCCAGCTCCTGGTTCTTGTGCTCCAGCTCGTGCACCAGCTCGGCCCGCGCCTCGGCCAGCTCGCGGGCCGCCTGTTCTCCCTCGCGCAGCCTGGCGGCCTGGCGCCGCAGGAGCTCGGTCTTCTTCGCCAGCTCGACGAAGACGGAGACCTTGGACCGCACGAACTCCGGCACCACCGGCTTGACCATGTAGTCCACCGCGCCGACCGCGTATCCCCGCACCGCTTCGGTGTGCGTCTTGTCGGCCGCGGTGAGAAATATGATCGGGGTGTCCCGGCTCTTGTCGCGCTCACGGATCAGCGCGGCGGTCTCGAAGCCGTCCATGTCGGGCATCTTCACGTCCAGCAGGATCACGGCGAAGTCGTGGTTCAGGAGCCACTTCAACGCCTCGCGCCCCGATTCCGCCTTGACGAGGTTCTGCCCCAGCCCCTGCAGCATCGCCTCGAGCGCGAGCAGGTTGGCCGGCTGGTCGTCGACCAGGAGAATGTTGACCTGGTCGGGCTCGGCGGCCGACCCGTTGCTCTCGATGTGGTCCGGTGCACCGGATCCATCCACGACGGCCGAACCTTCCGCGCGTCCGTCCGTCCGACCGTCCGCCCTCACCGGTACAGCCATACTCTCAACAGCGACAGAAGCTGCTCCATATCCACAGGCTTGGCGATGTAGTCGGAGGCGCCGGCCTCGATGCATTTCTCCCGGTCGCCCTTCATGGCCTTGGCCGTGACCGCGATGATGGGCAGCTGCCGGAAGCGGGCATGCTCCCGGATGGCACGCATCGTCTCGTAGCCGTCCATCTCCGGCATCATCACGTCCATCAACACCACGTCGATGTCACCCGTCTCCTGCAGCCGCGCGATGCCCTCCCGGCCGCTCTCGGCGTAGGACACTTGCATCTCGCTCCGCTCGAGGAAGGTCGTCAACGCGAAGATGTTGCGGACGTCATCGTCCACGATGAGCACCTTGCGGCCGGTAAGGGTCGGATCGGTCCGGTGCAGTTGCTCCAGCATCCGGCGCTTGCCGTCCGGCAGACTCGCGGTGACCCGGTGCAGGAAGAGCGCCGTCTCGTCGAGCAGCCGCTCGGGCGACCCCGCGTCCTTGATCACCACCGACTCGGCCAGCCGCCGGAGCTCGGCATCCTCCCGCCGGGTGAGCTCCTTTCCGGTGTAGACGATGGTGGGAAGCTTGCGGAGGCCGATCTCGCTCTTCACCCGGGTGATCAGCTGGAAGCCGGTCATGTCGGGCAGGCCGAGGTCGAGGACCATGCAGTCGAAGGTCTCCTCCTGCAGCTTGGCCAGGGCCTCCTCGCCGCTGCCGACCGTGGTGGTGTGCACGTCCCCATCCCCGATCAGCTCCACGATGCTCTCCCGCGCCACCGCGTCGTCCTCGACCACCAGCAGGCGCTTGACCGGCCGGTCCACGAACTCGTGCAGCGTGGTCAGCGCGTCGGAGAGCGACTCCTTGGTCGCGGGCTTGACCAGGAAGTCGATCGCGCCGAGCCGGAGCCCGCGTTGCCAGTTTTCCTCGACCGAGATGATGTGCACCGGGATGTGCCGGGTGGACGGGTCGTGCTTGAGCCGGTCGAGAATGGTCCAGCCATCTGCGTCGGGGAGGCGGAGATCGAGCGTCACCGCCGTCGGCTGGTACTCCTTGGCCAGCAGCAGGGCCCGATCGGCCCGATTGGCTACGACGCCCTTGAACCCTCGGTCTCGCGCCAGATCCAGGAGGATCTGGGCGAAGTTCGGGTCGTCCTCCGCGATGAGGAGGACGCGGTCACCCTCATCGATGGAGGCCCGGTCGTCCGCCACCTCGCGCTCGACCACCGGGGCGAGCACGACGCGCGAGGCGGCCGTCGGCACGACTTTGACGGGCTCGAGCTCGGCCACGCTGAAGAGGGTCGACTCCGGGCGCTCGCCCGACTCCTCGACCGGCTGGATCGGATAGATGACGGGCAGGTACAGGGTGAAGGTGCTGCCCGCGCCGGGCTCGCTGTCGATCCGGATCTCGCCGCCCAGCAGGCGGGTGATCTGGCGGCTGATGGAGAGGCCGAGCCCGGTGCCGCCGAACTTGCGGCTGGTGCCGGTGTCGCCCTGCTGGAAGGCCTCGAAGATGACGCCGTGCTTCTCTTTCGGAATGCCGATGCCGGTGTCGCGCACCGAGAACGCCACCACGGCGTTGGCGGCGTTGAGGATCTCCTGCTCCGGGTTCCATCCGCCGGTGGCCAGCGAGGCCTTGAGCGAGACCGAGCCCCGCTCGGTGAACTTGAAGGCGTTCGAGAGCAGGTTCTTGAGCACCTGCTGCAGGCGCTTGCTGTCGGTCTGGAGCGCCGGTGGCAGCGCGGGATCTACCTCGACCTGGAACTGCAGGCCCTTGAGGTCGGCCACCTGCCGGAAGGTGCTGTCCACGAACTTGCGGACCTCGCCGAAGGGCACGGTGGTGATGTCCACCGCCATGGTGCCCGACTCGATCTTGGAGAGGTCGAGAATGTCGTTGATGAGATCGAGAAGGTCGGAGCCGGAGCTGTGGATCGTCTGGGCGAACCCGACCTGCTTGCCGGTGAGGTTGCCTTCGGCGTTCTCGGTAAGGATCTGCGAGAGGATGAGGAGGCTGTTGAGCGGCGTCCGAAGCTCGTGCGACATGTTGGCCAGGAACTCGGACTTGTACTTGGAGATCAGCGCCAGCTGCTCGGCCTTCTCCTCCAGCGCCACCTTGGCCTGCTCCACCTCCTTGTTCTTCTGCTCCACCTCCGCTTTCTGGCTCGCCAGCAGGTGGGCCTTCTCCTCCAGCTCGGCGTTGGTCCGCTGCAGCTCGTCCTGCTGCTTCTTGAGCAGCTCTTCGGACTTCTGGAGCGACCGGGTCTGCTGCTCCAGCCGCTTGTTGGTCTCGGTGAGCACGTCCTGCTGCGACTGGAGGTTTTCGGTCAGGGCCTGCGACTGCCGGAGGAGCTCCTCCGTCCGCATGTTCGCGCCGATGGTATTGAGCACGATGCCGATCGTCTCCGCCAGCTGCTCCAGGAAGGTGAGGCGGATCTCGTCGAACTCGTCGAAGGCGGCGAGCTCGAGCACCGCGCGCACCTCGCCCTCGAAGAGCACCGGCAGCACCACGATGTTCCGCGGGGAGGCCTCGCCCAGGCCGGAGCTGATCTGGACGTAGTGTTCCGGCACCGAGTTGAGCAGCAGCATGCGGCGGTCGGCCGCGCACTGGCCCACCAGCCCCTCGCCCACCTGAAATTCGTTGGAGACCGCCTTCCGGTCCTTGTAGGCGTAGCTCGCGAGCAGCTTGAGCGAGGTGGCCTCGCCCGACCCGTCCATCAGGTAGAAGACGCCGTGATGCGCGGTGACGAGCGGCGCCAGGTCCGAGAGAATGAGCTGCGATACCGCGGAGAGGTCGCGCTGGCCCTGCAGCATGCGACTGAACTTGGCCAGGTTCGTCTTGAGCCAGTCCTGCTCCATGTTCTTCCGGGTGGTGTCGCGAAGGTTGCGGATCATCTCATTGATGTTGTCCTTGAGCTCCGCCACCTCGCCCTGCGCCTCGACCGCGATGGACCGGGTCAGGTCGCCCTTGGTCACCGCCGTGGCCACGTCGGCGATCGCGCGCACCTGCGTCGTCAGGTTGGCGGCCAGCTGGTTGACGTTGGCCGTGAGGTCGCGCCAGATGCCGGCGGCGCCCGGCACCCGCGCCTGGCCGCCCAGCTTGCCGTCCACGCCGACCTCTCGCGCCACGTTGGTCACCTGGTCGGCGAACGTCGCCAGCGTGTTGGTCATGCCGTTGATGGTGTCGGCCAGGGTCGCGATCTCGCCCTTCACCTCGACGCGAAGCTCCTGCTTCAGGTCTCCATTGGCCACCGCCGTCACCACCTTGGCGATGCCGCGGACCTGGGACGTCAGGTTGCTCGCCATCCAGTTCACGTTGTCGGTCAGGTCCTTCCACACGCCGGCGACGCCGACCACCTGCGCCTGGCCGCCCAGCTTGCCCTCGGTGCCCACCTCGCGGGCCACGCGGGTCACTTCCGAGGCGAACGAGTTGAGCTGGTCCACCATGGTGTTCACGGTGTTCTTGAGCTCCAGGATCTCGCCCTGGACGTCCACCGTGATCTTCTTGTTCAGCTCGCCTCGCGCCACGGCCGTCGTCACGTCGGCGATGTTGCGGACCTGGGTGGTCAGGTTACTGGCCATCGAGTTCACGCTGTCGGTCAGGTCCTTCCAGGTGCCGCCGACGCCCTTCACGTAGGCCTGGCCGCCCAACTTGCCCTCGGTGCCGACCTCGCGAGCCACGCGGGTCACTTCCGAGGCGAACGAGTTGAGCTGGTCCACCATGGTGTTGATCGTGTTCTTGAGCTCCAGGATCTCGCCGCGCACGTCCACGGTGATCTTCTTGGAGAGGTCACCCGTCGCCACCGCGGTGGTGACCTGCGCGATGTTGCGGACCTGCGCGGTGAGGTTGCCGCCCATCGAGTTCACGTTGTCGGTCAGGTCCTTCCACACGCCGGCAACGCCGGTCACCTGCGCCTGGCCGCCCAGCTTGCCCTCGGTGCCCACCTCGCGCGCCACGCGCGTCACCTCGGACGCGAAGGAGTTGAGCTGGTCCACCATCGTGTTGATGGTGTTCTTGAGCTCCAGGATCTCGCCCTTCACGTCCACCGTGATCTTCTTGTTCAGCTCGCCGCGCGCCACCGCCGTGGTGACCTCGGCGATGTTGCGGACCTGAGAGGTCAGGTTGCCGGCCATCGAGTTCACGTTGTCGGTCAGGTCCTTCCACGTGCCGCCCACCCCCCGCACCTGCGCCTGCCCGCCCAGCTTCCCTTCGGTGCCGACCTCGCGCGCCACGCGCGTCACCTCGGACGCGAACGAGTTGAGCTGGTCCACCATGGTGTTGATGGTGTTCTTGAGCTCCAGGATCTCGCCCTTCACGTCCACGGTGATCTTCTTGGAGAGGTCGCCGTTGGCCACCGCGGTGGTCACGTCGGCGATGTTGCGGACCTGTCCGGTGAGGTTGCCCGCCATCGAGTTCACGCTGTCCGTCAAGTCCTTCCAGGTGCCGCCCACGCCGGTCACCTGCGCCTGACCGCCGAGCTTGCCCTCGGTGCCGACCTCGCGCGCCACGCGGGTCACTTCCGAGGCGAATGAACTCAGCTGGTCCACCATCGTGTTAATGGTGTTCTTGAGCTCCAGGATCTCGCCCTGCACGTCCACCGTGATCTTCTTGTTGAGCTCGCCGCGGGCCACCGCCGTCGTCACCTCGGCGATGTTGCGGACCTGCGACGTCAGGTTGCCGGCCATCGAGTTCACGTTGTCGGTCAGGTCCTTCCAGGTGCCGCCGACGCCGGTCACTCGAGCCTGACCGCCGAGCTTGCCTTCGGTACCGACTTCGCGGGCGACGCGGGTCACTTCCGAGGCGAACGAGCTCAGCTGGTCCACCATCGTATTGATGGTCTCCTTGAGCTCCAGGATCTCGCCCTGCACGTCCACCGTGATCTTCTTGGAGAGGTCACCGTTGGCCACGGCCGTGGTCACGTCGGCGATGTTGCGGACCTGGGCGGTGAGGTTGCCCGCCATCCAGTTCACGTTGTCGGTGAGGTCCTTCCAGGTGCCGCCGACGCCGGTCACGCGGGCCTGGCCGCCCAGCTTGCCCTCGGTGCCCACCTCGCGGGCCACCCGAGTCACCTCCGAGGCGAACGAGCTCAGCTGGTCCACCATCGTGTTGATGGTGTCCTTGAGCTCCAGAATCTCGCCGCGCACGTCCACGGTGATCTTCTTGGAGAGGTCCCCGTTCGCGACGGCGGTGGTCACCTCGGCGATGTTGCGGACCTGCGCGGTGAGGTTGCTCGCCATCGAGTTGACGTTGTCGGTGAGGTCCTTCCAGGTGCCGCCGACACCCCGCACCTGGGCCTGCCCGCCCAGCTTGCCTTCGGTGCCCACCTCGCGCGCCACGCGCGTCACCTCGGACGCGAACGAGTTGAGCTGGTCCACCATGGTGTTGATGGTGTTCTTGAGCTCCAGGATCTCGCCCTTCACGTCCACGGTGATCTT
>CAVXIN010000007.1:0-101989 GCA_963761885.1 uncultured Gemmatimonadales bacterium
CAGAACGGATCGACGTTGTAGCTCGACACACCGCTCTGGTTGGCGTAGGCGTATGCCAGGTGCGCGGAGGGCAGCTGGAAGAGCACGGTGAACTTGGCGTCCACCGGCACACCGCCCGTGCTGTAGCACTGGACCACGATGCTGAGGTTGGGATTGCCTTGCCACTCCTCGGCCGTCTTGCACCAGGCCTTGCCGATACCGACGGCGTTCACCTGCACGTGACCGCCTCTGCCGGCGAGCTTCGCGCCCAGGCCGTTGAACAGCACCTGGTAGTTACCGGTGTACAGGCGGTTCACCCGCGTGGTGCCCGCCGGATTGTGGGAGCCCGATGCGGCCGGCGCGTAGCTGGCCTCGGTCGGCTTATTGGCATAGGCGAAGGCACGCCCGGCCGCCTTTTTCAGAATCAGGATGGTGAACTCCGAGTTGACCGATGCGCCGGTCTTGATGTCGGTGCAGCGGACTTCCACCTTGTCGGCGGCCAGCGAGCCGGCAACCGGCTTGCAGTAGACATTGGCCGCGCCGGCGGCGGTCACGTGCACGGTGCTCCTGGTGCCGAGCACCGCCGAGAGACCGGTGAAGGTGAGGATATACCGCCCGGTCGTGCCCGCCGGGCGCTGAATGGTGATCCGTCCGCCCGCCCGATTGTAGGAGTACACCGGCAGCGGGCTGTACGTCGGCGACGTGTTCGCGTTGGCGGTGACGGCGTAGCCGTCGGCCCAGCGCTGGTCAACCAGCGCGGGGGCTTCATCGAGGGCCGGGGCCTCCGCGGGGACGGCCGGCTCGGCCGGCTGGAAGGGCGAGTCGGAGTCGTCGCAGGCGGCCATCATCAGGGCGGCCGGTACGAACAGCAGGCGGATCTTCGTGGTGGGGCGCATGGTGGTGCCTCCTGGCTGAGGGGTCGGTGGACTGGCTCGTACCCCCTTAGGCGGGAGACCTGTCCGAATCGAGCCATGACGAGCTTGTGACGTCATGGCTCGTTCTTCCCAGACTCGCGCCTAAACAGTCGACCCCAGCGATCCCACAGGGAGCCGCATGCCGACTTGTTGCCGCCCCATCCGTCGAGCCGTATTTTCGGGCCACCCATGCCGGATCCTCAGCCAGCCACCGGCGTCACCGAGCTGCTCGTCGAGCGCGATCGGGCGACTCCTCCGCGCTCGCCGACGTGTTCCCGCTGATCTACGACGAGCTCCGCCGGCTCGCGCAGCAGCAGCTGCGGCGCGAGCCGGACGGCCACACGCTGAGCCCGACGGCGCTCGTCCACGAGGCGTACATGCGGCTCGATCGACTACTCGCGCATGGAGTGGACGGGACGCGCGCACTTCCTGGCCGTCGCCGCGACGGCCATGCGCCGCATCCTCGTCGATCACGCGCGCGGCCATCGCAGCGCGAAGCGCGGCGGCGATGCTCCGCCGCGTCTCGCATCGACGACGTGGAGCTCGGCACCGAGGACGCGCCGAGCTGCTCATCGCGCTCGACGAGGCGCTCGGCAGGCTCAAGGAGCTCGACGCGCGCCAGGCGCAGGTCGTCGAGTGCCGCTTCTTCGGCGGGATGACCGAGGAGGAGACGGCCGAGGCGCTCGGCATCGGGCTGCGCACCGCGAAGCGCGACTGGGCCAAGGCGAAGAGCTGGCTGCACCGGGAGATGCGCCGGCCGAGATCGGGCGCGTGAGCGCGGCCGCCGACCGAGCGGTTCCGTCGCGTCGACGCCATCTTCGACGCGGCCTCGACCTCCCCGCCGGCGAGCAGACGGCGTTCATCGACCGCGAGTGCGGCGGACGACGAGGCGCTGCGCGCCGAAGTGCTCGAGCTGCTGCGCGCGTATCACCAGCGCCGACAGCGTGCTCGAGTCGCCGGCCGCGCGACTCGCGGCGCCGCTGCTCGAAGCCGACGGCGGCGATCGGCGGAGCCGGTGCCCGACCAGCATCGGCCCGTTCCGCGTCGTGCGCGAGATCGGGCGCGGCGGCATGGGACGCGTGTTCCTCGGCGAGCGCGCCGACGGGCAGTTCGAGCAGCGCGTCGCGATCAAGCTGATCCAGCACGGCGCGCCGGGCGTGCTCCGGCGGTTCGTCGAGGAGCGCCGCATCCTCGCGCTGCTCGAGCATCCGGGCATCGCGCGGCTCGTCGACGGCGGCATCACGGACGCGCGGGCTGCCGTACTTCGCGATGGAGCTCGTCGACGGCGAGCCGATCGACCGCTACTGCGACACGCACGCGACTGACGCTCGACCAGCGGCTGGAGCTGTTCGGCGCCGTGTGCGACGCGGTGGCGTACGCGCACCAGCACCTCGTCATCCACCGCGACCTCAAGCCGTCGAACATCCTCGTCACGACCGACGGCCAGGTCAAGCTGCTCGACTTCGGCATCGCCAAGCTGCTCGGCGGCGCGAGGCGGACGACGACGCTCACGCAGCACGCGAGTTCAGCGGCGATGACGCCGGAGTTCGCCGCGCCCGAGCAGATCCGCGGCGACGCGGTGAGCACCGCGACCGACGTGTACTCGCTCGGCGTGCTGCTCTACCTGCTGCTCACCGGCGAGCGGCCGTACGACGTGCGCGGGAAGTCGCCCGCCGAGATCGAGCGCATCGTCTGCGACGAGGTTCCGCCGCGGCCGTCGAGCGAGGTCGCCGGCGGCCGCTGCGGCGGCGGCTGCGCGGCGATCTCGACCTGATCGTGATGACGGCGCTGCAGAAGGAGCCGGAGCGCCGCTACCAGTCGCCGGCCGCGCTCGCGCAGGACCTGCAGCGCTTCCGGCAGGGGCGCGCCATTCTCGCGCGGCCGGACAGCGCGCGCTACCGGCTGCGCAAGTTCGTGGGCCGGAACCGCACCGCCGTCGCGCTCGCGGCTGCGACGGTCGTGGCGCTCGTCGGCGCGACCGTGTTCTCGCTGGTGCAGATGCAGGAAGCGCGGATCCAGCGGCAGCGAAGCGGTCCGCGCCGCGCGTCGCGCGACGGCGATGACGGAGCTGCAGAGCGTGCTCGCCGGAGACAGCCGCGACCCGGATGGCCGGCCGCTGCTCGCCCGCGGGCCGGATCGCCATCGCGGAGCGCGTGGTGCTGTCGCGCTTCGAGGCGAGCCGTGGCTCGTCGGCCGGCCTCACTGTCCGACCTGGCCTCGCGCCACTTCGAGGCGGGCGACCTCCGCGCGCAGCGCGAGATGCTCGGCCGCGCGCGCGCGATCGCGATCGCAGGCGAAGGAGTACGACCAGCTCGCGCTGGCCGACTGCCGGCGCGCGATCAGCTACTGGCTCGAGGACCTGCTCGATTCGGCGCGGGCCGACGTGGAGGAGGCGAAGGCCGCGCTCGCCAGGCAGGAGCGCGGGATCCGAGGTCGAGGCGAACTGCCTCGAGGCGGAGGGAAAGCTGCTGCAGGCGACGGGCAACCCGGACTCGGGGATCGCGCTGCTGAAGCGGGCGGTCGACGATCGCGGGGACGACGCCGGGCGACGCGCAGCGGCTCGGGCTCACGAACTCGCTCGCCGAGGTGCTGCGGCTCAGCGGGCGGACGCGCGAGGCGGTGCCGTACTTTCGGCGGATTCTCGTCGATCTCGAGGCAGCGGGGTTCGGGGAGACCGAGGCGTTTCCGAACGTGGTCGGATTTCTGGCGGTGTCGCTGTGGGACCTGGGGGAGCTGGCGAAGCTCGACTCGACGCTGCGGGTGTTCATCCGCGAGCGCGAGGCGGTGCACGGCGACGGGCGGGTCCCGACCCCGCTCGCGTTTCTCTACGGCCGGGTCAAGCTCCGGCTCGGCGAGATCGACTCGGCCGACCTCTGGATCGGGCGCGCGGTGCGCGACACGACGCAGGGGGCCAACACGTTCGCGCCCTACACCGACGCGGCAGTCGCCGAGCTGCGGCTGGAGCAGTCGCGGCTGGCGGAGGCGCGGGCCGCGGTGAGTCGGTTGCCCGACGAGCGGCGGGGGCAGCGGGCGACGGCGGCGATGCTGCGCGCGCGGCTGCGGGCGGCCGAGGGGGACGCGGCGGGCGCCGCGGCGCTGCTGGAGCGGGAGATGGCCGCGCTCCTGGGCGACGGGCAGCCCGGCTTGACGCTGTTCGCGCTGCCGCTGGTCACGGCGGGGGAGTGGCGGCTTGCGCGGGGGGACGCCGCGTGGCGCCGATTCGCTCGCTCGGCTGGCGCGGAGCGCGGCGGCGATCGATTCGGTGGCGCTGGGGCGAAGCGCGCTGGCCGGGCGGGCGGAGCTGCTCCGGGCGCGGGCGCTATCCGCGCAGAGACGCGGCGAGGAGGCTAAGGCCGCGGCGAGCCGCGCCGTCATGGCGTTGTCGATCGGCTGTGGTAAGGACGGCGTGTGGCCACGGCTGGCGGCATCGTTCGTGGACTCGCTGCGGCAGTGATAGGGGGCCGGCATTGGGCTGCTTGCGGGTCCAGACGAGAAGCGCGAAGGCGAGTAGGATGCCGACCACGAGCGCGATCGGCGTGATCAGCCTGTTCAAGGGTGGCCCGCCGCGGGTCCCCTCAGGGCGCTGCGACCCGCCACCACGAAAGCCAGGGTGAAGAGGAAGTGAACCACCAGGAACGCCTTCGCGATCTGCCGGGCGTCGCCGCTCGAGACGCCCCAGATGTCCACGGCCGTCACGGAGCCGAAACCGACGATGTTGGCCACGACGACAGCGTTACGTACCGGAGAGGGCTCCGCGTCACGTGTCAGCCAATTCAGACAGGCGATCCCGAGACAGGGGCCGGCGAAGATTCGAAGGAAGGCGATCAATGCCGGCGGCGCGTCAGGCGGAACGGCGCCGATACCGAAGTACCGTGGAACTAGCAGGACCCCCATGCCGATGAGGCCCAGGTAGAGCGCCGAGGCGATCAACACAGGTTTGAGACGCATCGCATGCTCCTACGGAAAGCTTGGCTCCCCGTTGGGAAAGTTGGTGGTGACGCCGCCTGCCCGTACCGTTCGCGCGACGCGGTCCGCAAACTGGCGCATCCCGATCCTGACCATCAGCCCGGGCTCCCCCTTCAGCTCGGTCGAGTCATCGAGGATGATCTCTCCATCCGGCACATGAATGAGTTGGGCCGTGAGCAGCCAGATGAGATTGCTGGTCTTGCTGACCTTCGAGAGCACGGCCCAGCGGGCGCCGGCCGCCCGGGCTACGGCGAGACTGCAAGCCACGCGGGCTTCGCACGGTACGCCACCCGCCAACGCCAGGAACTCCGAGCTTCGAGCCAATGAGTCCGTCAGCGCATGCGGGCGCACCTGCCTGGGAAGGAGAGAGTCGAGCCGCTCCCGGAGGACCGATTGCCCGATCCGGGCGGGGGCGGTGTCGCTCGGCTCGCGAAGGTTGGCCTGGTCGTTGTAGAGGACGGTGGGCAGGACGACGACGGGGGCGCTAGAAGGTTCCCGCGGCGAGCGGCTGCCGGTCTGGGCAACCGCCGCTGCGGGCGTGGCCAGGAATACAAGCAGCGCGAGGCAGCGAAGCGGGTTCGACATTCTGCAACCTAGCTGCTATGAGCCTCGAACGACGCCGGCGAGGGTAACGATCTGGCCCGCGTGGCGCGACGAGTGTTCCGCCGCGTGAAAGATGAGGCCCATCGTGGTCGACGGCAGCTTCTTCCGGCCCACGTCCCGGTGCTCGAGCAACGCTTCGACAGGAATCGTTCGCAGGTAGTCGTGAGCGCGCTCGATCTCGCCGGTCAGCCGGGTGACCAGAGCATCGAGGCCGGGCCGATCCTCGTGCACCGTCCGCTCCGAGGCCAGCCGCTCCATCTGGCCGGGCGAGAGACTCTCGCCACGTGAGTAGGTCAGGAGGCGCTCGAGACTGCCCGGCAGGTGATGGAGATGAAACCCGATGGCCGCGGCGCCGCCGGGGCGATGCCACAGCTGGTCGGGGGTCAGGTCCTGGATGGCGGCCTCGATGTCTTCGCGAACCTGTTGCAGGGTGTGCGCGGCGGGCTGGAGATAGGGCTGGATAGCCAGGCATCGGGCCGCGCAGCCACACTTCGGGGATCTTGTCCATGCCGGGAATGATATGGGCGATACTCGGTACAGTCACCAAGGGGAGTGGAGTGAAGCCGGGGGTGGAAGGCGGCCCGCCGGTCTACTAACCTGCGCTGATTCACGTGACCTTGTGATCATCCAAGGAGACAACGATGCCCATGATAGATCCCATGATCGCGGAGCTGGAGCACGAGGCGGAGACCACGCGGCGGGTGCTGGAACGGGTGCCCGAGGACCGGCTCGGCTGGCGCCCGCATCCCAAGTCCATGTCGCTGGGACAGCTCGCGCTGCACCTGGCCATGATCCCCGGCGGGATAGCGCAGGTCGCCGCGGCGGACAGCATGGAACGGCCCCAATTCGAGCGACCCGAAGCGAAGAGCCGGCGGGAGGTGCTCGACGAGCTGGCGCGGTCGGTGGCTGCTGCGCTGGCATTCCTCCGCGGCCTGGACGACGCCCGAGCGTCTCAGAGCTGGACCATGACCCACGAGGGCAAGCCGGTCTTCTCGATGCCGAGAATCGGCGTGGTCAGAACCATCATGCTCAACCACTGGTATCACCACCGGGGAGAGATGCAGGTGTATCTCCGCCTGCTGGATGTGCCGGTGCCATCGGTCTACGGCCCCACGGCGGACGAGAACCCGTTCGCGGCACCGGCGGCGAGCGGGGCGAAGTGAGAGGAATCCCGCCGAGGCGCTTGGTAACCGTCTTCGTCATGCTCGCGGCGTTGCCGGCCACCACGGCGGCCCAGCAACCCGGGTTGGCCGACCCCGCGAGCGAGGCGAAGCTCCGCGCCGTCTTCCCCGCCGTGGACAGCATCATGCGCGAGTTCACGGCCGCGAGCACGTCCCCGGCGCCGCCTGGGCGATCGTCGTGGAGACCGGGTGGCGCACGTGGGCGTCACCGGCCTGCGCGACGTCGGCGCGAAGGCGCCGGTGGATACCGGCAGCGTGTTCCGCATCGCCTCGATGACCAAGAGCTTCACAGCGATGGCGATCATGCGGCTGCGCGACGAAGGCCGGCTGTCGCTGGACGATCCCGCGGAGAAGTACGTCCCGGAGCTGAAGGGGCTCAAGTATCCCACCAGCGACTCGCCCAGGATCACGATCCGCCATCTCCTCTCGCACAGCACCGGCTTTCCGGAGGACAATCCCTGGGGCGACCAGCAGCTCGCGCGCACCGACGCCGAGCTGAGCGCCATGATTCGGAAGGGGATTCCCTTCTCCAACCCGCCCGGCGTGGCGTACGAGTACTCGAACTACGGCTTCGCCATCCTGGGACGCATCGTCACCCACGCCTCGGGCACGCCATACAACGACTACATCGCCACCCACATCCTGCGGCCGCTCGGCATGCGCTCGACGACGCTGTCGCCGACCGCCGTGCCGGCCGGGCGCCTGGCGCACGGGTACCGGTGGGAGGACGAGCGGTGGAAGGAGGAGCCCCAGCTCCCCGACGGCTCGTTCGGCGCGATGGGCGGGATGCTCACGTCGCTCAGCGACCTCGGCCGCTACGTCGCGGCATACCTCGGCGCCTGGCCGCCGCGGGATGGGGCGGAGACCGGGCCGGTGCGGCGGGCGTCGCTCCGGGAGATGCAGCAGGTCTGGCGGCAGAGCGCGCCGAGCGTGGAGCGGGATTCGACGGGCGTGCGGCTGAACGCGGGAGGGTACGGGTTCGGGCTTCGGGTGTGGGCGGACTGCGATTTCGGGCACGTGGTGTCGCACAGCGGCGGGCTGCCGGGGTTCGGGTCGCGGATGCAGTGGCTGCCGGAGTACGGGGTCGGGATCATCGCGTTCGGGAACCGGACGTACACGGGGTGGGCGCCGCCGGTGGCGGCGGCGCTGGCGATGATGAAGGAGCGGGCGGGGCTGGAGCCGCGGCAGGCGGTGCCGGCGAAGGCGCTGGTGGAGGCTCGGGAGCGGGTGACGCGGCTGGTGCTGAATTGGGATGATGGGTTGGCGCGGTCAATTGCGGCGGAGAATCTGTTCCTGGATCGGAGCTTGGAGCGGCGGCGGGCGGAGGTGGCAGCGTTGCTGGAGCAGGTGGGGGCGTGCGAGGCGGGGAGCGGGTTTGCGTACGTGGAGAATGCGCTGCGGGGGCGGTGGGTGTTGCGGTGTGCGCGGGGGGAGCTGCTGGTGTCGGTGACGCTGGCGCCTACGATACCGCCGTCGGTGCAGTATCTGGAGGTGAAGCCTGCGCCGCCGGGGGGAGAGATTGGGCGGGCGGCTGCGTGCAGAGGGGTGTAGAAATCCCATACTTCTCGACCCATCCCCGGCCCAAACGGGTTAGGCGTCACCCGTGAGATCCTTCCTTAAGCTCAGGAGATAATCGAAGATTTCCTTTCCTGCTTCCGCGGGATCTCTGGCCCGAACTGGACCCGAGGCTCCCTGCGGCGGTAGGCTGCATGCGCGCTTAGGCAGCAACCTGCCCGTCAGCAGGGAAAAGGAATTCCGTCCTCCCGGAGCGCGATCTCTGGAGCAATCAAGGGTCCAGCCCATTCCTGGAGGGCTTCCAAGCCATCGCTCTCGGGGCGCGGGTTTCCTTTTGAGAAGAGCGCTGTTGAAGGGTAGCCATCGCGAAATGGTCACAGGATCGCAGCGCGTGCTGAAAAGAAAAGAACCGGTAGTTGACACACCGTAGTGCGTACGGACAAAGAATCGTTGCCAAGTTGTCTCAACCTCCGGCCGCGGCTTGATATCAACGATATCGATCTCAGCAAGCTCACGGGATTGATTGGCCTTCCACGCCGCAAACATCATCTCCTCTGCCGCTACGTCCGACGCAGGAGCCGCGTAACCGTATATCGTGAGGATGTAAGCATCCTCGATCGCCGACCTAAGCTCGGCCCACTCACCACGAATGAACGGATTGCTCGTCATTGTCCTTGGTCCCGATTGGGTAAAGAAGTCAGACGGGGCTGAAGTGCCCCATTACATCGGGCGCACGAGTGCTCGAGAAATCCTTTCTGCCGATGTTCAATACAGACACCCACATCAACGTTGCCATGGAGGAACGAGAACGCGCGGCAATTCCCTCAAAGGCCGGTTGCGCTTGTACGCCTGCACTAGCAGCGGGTCCCAGTTGAAACTGGCGATATAGTCCTTCGCTCGGAGGGACAACAGGAGCCTGTCGTAAAGCGTTGCGTGATCCGGAATAACAATCGCGGCGAAGTAGTTTCGGAGCCTTGCCTCAATGGCTAGGGCGAAGATCCGCTTTGGACGAGTCCGCGAAGATCGCTTCGTAGATGACTTCAAAGTTGTCGCCAGCGACATAGCTAACGCCGGCCTCCTGCAATAAGGAGTTCAGGCCAGTGAGTTCGACTAGGTCCGCCATGACTGGAAGTCGCCGGCCAGTCGCATCACCAGTTGGGCACGCGGCACGGCTGGCACCGGCGCCAGTGATCACAACGTGTGGGGATTCGCAAGCGTGCTTGTCGGCACGTAGTCGTGGTAGACGGCCTGGCATAGACTACTCTGTTTTCCTCTATCCAAAAACCCGAAGTATCATCGGACGAGGAAACTCCAAGACCAAGATGGGACGTCGGTTCGGTGTGTCGTTAAATGGAGCGGGAAGCTGTAGCACCGAGGCATTCTCCGCTAGACGGGAAAATCTTGCCGGGTCAGCCCACCTGTCGTGTTCAAGGCCTGCGCGGCGTACCCGTCGCGCAGGCCTTGAAGTTTGGTCATCTCCTCCTGCTCGGCTAGAGTCCTTTCAAACCCTCACCCGCACTCGCTATACCCACACACATGACACTTCACGCACCCCTCCGCATACTCCAGCTGCGACCCACAATCCGGGCACGCCCCCGATAGCGTCTCCGCCATCCCCCCCAGGATCATCTGCTCCCCCCCGCTCCCCTCCACCACCTGCGCCGCCGACATCGTCGGCACGATCTCCGCCGCCGGCACGCCTGACGGCGGCGTGGTCCGCGGCAGCAGCTCCTGCTGGATCCCCTGCTTCTCCAGCATCCACCGCTCGACCGCGATGCCGACCGCGTCCGGCACCGACAGCACCTTGTTCGGCCCCAGCCCGATCACCCGGTCCGAGCTGATGCCCCGGAGCTGGCGCCACACCTCGCGCATGGAGATGCCGGAACGGAGCGCGAGGCTGATCAGCCGGCCGAGCGCCTCGACGTCCGCCATCAGCGCCCCGCCCGCCTTGCCCAGGCTCATGAACACCTCGAACGGCTGCCCCCGGTCGTCCTCGGTGATGTTGACGTAGAGGGTGCCGAGCGGCGTCTCCACCCGGCGGGTGGTGCCGCGCAGGGTCTCCGGCCGCGAGCGCTTCTGCCGCCGCTGGAGGTTCTCCGCCTCCAGGTCCTGCATCGCCTTGTGCAGCCGCGCGTTCTCCGCCCGCACCTCGGCCAGCTCGCCATGGAGATCCGCCACCGCGCGGCTCGCCGCCGCCTGCCCCGCCAGCAGGTCCGCCCGCGCCTCGGACTTGCCGCTGCTGACGGCCTGCTCCTGCACCTTCTTCGCCGTGCTGCCGGTGGAGAGCACCTGCATGTCGCGGCTGCCGTCGCGGTAGACCGTCACGCCCTTGCAGTTGAGCTTGTACGCCAGGCGGTAGATCTCCTCGACGTACTCCTCGGTGGCGTCGTTGGCGAAGTTGCAGGTCTTGCTGATCGCCGAGTCGTTGAACTCCTGGAACGCGCCCTGCATCCGGATGTGCCACTCGGGCTTGATGTGGTTCGCGGTGACGAACACGCGCTGCCACTTCTCCGGCACCTCGGGGAAGCCGATGTGGCCCGACTCCGCGATCCGGCGCATGAGGTCGTCGGAGTGCCAGCCCTCCTTCTTCGCGATGGCGACGAAGTCCTCGTTCACGTCCGGCATGAGCACGCCGGCCTGGTTCCGCATGAACGCCACCGCGAAGAGCGGCTCGATGCCCGAGCTGCAGTTGGCGATGATGGAGATGGTGCCGGTCGGCGCCACGGTGGTGACGTTGCAGTTGCGGAGCTTCCGCTCCGGCCGCACCCGCTCGCCGTCGGGCCCGCGCGCCGCGCTCTCGTCCGGACCCCAGATGCTCTGGGCCCACTCCGGGAACGTGCCGCGGATGCCGGCCAGGCGCTCCGACTCGACCTTGGCCTCCTCGTCCACGAACTGCTGGATCTTCCGGCCCAGCTCCACGCCCTCGTCGGAGTCGTAGGCGATGCCCAGACGCACGAACAGGTCGGCCAGGCCCATGACGCCGAGGCCGATGCGGCGGATGTGCTGGGCCAGTTCGGTGATCTCGCTCAGCGGGTACTGGTTGGCGTCGATGACGTTCTCGAGGAAGTGGGTCGAGACGTGGATCACGCCGCGGAGGCGGGCCCAGTCCACCTCACCGTTCTTCACGAATGCGCCGAGGTTGATGGAGCCGAGGTTGCAGACGTCGTACGGAAGGAGGGGCTGCTCGCCGCAGGGGTTGGTCGCCTCGTAGCTGCCGAGGTGGGGGACCGGATTGTAGTAGTTGGCCTTGTCGACGAAGAACACGCCCGGCTCGCCGGTCTTCCACGCGCCGTGGATGATCCGCTCCCACACCGCCCGGGCCTGGAGCTGGCCGGTGACCTTGCCGGTCTTGGGGTGGAGCAGGTCGTAGGGCTGGTTCTTCTCCACCGCCTCCATGAAGGCGTCGGTGACCGCGACCGAGATGTTGAAGTTGGTGATCTTGGTCGTGTCGTCCTTGCAGGTGATGAAGTCCATGATGTCCGGGTGGTCCACCCGCAGGATGCCCATGTTGGCGCCGCGGCGGGTGCCGCCCTGCTTGACCACGTCGGTCGAGGCGTCGAACAGGCTCATGAAGGAGACCGGGCCCGAGGCCACGCCCATGGTGCTGCGGACGATGTCGTTCTTGGGCCGAAGCCGGGAGAAGCTGAAGCCGGTGCCGCCGCCGCTCTGGTGCACCAGGGCCATGGCGCGGAGGGTGTCGTAGATGCCGCTCTTGCCGTTGGAGAGGGCGTCGTCCACCGGCAGGACGAAGCAGGCGGAGAGCTGGCCCAGCGGGCGGCCGGCGTTCATCAGGGTGGGCGAGTTGGGCATGAAGCGCCGGGTCGCCATGATGTCGTAGAAGTCCCGGGTGCTCTGCTGGACCTCCTGGTCGGCCGCGCCGTACTTTCGGTCCGCCTCGGCCACGGTACTCGCCACCCGCCAGAACAGGTCACTCGGTGTCTCCACCGGCTTGCCGCCGTCGTCCTTCACCAGGTACCGCTTCTCGAGCACCGTGACGGCATTGGGCGACAGCTGGACCGCGTCCCGTGGGGTGGACGTCTTCATAGTGCTCCCCGCTTGGCTGATGGATGAGACGAGAGTGGCGCGGCTAGTGGCGTTGACCAAGGGTATCGAACACCAATAGCGGAGGGCCAAAGTAGGCCAAGCCCAGAGCGCGATCAAGAGTGCCGAAAAGCCCCATCACTGCGTGCGATGCCCGTTCCCACATCACAAAGTTAATCGAGTTCCGGTGAGGTGTAAGTCGTTGTCCGATCGTGTGGAAAAGGTGCAGGATGTGGATCGGTGTGGAGGGGGAAAGGGGAAAGGGGCGGAAGGCCGGACAGGCGGAAAGGGCGGAAGCGGGAACGGGTGGGCCCAGTGATTCAAACGACGCTGACGACTCAGCTGGCTAGCCGCTTCTTTCCGCCCTTCCGCCCTTCCGGCCGTCCGCCCCAACCAACGGATACTTCCCTCCCCGATGCGCCCTGGCCTGTCCGACGTAGTGCCTCCAGGTCTCCTCGATCCGAAGCGCCAGCCGCTCGTCCACCCGGCGAACGACCTTGGCCGGCACCCCCATCACCAGCGAGCCAGGCGGGACCTGCATGCGCTCGGGCAGGACCGCGCCCGCGGCGACCACGCTGCCCTTCCCGATGTGGACCTCGTTGAGCAACACGCTGCCCATGCCGATCAGGCACTCCTCCTCCACCGTGCAGCCGTGCAGGATGACCCGGTGCCCGACCCCGACCCTGGGTCCGATCGTGCAGGGCACGCCCTCGTCCACGTGCACGATGGTGCCGTCCTGGAGGTTGCTCCGGGCCCCGATGACGATCGGGGCCATGTCGCCGCGGAGCACGCAGCCGTACCAGACGCTCGAGTCCTCGCCCAGCGTCACGTCGCCCATCACGGCGGCGGTCGGCGCGATGAACGCGGTGGGGTGGATGGACGACAGAGTGGCTACTGGGGCTGGGGCGGGAAGAGCATCTGGGTCCAGGCCTCGACCGGCGCGCCATCCTTGAGGGCCGGATGCCAGGACACGGTCCAGGCGAAGTCGCGCGCCGCACGCTCGAAGGTCGAGTCGTCGGAGGGGCGAAGGCGCCTGAGGTCCACCGTCCGTCCCTCGGCCGACACCTTCACCCAGAGGAGTGACCCGCGCGCTACGCCGGTGAATCCCTCGGGCAGCGGAACGAAGGGCGGGCTCACCGGCTTGGGGCGCTCGTCGAAGCAGGAGCCGTCGCCGTTGTAGCCGGGGCCGGGCGAGCAGCGGTCGGCGGCGCGGGCCACGACCGGCGGGGACTGCGGCGCGGCACCGGTGGACGGCGCGGGCGCGCCGATCGGCACCAGCTCGGGCTGGAGCTCGATGTGCTCGCCGGCGACGACCTGGATCGTGTCGGTGTAGAAGGTGAAGCGCGGCGCCGAGATCGCGAGAATGTGGGGTCCGGGCGCGAGACGGGTCACCGATTCGACCACCGGCCGCTCATCGAGAAGCACCGTGGATCCGCGCGGCAGGCCGGTGAGGCGGAGGCTGCCGCTGTCGCGGGTGGCCGTGGGTGCCACCGCCGGCGGCGCCGCGGCCACGGGAGGGGCGGCTGACGGCGGCGGCGTGGGGGTCCTGCGCGGCCTGGTGACGGCGGTGTCGGTGGAGCCGCCCGCGGCACCGCCGGTGGAGGGAGTGATCGTTCCCGCGCCGGGAGCCGGGCCCGAGCCGGGAGCCGTGCCCGAGCCGGGAGCCCCCGAGGCAGGAGCCCTGGAGGCAGGAGCGTCCGACGGAGCCGGGCCGGAGCCGCCGGCGACCGCGGTGTCTCCCGGAGGCGTGGCACCGTTGGCGATCGCGGCCGAATCGCTGGCTGCCGCGGCAAATGGCGCGAAGCCACGCTTGCTGTAGTAGTAGAGTGCGCCCCCCACCCCACCGGCGATCGCCAGGACCAGCCACAGCCAGCCCAGCCCACCGCCGCCGCTGCCACCGCTCCGACGGGTCGCGACCGACCGATCGGCCACCCGCCGCGACACGTCCCGCCGCTCCTGCGGCGTGGCGCGGCGGTTCACCAGCGGCGAGTCGAGTGGCGTGGTCGGCTGGCTCACGATCAGCGCCGGCGCCCCCAGCGCGGGGCTGGGCACCGTGGGCCCGAACCCGGCCCCGACCCCGGCCGTGGCCACCGATGCCCGCACGCTTCCGGGGGCCGCGATCGGCTGACCCTGAAGCGATGCGACCAGCTCCTCGCAGCTCTGGAACCGGTCGGCCGGATCCTTCATCAGCATTCGCTTGATCACTTCGAACACGCGGCGCTCGTCGGCGGTGATCAGCTGCGGCGTCGGGATGGGCTCGGTGATGTGCTTGTAGCCGATCGAGAAGCTGTCCTCGCCGTCGTAGGGCACCGTGCCGGAGAGGGCCTGGTAGGCCACCACGCCGAGGCTGTAGATGTCGCTCCGGCCGTCGATGCCCTGGGCCCGCGCCTGTTCGGGGCTCATGTAGTGCGGCGTGCCGATGGACATGCCGGTGCCGGTGAGGCGCTGACCCGAGGCGGCCTTGGCGATGCCGAAGTCGGTCAGGACGCACTGCCCGAACTCGTCGAACATGATGTTGTCGGGCTTGATGTCCCGGTGCACGATGCCCCGCTGCGCGGCGTAGCCCAGCGCGCTGCCGGCCTCGAGGAGGAGCCGCCGGATCTCGGGTGGCGTGAGCCGGCGCCGCTCCGACAGCACCGTCGCGACCGAGCCGCCGCGCAGGAACTTCATCACGAAATAGATGACCCGGCCGCTCCGGCCGACCCGGTAGATCGGGATGATGTTCGGGTGCTCCAGCTGGGCGGCGGTGCGCGCCTCGCGCTGGAACCGCTCGACGAACTCGCTGTCGAACGCCAGGGAGAAGGGCAGCACCTTGATCGCCACCTCGCGCTCGAGATGCCGATCCTTGGCCCGGTAGACCATCGCCATTCCGCCCCGGCCCAGCTCCTCGATGATCTCGTATTCGACCGCGAGCGCGTCGCGCACGAGGTCGGTCTCTTCCATCGCCCCGGTCGCGATCGCGTGGATCGGCGTTGTGGCCATGAGATCGAGACCGCAGGAGGGACAGAACTTGGATTTACCGGTGATTTCGCTGCCGCAACGGGAGCAGAACATGCGGGGAAGCTACCGACCCTCCGGGGGGAGTCAAGCGGAACCGTGGCATGGCGTTGTGCCAGACGAAGTGCAGAAGGCAGTGTGGTGCCAGCATTTGCTCTACCGGGTCCGGAGCGCCGGATCGGCGGCGAAATAGCGCTGTCTCGGGGCCGGTTTCCGACCGTTCGGCAGGCCGGGGAGACGAGCCATTACTGGCACGTCCCCTGCAATAACCGGCGGCAACCCCTGACACCGCCCGGAGAGTCACCGTGGTCCCGTACCACACGATCGCCTTCAGCCAGCAGAAGCTGCGCGCCGCGCTCCGCCGTGCCGCCGGCCAGGAGCCGGGGTTCAACTACGGCTTCGTCGTCCATTCCCGGCGACACAACGAGCGCCCCACCCTCGGCGTCATCACGCTGCAGGGCGAGAGCCTCGGACTGAACGAGCAGCTCCTCAAGGGCCTCGACGGTCTGCCGATCTATCTCTTCGGCCACGCCCGGATCACCTTCGCCCCCGGCGACACCGTCGGCCCGGCGGACTCGGCCAAGTCGCCCGCGGCGGAGCACCCCCTGACCACGCTGGTGATGCACATCTCGACCTTCGACACCACCGGTGGCGTGACCCAGCACCTGGTGCAGGTCGAGGCGCTGGTGAAGGCGGACACCCTGGTACAGCCGCTGCTCGTGCTGATGCACGATCGCCCGGAGTCGTGGCCGTTGTAGAACGGACGGCGGAAGGGCGGAAGGGCGGAAGGGGCGGAAGGGCGGAAGGCGGAAGGGACGGAATGAACGAAGGGGACCATGCTGGCATGGTCCCCTTCATCTCGTTCAGAGTGACGATCTCCGCCACGTCGTCCTCACCCTTCCGCCCTTCCGCCCTTCGCCGCCCTTCCGCCTTCTCTCCTACTCCCTACTCCTCCTGCACCACCTGGAACGGCTGCGCCCGCTTGTCCGATCGGCCCTGGGCATCCTCCACCGCGACCTCGAGGCTGTAGTTCCCCGGCTTGAGCTTGTCGAGCTTGAGGCTCCGGCTGGTGCTGGTGACGGGGAACGAGGCGCGCTCCTCGAACTTGAGGCTGATCTGCGCCGATCCTCCACCGAAGACCTTCTTAGCAACCCGCCGCCCCCGCCCTGCTTCCGCACCGCGATCTTCACCGTGTACGGCGTGCCGGCGCTCAAACCCTCGACCTCGTAGTACAGCTCCATGCTCTCCTTGCGCTTGAAGGTGCGGAGCGGATTGAAGACGACGGTGTCCTCGGCCGTCCTGCGCCAGAAGAGGTTGGTGTTCCTGCTGCCCAGCACCAGGTCGCTGAGGGCGAGCGCGGTGGCGGTCGGCCGGCCGACCCGGACCGTGTCGGTCGGGAGCAGAATGCCGGTCTCCTCGCCCTGCTGGATGGCGAGGCGGTAGTCGTAGCGGCCGGGGGGCACGGTCACCGATACCCGGCCCACGAGGTGCTCGCCATCGGGCACCGGCGCCGGCGCGACGAAGTGGCGGGTGGTGTCGATGGACGCGGCCACGCGGCCGAACCGGTCGGTGGCCACGAATCGGACCCGGACCGAGTAGAGGTAGCCGCGGGTGACCATCACCGGCTCCAGCGTCCCGCCCGCAATGGCGTAGGCGATCTGGATCTGGGTGCCGCTCGAGTCGCGGCCGACGGCGAGAACCTCCGAATTGACCTTGAGCTCATCGGGGAAGCGGAGCTCGTAGCTGTCGCTGGTGGTGCCGAGCGCGATGCTCTCCTGGCCCACCTGCCGCTCCTCGGTCTGAAAGCGCCCGGTGCTGATCCGACCCGCCGCCTGCAGCCGCCCGTAGATCGGCGAGAGCTGCTCGCGCGACAGGAGGAGCTGCTGGGCCATCGGATCGCCCTCCGAGCCCGCCAGGCCGCCCGCGGAGAGCCAGGGCGCTGCTGAAGCCGAGGACGTCGAAGAGACTCTCGACCAGCTTGTAATCCTGCACGTCCTCGCGCGCCATGAAATGGAAGATGAGGTCGCCGTCGGGGCGGCTGTACCGCCATGACTCGTTCGGCTCGAGACCCGGCGCGGCATAGGTCGCCCTGCTGCTCGGCTCGCCGTGGCGGAGGTAGATGATCCCCCGGTCGTCGAAGTCGCGGCTTCCGCTGCGGTAGCGCTCGACGATGTCGTAGTGGCGGTTCAGGGAAGTGAGCTGGAAGTTCTTGCGGGCGTAGAAGAGGCGGCGATAGTGCTCGCGCAGCCGCTCCCCCTCGGCCCGCAGCTCGATGTGATCGCGCTCGCTCCAGAAGCGCTTGAGGTACTCGACCCGCCGCGCACCGCTGGTCCGGTTGAACTCGCCCATGATGCTGTCGGAGGCGATCGCCGCCAGGTCGGCGCGATAGGCGGCCACGGTGACGGAATCGTCGGAGGCGGCGCCCTCGAAGTAGGGGGCGACGCCGTCGAATCGGCCCAGCAGGAAGAGGGTGCGCGCCATTTCGAGCTGCCCCAGGCTCTTGTTGGGGCCGCCGGCCACATACGCCTGGAAGGCGACCAGCGCGGAGTCGCCGTCGCCCACCTCGCGCTCGACCCGGCCGCGGGCCAGCATGACCTCCGGATGGGCGGCCGCCTCGGTCGAGGCCGCCCGGCGGAGCGCCTCGAGCGCCACGCCGAGCTTGATGTTGACCCGCTGGCGGAGCGCGGTGTTGGCCAGGTCCACCAGGCCGCGGTCGAAGCTGGGGTCCACCTCGGCGGACTTGGCGAAGGCCATCGCCGAGCGGGTCAGCGCGTCCTTGCCGAGCATGGTCTTGATGCCGGTGACGAACGAGATCTGCGAGTCGCCGACGCCGTACTCCGCGAAGCCCATCCCGTACCAGCTGTAGGGCCAGGTCGGCTGAAGGTCGATCGCCCACTGGAACTCCGAAGCGGCGTCCTCATAGTGCGACTGCCCGCCGAGCTCGCCCAGGCGCAGGGAGAGAAAGCCGAGCCGGAGATGCATCATCGCATCGCTCCGGTTGGCCTTGGTCTGCTCGATCATCCGCTTCTCGAGCGCCAGGAGACCCACCGAGTCGACCGTGCCCCCGATCGAGTCGCGGAAGCGCTCGAGCTCGGTGCGCTGGGCCGGCTCCTGGCCGGCGAGCCGCGGCGCGATGGCCGCAAACGCTATCGCGAAGGCGAGCGCGAGCCAGACGCGCGCGACGAGCCCGCTGCCGTCGAGGGTGCGCTCGGCTGCTGGGCCCGGCCTGGCGGGGACTCCGCGACTCGCGGGGAACCGGTGAGGCCGAGTGGAGGTGAAGGCGGGAACGGCCATCTGCAGCATCCTCATTCCGACGCATCCTGAGGCACGGCGGGTAGTTCGGGAATTCGACTAGGAGACGCCCCGACCCGCCCGTAGCCCACACCCGGAAGGCTAGGGTTCGAGGGCGCGCTCGCGCAAGAAGCGGCGGACGCCCTCCACCACCGCCTCGGCATAGAGCCGCTGCCCTCGGGCCGAGCGCAGCGCGGCCTCCTGCTCGGGCACTATCACGAACAGCCCCTCCGTCAGCACCGACGGCATCCAGGTGGTGCGCACCATGGCCAGATCTCCCCGGCCGATGCCCAGGTCGCGGACGCCGAGGCGGCGGACCAGGGCGCTCTGTACGGCGCGGGCGAGCGGTATGCTTCGGGGCTGATTGTAGTAGACACTGCTGCCGCTGTTGGCGAACGGGTCCACACCATCCGGGAGCGCGTTGTTGTGAATGGAGACGAGCAGGTCGGCCCCCGCCCGCTCGGCCGCGTCCACCCGGGGCCACAGCTCGAGCGGGACATCGGCCGTCCGGGTCATGACGACCCGCGCCCCCTGCTGCTCCAGCAGGCGCTGGACCTCGAGCCCGATGCCGAGGTTCGCGTCCGCCTCGCGGAGCCCGGTGGGACCGGTCGAGCCGGCAGGCGGGTGACCCGGGTCCACCGCGATCACCCTGCCCTGGAGCGAGCCACCGGGATCCAGGGACGGGGCGCGCCGCACGTCGAGCACCAGGTCGCCCCGCTCCCACGAGGCGTGATAGCCCCAGAGCCGGCGCGAGAGCTCGACGGTGAGCGTGACCTCCTCGCGATCCCGCTGGGCCCAGGCGACGCGCTCGACCAGCGAGTCGGCGGCGCCGTACTGGATCCAGTTGACGTCGCCCAGCGCGCCGTACAGCCGGAGCACCAGCGTGCGGTCGGTCTCCGTCACCTGGAACGGCACCCGATGGGTGAGCGGCACGCGGATCCGGACGCGGTCGCGCAGCGGCGTGAGGCGAACCGACCCGACGACGGCGGGAACCGCGCTGACGCCGGGCACCGCACGCGCCTCGGCGGCGGGCACCCACGCCTCCGATTCGGGCGCGAGACGCAGCCGCAGGTCGTCGTTCATTCGGCCACTGACCCGGGCGCGAGTGCCGGCGGGGAAGAACCAGTGATAGGTGCCGCGGGGGACCGCTCGACCGACCGTGAGCCGGTCGGTCTCGCCGGTCCCGGCCGTGTCGTCCTCCAGCTCGGCGACCAGCGGGAGGGTGTCGAGCAGGGCGACCTGCAGCGGCCAGCGTGCGCGCACCGTGTCCGGACCGCGCACCGCTTCCACCACACCCCAGGCGAGCGAATCGGGAAAGCGCGGCAGCACGAATTGCACCCCGGGACCGGCCACCAATCCGCCTCCGCCCGGCACGGGCGCACCGGGCTGACTGAGCACCGGCCCCGCGCTGGGGCCGAGCCGCCGACCGCGCATCACGCCGACGTAGCGATCGCGCCGGACTTCGGCGGCGAGCTTGCTGGTGTCGCGGTCGAACGCGCGGGTACCCTCGGACACCTCCTCCAGACGGGACTGCGGCAGGAGCGGAATCGTGGCGCCGTCGGGAAGCCGAAGGCGGACCGTGGCTCCCTCGCTCGCGCGGACCGACAGCGTCAGGTATTCGCCCGCCGGCCACCAGACCCGACCCCGCGGTGCGAGGGAGGTCGAGTCGAGCCAGAGCGCCGCGCCGGGCGGCGGAGTCCAGCGTGCGCGCCGCAGCGGATAGTCCAGATCGACGGAGTCGGTCGCGGTACGAGCGAAGATCCTGAAGCGCATGAGACTGTCGGGGGGCAGGGCCACCCATGCCAGCCAGGCACCGTTGGGCCACACGCGCACCGGGGCGCCATTGATCCACAGCCGGGCGTCGCCGGTGCCCGTGGTACCGTAGAGGAAGCTCGAATCCCTGGCCGCCACCGCTCCGTCAGGCGCCGGGTACATGACCCGGAGCCGAAGCGGGCCGCGCACCGGTGGCACCGGGGGCAGCGCCGTGGTCGGGGACGGCGACGTGGTCGGGAGCAGCGAGTCGGGAGAGGTGGTGTCCACGGGAGCGGCGGGGGTCGCCGGGGCTGCAGCAGGCGGAGCGGGAGCGCCGCCGCACGCCAGGAGCCCCAGCAGGAGAGCGGCCGCGCCGGGGCGTCTAACCGATACCATGGGTGCAAGGTACATATTGGCTATGACTTACGCCATGCGGAAGTTGACGCTCATCAGGCCACTCCGTAGATTCGTGTCACTCCGCTCCCAAATGAAACTCTGGAGGGCCTCACCCGAGTGACTCTCGCCGCCGCCAGGCGCCCCATCGCAGACGGTCCCGAGAGCCCCCACCCACCACGGGTGCGCGCATGACTGGCGCGCCGGTGCGCGTGTCCGTCTTCGGCAAGACCGATCTCGGTCTCACCCGGGATCACAACGAGGACACCTTCCTCGTCGCCGACCTCAGCAGCGGCAACGCGAGCCTTCAACCGGACGTGCGCGATCATGAGGTCGGGCCTCGGGGCTCGCTCTTCATGGTCGCAGACGGGATGGGCGGCGCCGCCGCGGGCGAGCTGGCGAGCGCGATGGCCGCGGAAGTGATCCATCACCACCTGGCGACCGCCTGGGCCGCCGACTCCGAAGTGTCGGCCGCTCGCTTCGCCTACAGAATGAAGGAAGCGGTCGAGCTGGCCAACCGGGAGATCTATGGCTACGCGCGAGAGCATCCCGACGTGCGTGGCATGGGCACCACCGTCACCGCGGCGGGCGTCTTCGGGGACGAGCTCTATCTCACCCAGATCGGCGACAGCCGCGGCTACCTGATCCGGAACGGCGTGACGTTCCAGCTCACCCGCGACCAGTCGTTGACGCAGCGGCTGGTGGACGCCGGCGAGCTGACCGAGGAGGAGGCGGAACAGAGCGAGCGGCGCAACATCATCCTGCAGGCGCTCGGCCCCGACCCGCGCGTCAAGGTGGACCTGAGCCGGCAGCAGCTTCGCCGGGGCGACACCCTCATCCTCTGCAGCGACGGCCTCTCGGGTGTGGTGCGTCGCGACGAGCTGTCCCACCTGGCGGCGACGAGCGCCGACCTGCCGACGCTCTGCAGCGCGCTGATCGACCTCGCCAACGAGCGAGGCGGCCCGGACAACGTGACGGTGGTCGCCGCACGATTCGAAGGCGAAGGGCTTCCCACCCCCGATGCCGAGGATGGCGCCGGCTACCAGGTCTACGACCTGGGCGATGACACCACCGAGGCCCCCGCAACCCCGAGCGTGTCTCCGCCGAGGCCGCCGACCGTGGTGCCGGAGGTGCCGCCCGAGCCCGAGGCTCCAGTGCAGAGCTCCGGGGGCGGCTTGCTGATATTGGCCGCGGCGATCGCGCTCATCGCGGTGATCCTCACTGTCCTCCTCTGAGCCGGCCTCCGCCACTTCCGCGAGCGCCGCGCCGCTCCGGAGCCGGCTGGCCTGGATCGTCACCCTCTCCGTCGCTTCCGGTTTTCCCTTCGGTCTCTTCAACGATCTCATCCCGGTCTACCTGCGCTCGCACGGCGCCAGCCTCGCGCAGATCGGACTGCTGAGCTCGCTCGCCCTGCCCTGGGCGCTGAAGTTCCTGTGGGCGCCGGCGGTGGACCGGATCGGCACCCGGCGCCGATGGATCATCGGCGCCCAGCTCGGCCTCGCCCTGGTGCTGCTGCTGGTGCCCGGTGCCGGGGTGTCGGCGGCACCGGCGCTGTTCGTCGTGCTGTTCACCCTCGTGGCGCTCTCCGCGACGCAGGACATCGCGGTGGACGGCTACACCATCGAGTTGATGGACCGCAGCGAGCTGGGCCCGGCGAACGGCATGCGGGTGATGGGCTATCGCATCGGGATGATCGTCGCGGGCGGTGTACTGGTGGCGGCGTCCGCCCGGATCGGCTGGACGGCGGTGTTCCTCGCGGGCGCCGTGTTCTACGTGGCGAGCGCCGCGCTCACCGCCGCGATGCCCGAGATCCGCTCGTCGCACGATCCGCACGAGTCGTGGATCGAGCCGCTCCGGGAGCTGCTCGGCCGGCCCGAGATCGTGGTGGCCGCGCTGTTCGTGCTCACCTTCAAGCTCGGCGACCTCGCGCTCACGCCGATGGTCAAGCCCTTCTGGGTGGACAGCGGCTATTCGGTGGAACAGATCGGGTGGGTGCAGACCACGCTCGGCGTGGGGGCCTCCATCGTCGGCGCGCTGCTCGGCGGCGAGATCATTCGCCGGCTGGGGGCGTTCACCTCGCTCTGGGCGCTGGGGCTGGTGCAGGCGCTCTCGAACCTGACCTATTGGGCCGCGGCCGTGGCGGGGGCGCCCCGAGCCCTGATGTATTCGGCGGCGATCGTGGAGCAGTTCACGGCCGGGCTGGGCACGGCGGCGTTCCTCACGTTCCTGATGACGCTCTCGTCCCGCAAGCACGCGGCGACGCAGTTCGCGCTGTTGACCGCGCTCTATCGCGTGGGTGGAATCGCTGCCGGTGCCGTGTCGGGGATTCTGGCCGAGCGGATGGGATACGGCTCCTACTTCCTGCTCACGTTCGCCCTGGCGCTGCCGGCCTTCGCGCTGCTCCCCTGGGTCAGGAACGCGGCGGCGAAGGACTGAGCCGGGACCCTAGCCAGCGCCCCACCGCCTCCTGCATCAGTCGCTGCCGGTGCCACGCGAGCAGGACCGGCGCCGAGGTCCGCAGCTCCTCGGCCAGCCGAGGGTGCCCGAACAGCACGATCAGCTCCGCATCGGAGCCATAGCTCGCCGAGCGCGTCGCGCGCCGGCTCGTCCGAATCCCGCCCGACCCTTCCACGCCCGCGGCTCCGAGAAGACCAGCACGACGCGCGAGCCGCCGGTGTAGCGGCTCGCCAGCTCGCTCCCCAGCGCTCGTGCCCACGTGGTCACTCGGGCCGGGCGGGTACGGGCCGCCCAGGTCGTCGTCCACGATCACCAGGTCGAGCGGGCCGGTGAGCGAGGGCGGGTCTCCCCGCAGCATGCCCTGCCGGAGCAGCGCGTCGGCCAGGTCGTCGGCCGACTCGTAGGGTCCGCGGCGCACCGGCGGGGTCGAGCGGGTCGCGGCGGCGAGCGCGCGCTCGTAGCGGCCCAGCGCCTCCGCGATCCGCTCGCGGGAGAGAGCGCCGCTCTCCGCCGCGCTCGCCAGCGCGTCGCGCACCCGGCGCGGGTCCTTGGGATACAGCAGCAGGTCCACGCCCGACTGCACCGCCTCGACCGCCGCGTCCGACTCCCGGCGGCCGACCAGCGCTCCGTCCATGATCAGCGCGTCGGTCACCACCAGTCCCTGAAATCCGAGCGTGGTCCGGAGCTCGCCCATGATACGGCTGGAGAGCGTGGCAGGCAGGCCGGAGGGATCGAGCGCCGGGAAGGCGACGTGCGCGGTCATCATGGCCGCGACCCCGCAGTCGGCGGCCACGGCGAAGGGCACGAGATCGCTGCCGGTCAGCACCTCACGCGAGGCGTCCACCGCGGGAAGCGTGATGTGCGAGTCGGCGGTCGTGCGGCCGTGGCCGGGGTAGTGCTTGGCGCAGGCGAGCGCGCCCGCGCCCTGGCATCCCTCGATCCAGCTGCGCACCAGCGTGGCCACGCGCTGTGGATCCCCGCCGAACGAGCGGGTCTGCACGATCGGGTTGTCGGGCAGCAGATCCAGGTCGGCCACCGGCGCGAACACCCAGTTGATGCCGACGGCCCGCGCCTCCTGCGCGGTCACCGCGCCGGCCCAGCGGGCGACGGCGGGGTCGTCCATGGCGGCGAGCGCGAGCGGGCGGCGGGAACTCGGTGAGCCCTTCGAACTGCTGGCCGGCGCCGCGCTCGAGGTCGGACGCGAGCAGCAGCGGCCGCTCGGCGCGGCGCAGGAGATCGGAGGTCAGCCGGCGGACGCTCTCCGCGTTGCCGCCGAAGATGATGAACCCGCCGACGCCGAGCGTCGAGCGCGTCGGCGATGGCCCCGCCTCGTGCGCGAAGGTGCCGCCCGGCGCCCGCGCGAAGCGCGGGCATGATGAGTCGCGCCGGATCCGGCGAATCGGCCATCAGGGCGGCGTGACCGCGCCGAGCACGCGCGACCCGGCGGCGCCGGTCGCCGCGGGGACATTGCCGGGTTGTCCGTGCAGGGTGAGGTAGCCGAGCAGCGCGAAGGCGACCGCCTCCTTGGCGTCGCCGGGAAAGAAGAGCTCGCTGAAGGGGCGGAGCGGATGGCGTCCCGGCAGCGCGTCGAGGCACCGGGCCAGGCTCGCCATCAGGCCCGGGTGGTGGCAGCCGCCGCCGGACGCGACGATCTCGGCGTCGCCGGGCACCCAGCGGCCGACCGCGCCGGCCACGCTGCGGGCGGTGAGCTCCATGGCGGTGGCGACGCCGTCGGGACCCGGCACCCGGCGGTTGAGCTCGCGCGCGTATTGGTCGCCGAACCGCTCGCGACCGGTGCTCTTGGGCGGCGGCGCCGCGAAGAAGGGATCGGCCAGCAGCTCGGCGAGCACGGCTTCGTCCGGCTTGCCCTGCGCCGCGATGCAGGCCGTTCCGATCGTACGACCGGCGCGCGTCCACCAGCCGCGCCACGCCGTCCATCACCGCGACCCCGGGCCCGGTGTCGAAGGCGAGCACGCCCTCCTCCTCCGCCCTGCGCGGCACGTAGGTCAGGTTGGCCATCCCACCGAGGTTGAGCAGCACGCGCGGGTGATCGGGCGCGGCGAAGAGCAGCACGTCGGCCATCGGCACCAGCGGCGCGCCCTGCCCGCCCGCGGCCACGTCGCGCGGGCGGAAACCGCTCACCACCTTCACCCCGAACCGCTCCGCCAGCACCGCCGGCTCGCCGAGCTGGAAGGTCACGACCGGCGGCTCGTGCCATACGGTCTGGCCGGGAAAGGCGATGAAGGACAGCTCCGACGCCGGCGTGTGGGTCTGGCTCAGCAACAGCTGCACGGCGTCGGCAGCCCATTCCGCGATATGCACGTGCAGCCGCGCGAGCAGCGCCGGGCCGAGCCTGCCGTCGGGGGCGAGCGCGGCGCGGATTTCGGCTCGCTCGTCCTCGTCGTAGGGACGGGTGACGAAGTCGAGCAGGGTCGCGTGGGTGGGGCTGTCGATGCGCACCAGCGCCGCGTCCACCCCGTCGAGCGAGGTGCCCGACATGAGCCCGATGCCGAGCATGGGGCGCTCGGTCATGATGCGCGCACCGGCGGCGGGTCGCCGACGATCTCGCGCAGCCGGCCGTTGTGGGTCTCGAGCAGCCGCTCGGCCTCGTCGCGCGAGACCTGCCGGCGGGCCATGACGATCGCCGTCTTCACCTTGCCGTCGGCCGCCTGGATCACCTCGACCGCCTCGTCGCGGCCGAGCCCGGTGGTCTCCATGACGATGCGCCGGCTCCGATCGATCAGCTTGTCGTTCCAGGCGCGGAGATCCACCATCAGGTTGCCGTAGGTCTTGCCGAGCCGGATCATCGCGCCGGTGGTGAGGGTGTTGAGCACCAGCTTGGTCGCGGTGCCCGCCTTCATCCGGGTGGAGCCGGTGACGACCTCGGGGCCGACCAGGGCGACGATGGAGACGTCGCAGGTGTCGCGCAGCAGCTTGGGCGGCTCCGAGCAGGAGACGATGACGGTGCGGGCGCCGAGAGTCTGGGCCCGGCTCAGGGCGGCGCGGACGAAGGGCGTGGTGCCGCTTGCGGCGATGCCGACCACAACGTCGTCCGGCCCGATGCGGCGCGCGTCCATTTCGCCGATCGCCGCGTTCACGTCGTCCTCGGCGCCCTCGACCGACTTCACCAGCGCGGGATAGCCGCCCGCGATCACCCCGACCACCATCTCGGGCGGCGTGCCGAAGGTGGGGGGGCACTCGGCAGCGTCGAGCACGCCCAGCCGGCCGCTGGTGCCGGCGCCGACGTACACCAGCCGGCCGCCGGCGCGAAACGCCGCCTCGATCAGATCCACCGCGCGCGCGATCTCCTCGCGGGCCCGGGCGACGGCGCCGGGCACGGTGGCGTCCTCCGCGCCGATGAGATCGACGATCTCAAGCGAAGAGGCGATATCAATGGTGGCGCTGCGGGGATTGCGCCGCTCGGTCAGGCGCGCGTCGAGGTAGTCGTCAGCCACGCAGGGAGAGGATGATGGTTTCCAAGTGTCGGCCAGCGGCTAAATTAGACCGCGTCGAACATCCGGGGCAACTCCCGGCCGCCCCACCTTCTTCGCCTCGAGGTCGCCGTGCACCGATTTCGCTCGCCCCTGCTCGCACTCGCGGTCGCCCTCGCATCCGGGTGCGCCGGCCGCTCGCCCGATACAGCGGCGCCGGCGGCCGGCATCGCCAGGGAGTGGCGATTCACCGGCAAGTCGCGCGGTCACCGAGGCACCCGCGGCGATGGTGGTGTCGGGCCATCCGCTGGCCAGCGCGGTCGGCCGCGACATCCTGCGCGCGGGGGGCAACGCGGTGGACGCGGCCGTCGCGGTAGGATTCGCGCTGGCGGTGGTGCATCCCGAGGCGGGGAACATCGGCGGCGGCGGGTTCATGGTGATCCGCACCGCGGACGGCACCGTGCGGTCGCTCGACTATCGCGAAACGGCGCCGGGCGGCGCCTCGCGCGACATGTACCTCGACGCGAGCGGCGAGCCCACCGAGAAGAGCGTGACCGGCCACCTCGCCGCCGGCGTCCCGGGCTCGGCCGCCGGCCTGGTCGAAGCGCATGCGAAGATGGGACGGCTGCCGTTCGACTCGGTGATCGGCCCCGCCATACGGCTCGCGCGCGACGGGTTCGTGATCGACGAGTATCGCAGCGAGTCCATCCGGAGCGACAGCACCCGGCTCAGCTCCTTCCCCGCCTCGCTCGCGAGCTATCTGCCGGACGGCAAGCCGCCGGTGCCGGGCACGACGCTCCGGCAACCCGACCTCGCCACCACGCTCGACGCGATCCGGACCCAGGGCGCCGCGGGGTTCTACCAGGGCGCGGTGGCCGATCTCATCGTCGCGGAGATGGCGCGCGGCGGTGGGCTCATCACGCTGGCCGACCTGGCGGCCTATCGGGCGATCTGGCGCGACCCCGATCACGATCGCCTACCGCGGCCACACGATCTACAGCATGCCGCCGGCCTCGTCGGGCGGCGTCACCATGGGCGAGATTCTCAACATCATGGAGGGATACTCCCCGCTGCCGCCGTTCGGCACGCCGGCGCTGCTCCACCGAGAAGCGGAGGCGATGCGGCGCGCCTTCACCGATCGCAACACGCACCTGGGTGACCCGGGCTTCGTGCGGAACCCGGTGGATCGTCTGCTCTCCAAGGAATACGCCGCCACGCTGCGCGCAGGCATCGGCGAGCGCGCCAGCCCCACCCCCGTCGTTCGACCCCGCGGCCACCGACGGCTCCTCGACGACGCACTACTCGGTGGTGGATGCCGAAGGCAACGCGGTGAGCTGTACCACGACGCTGAACGACAGCTACGGCAGCGCCGTCACGGTGACGGGCGCGGGGTTTCTCCTCAACGACGAGATGGACGACTTCGCGACCGCTCCGGGCAAGCCCAACATGTACGGCCTGGTGCAGGGCGAAGCCAACGCGATCGCTCCGGGCAAGCGGATGCTGTCGGCGATGACGCCGAGCATCGTGCTGGATCCGGCGGGCAAGCTGTTCCTGGTGGTGGGCACGCCGGGCGGGCCCCGGATCATCACCATGGTCTACCACGTGATCTCCAACGTGATCGATCACGGCATGCAGCTGGCCGACGCGGTCGCGGCGCCGCGCATGCATCACCAGGCGCTTCCCGACAGCATCCGGGTGGAGGAGGATGGGTTCACGGCGGCGACGCTCGACAGCCTCCGGGCCCGAGGCCACGGCATCTCGCCGGGCGGCACCTGGGGCGACGTCGAGGCGATCATCCGGACCGCCGGGGATGGCAGGGCGTGAGCGATCCGCGCCGCGGGGGTGGCGGGGCGGGATACTAGGCTGACGCAGTGCGCGCAGCACGAAGGGGACACGATCGGATCGTGTCCCCTTCGTCGTTCAGCTCGGGCGACCTGAGTCGCCGCGACAGTCACACGCCGATCAGCTTACCGCCAGCTTCTGATCCAGCGTCAACGTCACCGTCGTGCCGGCGGGAAGGACGACGTCGCGGTCCTTGGTCTCGATGGCCCGCTGGGTGCCGACCGCACCGCCGATGATGCCGCCGATGATGGCACCCTTGCTCCCGCCGCCGAGCACCTTGCCCACGATCGCGCCCGCCGCGGTGCCGCCGGCGACCTTGGCCACGTCGTTCGCGTCGGTGCCACTGCCCTGCAGCGAGGTCCGGACGCCGGATATGGTGGCGACGATCGGCCGCTCGGTGCCGCCCACTATCGACGCCGACCGCGTCGAGCGTCAGCGTGCCGGTCGTGTCGCTCTTGCTGTCGGACGGCTTGATGGCGGTGACCTTGAGCACCACCTTCGAGCCGGCCGGGAATCACGGTGCGGCCGCTCGCGTCCTTCACATCGGATCGCGACGGTGGCGGTGACCTCATCCCCCACCTTGTTCTTCCGGGACCGGATCTCGGCGTCGGTCGTCGCGTTGATGGCGGTGCCGGCGGCGAGTGACGGAGCCGCGGCGGGCGCCGCAGGAGCGGGGGCCGGCGCGGCAGGCGCCGGGGCCGGCGCGGCCGGCTTCGGGGTCGGCTTCGGTTTCGGCGTCGGCTTGGGAGCGGCCGGGGCGGGAGTGGGCGCGGGCGTCGGCGCCGGCTCCATCGCGGGCTGATCGTTAGCGGCGCCGAGGTGTCTACCGGCGCAAGCTGGAGGTCGCGGCTGAGGCTGTCGGCCGTGGCGACGTCCCGACGCTCGCCACCCCCGCACGCCGCCACCCCCGCGAGCGCAAGCATCGTGAGAAGCGATTTCGTCATCAGTTCCTCCTTCAAGTGTGACTTGCCCGGGTTTCCCGGGCCGGTGACATTGCACCCACGCCTATGCACGAACTGCGGTCTCTGCTGCCCTTCCTGCGGCCCTACCTTCGCACCTACGCCCTCGGGCTCGCCCTGGTCGTCATCTCCAACTTCTTTGCCGCGACCGGGCCCCGGTTCCTGCAGCATGGAATCGATGCGCTGCGCGGCGGGGAGCCGTTCCGCGAGGTCCAGATCGCCGTGGCCTGCCTGCTGGCGGTGGCGCTCGCGGGCGGTGTGGCCCGCTACGGCATGCGGGAGCTGCTGAACAGCGGCAGCCGCCGTGTCGAAACGGACCTGAGAGACCAGCTCTACCAGCATCTGCAGCGGATGTCGGCCGAATTTTACGACCGGTACCCCACCGGAGATGTGATGGCCCGCACCACCAACGACCTGCTGGCGGTCAGGATGGTGGCCGGTCCGGCGCTCATGTATCTGGTGGATACTAGCATCCGGACCCTCCTGATTGCACCCGCGATGGTGGCCATCAGCCCCCGGCTCACCCTGCTGGCCCTGGTGCCCCTCCTGGGACTGCCGGTGATCATGGTGTCCCTGGGCGGCCTGGTACACCGCAGGTCCCAGGCCATCCAGGCGCATTTCAGCGAGCTCACCAGCCACGCGCACGAGAACCTGAGCGGGGTCAGGGTGGTCCGGGCATATCGCCAGGAGTCGGCGGAGATTGCCCATTTCCGCGGCCTCAGCGACGAGTACCTTCGCCGGAATCTGAGCCTCGCCCGGGTGCAGGGCCTCTTCTTCCCGCTGCTGACGCTCATGGGCGGGCTGAGCGGGGTGGCCGTGCTGTACGTCGGCGGGCGCCTCATCATGGCCAACCAGGTGTCGGTGGGCGAGTTCGTGGCGTTCGGCGTGTACCTCGGCATGCTGGTGTGGCCGATGATCGCGCTCGGCTGGGCCGTGAATCTGGTGCAGCGCGGCGCGGCATCCATGGCCCGCATCAACCAGCTGTTCCAGGAGCGGCCGACGATTACGTCGCCTCCGAGCCCGGCCGCCCTCCCGCCGCCTCGCGACGGCCGCCGGGTCGAATTCGACCACGTCTGGTTCCGCTATCCCGGAGCGGCAGAGCGCGGCTGGGTGCTGGAGGACGTCAGCCTCACGGTCGAGGCGGGCCGGTCGCTGGCGATCGTCGGCGCCACCGGCTCCGGCAAGTCCACCCTGGTGGAGCTCCTGGTCCGCACCTACGACCCGACCCGGGGCGCGGTGCGTCTCGACGGCGTGGATGTGCGCGAGCTGGACCTGGACGCCCTGCGACGTGCGGTCGGCTTCGTGCCGCAGGAGACCTTTCTGTTCGGTGAGACGCTCCGTGAGAACGTGCTGCTCGGCGCCCCCGATGACGGTCGTCTCGAGCGCGTCGCCGAGGTGAGCCAGCTGGCCGAGGCGCTGCGGTCGCTGCCGAACGGCTTCGACACCATGCTGGGCGAGCGGGGGATCAATCTCTCGGGCGGCCAGAAACAGCGCGCCGCGATCGCACGCGCGCTGGCGCAGGACCCGCCGGTCTTCGTGCTCGACGATGCCCTGAGCGCGGTGGACGCGCACACCGAGGCGAAGATCCTGGCTGCCCTGCGCGGGGCGCTCAGCGGGCGCACCAGTCTCATCGTCTCGCATCGCCTGGCCGCGGTACGGGACGCGGACTGGATCGTGGTGCTCGACGGCGGGCGGATCGTCGAGGAGGGCGTGCACGCCGATCTCATCGCGCGCGGGGGCCGGTACTGGGAGCTGCTGCGCCGGCAGCAGCTGGAGGAGGAGCTGGAGGAGGAGAGCGTGGGTGGGATCTAGAGGCTGCGCGCTCCTCCTGGTGGTCGGGGGCCTGATCTCCGCGCCACCGATCGAGTCACAGCTCGCAGCACGGACCGAGCGCCCCGACACCACCGACTGGACCCGCCTCGCGGCGGCCGTGCACGCCGAGACCAATGCCCTCCGACGCGACCCACCGGGCTACGCCCGCCACCTCGAGCGCCTGCTTCCCCGCTTCGACGGCAACGTCCTCGAGCGCCCGGGCCGCCCCCTGCTTCGCACCGACGAGGGCGCCGCTGCCGTTCGCGAGGCGATCGCGGCGCTCAAGCGCCGAAAGCCGGTCCAGCAGCTCCGCTGGTCCAAGGGCCTCGCCGCCGCCGCCGCGGACCACGTCCGGGATCAGGGGCCGACCGGAGGCATGGAGCATCGGGGTCTGGACGGGAGCGATCCCGCCGGCCGCGCCAGCCGGCACGGCCGCTGGCTCGGGGCAATGGCCGAGAACATCGCCTACGGCGAGAACCCGGCCCGCGAGGTCGTCGTGCAGCTGCTGGTGGACGACGGGGTGGCGGACCGAGGGCATCGCGACAACCTGCTGCAACCGGCATGGGGTGCCGGCGGAGTCGCCTGCGGCCCTCACCGGCGCTACGGCCAGATGTGTGTGATGGACTATGCGCGGGGGTACGTGGAGAGGTAAGGGCGGGAAGGGCGGAAGGGCGGAAGGGCGGAAGGATGACGATGGGAACCTCGGACGACCACGGGACGGCGGTGAGGCGTCAGATCTGACTGCGGAGGATCTCCGGCGTGAAACCCTGCAGCCAGCCGGCCAGCCGGGTGAACTGACCGGTGAGCAGCAGGATCCCCACCAACACCAGCAGCGCCCCGCTCACCCGCATCACCCACGGCAGATACTTCCGGAATCGCTGGAACCAGTCGAGGAACCGCTCCACGGCGACCGCGGCGATCAGGAACGGAATCGCCAGCCCCGCGGAGTAGACGCGCCAGCAGCAGCATGCCCCGCGAGAGATCGGCCGACGTCGCCGCCAGGCCGAGGATGGCGCCGAGCACCGGCCCGATGCAGGGCGTCCACCCCGCCCCGAACGCCAGGCCGACGAGCGCGGAGCCGAGATAGCCGACCGGCTTGTGCTCGAGGTGCAGCCGCCGCTCCTGGGTCAGCCATCCCGCCTTGACCACGCCGAGACAGACCAGACCGAACGCGATGATGAGCACGCCGCCGACCCGCTGAAGCCAGACCTGGTAGTAGTTGAGCGCCCGGCCGAGCGCGGTGGCGCTGGCGCCGAGCAGGATGAAGATGAGCGAGAAGCCGGCGACGAAGCAGAGCGCATGCAGCAGCGCGACGTGCCGGCGTCCACCCATCTCCGGAGCAGCTCATGCCGGTGAGGAATCCGACGTAGGACGGCACCAGCGGCAGCACGCAGGGCGAGAGGAAGCTCAGCAGACCCGCGGCGAACGCCACCGCGATGCCCAGTGTGGCCGGCTCGTTCACGACCCGTCCCCGGTCACTACCAGCTCCCGGCGGCGGCACTCGCGACACACGCCGTAGATCTCCACCCGGTGGCGCGAGTGCTGGAAGCCGTGCTCGTCGGCGATGACCGGCAGCATCCGCTCCAGCCGCTCGTTCTGGAACTCGACCACCGTGCCGCAGCGCTCGCAGATCAGGTGCTCGTGATAGGCCTGGGCCGGCATCGGCTCGTAGCGCTTGAATCCCTCGCCGAAGTCGTGCGCGCGCACCAGCCCGCTGTCCACCAGGACCTCGAGGGTTCGGTAGACGGTGGCGGTGCCCACCGCCTCGCCTCGCTCCTTCACCCGGCGAAGGATGGCGTCCACGGAGGGGTGGTCGTCGGACAGGAAGACGACCTGCGCGACGAGATCGCGCTGGCGGGTGACCGGCTGGTGATGATCGCGGAGGTACTTCCGAAAGCGGTCGAGTAGCGCCGCCCCTTCGGTCCTAGCGAGGCGGGCCATCGGCTGGCTCCCCGGCCGGGCTCTCGGGGAACCACGACTCGGGCGCCACCGGCGTCGGCGGCTGTTCGTCATCGATGCGGTGTTGGGCGTCCCGCAGCAGCTGGGCGAGGGCCGACACCGGCCCGCTGCCGACCTCCTGGACCGATGCGTCGAACTTGCCTCGCTCCTTGCCCTTCACCGCGAGAACGTAGCGGGCGGTGTAGATCCGGCGGCGGTCACCGTCCACCCGCGAGAGCACCGCGGTGCCCCACTCCCGGCCCTCGTGACGCAGCGGGGTGAAGATCCAGACGCCATCCACCTCGGCCGGCGGCACCAGCTCCGCCACCGCCGCCGCGAGGCGGGTCCAGCCGGACTCGGGGGCGGCGATCATGCGCCGCCCTGCTCCCACTGCTCGGTGTAGAAGCGGAGCACGTGCATGAAATCCTGCGCATTGGTGACCACGCCGTACGCCTGGTGGGTGCCGCGGTCCTTGAGCTTGTTGACCACGAACTCGGTCTGGTCCACGCAGATGGTCATGAGCGGCGCGGGGGCGCCGTGGGCGAGGTGGAACGCCGGGAGCATGTTGCCCACCGCGATCGCGTGCAGCGCGGTGGCGACGAAGATGGCGCCCGTCGCCTTGACGGTGTACTCGCGCATGGCGTCCTGGGCCTGCAGCGTGTCGCTGAAGACGCCGGGGAGCGGACCATCGTCCCGGATGGACCCGGCGAGCACGAACGGCACCTGGTGCGTCACCAGGGCGTGCATGATTCCGCTCTTGAGCAGCCCGCTCTTCACCGCCTGCTCGATCGACCCGGCCGCGCGCACCCGATTGATGGCGCGCATGTGCAGCCCGTGACCGCCGGTGGTGGGCTGTCCGGTATTGGTCATGCCGAGCGTGGTGCCGAAGATCGCCGCCTCGATATCGTGGACCGCGACCGCGTTGCCGGCGAGCACGGCCTGGACGTACCCGTTCCGGATGAACCACTCGAAGTCGGAGCGCGCCCGCGAGTGCACCAGCGCCGGGCCCACCACCCAGACCAGGTAACCACCGCGCCGCTTCTCCTCGCCCACCCGGGCGGCGAGCTCCTCGTAGTTGACGGGCCGCTCGCGGCTCACCTCGGTGGACATGAACCGGAATTCGTTGGCGCCGTGCCCGCCACCGAGGAATCCCTGGGCATGGACGACGATGCCTTCGGTGCCGTCCTCGGCCTCGCCCATGGCGACCAGCTCACCCATCCGCAGCCGGCGCGGCTCGATCGTCTCCAGCCCGTCCCCACGCTTCACCACCACGCAGTCCATCCGCGGCCGCGTCGGGGCCACCCACCGGCCCTCGGTGTGGATGTAGGTGGGAAGGTTCGAGGTGGAGAAGAAGCCCTCGGGCAGCACGCCGTCTCCCGGCATGGGCTCGAAGCGTGCCTCCGGCCGGCCGGCGAACGGCGAAACGGTGAAATCCGGCAATGTGCGTGGGGTGTCTGTCATACGCGGGTGGAAGGTAGAGGGGGCCTCGGGGGCTTTCAAGGCGTGCGGACACACTGGTTTGGGTTAATATCCAGCAACCCCGAGGAGAGTCCATGCACCGATTCGCCCCCTTGCTCGTCGCTCTCGCCATCGCCACGCCGGCCGCCGCGCAGGAGCCCGCGACCGGCGACACCACCAGTCGCGACAGCTCCCGTGTCACCCAGCTGCCGGAGCTCAACGTGACCGTCACCCGGAGCGCGGAGCCGCTCTCCCGGGTGCCGTTCGCGGTGGGCGTGCTCGACCGCGACGATCTGGTGCGGGGACAGCCGACCCTGGGCATCGACGAAGCGCTCAACAACCTGCCGGGCGTGGTGGTCGCCAACCGCTACAACTTCTCGCTCGACCAGCGCATCTCGATTCGCGGCTTCGGGAGCCGCTCCAACTTCGGGGTGCGGGGACTCAAGATCCTGGTGGACGGGATTCCCCAGACCCTGCCCGACGGCCAGAGTCAGCTGTCCAACGTGGACTTTGCCGATCTCGAGCGGGCCGAGGTGCTGCGCGGGTCGAGCTCTTCGCTGTACGGCAACGCGTCGGGCGGAGTGATCTCCTTCCAGACCGAGCGCGCCGCGCCGGGGCCGTTCGCTCAGCGCGTCCGGCTTCAAGGCGGCGACGGCAAGCGCGCGGGGGACGGCTTCTACAAGTGGCAGAGCTGGACCTCGGGGCGGAGCGGCGACGTGAGCGGGACGCTCTCGGTCTCGCAATTCAAGGCCGACGGCTTCCGGCAACACAGCGCGGGGGAGTTCCGTCAGCTCCACGTGGGCGGCGACTGGGTGGTCAGCGGCAATACCGTCGCCACGGCGCGGCTCAGCCTGGCCGACAGTCCCGAAGCGAAGAACCCGGGTGCGCTGACCCGCGCGGAGTACGAGGCCAATCCCGACAGCGCCGCCGGGAACAACATCCGGCGCGGCGCCGACAAGGACGTGCAGCAGCACCAGCTCTCGTTCGGGGTGCGCCACTTCGACGACGCCGGCAACGAGTTCTCGGCGTCGGTGTTCGGGTTGCTGCGCGACCTGGAGAACCCGCTCGCGGCCCCACCGGACGTGGGAGGCGGTCCCAACAACGGCACCTATGTGCGCATTGACCGCCAGGTGGCCGGCATTCGACTGAGCGCCGCGCGGACGCTCGGCCCCGAGCCAAGCGCCGCGGCTCACCGCCGGCGTGGACGTTCAGCGCATGCGCGACGACCGGCTGAACCTCGTGTCGGACGGGGGCGTCCCCACCGCCGTGGTATTCCTCGACCAGCTCGAGAAGGTGACCGAGCTGGGACCCTTCGCCCAGCTGCAGTGGAGTCCCAACGAGCGGCTGCTGCTCAGCGGTGGCGCCCGCTTCGACTGGGTCAAGTTCGATCTGGCCGATCGGTTCACCAGCGACGGAGACGACAGCGGCGACCGCTCGATGTCGGCCCTCAGCGGGAACATCGGGGCGAGCTGGTCGTTCGAGCAGCAGTTTATCCCCTACGTGAACGTCAGCACCTCGTTCGAGACGCCCACGACCACGGAGCTGGTGAACAAGCCGGACGGGACCGGGGGGTTCAACCCGGAGCTGGGACCGCAGCGCGCGGTGAACTTCGAGGTCGGCGCGCGGGGACAACCGCTGCCGAGCGTGTCCTACTCGGTGGCGGTATTCATGAGCCGGGTGACCGACGCGATCGTGCAGCAGGCTGAGGTCGGGGGACGCGCCTTCTTCCGGAACGCGGGCAAGACGCACAATCGGGGGGCCGAGGTGGGGCTCAGCGTCTCACCGGTTTCCGGCATCACGCTGAATGCGGCGTACACCTACGCGCACTATCGGTTCGCGGAGGACCCGGACGCCGGCCTCGACGGGAATCGGCTTCCCGGGGTCCCCGATCACTTCTGGCGCCTCGGGCTCCGCACCGGTCTGGCGCAGGGCATCTACCTGGACGCCGACCACACGCTCAACTCCTCGGTCGCGTCGGACGACGCGAACACGCCCGAGGGCGTGGTGGATTCGTGGGGCGCGGGGGTGACGAACCTGCGGCTGGGCTGGCAGGGCGATCTCGGCTCGGTCCAGCTGTCGCCCTTCATCGGAATGAACAACGTCTGGGATCGGCGGTACGTCGGGTCGGTCACCCTGAACGGCCTGTTCGGGCGTGTGCTCGAGCCGGCACCACGCCGCGTGCTGTATGTCGGCACGGAGATCGGGTACCGGGCTCGCTGAACGGGCGGGTGCGGAGAACCCCGCCGAGAGGCGGGAATCCGGATCAGAGGAGAGATGCCGGATCGCGGTCGAGCACCACCCGCACCTTCCCCGTGCCCCCGGCTCGGGGCAGTCTCCGCGCGGCGTAGCGCACGATTCTTCCGAGTTCCTTGGACCGCCCCTTGAGCAACACGTGCCACCGCCAGCGATCCTTGATCTTCGCGAGCGGACACGGCGCGGGGCCCAGCACCTCCACGGCCAGCCCGTACCGGCCGATGAGCGCCTGACACCAGTCGCCCACCTCGGTCGCTCGATTCGCCGTTTCGGCCTCGACCTCCCCCGACACCAGGACGTTCACCAGCGAGAGCTCCGGTGGGTACGGCGGGGTCAGCCGGAGCGCGCGCTCCTCGCGCAGGAACCCCTCCGCGTCGTGCCTCGAAGCCCACACCAGCGCGTGGTGGAGCGGGTGACGCGTCTGGACCAGCACCCGACCTCCCTTGGGCCCCCGACCCGCCCGACCCGCCACCTGGGCGATGAGCTGAAAGGTCCGCTCCGCCGATCGAAAATCGGGCAGGTAGAGTCCGGTGTCGGCATCCACCACGCCCACCAGCGTCACGTTGGGAAAGTCGAGCCCCTTCGCGATCATCTGGGTACCGATCAGGAGGTCCACCTCCCCCCGCTCTACCGCGCCGAGAATGCGCTGATGGGACCACTTCGTGCTGGTGGTGTCCAGGTCCATGCGGGCGACCCGCGCGCCCGGATAGCGCTCCGCCAGCAGCTGCTCCAGCTGCTGGGTGCCGATGCCGCGCATCTGCTGCACGGCGTGGCCGCAGGCCCGGCAGGCGTGGGGCAGCGCCTCCTCATGACCGCAGTAGTGACACCGCAATCCCGCCGGCGCGCGGTGGACCGTGAGGGAGATGGTGCATCGGGGGCACTGCCACACCTCACCGCAGTCGGGGCATTGGAGGTAGGCGGCGTATCCCCGGCGGTTCAGGAGGAGCAGCGCCTGCTCACCGCGCGCCGCGGTCTCGGTCAGCGCGGCGTCGAGCGCCACCGACCAGGCGATCGCCCCGGTGCCGGGCACCTTCGGCGCAACGCGGAGATCCACGATCTCCACCGGCGGCAGCGGGCGGGCACCGACGCGCTGCGGCAATCGGAGTAGCCGCAGCCGGTCTTCGGCCTGCACCATGGTCTCCAGCGAAGGCGTGGCGCTGCCCAGCACGAGCGATGCTCCCTCGATCCGCGCGCGCACCGCGGCCACGTCGCGGGTGACGTACCGCGGCGTCTCGCCGTTCTTGTAGCCGGCCTCGTGCTCCTCGTCCACCACGATGATGCCGAGATTCTGCACCGGGGCGAAGACGGCGGAGCGGGCACCGACCGCGACCCGGCGCTCGCCGCGGCGGAGCAGCCGCCAGGCATCGGCCCGCTCACCGTCCGAGAGGGCGCTGTGGAGCACGGCGACCTGATCGCCGAACGCCCCACGGAGCCGGCTCACGGTCTGGGGCGTGAGACCGATCTCGGGCACCAGCACGATCGCCCCTCGCCCGCGGGCCAGCGCGTGCTTCACCGCTTCGATGTACACCAGGGTCTTCCCGCTGCCGGTGACACCGAAGAGAAGCGCCCCGTCTCCCCCACCGAGCGACTCGATCGCTCCCAGCGCGGCCGCCTGCGCGTCGGTGAGGTGCGCCGGCGGTGGGGCGCCGACGGAGTCGCGGAAGGGATCTCGCAGCCGCTCGGCGTCCGTCACGCTGGCCAGGCCCTGGCTCACCAGCCCGCGGATCACGGCCTCGCCGAACCCCAGCTGGTCGACGACGTGCCGCACCTGCGCGCTTCCGCCCATCGCCTCCAGCGCCTCGAACAGCTCGCGCGGCGGGCGCGCCGCTTGAACAGCGCGGCGCGCTCGAGGAGAGTCGGCGTGTCGCCCGCCAGGGCGACCACGCGCTCGGTGACGACTCCAGCCCCGGTGTCGGGCGGCTCGACCCGGAACGACACCGCGCCCACCGACTCGAGTCGGTGCAGCGCGTCCCACACTGGACGGCGGAGCGCCCGCGCCGCCGAGGCGACCGCGGCCTCGCCCCCTCGCCCCTCCAGCCACTCGAGTACCTCGGCCGCGACCCCGCCGACGCTCCAGGTCCCCCGCGCCCGCACGGCGATGACCTGGATTCGCCCCAGAGCCCTGCCGGGAGCATCGCCTTGAGCGTGAGACCGGTCGGTGCGCCGTAGTAGCCGGCCATCCATCGGGCGGTGGCCAGGAGCCCCTCGGGCACGGCGGGCTCCAGGTCGGGCGCCGCGAGAATGTCGCGCGCTTCGGCCTGGGGTGCCGCGGCGTCGGTGTCCAGCACGATCCCGATCAACTCCCTGCGCCGGACCGGCACGACCACGCGCGCGCCGGGAGCGACCCGGTCGCCCAGCGTCTCGGGAATGCGGTAGGTGTACGAGGAGGAGAGCGGGAGCGGGAGCGCGACGGTGGCGAAGCGGTCGGTCATCTCCGCCGGAGGCCGAGCCCGGGCTCGGTCGGAAGCGTCACCTGCCCGCGGTCGATCCCCGCGCCCACGAACGGGTCGTTTGCGAGCAGCGCCGCCCCGTCGAGATCCACGATATCCACCAGCGGCGTGAAGTGCGCGGCGGCGGTGATGGCGATCGAGGTCTCGATCATGCACCCGACCATCACCGTCATGCCGTGCGCCCGTGCCACGGCGATCATGCGGATCGCCTCGCGCAACCCGCCGCACTTGGCGAGCTTGATGTTGATGCCGTCCACCTTGCCGACCAGGCGCGGGATGTCGGCCACGGTCTCGCAGCTCTCGTCCGCGATGACCGGGATGTCGGATCGCCGGGTGATCTCCGCCAGGCCATCGAGCTCGTGCGGCGGGAGCGGCTGCTCCAGCACGGTGACGCCGAACTCCTTCAGCACCGGCAGCATCTGCACCGTGCGCTTCACGGTCCAGCCGCAGTTCGCGTCCACCCGGATCTCCTTGTCGGTGGCGTCGCGGATGGTGCGCAGGATCTCGATGTCGCGGTCGCTGCCGAGCTTGATCTTGAGGATCGGATACTGCTCGGCCTCGGCGACCTTGGCGCGAATCTTCTCCGCGGTATCGATGCCGATGGTGAACGTGGACCGGGGCGCCCTGGCCGGATCGAGTCCCCACAGCCGCCACACCGGAATACCCAGCCGCTTGCCCACCAGATCGTGCAGGGCCGCCGAGAGCGCCGCGCGGGCGGAGGGGTTCCGCCGCATGGACTCGTGCCACTGCAGCTCCGCCGTCTCCAGGTCGAAGGGGTCGGACGGCAGCAGCTTGCCGTAGCGTTGCAGTGCGGCGAGAATCGTCTCGGTGTTCTCGCCATAGAAGCTGCTCGGCGCCGCCTCTCCCCATCCCTCCTGACCGTCCCGGTCGATCAGCCGGACCCACACCGTCTCGTAGTCGCTGCGCCCACCCCGCGCGATGATGAACGGGTGCTTGGTGCGCAGCTTCAGCACCTCGGTTTCCATCCGGAGCGTGTCGGTCAAGTGCGCCGCCTCGAAGAGGTGGAAGTGGGGTCGGCCGGGTGGACTATGCCAGGGCCCCGATATGGGCCAGACAGCCTTCGGCGATGCGAGCCGGAGTGTAGCCGCCTTCGAGCAGGCCCACGATAGGGACTCGAGGCAACCGCTCGCGCAGCCGGCGGGTGAGATCGGCGTAGTGCTCCGGCTCCAGCGTGAACCCGCCGAGCGGGTCACCGGTCATCGCGTCGAACCCCGCCGAGACCAGGATCAGGTCGGGTGCCCAGTCCGTGGTGGCGGCCACGATTGCCGCCCAGAGGTCGTCGACATAGAGCTGGGCCCGCATGCCCGGACCACGGGGGACGTTGAACACGTTGCCCACCCCCCGCTCGTCGGCCATGCCGGTGCCTGGGTACCACGGGTGCTGGTGCAGGGACACGAACCGGATCGTGGAGTCGGTCTCCACCAGAGCCTGGGTCCCGTTGCCGTGGTGGACGTCCCAATCGATGATCAGCACCCGGTTGCGGCCGGCTCGCTGCGCGTACTTCGACGCCACCACCACGTTGTTACCAGACAGAAGCCCATGCCCTTGTTCGCCAGCGCGTGGTGGCCCGGAGGACGGACGGCGGCGAACGCGTGCCCCCGGCCCTCATGGGCGTGGTCCACCGCCGCCAGCACGGCTCCGGTCGCGCCGAGCGCGGCGGCCCAGCTGGAGTCGTTCAGGATGGTGTCGAGGAACAGCACCCCGCCGCCCCTGGAGCTCAGCGACTCGAGGGAGCGGAGGTAGCCGTCGCCGTGCACGGCGAGCAAGGGCTCGCGAGATGCCGGCTGGGCCTCGACGATATCGATCCCCGGGGCCGACCTGGCCCGCTCCAGCAGCGTGCGCAGACGCTGGGGCGATTCCGGATGATCGGAGCCGGGATCGTGCCGGAGGCACGCAGGATGGGTGAAGATGGGGACGGTCACCGTCACCTCCGCAGCGCCCGACGCAGCTCCTCGGCTTCTTCCCGCAGGTCCGCCCGGGCCTCGGCGATCTCATCGAGCCGGCGCAGGTGCCGACGCCAGAAGAGCAGCACGAAGCCCGAGGAGGCGAGCAGGATGGCGCCGACGAACAGCAGTATCGTCCTCCCCGACCATACGCCGAGCCCCAGCAGGGCGGCTCCATCGAACGCGAGAAACCCGGCGGCGATGACGGTGAGGGCGCGGGAGGCGAGCGGGGAGCGCGACACGGGGGCCGCTAGCGCAGCGGGCGCCGCCGGCGCGGAAGCACGATCACGGCCCCGTTCGTGACCAGGCCGGCGTCGGAGAGAGAGCGCGACTCGTCGTAGAGCTCGGCGCCGCGGAACTTGAGCAGATACTCGTCCGGGATTCCGGGTCACCTTCGTGCCGGACAGCGCCAGCCGCTTGAGCTCGGACAGTGCCGTCGTGGACGGAAGATCCAGCGGAATCTCGTCCCAGGCGTCCTCCACCGTGACCCGGACACGGAGGTTGGCCGTCACGCGACGCTCTCCTCAGCGGGCGGCAGGGTCGAGAGAAACCGGTCCAGCGCCTGGTCGAAGAACAACGTGCTGGCGCGCACCCTGGTCACGCCGTCGGTCGCCCGGGCGGCGAAGACGATCTCTTCCCCGCCCTGCCCGCGCAGCGTCAGGAAGTTGGGGCCCTCCTTCTCCGGAAACGCGGCCTGCATCGGGATCCGCTCGCCGAAGAAAGACTTCGCCCTGCGGAGCACTTCCGCGGCCGGCAGCGTCGTGACCATATCGAAGACCATCGGGCACTCATGCGTTGGAGGGATCGTCCGAATCGCGGGAGAAATATACCTCGACCGCGCTAACCATGGCCTGCGTCGGCGGACGGCGCTGCAGAAGATCGCGGAGGCCCGGCTTTCGGCGGAGCACGAGCACCAGATCACCGGGCGGCGGCTCCACGATCCCGTCGAGGACGAGAAAGGCGGGCAGGACGATGTCGGCCGGCAGGGTGACGCGATAGACCCGGCCTCGCCACTGAACCGAGGCGCTGGCCGGCGGCTCGGCCACGATGCGGTCGAGGAAGACGTCGTCCTCGACGCGATAGGCTGACTCGCCGGCCGGCTCGCCGTCGAGATAGAAGAGGGGATCGAAGCTCTCGCCGTCCTGACGGGCGAAGTTCTGCTCCACCGCCCGGTCGAAGGCCTCGAGATCGGGGGCCTGAGCCCGCCACTCCAGGTGGTGCCGCAGCTCGTGGGTGAGCGTCTCCCACGCCTCCTCCCGCCAGTCGAAGCCCGGGTGCTGCAGTGCCAGCGCGGCGAAGGACCCATGGTAGAGCACCACCCGGCTCTGAATGCCGGCGACCGGGTCGGCCCCGGCCGAAGGCAGGGGGATGCACTCTCCGAGGGTGTAGATCTCGGGGCGATCGGGATGGGGGACCGTGCGGGGTGAGACGGCGATCTCCACGATGCCGTCGAGAAACTCGGCGGGCACCTCCTCGGCGAACCTCCGCACCATCGCTTCGAAGTCGCCGAGTCGCATTTGAACGGCTTGCCGTGCTAGCGCACGCGCTCGGCGATGAAGTCCGCCACCTGGTCGAGCGAGACCCGCTCCTGCTGCATCGAGTCCCGGTGCCGCACCGTGACGGTCCGAGCCGAGACCGTGTCGCCGTCCACGGTGATGCCGAAAGGCGTTCCCGCCTCGTCCATCCGCCGGTACCGCCGTCCGATCGCGCCACTGTCGTCGTAGAACACGGGGATGCTGCGCTTGAGATCGTGGTACAGCTGCGGTGCGCGACCTCGGGCATGCCGTCCTTCTTGACCAGCGGGAACACGCCCGCCTTGATCGGGGCGATGGCCGGGTGGAAACCGAGCACGACCCGGGTCTCCCCCTCGACCTGCTCCTCCCGGTAGGCGTCCACCAGCAGGGTCAGCGTGACCCGGTCGGCGCCGGCCGAGGTTTCCACGATATATGGAAGGAAGCGCTCGTTCGCGGCCTGCTCGAAGTAGTCGAGCTTCTTGCCCGAATACTCCTGATGCCGGCCCAGGTCGAAATCGCCGCGGTTGTGGATCCCCTCGATCTCCTGCCAGCCGAACGGAAACTCGTACTGGACGTCGAAGGCGGCCCGCGCATAGTGCGCCAGCTCGTCGGGCCCATGCTGGTGCCAGCGCAGCCGGGCGGGCGTGAGTCCCAGGCCGTGATGCCACTCCATCCGCCACTCCCGCCACCGCTCGAACCACTCCGCGTCGGTCCCCGGCTTCACGAAGAACTGCATCTCCATCTGCTCGAACTCGCGGGTCCGGAAGATGAAGTTGCCCGGCGTGATCTCGTTGCGGAACGCCTTCCCGATCTGCGCGATGCCGAACGGGACCTTCTGCCGCGAGCTCTGAAGCACGTTCAGGTAGTTGACGTAGATGCCCTGCGCCGTCTCGGGCCGGAGGTAGACAACCGACGCCTGCTCCTCCACCGGTCCCATGAACGTCTTGAACATCAGGTTGAAGAGCCGGGCCTCGGTGAGCGTCCCCTTGCTGCCGCACACGGGACACTGGGCGTCCGGCTGGCCGGGCGTGCCCTTGATGCCGGGGATCGTCGGCCCGAAAGCGGTTCTTGCAGTGCCGGCAGTCCACCAGCGGGATCGGTGAAGCCGGCCACGTGACCCGATGCCTCCCAGACCCGCGGATGCATGAGGATGGCGGCGTCGAGCCCCTCGATGTCGTCCCGGGCGTGCACCATGGCCCGCCACCAGCGGTCCTTGACGTTCTTCTTGAGCTCCACGCCGAGCGGGCCGTAATCCCAGACCGAGCCGAGGCCGCCGTAGATCTCCGACGACTGGAAGACGAACCCTCGGCGCTTGCAGAGGGAGACCAGCTTGTCCATCAGGGTGGTGTCGGCCATGGGTGGGGGCTAGAGAAAGGACTGAGTGGCGGGATCGGCGTGCAAAATAGGCGCTCCCATTGCAGGCGGCCACTCGGAGGGCCCGAATCGAGGGTTCAGGAAGCGGACCCGGACGCCGACGGTGTTCGGGACCGACGCTTTTCCAGCAGGTCCCGGACGATCAGATCGCCGTGGCCCCGGGCGTTCTCGATGAAGAGGCGGTTGGCGTCATTGCCACTGGCGATGACGCCGGCCAGGTAGATGCCCGGCACCGGCGTGGCCATCGTGGCCTCGTCGTGCGACGGGATTCCCGTGGCCGGATCCACCGGCACTCCCAGGTCGCGCAGCAGCGTGGTGTCCGCGTGATATCCGGTCATGGCGAGCACGGCGTCGGTCGGCAGGCATTCGACCGCACCGGTTTGCGTCCGAGACGATCTCCACCTCGGTGGGCGTGATGGCGCGGATCCGCGAGCGCCATCGCACCCCGATGCTGCCCTCCTTGACCCGGTTCACGATGTCCGGCAGCACCCACGGCTTGACCGTCCGGTCGAACCCCTCGCCGAAGTGCACCAGGGTGACCTGCGCGCCCGCGCGCCAGCTCTCCAGCGCGGCGTCCACGCTGCTGTTCCCCGCCCCGATCACCACCACCCGGCGTCGCCAGTAGGGATGGCCCTCGGTGAAGTAGTGCGCGACGTGCGGCAGGTCCTCGCCGGGAACGCCGAGGTAGTTGGGGTTGTCGTAGTAGCCGGTGGCGAAGACGACGGCGCCGGCATGGTAGGACCGCTCGTCGTGGGGTCGCCGGACCTCCACCGCAAAGCCGCCCTCCGCGCGACTGGTGACGCCCACCACCTCTTCGGTCGGCCGCACGTCCAGTCCATAGTGCTCGGCGACCCGGCGGTAGTAGATCAGACCGTCCCGCCGGGTCGGCTTCTCATGGCTGGCGATGAAGGGAATCCCGCCGATCTCGATCCGCTCGGGCGTGGAGAAGAACGTCATGCTGAGCGGGTAGCGCTCGATGGTGGAGACGATGGTGCGGCGGTCGAGCAGAACGCACGACAGCCCCGCCCGCTTGGCGGCCACGCCCACCGCCAGGCCGCAGGGGCCCGCGCCGACGACCAGGAGGTCGGTCCGCTCCACTACCCGGCCCCGCTCACGTCGCCACCTCGATGATCTGATCCCGGCGGGTACCTACGCTCACGTAGCGCACCGGCACCCCGGAGAGAGCCTCGAGCCGGTCGAGGTAGGCCCGCGCCTCCGCCGGCAGGTCCGCCAGCGTGCGGGCGCCGCCGGTCGGCCGGTTCCACCCGCGGAGCACCTCGTACGACGGCTCCACCCGGCCCAGCGCGTCGACCTCGGCCGGCATCTCCTCACAGGCGCCGCCGTCGAGGCGGTAGGCGGTGCAGACCGGAATCTCCTCGAACCCGTCCAGCACGTCGAGCTTGGTGACCGCGAGCCCGGTGAGGCCGTTGACCCGCGCGGCGTAGCGCACCACGATCGCGTCGAACCAGCCGCACCGGCGGGGCCGCCCGGTGACCGCTCCGAACTCGCCGCCCACCTCGCGCAGGCGGTCGCCGTAGGGGCTCGGCGCCTCCGTGGGCAGCGGCCCGTTGCCCACCCGGGTGGTGTAGGCCTTCACCACGCCCAGCACGCCGTGCACCAGCGTGGGACCGATCCCGGCGCCCACCGCGGCGCCGCCCGCGGTGGTGTTCGACGAGGTGACGAAGGGATAAGTGCCATGGTCCACGTCGAGCAGCGATCCCTGCGCGCCCTCGAGCAGCACCCGCTTCCCGCCGCGAACGGCGCGATGCACCATCAGGCCGGTGTCGGCGGCGAGCGGCATGAGGCGGGGGGCGATCCGCTCGACCAGCGCGACGTGCTGGTCGAACGACGCGCGATCGGATGACCCCATCATCTCCAGCAGGCGGTTGGCCCGCTGCACCCGGTCGGTCAGCAGCGTGCGGGCGCAGTCCAGACGGCGGAGGTCGGTCACCCTGATGCCGCGGCGGCCGTACTTGTCCTCGTAGGCGGGCCCGATACCGCGACCGGTGGTGCCGAGCTTCTGGCTCTTCTCGCTGGCGGCGTCGAGCAGCTTGTGATACGGCAGGACGAGGTGGGCCCGGTCGGAGACGAAGATGCGGCCGGTCGGTGGAGACGCCCCGCTCGGCGAGCTGGTCGAGCTCCCCGAAGAAGGTCTCCGGCTCGAGCACGACGCCGTTCCCGACCACACAGGTGACGCCGGGATGGAGGATGCCCGAGGGGATCTGGCGGAGGATGAACTGCGAGTCGCCGATCACGACCGTATGGCCGGCGTTGGCGCCGCCCTGGTAGCGCACCACCAGGTCGGCCCGCTCGGCGAGCACGTCCACCAGCTTGCCCTTGCCTTCGTCGCCCCATTGGGCGCCGACGACCACCAGACAGCTTGTCGTGCCGTCGAACATGTCTCCCCCAAGCGCAACGAAAAAGAGCCCCTCGCGGGGCTCCTGCATCCTCGGGCAAACGTATCCGAGGCTGTCCCAAAGGTCAATTCGTCGCGATCGCCCGCCCCACCCGCTCGGCCATGTCCATCGAAAGCCCTTCGGGCCGGTCCGCCGGCGTATGGATCACCCTGAGCGTCCGCCAGTTGAGGCGGCCGATGGTGACCGCACTCGCGCCGGCACGAGCGAGGGGCAGACTGTCCACCAGGATGCCGACCGGAAGCCGCGGCTCCGCGCGGGGAGCCCGGCGGCGGCCAGCTGGGCGGCGACTCGCGCGGCGGTCTCCGAGCCCCGGCGGTCGTGGCGTCACCACGTAGAGCCTGCCCTCCTGGTCGATCGTATCGAGGTTGACGACCTGGGCCCCGGCCAGCGCGTCCTGGAGGCGGCTGAAGATCCGGGCCCCCACCAGCCCGAACTCCTCGCCGCCGGTGATGAGGATTCCGGTCGCGGCGTCGGTGGACGCCTCCGCACCGGCCAGCGCCGCGACCACTCCGGTGCCATTGTCCCGCGCGCCTCGAGAAGTTCCCCGCAACCTGCCGCGTCCCGCCAACGCACCCGCCAGCACCGCGATGCCGGCGCCCGCCGCTCCCAGAGCCACCGGCAGGGGTCCGCTGAGACGCGCGGCTGCAAGGCCTCCGCCCAACGCCACCGCCAGACCGATGGCCCACACCGCGACGAGCCGGCCCGCCATGCTCTGAGCCTGCGCCTTGGTATCGAGGTGCGCCACGATCCAGCGGCGAATGGGCTCACTGGATCTGACCGCGATCAGGTTGGCGTCCTCCCGCGTCTCGCCGAACTCGAGCCAGCCCGCCGCGACGCTCCCGGCGAGACAGGCCGATCCGGCGAGGATCGTGAGCCAGACGAGCAGCGCGCCCCAGGCCGGCGACCGTGGGCAGGTGCAGCAGCGGAAGCGCGAGCAGTGAGGCGGCGCCGACGCCGGCGCCGAGGATCGGGAACCCGAGTAATGCCGAGGGGTGGAAGCTGAAGCGCTGCACGGTGACGCGATAGCCGAGGGATTCCAGGTGTGCCGTGACCACCGCGCGGGCCCGCTCGGCCTCGGGCGTGCCGGCCTCGCGGTGGTCGGCCAGGATGCGCCGGGCGGTCTCGTGCAGGGCGCTCACCGCGGCGGATCAGGCGGAGGTCTGCTTGCCGCTCCGTTTGCCTCCGGATGACGACGGCGAGGTCAGCGCCAACGCCGCCTTGGCGGTCTCGCTGGTGATCAGGCCGGCCTCGACCAGCTCGTCCACATGCTGTTGATAGGTCTGGCTGCCGAGCTGTTTCCGGCCCTCCGCCATCTGCTTCCGGATCTCGCCGGCGCGTCCCCCGTCGCGAAGGAGGTCGCGCACGGCCGGCGTGGCGATCAGGATCTCGACCGCCGGGACTCTCCCCTTCTCCTTCTTCTCCGGCAGCAGCTGCTGGGAGACGATCGCCCGCAGCGCCTCTGCGAAGCGCATCCGTCCCACCTCGCGCTCTTCCGCCGGCATGGCCGCGATGACCCGATCCACGGTGGCGACGACGTCGGAGGTCGGCATGGTCGCGATGACCAGGTGGCCGGTCTCGGCCGCCTTGATCGCCGTATCGATGGTCTCGGCGTCGGCCATCTCGCCCAGGACCACGACGTCGGGGTCCTGCCGCAGCGCGGCCCGGAGGCCGACGACGAGGCTCTCGGTGTCCACGCCCGACCTCGCGCTGGGTGATCGAGCAGCTCAGGTCCCGATGGAGAAACTCGATCGGGTTCTCGATGGTGACCACGTGCTTGTGCTGGGTGCGGTTGATGTGGTGCACCATGGCCGCGACGGTCGAGCTCTTCCCGCTGCCGCTGACTCCGGTGACCAGCACCAGCCCGCGGTCCGACTCGGCCACCTGATTGAGGGCCTCGGGCAGGCGGAGCGACTCGATGGTGGGCACGGTGAACGGGATCACGCGCATCACGATCATGAACGACGACCGCTGGCGCAGCACGTTGACCCGGAAGCGGCCGACCCCCGGCATGCCCCAGGAGCAGTCGAAGTCGCGGAGCCGCTCGATCCGCGCGCGGTCCTCGTCGCTGCTGATCAGCTTCATCGCGATGGCCCGGGTCTGGTCCGGCGTGAGCCGCTGCTTGGTCAGGGCGACCAGCTTGCCGTTGATCCGCGCGCGGAACACGTCGCCGGCCTTGATGTGCAGGTCGGAAGCTCCACGCTCGACCGCGGCCTTGATGATCTTTTCCATGGGCCCGTCAGTATGGGTACGTCATACGTGTCACCCCGATACGGGGCTCACCCGCGTACGAGGCCGGGCAGAAATCCCATCCGCGTCCCGGACCTCGCGCATCGTCTCCGCCGGCGATCCGCCGCGCGGCCGCGGCGCCGTCGGCCAGGATCTCGTCCACCATCTCCGGCCGCTCCTGCAGCGCCAGGGCGCGCTCGCGGATCGGGGCCAGCGCCGCGATCATGTTGTCGGCCAGCACCCGCTTGCAGTCGAGGCAGCCCCACTTGGCCCCCCGGCAGTTCTCCGCCACCGTCGCGATGGTCGCGGGCGGCGAGAAGTACCGGTGGAGATGGAAGATGTTGCATACCTCGGGATTCCCCGGGTCCTTCCGGGTGACTCGCGCCGGATCGGTCTTGGCCGGCCGGAGCTTCTGCCAGATCTCCTCCGGCGAGTCGAGCAGCCCGATCGTGTTACCCAGGCTCTTCGACATCTTGGCCTGGCCATCCAGGCCCATGATCCGCTTCGCCTCGGTCAGCAGCGGCCTGGGGCTCCGGAAAGAAGTCGGCGCCCCGCCCGAACTCGGCGTTCCACCGCCGGGCGATCTCACGGGTCAGCTCGAGGTGCTGGGTCTGGTCCTCACCCACGGGCACCAGATCGGCCCGATACAGCAGGATATCCGCCGCCATCAACACCGGGTAATTCAGCAGCCCCGCCGGCACACTTTCGAATCGCTGAGACTTATCTTTGAACTGCGTCATCCGCTCGAGCTCGCCGATCGGCGTGACCGTGTTGAGCAGCCACTGCAGCTCGCTGTGCTCGGGCACGTGCGACTGGACGAAGAGCACCGCGCGCGCAGGATCGATGCCGCAGGCGAGCAGGCCGATCGCCATCTCGCGGGTGCGCGTACTCAGCGTGGCCTGGTCGTATTTGCCGGTGATGGCATGCAGGTCCACGACGCAGAAGATGCAGTCGTAGGTGCGCTGCAGGTTGACCCAGTTCTGCACCGCGCCGAGCCAGTTGCCGATGTGCAGCTCGCCCGACGGCTGAATTCCCGAGAAGATGCGCGCCATGACCGGCAACTTACCCGCTTCGCCCAAGGCCAGCAAGACTGTGTCCTCCTTAGACTTACTGCACCTGGCCAAAACCGCGGCCGAGGCGGCCGCACGCTACCTTCGGGGCGTGGAGCGGCCGGCGGACCCGAGCCGCTGGAGTCTCAAGGGCAGCCGGGACTTCGTCACCGAGGTGGATCGAACGGCGGAGCGGATCATCACCGAGCTGCTGCTCGCGGCCGAGCCGGGGAGCCGGGTCGTCGGCGAGGAGCTGCAGCCCGAGGTGGTGACCGAGGGACTGGTCTGGATCGTCGATCCGCTGGACGGCACCACCAACTTCCTGCACGATTTCCCGAGCTATGCGGTATCCGTCGCCGGGTGCGGTGGACGGCGTGCTGGAGGTCGCGGCGGTGGTTCACGTCCCGGCGGGCGTGACCTACACCGCCAGGCGCGGGCGGCGGCGCGTGGGAGGGGGAGCGCCGGCTCTCCGTATCCGCGATCGAGGATCCCGAGTTCGCGCTCATCGGCACCGGCTTCCCCTTCAAGGCCATGGACCGGATCGATCGAGTATCTGGAGGAGTTCCGGCGCGTCGCGGGACAGGCCAGCGGCATCCGGCGTCCGGGGGCCGCCGCGCTGGATCTGGCCGACGTCGCGGCCGGTCGCTTCGACGGCTTCTGGGAGCAGCGCCTCTCCGCCTGGGACATCGCGGCGGGCATCCTGCTCATTCGCGAGGCGGGCGGCCGCGCCACCGATCCCGGCGGGCCGCGATCTCGGCGTGGAGCATTCGGCGGTCGTTGCGGGCAATCCGGCGATCCACCGCTGGCTCCTCGACACCCTGCGAGGCGCCCGGACCGATCCGACACGGCCCGCTCGACGACCGGGCGAGGGAGACCACTGATGCCGGACACCACCCGACCCGCACCGCCTCGATGGACGAGTGGGCCCGAGCCATCGCCCGCCCCACCATCCGTCCGGCGGGCGGTTCCGGCGGCCGCCCTGGCCGCGGTGCTGGCGGCGGCGCTGGTGGAGATGGTCGCCGGCCTCACCGCGTCGCGCGAGGCGTACGCCCTGGTCCACGAGGAGGCGCGAGCGGCGCGGCGCGCGCGCGGAGGGGCTGCGCCAGGAGCTGCTGACTCTGGCCTCGGCCGACGCCGAATCGCTCCGGCGGTTCGAGCAGGCGCTGGCACTGCCCCGGGACAGCGACGCCGACCGCGAGCTGCGCGGCGCGCCGGAAGCGGAGCGCACTCCGGGAGGGAGCCGAGATCCAGCGGGACGTGCTGTCGGGGTGCGCGGACCTGGCCGAGCTGGGGCTCGGCCTGGCCGAGCGCGGGCTCAAGAGCGCGCGGTCGGACGCGGCAACGGCCGTGTTCCTGGCCGCCGGCGCGGCGCGGAGCGCCGCGGGAGCCATCCGTGCGAATCTTGCGGACGAGCCGGCCGAGTCGGAATTAGCCCCGCTGCTGGAGCGGGCCGAAGCCAGGCTGGCGGCGGTGGAGGAGGCGGAGCGGGCGGCGGTGCGTCTGCTGAGCGCCACGCCGGGGTGAGGCTAGGCCGCGGTGAGGATCCGCGGCCCGTCGGCCGTGATGGCGACGGTGTGCTCGAAGTGGGCGGAGAGACTGCCGTCGGCGGTGACGACCGTCCACTTGTCGTTCAGCGTGCGGGTTGCCGGGCTGCCGATGGTGATCATCGGCTCGATCGCGAGCGTCATCCCTTCGAGCAGGCGCGGACCGCGGCGCGGCGTTCCGTAGTTCGGCACCTGCGGCTCCTCGTGGAACCGGGTGCCGATGCCGTGGCCCACCAGCTCGCGCACCACGCCGTAACCCGCCCCTTCCGCCACCTTCTGCACCGCATGCCCGATGTCGCCGATGTGGTTGCCGAGGCGGGCCTGGGTGATGGCCGCGGCCAGCGACTCCCGGGTCACGTCCATCAGGCGCGTCGCCTCGGCCGGCACCCGGCCGACCGCGATCGTGGTGGCCGAGTCCGCGTGCAGTGCCTTCGAGCTGGACCCCGACATCCACGCTCACGATGCTTCCCTCGGCCAGCACCCGCCGTGCCGATGGGATGCCGTGCACGATCTCGGCGTCGATCGAGGTGCAGAGCGTCTTGGGGAATCCGTACAGTCCCTTGAACGACGGCACCGCGCCCTCGTGGCTTCGGATGAACGCCTCGGCGGCCGCGTCGAGGTCCTCGGTCGTCATCCCGGGACGGACGATCTCGCGCATCAGGGCCAGCGTGCCGGCGACGATCCGGCCGGCTCGCGCCATGATCTCGATTTCCCGTGACGACTTGAGGGTGATCATTTGCCCAGGGCGCGCCGCACCCGGGCGGCGATCTCCTCGACCGCGCCCAGCGCGGGAATCCGTTTGACGCCGCCCCGGCTCTCGTACCAGGCCAGCACCGGAGCCGTCTGCTCCCGGTAGGCCTTGAGACGGGTGGCCACGGCGGCGGGGTCGTCGTCGGCGCGGCCCTCGATGGACCGGCGTCGGTCGAGCCGGGCGAGGATCTCCTCGTCGCTCACGTCGAAGAACAGGACCGCGTCCATCTTCCGCCGCTTCTCCTCCAGGATCCGCTCCAGCCCCTCGGCCTGGGGAATGGTACGCACCACGCCGTCGAAGATCACGCCCTTCGAGGCCTCCGGCTTTCCCACCTCCTCGCGCACCACGCCGAGGATGATGTCGTCGCCCACCAGGTGGCCGGCCTCCATCACCGCCTTCGCCTCGCGGCCGAGCGGCGTGCCGCGCTTGACCGCGTCGCGCAGCAGGTCGCCGGTGGCGAACTTGGGAAGGCCGAGGGCCTCTCCCAGCAGGGCGCCCTGGGTGCCCTTCCCGGCGCCGGGGGGACCCATCAGTAGGATGTCCATGTGGTCCTGAGCTATTGAGTCTGAAGCTATGAGCTAAAGCTATGAGCTATGAGCTATGAGCTATGAGCCAAGAAGCTATGAGCTATGAGCCATGAGCGGTGCTCGGCAGACCGTCGCGATCCATGCCGAGCACCGCTTCATAGCTCATAGCTCATAGCTCACAGCTGTCCTACATATATCGCTGCTGGCGGCCCCTGAACTTGACGCGTCCCGTCTTCATGAAGCCGTCGTACTTGCGAAGCGTGCGGTGCTGCTCGACCTGCGCGATCGTGTCGAGCAGTACGCCGACCACGATGAGCACCGAGGTGCCGCCGAATCCCGTATTGGGGATGTTGAACCACTTGCTCACCAGGATCGGGAGGATCGCGATGCCGGCCAGGAAGAGGCCGCCCGGCAGGGTGATCCGCCCCAGCACGCCGTCGATGTAGTCGGCCGTGCTCGCCCCCGGCTTCACGCCGGGGATGAATCCGCCCTGCTTCTTCAGGTTTTCGGCCAGGTCGACCGAGTTGAAGATGATCGAGGTGTAGAAGTAGCTGAACAGCAGGATCATCGCCGCGAACGTCAGGTCGTAGGGCAGGTCGCCGGGGTTGAAGAAGCCGGCCACGTCCTGCAGCACGGGATTCTGGGTGAAGCTCGCCAGCGTACCCGGGAACGATGATGATCGTCTGGGCGAAGATGATCGGCATCACGCCGGCGGTAATCAGCCGGATCGGGATGAACGTCTTCTGACCTTCCCGGATCCGTCCGCGGCCCATGACCTTCCGCGGGATCTGGATGGGGATCCGCCGGGCCGCGATCGTCATGGCGACGACCGCCGCGATCACCAGCACCAGGATGCCCAGGAACGCCACGGCGCCGAACGCGGTCACCACGCCGGACTTGACGAACTGGAGCAGCTGGAGCGAGCCGGGCCAGAGGCGCTCGAGGATCGAGAACGTGATGAGCAGGCTCATCCCGTTGCCGATGCCGCGCTCGGTGATCTGCTCGCCCAGCCACATGACGAAGATGGCGCCCGCGGTGAGCGTGACCACCATGATCAGCCGGGAGGCGAACCCCGGGGACGGCACCGCGCCGGGAATGGACTCGGTGAACAGGGCGAAGGTGTAGGCCTGCGAGAGCGCGATGAACACGGTGAGGTACCGGGTCCACTGCGTGATCCGCTTCTTGCCCTCTTCGTCCTTCTGCATCTTGCCGATCGACGGCGCGATGCCGCCGGCGAGCTGGAAGATGATGGAGGCCGAGATGTAGGGCATGATCCCGAGCGCGAACACCGTGGCCCGGGACAGGCCGCCACCCAGGGCGTCGTACAAGCCCGAAGAACCCCGCCGCGGCGGAGTTCCGGATGAAGTCGGCCAGCGCGGCGACATTGACGCCCGGCGCGGCGATGTGCGCACCGATCCGGTAGATCACCAGGATGGCGAGCGTGAAGAGGAGCTTCCGCTTCAGTTCGTCGTCGATCGCCAGATTGGGGACGCGCGGTGTGGTCATTACTCCTCGATCTTGCCGCCGGCCGCCTCGATCTTCGTGCGCGCCGACGCGGACAGGGCTACGCCTCGAACCGTGTAGGACCGGTCGGCGTCACCGGTGCCCAGGAGCTTGACCGGCCGGTCCACCTTGCGGATGAGTCCCGCCGAGTAGAGCGTCTCGGGGCTCACCTCGGTGGCCGTCACTTTCTTCAGCTGCGACAGATTCACGCCCTGCGTGGTCACCTTGAAGGGGTTGGTGAAACCGCGCTTGGGCAGCCGCCGGTACATCGGCATCTGGCCGCCCTCGAACCCCGGGTTGGTGGCGCCGCCGGTGCGGGCCTTGTGGCCCTTGTGACCCTTGCCCGAGGTCTTGCCGAGACCCGAGCCCGGCCCGCGGCCGACCCGTCGGCGCGGCTGGGTCGAGCCCCGGGCCGGGGTCAGGTTGGACAGGCCAATTTTTTCAGCCATGCGCACTCCGGAACTGGATATGAGCTGTCAGCTATTAGCTACTAGCTATGAGCTTCACGTGTAGTCACGGCACAACGAAATCTACGCCGGTTTGATGTCGATCAGGTGCCTGACCTTGAACAGCATTCCCCTGGCGGAGGCCGTGTTGGCCACCTGCACGGTCTGCTGGTGCCGGTGCAGCCCGAGCGCCGCGAGCGTGCGTCGCATGGTGTCGGGATGGCCGATGGTCGAGCGAATCTGCTTGACCTCCAGCGACTTCGCCTTGTCCTCGCGAAGGGATCACCGCGGCGTGATGCTTGGGACCCTGCCGGCCGACTGCTGGATTCCGCCCCATGATCAGACTCCCTGCCTCGGCTTGTAGGCGATCTGGTCGAGCTCCACTCCACGCTCCCGCGCCACCTGGCGTGCGGAGACGAGGCTGGTGAGCCCGTCCATGGTCGCCCGCACCATGTTGTGCGGGTTGGTCGAGCCCAGGCTCTTGGTCAGGATGTCGGTGATGCCGGCGCACTCCAGGACCGCGCGCACCGGGCCGCCGGCGATGACGCCGGTACCGGTCGCCGCGGGCTTGAGGAGGACGCGGCCGGCACCATGCCGCCCGACGACCTCGTGCGGAATGGTGGAGCCGGTCTTGGGCAGCTCCACCATCGAGCGCTTGGCCGCATCCACCGCCTTGCGGACGGCCTCGGAGACTTCGTTGGCCTTCCCGGTGGCGATACCGACCTTGCTCTTGCCGTCTCCCACCGCGACGAGCGCGTTGAAGGAGAACCGCCGGCCGCCCTTCACCACCTTGGCGACGCGGTTGATCGAGATGACGTTCTCGACGTGATCACTGGCGTGGTCGCGGTCGCCGCGGTCGCGCCGCGGGCCACCCCGGCCCCCGCCACCACCCCCGCCGCCACGCCCGCCACGGCCCCGCGGCCGATCGCCACCGCCGCCGCCACCGCCCGCCACCGCCGCCACCACCGGCGTGCGGGTCGGCTGCTCAGCCGCCGGTGTCTCGGTCGCGGTCCCGCCCTCGGGGGCGCCGCTCTGCGTGCCTGTCGCCTCGTCCGCCATTAGAACTCCAATCCGCCTTCGCGCGCGCCCTCGGCCACCGCCTGGACGCGACCATGGTAACGGTAGCCGGCACGGTCGAACACCACCCGGCTGAACCCCGCCGCCTTCGCCTTCTCCGCGATCAGTTTGCCCACCGCCTTGCCCCGGGCAACCTTGCCCTTGGTCTCGCCCGCGGCCTCGACGCCCTCGCTGCCGTCGCTCACGCCGAGGAGCGTGACGCCGCGGTCGTCGTCCACCAGCTGGGCGTAGATGTGCTTGAGCGAGCGAAACACGACCAGCCGCGGCCGCTCGGCGGTCCCCGAGATCTTGCTGCGCACCCGCAGGTGACGGCGATAGCGCAGCTGGGTGCGGGTCTTGGGCGCATGAATGCGACGCATGCTTACTTGGCTCCTGTCTTGCCCGCCTTGCGGCGGACCTGCTCACCCTGGTACCGGATCCCCTTGCCCTTGTAGGGCTCCGGCGGCCGCACCGAGCGCAGCTCGGCGGCGACCTGACCCACGACTTCCTTGTCGGCGCCCTCGATCTTGACCACGGTGTTGTTCTCCACCGTGATCTTGATGCCCTTGGGCGCCTCGTACTTCACCGGATGGGAATACCCCACCACCAGGTTCACCCCGTACGGCTTGGCCTCGGCCTTGTAGCCGACGCCCTGAATCTCCAGGGTCTTGGTGAACCCCTTGGAGACTCCCTCGACCATGTTCTGGACCAGGGTGCGGGTGAGCCCGTGCAGCGACTTGTGGCGCTTGTCCTCGCTGGGGCGCTCGACGGTGAAGACCCCGTCGGCCAGTCCCACCTTCATCTCCGGGTGCAGGGTGCGGCGCAGCTCGCCCCGCGGCCCCTTCACGGCGACGGTGCTGCCCTGGAGGTCGAGCGTGACCCCCTTGGGGAGCGTCACCGGCTTTCTGCCGATACGCGACATGGCGCCCTCCTACCAGACCACGGCGACGAGCTCGCCGCCGAGGTTGGCGGTACGGGCTTCGCGGTCGGTCATCAGCCCCTTGGGGGTCGAGACGATCGCCATGCCCAGGCCGTTCTTGACCCGGGGCAGCTCGCGGCACTTGACGTAGCGCCTGAGGCCCGGCGTCGAGACCCGCCTGAGCTCCCGGATGACCGGCAGCTCGTTGTGATACTTGAGGTACAACCGCAGCACGCCGTGCGCGCCGTCATCGAGGAGCTTGTAGTCCGCGATGTAGTGGTTGTCCCGGAGCAGCCGGGCGACCTCGGTCTTCAGCTTGGACACCGGAATGTCCACGCGCCGGTGCCCCGCGGAGCACGCGTTGCGGATGCGAGTCAGCATGTCCGCGACGGGATCTGTCAGGCTCATTCCCTCGTTCCCCTTACCAGCTGGCCTTGCGCACGCCCGGGATTTCTCCCCTCAGGGCGAGCTCACGGAAACAAATACGGCAGAGCCCGAACTTCCGCAGCACCGCTCGGGACCGTCCGCACCGCTGGCAGCGGCGGACGCCCCGGACCTTGAACTTCGGTGTGCGCTTGGCCCGCTCGATCCAGGCAGTCTTTGCCATTTACGCTACCCTCTGCGGCGTCTCGCCGCGGAATGGCCACCCCAGCTCGCGCAGCAGCGCCATCGCCAGGTCGTCGCGGCTGGTGGTCGTCACCAGCGTGATGTCCATGCCGTGGATCTTCTCCACCTTGTCGTAATCGATCTCCGGGAAAATCATCTGTTCCTTGATCCCGAAGGTGTAGTTCCCCCGCCCGTCGAAGCTCTTGTTGGGCAGGCCGCGGAAGTCGCGGATCCGGGGAATCGCCAAGGTGATGAACCGGTCGAGAAATTCGTACATCCTCGCCCCGCGCAGCGTCACGAACGCGCCCACCGGCATCCCGGCCCGAAGCCCGAAGTTCGCGATCGCCTTCTTGGCCCGGGTGACCTGCGCCTTCTGTCCCGTGATGGCGCCCAGCTCCTCGATCGCCGCCTCGAGCTGCTTGGGATTCTTGCTGGCGTCGCCCATCCCGATGTTGAGCACGACCTTCTCCAGCCGCGGCACCTGGTGCGGGTTGGCGAGCCCGAAGTCCTTGGCCAGCTTGGCCCGGACGCTCTGCTCGTAGAAGGTCTGCAGCCGGGGCGCGCCCTCGCGAGCCTTGGGCGCGTGATCCACCGCGGCGCCCGCGCCACCCTTGTCCTTCCCCTTGCCCTTGCCGTCCTTGGGCGCTCCCTGCGGCGCCTTCGGGGTCTTGGGCGCCTTCTCCTTGGTGTCCGCCATCGTCACCGGCTCCTGGGAATCGGCTGGTCCGACTTCACCGCGATGCGCTCGACCGTCCCGTCGGCGTCGATCCGGCGCCGGACGCGGGTCGGCTCACCGCTCGCGGGGTCGAGCAGCATCGCCTTCGAGTGATGGATCGCGGCCTCGCGCTCCACGATCCCGCCCTCGTTGTTCGGGCTGGCGCGGAGATGCCGCTTGACCAGGTTCACGCCCTGGATCTTGATCCGGCCGGTCTTGGGGAAGACCTGCAGCACCTTGCCCTGCTTGCCCTTGTCGTCGCCCGAGATCACCTGGACCGTATCGCCCTTGGTGATGCGGATCCGCAGCCGCACCGGCGGCTTCCGCCGGATCCGCTTGGCCTTCTTGTAGACGAGCGGCTTCATGCTACAACACCTCCGGCGCGAGCGAGACGATCTTCATGTACCGCTTCTCGCGCAGCTCGCGCGCGACGGGGCCGAAGATGCGCGTGGCCCGCGGCTCGCCCGCGTCGTTGATCAGGACCGCCGCGTTCTCGTCGAACCGGATGTAGGAGCCGTCCTTGCGCCGGGTCTCCTTGGCGGTCCGCACGATCACGGCCTTGGCGACGTCGCCCTTCTTCACCTGGCCGGTCGGAATGGCGTCCTTGATGGCCACCACCACGGTGTCGCCCAGCCCGGCGTAGCGCCGCTTGCTGCCGCCCAGCACCCGGATGACCAGCGCCTTGCGCGCGCCCGAGTTGTCGGCGATGCGAAGAATCGATTCCTGTTGCACCATGGCTACTTCGCCCTTTCGACGACTGCCGTCACCCGCCACCGCACCGTCTTGGCGAGCGGCCGGGTCTCCATGATCCGCACCGTGTCGCCCGCCTTGGCGCCCGCGTCACCCTCGAGGTTCCGCGCCTTCACCTTCTTGGTGCGGGTGACCTGCTTCCCGTAGACCGGGTGGGCGTACCGCCGCACCAGCGACACGGTGACCGTCTTGTCCATCTTGTCGCTGGTGACCGTTCCGGTGCGCACCTTGCGCCGGGGCGGGCCGCGCTTCGCCTGTTCAGCCATGGGCTTCTTTCTCCCGCAGGATCGTCTGCATCCGGGCGATGTCGCGCCGGAGGTCCCGGAAGCGCATCGGGTTTTCGATCGACTCGGTGGCCGAGCGGAAGCGGAGGTTGAACCGCTCCCGGGTCAGCTCGTCGATCTTGGCCTTGAGGTCGTCGGCCGACATGTCCCTGATCTCGTTCGGCTTCACGGTCAGGTCTCCTCGCGCTTCACGAAGCGCGTCTTCACGGGCAGCTTGGCCGCGGCGAGCGCCAGCGCCTTCTTGGCCAGGTCCTCGGAGATCCCCTCGATCTCGAACATGACCCGGCCCGGCTTGACCACGGCGACCCACCCCTCGGGATTGCCCTTGCCCTTCCCCATGCGCGTCTCGGCCGGCTTCTTGGTGATCGGCTTGTCCGGGAAGATCCGGATCCACACCTTGCCGCCGCGCTTCATCTCGCGGGTCATCGCCACGCGCGACGCCTCGATCTGCCGGTTGGTGACCCAGCCCGGATCCAGGCTCATCAGGCCGAACTCCCCGAACGCCACCGTGTTGCCCCGGGCCGCGATGCCCTTGGTGCGGCCCTTGAACGTCTTCCGGAACTTGATCCGCTTCGGTGCCAGCATCGGACTCAGGCTCCCGTGCTGTAGGTGCGGCCGGAGACGTCTTCGATCACTTCACCCTTGAAGATCCAGACCTTGATCCCGATGGTGCCGTAGGTCGTCTTCGCGGTGCTGGTGGCGTAATCGATGTCGGCCCGCAGCGTGTGCAGCGGCACCCGGCCCTCGTGATAGCCCTCGGTCCGCGCGATCTCGGCGCCGCCGAGGCGGCCCGCGGCGCGCACCTTGATGCCCTGGGCGCCCATCCGCATGGCGCTCTGCACCGCGCGCTTCATGGCGCGGCGGAACGAGATCCGCTGGGTGAGCTGGTGCGCGATGTTGTCGCCGACCAGCTGCGCCGACAGCTCGGGCCGCTTGATCTCCTCGACGTTGATCGCCGCTTCCTTGCCGGTGAGCTGGGCCAGCTCGTCGCGCAGCTTGTCCACCTCGGCGCCGCGCTTCCCGATCACCACGCCCGGCCGCCCGGTGTGCACCGTGATGGTGACCTTGCCCGGCCGCCGCTCGATGTCGATCTGCGCGATCGCCGCGTGCCCCAGCCGCTGCTTGAGGTACTTCCGGACCAGCTCGTCTTCCTTGAGCAGCGCCGGCATCTCCTTGGTGGCGAACCACCGGGACGACGACTGCTTGACGATGCCGAGCCGAAGCCCGATCGGGTGCGCTTTCTGGCCCATTACTCGCTCTCCTTGCGTCGTCCACGTGGATCTCCACGTGGCTCGTGCGCTTGATGATCGGGGTGGCGCGCCCCTGCGCGGCCGCCGTGAACCGCTTGAGCGGCTGGCCCCCGTTCACGATCGCCTTGGTGACCACGAGCGCGTCGGGATCGAACCGCTCGTTGTCCTTCAGCGCCTTCTGCTCCGCGTTGGCGACCGCCGACTTGAGCGTCTTGGCGATCTGCTTGGCCGCGAGCTTCTTGTTGAACTTGAGGATCGCGTACGCCTCGTTCACGTCCTTGCCGCGAATGAGGTCGATCACGAGCCGCATTTTCCGGGGCGACTGGCGCACCAGCCGCTGAATCGCATGGCCGCTCATCGTTACTCCGGCTTCGCCTTCTTGTCGGCGACGATCTTGCCGCTGTGGCCGCGGAAGAGCCGCGTCGGCGCGAACTCGCCGAGCTTGTGGCCCACCATGTTCTCGGTGACGTAGACCGGGACGAACTTGTTCCCGTTGTGCACCGCGAAGGTGTGGCCCACGAACTCGGGCAGGATCGTGCTCGCCCGGCTCCAGGTCTTCACCACGCGCTTCTCGTTCTTGCTGTTCAGGATCTGCACCTTGAGCATCAGCGCGTCCTGAACGAACGGGCCCTTCTTGACGCTTCTCGCCATGCCTTACCTCGTCGCCTTGCCGCGCTTGCGCCCGCGGACGATCAGCTTGGTGGACGCCTTCTTCCGATGCCGGGTCTTGCGGCCTTCGGGCTTGCCCCACGGTGACGTCGGCGGACGGCCGCCGGAGCTCTTGCCCTCGCCGCCGCCCAGCGGGTGGTCGACCGGGTTCATGGCCACGCCGCGCACCTTGGGCCGCTTGCCCAGCCAGCGGCTCTTCCCCGCCTTGCCGACCGAGAGCAGCTCGTGCTCCGCGTTGCCGACTTCGCCCACCGTGGCGAAGCAGCGGCCGTGAATCAGCCGCATCTCGGTGGAGCGGAGCCGGAGCGTGACGTACTCGCCTTCCTTGGCCACCACCTGCGCGCTCGAGCCGGCGGTCCGGCAGAGCTGGCCGCCCTTGCCGATCTTGAGCTCGATGTTGTGCACCGTGGTGCCGAGCGGGATCTCGCCCAGCGGCAGCGCGTTGCCGGTCCGGGTATCGGACCCGGGCCCGGAGATCACCGTGTCACCCTGGTTGAGCCCCTTGGGGTGCAGGATGTACCGCTTCTCGCCGTCGGCGTAGACGATCAGCGCGATCCGCGCGGTCCGGTTGGGATCGTACTCGATCTCCGCGACCTTGCCCGGAATGCCGACCTTGTTGCGCTTGAAGTCGATCTTCCGGTACTGCCGCTTGTGCCCGCCGCCCCGGTGCCGCGAGGTCAGGTGGCCCTGGTTGTTCCGGCCGCCCGACTTCTTCATCGGCTCGAGCAGCGACTTCTCCGGCGTGTCCCGGGTGATCTCGTCGAACCCGGAGACCGAGCGGAAGCGGGTGCCGGCCGTCATCGGCCGGAATTGCCTGATGCTCATCTCAGCCCTCGAACACGGCGATCGAGTCGCCGTCCTTGAGCGTGACGATCGCCTTCTTCCACCGCGCGGTGGTGCCGCGGGTGCGACCGCGGGTGACCGCGTGGCGCCGCATCTGCATGGTGCGGACGTCGGTGACGGTGACCCCGAACAGCTGCTGGAGGGCGTCCCGGATCTGGTACTTGTTGGCCTCCGGGTGCACCTCGAACGTGTATTCCCGCCGCGTCTGGTAGGCGGCCGAGCTCTTCTCGGTCACCACCGGGCGCACGACGATCTGATGAAGGGCGGGCATTACTTGCTCCCTTTCTTCTTCTTCGGCGCGGCCTTCTTGGCCGGCTTGGCCGCGGTCTTCTTGGCGGGCTTCGCCTTCTTCGCGGATTTGGCGGCCTTGGCGGCCTTCGCGTCCGACTTCTTGGCGGCCTTCGCCGCCTTGGCGCTCTTGGCCTTCGCCTTGGCGGCGGGCTTGGCCGTGGACTTCTTGGCGGCCGCGGGCTTGGCCTGGCGGCGGGGCTGCTTCCGGCTTCGGCTCCGCCTCCGGCTCGTCCGGCAGCGGCTCCGGCATCACGCCGGTGAGCGCGCCCTCTTCCACCACGACCGCGTCGGACCAGAGGACGTCGTACGCCGAGGCCTCGAAGTACGGCATCACTTCGACCGTCGGCAGGTTCCGCCCGCTCAGGTAGACGTTCTCGTTGGCGCCCGCCGTCAGCACCAGCACCTTCGCCCGTCGAGGCCGAGGCTGCCGAGCAGGCCGGCGAGCTGCGCCGTCTTGGGCGCGCCGGAAGGCGAACCGCTCGACCACGTGCAGCGCGCCCTCGCGGGCCCGGGCGTTGAGCGCCGACTTCCGCGCCAGCTGCTTCACCTTGCGCGGGATCTCGGTGCGGTAGTCGCGCGGATGCGGTCCGAACACGATACCGCCGCCCCGCCAGTGCGGCGCGCGGGTGGAGCCCTGCCGGGCCCGGCCGGTGCCCTTCTGCTTCCAGGGCTTCTGGTTGCCGCCGGAGACGAAGCTCCGGGTCTTGGTCGACGCGGTGCCCTGACGCTGGTTGTTCAGGAACACCTTCACCGCCTGGTGCAGCACCGGCTCGTTCACGGTGCCGTCGAAGTACTCCGCCGGCAGGGCGAACGAGGCGTCTCGCTTCGCGCCGGCCGTGACTGTAGTGCGGGGCCTCAATCATGGCGGCTGGGCCCTCCCTGCTTCGCCACGGTGACGATGCCGTTCCTGGCGCCCGGAATGGCGCCGCGGACGAACAGCAGGTTCCGCTCGGCGTCCACCCTCACCACCGTGAGGCCGAGCTCGGTGTGCCGCTCCGCGCCCATGTGCCCCGGCATCCGCTTGCCCTTGATGACGCGGGACGGGTCGGTGCCCGGGCTGATCGAGCCCGGCTTCCGATGCCGCGTGTTGCCGTGGGTGGCGGGGCCGCCGCCGAAGCCGTACCGCTTCACCACGCCCTGGAACCCGCGGCCCTTGGTCGTGCCGGTCACCTTGACCCGCTCGCCCGCCGCGAAGATGTCCACCTTCACCTCGGCGCCCGGGGTCGGGGCCTCGCCGTTCACGGGAAACACGCGGAGCACCTGGGGCGCCACCTCGAGGCCCGCCTTCTTGGCGTGGCCCAGCGCCGCCCGGGTGGTCCGCTGCTTCCGCCGCGCGCCGAAGCCGAGCTGCACGCCGCCCTCGCGCACCTGCACCACGCGGCAGGGGCCCGCCTCGATGACGGTCACGGGCACCGCCGTGCCGTCCTCGGAGAACACCCGGGTCATCCCGAGCTTGCGTCCGATCAGTCCGCTGGTCATCGCTATTCGACCTTGATCTCGACGTCCACGCCCGCCGGCAGGTCGAGCTTGGTCAGCGCGTCCATGGTCTGGGGTCGGGAGTCGTTGATGTCGAGCAGCCGCTTGTGGGTGCGCAGCTCGAACTGCTCACGGCTCTTCTTGTCGATGTGCGGGCTCCGGAGCACCGTCCACCGCTCGGTCTTCACCGGCAGGGGGATCGGGCCCGAGACCTGCGCGCCGGTCTTCTCCGCGGTGCGCACGATGTCCGCCGCGGCCTGGTCGAGGACGACGTGGTCGAAGGCCTTGAGACGGATCCGGATTCTCTGCGCCATTGGAACTCCTCGTATCAGCTACGAGCTATGGCGGATGACGCCATGCGAGCCATCGAGCTTCCGCTCGTCCGCTCCGTAGCGTGTCCGCCTACTTCAAGATCTTGGTGACCACGCCGGCGCCCACCGTCCGCCCGCCCTCGCGGATCGCGAAGCGCAGCCCCTCGTCCATCGCGATCGGCGATGATCAGCTCGATCGTCATCTGCACGTTGTCCCCCGGCATCACCATCTCCACCCCCGCCGGCAGCTCCACGCTCCCCGTCACGTCCGTCGTCCGGAAGTAGAACTGCGGCCGGTACCCCTTGAAGAACGGCGTGTGCCGCCCCCCCTCTTCCTTCGTCAGCACGTACACCTCGGCCTCGAAGTGCGTGTGCGGCGTGATGCTCCCCGGCTTCGCCAGCACCATCCCCCGCTCGATCTCCGCCTTCTCCACCCCGCGCAGCAGCAGCCCCACGTTGTCCCCCGCCTCCCCCTGGTCCAGCAGCTTGCGGAACATCTCCACCCCCGTCACCACCGTCTTCTTGGCACTGTTGAACCCCACCAGCGCCACCTCCTCCCCCACCTTCACCATCCCCCGCTCGATCCGCCCCGTCGCCACCGTCCCCCGCCCCGTGATCGAGAACACGTCCTCCACCGGCATCAGGAACGGCTTGTCGATCTCCCGCTTCGGCTGCGGGATGTAGCTGTCCAGCGCGTCCAAGCAGCTCCTGGATCTTCTTCCCCTGCTCCGAGTTCGGATCCCCGCTCTCCAGCGCCTTCAGCGCCGAGCCCTGGATGATCGGCGTGTCGTCCCCCGGGAAGTCGTAGCTGCTCAGCAGCTCGCGCACCTCCAGCTCCACCAGCTCCAGCAGCTCCGGGTCGTCCACCATGTCCACCTTGTTCATGAACACCACGATGTACGGCACGTTCACCTGCTTGGCCAGCAGGATGTGCTCCCGGGTCTGCGGCATCGGCCCGTCCGCCGCGCTCACCACCAGGATCGCCCCGTCCATCTGCGCCGCCCCGGTGATCATGTTCTTCACGTAGTCCGCGTGCCCCGGGCAGTCCACGTGCGCGTAGTGCCGCTTGTCCGACTCGTACTCCACGTGCGCCGTCGCGATCGTGATCCCCCGCTCCCGCTCCTCCGGCGCCTTGTCGATCTGGTCGTAGGCCGTGAACTGCGCCAGCCCCTTCTTCGCCTGGATCGCCGTGATCGCCGCCGTCAACGTCGTCTTCCCGTGGTCCACGTGCCCGATCGTGCCCACGTTCACATGCGGCTTCGTCCGCTCGAATTTGGCCTTGGCCATGTCGGTCTTCCGGTGTCCGGTGTGGTTCGTGTTCGGCGGACCGGCGAACCGGTCCCGCTCACTCCCACGACGGAACGGCGGAAGTGCCTCATCCAGCGCATCAGTCTGCACCTCGCCATCGCCACCCGCCGTTCGCCGTGGGTAGTTGCTAGGCCGGGTTCGACAAGCGAAAGGCTTCAGCCTTTCGCTTTGCTAATGATCGTGTTCCGCGATGTTCTTCGGCACTTCCTCGTAATGATCGAACTGCATCGTGTACACCGCGCGGCCCTGCGTCATGCTGCGGAGCGTGGTGGAGTACCCGAACATCTCCGCGAGCGGCACGTCCGCGGCGACCACCTGCGCGTCGCCGCGCTGGGTCATGCCGCCGATCTTGCCGCGCCGCGCCGAGAGGTCGCCGATCACGTCGCCCAGGAAGTCGGACGGCGTCACGACTTCGACCTCCATGACCGGCTCGAGCAGGACCGCGCCCGCCTGCCGCGCCGCCTCCTTCACCGCCATGGAGCCCGCGATCTTGAAGGCCATTTCGGAGCTGTCCACGTCGTGGTAGCTGCCGAAGGTGAGCGACGCCTTCACGTCCACCATCGGGTAGCCGGCGAGCACGCCGTTCTCCAGCGCCTCGCGGATCCCGGCCTCGACCGGCTTGATGAACTCCCGTGGGATCGACGCCGCCGACGATCTTGTCCTCGAAGATGAAGCCCGCGCCCGCCTCGGTCGGCTCCAGCGAGATGACCACGTGGCCGTACTGGCCCTTGCCGCCCGACTGCCGGATGAACTTGCCCTCGATGTCCTTGACCTTCTTGCGGATGGTCTCGCGGAAGGCGACCTGGGGCTTGCCGACGTTGGCCTCGACCTTGAACTCGCGCTTCATCCGATCGACCAGGATCTCGAGGTGCAGCTCGCCCATGCCGGCGATGATCGTCTGGCCGGTCTCGGCGTCGGAGCGCACCCGGAACGTCGGGTCCTCCTCCTGGAGCTTCTGGAGGGCGGTGGACAGCTTGTCCTGGTCGGCCTTCGTCTTCGGCTCGATGGCGACGTCGATGACCGGATTGGGGAACTTCATCGCCTCCAGGATGATCGCCTTGTCCTCGTCGGACAGGGTGTCGCCGGTGCGGGTGTCCTTGAGACCGATGGCCGCGGCGATATCGCCGGCCAGCACTTCCTCGATCTCGTCCCGCTTGTTGGCGTGCATCTGGAGGAGCCGGCCGATCCGCTCCCGCTTGTCCTTGGTGCTGTTGTAGACGTAGCTGCCGCTCTTGAGCGAGCCCGAGTACACCCGGAAGAAGGTGAGCCGGCCGACGTAGGGGTCGGTGGCCACCTTGAAGGCGAGCGCGGAGAACGGCTCGGCGTCCGAGGCGCAGCGCTCGATGTGGGTGTCGTCGTGGAGCGGCACGTGGCCCTTGATGGGCGGGATGTCGATCGGGCTGGGCAGGTAGTCGATGACCGCGTCGAGCAGCGCCTGTACGCCCTTGTTCTTGAAGGAGGCTCCGCAGAGCACCGGCACGATCGAGCCCGAGGTGGTGGCCTTCCGGATGGCCCGCTGAATCTCGTCGTAGGACAGCTCATCGCCCGCCAGATACTTCGCCAACAGCTCGTCGTCGTGCTCCACCGCCGCCTCGATCACCTCGTGCCGTGCCGCTTCGACCTTCTCGCGATACGCCTCGGGGACCGGCATCTCGGTAAAGGTCTTGCCCAGCGTCTCGTCGTCGAAGACGATCTCGACCCGGCGCAGCACGTCGATGTGTCCGGTGAACATCTCGCCGGAGCCCACCGGAATCTGGATCGGGTAGGCCTTCTTGGTGAGCCGGTCCCGGATCATGGCGAGGCAGCGATCGAAGTCGGCGCCGACGCGGTCCATCTTGTTCGCGAAGATCAGCCGAGGGACGCCATACCGGTCGGCCTGGCGCCATACCGTCTCGGTCTGCGGCTCCACGCCGGCCACGGAGTCGAGCAGGGTGACCGCGCCGTCGAGCACGCGCAGCGACCGCTCCACCTCGACCGTGAAGTCCACGTGACCCGGCGTGTCGATGATGTTGATGCGGTGCTGGATGCCGTTGCGATTCCAGAAGCACGTCGTCGCGGCCGAGGTGATCGTGATGCCCCGCTCCTGCTCCTGCTCCATCCAGTCCATGGTGGCGGCGCCCTCATGGACCTCACCGATCTTGTAGTTCTTGCCGGTGTAATAAAGGATGCGCTCGGTCGTAGTCGTCTTCCCGGCATCGATGTGGGCCATGATGCCGATGTTACGGTACAATTCGAGCGGAGTCTGACGAGCCATTGCGTGTCCTCGGATGCCGGAACGTCACCGGCCGCGCGGTGTCCGAGCGAGCCAACGAAAAAGCGGGGCGACCGAGCCCGGGCAAAATCCCGGTGGTGTCGCTCCGCGCGCATCCGGGCCATCGACCCTGGATGGGGAGACCCACAGGGTCTCCTCGCGTTGTCGTTCGGAGGATCAGAGGTGGCGCTCGCAGGCGGCCACGTGATCCGATGTCGTCGAGGGGTTCGGAAAGTGTGACACCAAAATCCCCAAGCCCGCCAAACCTAACGGGATAGCCCGACGTGTCAACCCTTCCCCGCCGTCTCCGCCCGGGGCCGATCGCGTGTCGGTTTTCCGGGTTGAACCGTCGCCTTGATCCCGGGGCACATCCATTGCCCCGGAATCCCCTCCGACCCGTTCCCGCGAGAGGTCCATGAATCGAGCGCTTGCCGTCGCCGGCTGGGGGTACGTGGCGCTCTGCGGCGTGGTGCTGGTCACCCGCCATGGTGCGGCCCTGCCCGGCGAGCCGGTCCGGCCGGCCCCGGTGTTCCCGGGGGACGGCGGGGCGTGGTTCGCCCGGATCAAGCCGTTCTGCAATGCCGTCGAAGTGGAGGTCCGGCAGCGCCAGCTTCCCCCGCCCGCCGGCTCCGACGGCGCGGGGTACGCCGCGGCGTGTTACGCGCTCGCCGGCAAGATCGAGCGGGCCCGCCAGACCATCGACGCCCTCTCCGCGAATGACCGATCCCGGGCCGCGGGGATCGTGTTCGAGGTGGGTCACCCCGTCGCCGATGCCGGAGACGACGCCTCGGCAGGGCCCATCATGCGCCTGGTGGTCGAGTATCAGCCGGAGAACTACATGGCGCTCTACCACGCCGGCATCTCCGAGTACATGCTGGGACACCTCGACTACGCCCGGACCCACCTGGAGCGCTTCCTCGCACTCTACTCTCCCGAGGACGGCTGGCGGTCCAATGCACGCGAAGTCCTGGGCCGGATCCACGGCAAGTGAACGGCGCCTACCTCTCACCGGGGACCGTCCTCCGCGACCGCTGGGAAATCGGCCCCGAGCTGGGCCGCGGGGGGTACTCCGTGGTCTACCTCGCCCGCGATCGCACGATCGATGGCGAGGTGGCCATCAAGCTGCTCGTCCCGCCGCCCGCGGCCGCGGAGGTCGCGCGGGAGCGGATGCGGCGTGAGGTCCAGGCCGTGAGGGGGATTTCCCACGAGAACATCGTGGCGGTGTACGACTTCGTCGAAGATGGACCGTGGAGCTTCATCGTCATGGAGTACGTCGCCGGCCCCGATCTCTCCGTGCGGGTGCGAGACCGCGGCCCGCTCGGGGTCGATCACGCCGTCCGCCTGGGACGCGACATCGCGTCCGCGTTGGGTACCGCCCATCGGCATGGCATCCTTCATCGCGACGTCAAGCCGCAGAACGTGCTGCTCGACCCGGACGGCCGCTTCCGCCTGACCGACTTCGGCTCCGCTCGACTCGACGGTCAGCTCGGCATGACGACGACCGGAGCCCTCACCGGCACGCCTGACTACACCGCGCCGGAGATCGTGGCCGGGCGTCGGGGGGACGCTCGGGCGGACATCTTCGCGCTCGGCCGCACTCTCTTCTTCGCGCTCACGGGGCAGCTCGCGCCCCGGCATGATCCCTCCGGCCAGGAGAGTGACACCCTCGGTGCGCATCCGAGAGCACTGAACGCGGCGGTCCCCGACTGGCTCGATCAGGTCGTGGCCCGAGCCACCGCCGAAGGGCCCGACGCCCGGTACCCGACCGTCGCCGCGATGGACCGCGCCCTCGGCCAGGCCGCGGGACCTGCCCTGGAGCCGGTGCCGCGGTGCGTGCTGTGCGACGGGCCGGACCCGCTCGGCACCGTTCTCTGCCCCGCGTGCGGTGGCCTCGGAGGCGGGGCGCGTGCGCTGGTGTTCCTCCGGCCCGAGCGGGGCGAGGCGCCCGGGACTGTGGAGCGCCGGCTCCTCGCGCTGCTCCCCGCCATCGGTGCCGATGCCGCCGTGGCCGTCCGGGGAGAGCGGCCGCTCTTCCGCGCGTCCGCCGAGGGCGCGAGTCGGCTCGTGGACCAGCTGACCCAGCGCCGCCTGGCGGCGCACGCGGTCCAGGGATCCCGAATTCTCACCGTCCTGCCGGCGGGCTTCTACCTGATGCTGGTCATGGTGGCGATGGCTGGCGCGGCCACGGGGGTCGTCGCCCATCCGCTACTGCTGTGGACCACTCCGCTCTTCGTCGCGGTGCTCCTGCTGAGCGCTCGTCGGGAAGCGGCCACCCCGCTCATCGCCGATCGCCTCCGCAAAGGCGAGCTGCCTCCCGACGCGGAGCGCCACCTGCTGAGCACCCTCGCCGAGCTTCCCCCCGGAACGGCCAGGAGCCTGCTGGCGGACATCACCCGGATGGGCCAGGCCCTGCACGGACAGCTCCGTCGTTCGGGCGCGCTACCCGGCGCAGGCTCCGTGTTGAACGAGCTGCTCGTGGCAGCTTCCGCCGCCGCCTCCGACCTGGCGCACCTGGACGCCGGCCTGGGCCGGTTCGAGAATCAGCACCAGCGCCTCGCCAGCCAGCCCGCCGGATGGCTGGACGCGCTGCGCCGGTGCGAGCGCTCTCGCGATGCCCTGGTGCAGCGGCTGCTCGAGGCGATGACCGTGCTCGGCCAGCTCCAGGGACAATCGGTGGACCTCGGCCTCGCTCAGTCGGAGCTCGCCGCCTCCATCGCGGAGCTTCGGACCGAGGCGGACGCCCATGCCGCGGCCGCGGCGGAGATGGCGGCGCTCCTGGGTACGGGCTCGTCGGATCCCACCGTTCCAACTCCCCGGTAGCCGCCCTTCTGATCTCCGAAAAAAGAAGGGCGATCCGGAGAACGGATCGCCCTGGGACCTGCCGCCGGCCGGTTAACTACCAGCGATAGTGAGCGAACGCGCGGTTGGCCTCGGCCATCCGGTGCGTGTCTTCCTTCTTCTTGATCGTGTTGCCTTCGCCCTTGGACGCCAGGATCAGCTCGGCGGCGAGTCGCTCCGACATCGTCTTCTCGGTCCGCGCGCGGGCAAAGGAGATCAGCCACCGCATCGCCAGCGCCGTCCGGCGGTCGGGGCGTACCTCGACCGGCACCTGGAGCGAGGCGCCACCGACCCGGCGGCTCTTCACTTCCAGCGTGGGCTTGGAGTTGTTGACCGCCTGCTTGAAGACCGCGACGCCCGGCTGGCCCGTGCGCTCCTCGATCATGTCCATGGCGGAGTAGAAGATCCCTTCGGCCACGCTCTTCTTGCCTTCGAACATCAGGTTGTTCACGAACTTCGACACCGTCTGGCTGTCGTAGCGCGGATCCGGGGGGACCGGGCGCTTGACCGCCTTGTTACGCCGGCTCACTTCTTCCCTCCCTTGCCGGCGTCCTTCGGCCGCTTGGCGCCGTACTTCGACCGGCTCTGCCGGCGGTCGTTGACGCCGGCGGAGTCGAGCGTCCCACGCACGATATGATAGCGGACGCCGGGCAAGTCCTTCACACGGCCGCCGCGGATCAGGACGATCGAGTGCTCCTGCAGGTTGTGGCCCTCGCCCGGGATGTAGGCCGTGACCTCGAACCCGTTGACCAGGCGGACGCGGGCGACCTTCCGAAGCGCCGAGTTCGGCTTCTTCGGCGTGGTCGTGTACACCCGAGTGCACACCCCGCGCTTCTGGGGGTTGGACCGGAGGGCCGGCGCCTTGTCCTTCGCTTCGACGTCTTTCCGGCCGTGCCGGATGAGCTGATTGATGGTCGGCATAACCCTGGAGCTGAGGTACCTACACGCGGACGAGCACCCGATTCGGGCACAGACTGCCAAATGTAGACAGCGAGCGAGGTTCGGTCAAGCGAACGATATTACCACCATGGATGTCCACCCGCTGTCTGCCAGTCTCCGGGGCTTCGGAGCGCCGCCCACCGACGCCGAGGTGGTGGTGGAGCACCTGAGCCTTCGCCAACGTCTGACGCGCGCCGGAACCGCCGCGGGTCTGGGATTGGCGGCCGCGCTAATCGCCTTGCCGATCCCGCTGGTCCACTTCGTTCTGGTACCCGGGTCACTGCTCATCGGCACCATCCTCGGCGCCATGCGACTGAGCCAGCGAGAGATTTTCTTCTCCGCCGAAGGCTCCTGTCCTTTCTGCGGTACCCGCCAGAAACTTGGCCTCGCCGGGCGGGTGTTCCGTTTGCCCCGCCGACTCCACTGCTCCAACTGCTCCAGAGAGCTGGACCTGGAACAGCGCTGAGCCGTGCCGTTTTTTGCCCCGCGGTTGGCGTTTTGACAGGCGATTAACTCACAACCCCGTATCGAACCTCCGGTTACCCCTTGAAGCAGGACGGCCCCGTCCTTGCCAAAACCGCACGGTACCGGATGCCCTCGTCCGGTCGTAAACCCGTCGTGCGGAGTCCGTCGTGCACCTGTCCCGTTTCCTTGCCATCCTTGCCGCGCTGGCCCCGCTCGCCCAGGGTCCCGCGACCGCGCAGGAGGCACCCTGGAAGACCTTCGACGAGGTCACCAGTGGAGCCGACGCAGGGACCGGGCTCTTCTCCGTCTACTACAAGCGCGACCAGGTCCTGCTGGCGCTCACCCCCGACCAGTTCGAGCGCGATTACCTGCTGGTGACCCAGCTCGCCCAGGGGATCGGCGAGCTCGGCCTCGACGGCGGCACCGCGGTCCGATCCGACCTGGTTCGCTTTCACCGTCAGGGTGATCGGGTCGAGCTGTGGGTCGTGAACCCACGCTTCGCCGCCGCCGGCGGCACCCCTATGGAGCGCACGGTGGCCTATTCGTTCGGCCATTCCGTGGCGTATTCGTTCCCCGTCGCCACCGTCCGCGACAGCCAGGAGAGCCAGGTGCTGCTCGACCTGGCTCCGTTCCTGATTTCGGACTGGGCCGACGTCGGCACGACGCTCCAGAACGCGGCCGCCCGCCGCAAGGTCGCGGCGACCATCACCCTCGACGACAAGCGCTCCAGCCTGCAGGAGCTGCGGCTCTTCCCCGCCAACCTCGAGGCCGAGGTCCGTCTCACCTTCCAGACGCCTCGGGACCTGGGGCTGGAGACGGTCTCCGACTACCGCTCGATTCCGATCGGGGTCCACTACTCGCTGATCGAGCTGCCGGCGACGCCGATGCGTCCCCGCTACGCCGACGAGCGGGTGGGCTACTTCATCTCGGCGTTCAAGGATTTCTCGCGCGACACCGCGGAGAGCTTCTTCGTGCGCTACGTCAACCGCTGGCGGCTCGAGAAGCGCCAGCCGGGCGCAATGCCGAGCGAGCCGGTCCGCCCGATCACGTTCTACATCGACCACACGGTGCCGCTGGAGTGGCGGCCCTACGTCCGCGCGGGAATCCTAGAGTGGAACCGGGCCTTCGAGGAGGCCGGGTATCGGAACGCGGTCCAGGCCCTGGATGCCCCGGATGACTCGGTCTACAGCGCGGCCGACGCGCGATTCTCCACGGTGCGTTGGACCGCGACCAGCCGATCGGTCTATGCGGTAGGCCCCACCAACGTTGACCCCCGAACCGGCGAGATCCTCAACGCCGATATCCTGGTCTCCGCGGCCTGGATCCAGGCGTGGCGCGGCGAGTCGAGCGAGTATGCCTCACCGTTCGCCTCGGTGAACGCGCCGTTCACGACCGATTCGGTGACGCTCTCCGGGGCGGATCCGTCACTGCTCTGCCGCTTCGGTGAAGGGCTGGGCCGGGAAGCCACGGTGGCGCGCGCGGTGCTCGCGGCGCGGAAGGCGATGCCTGCCGGCGGCCCGGTGCCGCGTCGAATACATCGGACAGGCGCTCAAGGCGCTGGTCATGCACGAGGTCGGCCACACCCTCGGGCTGCGTCACAACTTCCGGGGCTCGGCCGGCATCAGCCGGGAAGAACTGGCCGATCGTTCGCACACCGAACGCTTCGGCCATGGCGTGTCGGTCATGGACTACGCGCCGCCCGCGCTCGCGCTCGATGCCCGTCGCCAGGGCACGTTCTACTCGCCGACCATCGGAAGCTACGACCGCTGGGCCATCACCTACGGGTACGCCGAGGCGGAGGCCGCCGGTGCGGCCCGTCGCCGGCCGGGCAAAGGGGCCGAAGCGGAAGCGTCTAGCTGGACGCCCGACGTCGAGGTCAACTCGCTCCGGGCCATCGCCTCACGCGCGGCGGAGCCGGGACATCTCTACGGCTCCGACGAGGAGGCCGGCTTCGGCGTCGCGGGGCTCGATCCCACCGTCTCGCGCTACGACATGACGGACGATCCGCTGGCATGGGCGCAGGACCGGGTCTCGCTGATCGACCGGCTGTTCGACTCGCTGGAAACTCGGGTCGTGGCGCCCGGACAGGGTTACGGCCGGTTGCGCACGGCGTTCACCGATCTTCTGGCCGATCGCTGGTATGCGCTGCTCGTGAGCACCAAGTATCTCGGCGGTGCCATCACGGCCCGCGACCATCGCGGCGACCCGGACGCGCGGCCCGCGCTCACGACCGTCCCCGCCGACCGCCAGCGCGAGGCCCTCGCGTTCATCGCCGAGGCCGGGCTCGGAGAACGCGCGTTCGCGTTCCGCCCCGAGCTGCTCCAGCGGCTCGCGCCCGATCGGTGGAGTCACTGGGGAGCGGCCTCCGGCCCCCAAGGACGGGCCGACTTCCCGCTGCACGACTGGGCGATTGCTCAGCAGGGATCTCTTCTCAGCCAGCTGATGGACCCGGTGGTGCTGAGCCGGATCCGGGACGCGGAGCTGCGCGCATGGCCCGGGGAGCAGACCGTTGGCATTCCCGAGCTATTCGAGACACTGACGCTGTCGATCTGGGCCGAGCTGGGGCTTCGGGCCGGTGCCAGGCAGGGCACGCCGCGGACGACCGGCTCAGTTCGACGCGACATCCAGCGCCAGCACTTGAACGCGATGGTCCGGATGGTGGTGAATCCGGCTCCGGGTACTCCGGAGGACGCGCGCGCCCTGGCACGGGTCACCCTGGTGGAGATCGAGGGACGCCTGGCGCAGGCGCTGGACGACAACCGTGCTTCGCTCGACGCCTACACTCGCGCCCACCTGGTCGACTCGCGCGAGCGGGTGACCCGGGCCCTCGAGGCCCAAATGATCCAATCCCCCACCTCCGCCAGGTAGGTACGTGATGCTGGAACTCGGCACCGGAGATCCATCGCCCCTCATGCTGGCCGCGCTCTACATGGGCGGCATGCTCGGTGGCTACGCCCTCGTCACTGCGCCGGAAGAGTGGCAGCGCGCCTGGCGGACCGTCCGCAGCACCTGGGGTGGGCGCCGCGAGGGGTAGCCTCACGCGCGGAGGTGCGTAACCTTCCCGCATGACGGCAATCTCTCCGCACGACTCACCGCTGCTGGTTCGCGGGCTCCGCAAGCGATACGCCGACGTCGTCGCCGTGGACGGCCTCGACCTGGAGATCCGGGTCGGCGAGTGCTTTGGCCTCCTGGGGCCCAACGGCGCCGGCAAGACCACCACCATCGAGATCTGCGAAGGCCTCACCGAGCCCGACGAGGGCGAGGTGCGCGTCCTGGGCCGAACCTGGGGCGACCACGACGAGCAGCTTCGCGAGCGGCTCGGCATCTCGCTCCAGGAGACACAGTTCTCCGAAAAGCTCACGGTCCAGGAGACCGTGGACCTGTTCCGCAGCTTCTACCGCCAGGGGCCCACCGGCGACGAGGTCATCGCCATGGTACAGCTCCAGGAGAAGCGGACCGGGCGCGTAGGCCAGCTGTCCGGCGGCCAGCGCCAGCGTCTCGCCCTAGCCTGCGCGCTGGTCGGCGATCCGGCCCTCCTGTTTCTCGACGAGCCGACGACCGGTCTCGACCCCCAGTCGCGCCGTCAGCTCTGGGAGCTGATCGAGCGGTTCAAGGCCGACGGGCGCGCCATCCTGCTGACCACGCACTATATGGAAGAGGCCGAGCGACTCTGCGACCGGGTCGCGATAGTGGACCACGGCAAGGTGATCGCGTTGGGGACGCCGCGTGAGCTGGTGGCGTCCCTCAGGGCCGAGCATGTGGTGGAGTTTGCCGTCGGCAACGGAGCCCCGGTGGACGAGGTGTCGCTCGGGCGAGTGGACGGTGTGGCGGCCGCGATCCATTCCGATGGGAGCTACCGGGTCCGGGTAGCGGAGCTGCACCGCGCCGTGCCCGCGCTGCTCGCCGAGGTCCACCGGCAAGGCGTCCAGCTCACCGAGCTGCGGACCCACTCCGCCACGCTCGAGGATGTCTTCGTCGAGCTCACCGGCAGGCGCCTCCGTGACGAGTGACTCGACGAGGCCGACGCGGGGATGGCGCGATCATCCGCTGGTGCAGCTCACGCTGGTCCGATACCGCGAGTTCTTCCGGGAGCCCGAGGCAGTCTTCTGGGTGTTCATCTTTCCAGTCCTGCTCACGGCCGGACTGGGCATCGCGTTCCGGAACCAAGCCCCCGAGCAGACCGCCGTCGCCGTGGTCGAAAACGGCTCGGCGTCGGCGAGACTGGTGGACGCGCTGGACAAGAGCACGGACCTCACCGCCGCTTCCTACTCCGCGCAAGCCGCGGCGCAGGCGCTCCGGACCGGACGCGTGGCGCTGGTGATCATGCCCGGGACAGGCGACAGTGTCGAATACCGCTTCGACACCGACCGGCCTGAGGGCCGGACGGCTCGGCTGCAGGTGGACGATGCCCTCCAGCGCGCCGCGGGACGGCAGGACCCTGTGGGTGTGGCGGACCGGCAGGTGAGTGAGCCGGGGTCGCGCTACGTGGATTTCGTCGTCCCAGGCCTGCTGGGCATGAATCTCATGGGGAGTGGCATCTGGGGCCTGGGGTTCGCGATCGTGGATGCGCGGCGCAAGAAGCTCCTCAAGCGGCTGATCGCCACCCCGATGTCGCGGCCACAGTTTCTCGCCTCGTTCATTCTGTCTCGGCTCACTTTGCTGGTCATCGAGGTTGGCGTTCTCCTGGGCTTCGCGGCTCTGGCGTTCGGGGTGCCCATCCGGGGCTCGATCCTGACCCTGCTCGCCGTCTGTCTCCTCTCGGCGCTGTCTTTCAGCGCGCTGGGCCTCCTGCTCGCCTCGAGAGCCCGCACGGTTGAGGGCGTCTCCGGCCTGATGAACCTCGTGATGCTGCCGATGTGGATCTTCTCCGGGGTTTTCTTTTCCGCCTCCCGCTTCCCCGAGACGCTGCAGCCTTTCATCCAGGCTTTGCCTCTGACCGCCGTGAACGATGCCCTTCGGGCCACCATGCTGGAGGGGGCCGGATGGGACCGTCTCGTGCCGGAGATGGCCATCATCGGGACCTGGCTGGTGGGAAGCTTTCTTCTGGCGCTCCGGCTCTTTCGCTGGCGGTGATCCAGTCGGGTGTTAGCGGTGTCGGATGTGGCGCGCCGCCTCCACGGCGTCGAAACAGCCGACGTGCCGGGCCCGGGATGCAGCCGTCTGCACACCGATAAATTCAGTCCTGACAGCCAGTTACTGGATACGACACAAACCGCTTTCGGCCGTTTGGGTGGCGTGGATCGTGCATGGCTTGCCCCTGCACGCACTTCGGGTAGGCCACTCAACGTCGAGACTGGCTCATGTTTCTGGTCGAGATCGAATCGGGTCGTGAGGAGCTGTACGAGACCACGACGGAGCTGGCCTCGGCCATCCGTCGCGGCACGGTCGGCCCGCAGTCCCGCATCTACCACCGGATCTCATCCAGCTGGGTCTCGATTGCCGTTCATCCCGAGTACCGGAGAATGCTGGCCGAACAACTGCGAGACCCCCTGCCCCCGCTCGCGCGGAATCACTGGACGTTCTATGGCCTGGAGCCACGCGCTCGCGAGATGGAACCCGCCGCTTCCGATGTGGGTGCCGCCGCGCCCGTGAGTCCGGATGACCCGCAGGCCCCGTCCCGATGGCGTTCGTTCTTCTCCCGCGTGCTCGACATCCTGACTTCGCCTCCGACCCCCCCGGTGCGGTCCGGCTCCTAGTACCGCCCCACATAGCCCAAAGTCCGAACGCTCCGCCCACGTCTTGACAGGCGCGGGCGGCGCTCGAACATTGCGGGTACCGTGAAACGCCATTCCAAAACTGCGTCGGTCCGGCAGGTGGCCGGCACGCAGGCCGTTGTCCGCGCGCTGAGCATCCTGCGCGCGTTCTCCGACGCCCGCCAGGAGTGGACACTCGCCGATCTCTCCCGCGAGCTGGTCCTCAGCAAGCCCACCGCCTTTCGGCTGTTGTTGGCATTGGAGCACGAGGGTCTCGTGTCGCGTGCCGAGCCGGCAGGCGGGTACCGACTGGGCCCTGCGACCATCGAGCTGGGCGCGAGGGCGCAGCGGGCCAACAGCGTCGCGAGCGCCGCCCGCCCCGAGCTCGAGGCACTGACGCGCGCGACGGGGGAGACGTCGAGCGTCGAGGTGCTGGCGGGTGAGGAGACGCTGATTCTCGACGAGGTCCAGGGCGGGCACCTGATAGGCACCTCGCCGAGCGTCGGCACCCGCTGGCCTGCCCACGCCACCTCGACGGGCAAGGTGCTGCTGGCGGCGGCCCTGCAGACCGATCGAGAGATTCTCCGGCGGATCGCGCGCCGCACCGGCGGCCGGCTGCGCGGGCTGACCCCCTGCACCGTGCGGTCGGCGGCCAGGCTGGCGACGGAGCTGGCTCGGGTCAGCAAGCAGGGCTACGGCACGGCCATCGGCGAGCTAGAGGCGGGCTATGTGGCCCTCGGCGCACCGGTTCATCGCCACGACGGCGTCGTGATTGCCGCCATCTCGCTCGGCGGGCCGAGCACCCGATTCACTGATGCCCGCATCCCCGGACTCATCAAAGCGGTGCGCGACTCCGCGGCGCGCATCTCCCAGCGGTTGGGATGGTCGCCCACGTCCGGCGCTTTCTATTCCAGGCGCTCCGCGTCCTGACACCCGCACCCGGCGGCCCATGACTCGCACCACCGATCGGATCGCAGCGCTCGCTGTCATTCTCGGACTTACCGCCGCAGCGGCCGCGCCGATGCCCGATGATGCGCGGCCCAAGGGCTCCCTCGTCATCGTCGGCGGTGGCGAGCGCTCCGACGCCATGATGCGGCGCTTCGTCGAGCTCGCCGGCGGGCCCGGCCGGGCTCGCATTGCCGTGGTCCCGATGGCGAGCTCCGAGCCGGAGACCACCGGCGAGGACCTCGTGATCGAGCTCGACAGCCTGGGCGCCAGAAGCTTCGTGTTCCTGGTCTCCCGAGCGCAGGCCGACTCCACCGCCCAGGTCCGCCGCCTCGACAGCGTCACCGGCATCTGGTTCAGCGGAGGCGACCAGGCGTTCGTCACCGCCGCGCTGGGCGGCAGCGCGTCACTCCGTGCCATGCAGGAGCGCTATCGCGGCGGGGCGGTCGTGGGCGGCACTTCGGCGGGCGCCGCGATCATGTCCGATTCGATGATCACCGGCAACCAGACTCCGCCGGGCGACACCACCGGCTATTACGGTGACGAGTATCCGGCCATCTCGAGGCATCGGGTGCAGGTGGTCCCGGGCCTCGGCTTTCTCCCGCAGGCGATCGTGGACCAGCACTTCATCCGGCGCGAGCGGCACAATCGCCTGATGAGCGCGGTCCTCGAGCGCCCGTCGTTGATCGGCGTCGGCATAGACGAGAGCACCGCGCTCGAGGTGGGTCCGGACGGTAAGTGGAAGGTGCTGGGCGAGAGTGAAGTGGTCGTGTACGACGCGCGCCGGGCGCGGATTCCCGCACTGAGCGGGGAGCGTCTCGGAGCCACCGACCTGCGGGTGCATCTGCTGCCGCCGGGCAGCACCTACGATCCCAAGAGCGGCCGGGGCAGCATCCCGGCCCGGTAGCACGAAGACCTCTTCATCGGGGAAGTGACATGAACCGAACTCGGTACGTCCTGCCCGCGCTGGCCCTCGGCCTGCTGGCCCTCGGGCTGCTGGCCACACTCGCGACCACCCCGCTCGCCGCGCAGAGCGGCTCCATCCGGGGCACGGTGACCGACTCCTCCAACTCAGACGCCGATCCAGGGCGTCCAGGTGTCCATCGTCGGCACGTCATTCCGCACCGAGACCAACGCCGCGGGCCAGTACCGGTTTGCCGACGTGGCGCCGGGAACAGCGGCGGTTCGGGTCCAGCTCATCGGATACGCCCCGGCCCAGACCAGCGTCGTTGTAGCGCCGGGCAGGAAGCCACGGCGGACTTCGCGCTCGCCCCGGGCGTGGCCCAGCTGGAGGAGATCGTCTCGGTCGGCTACGGCACCCAGACCCGCGGCGAGCTGGCGAGCGCGATCTCGTCGGTCAAGGCCGACGGAGCTGGCGGGCCAGCCGATCGCCAGCGTGGATGGCGCGCTCCAGGGCAAGGCGCCCGGCGTCCAGGTGGTCCAGAACGCCGGCAACCCCGGGAACGCCCCCAGCGTGCGCATCCGCGGCTCCGCCTCGGTGTCGGCGAGCAACGATCCGCTCTACGTGATCGACGGCGTGCCCATGATCTCGGGCGATGTCAGCCAGCTCGACGCCGGCGGCCAGAGCATCGCCGCGCTCAGCGGGCTCAGCCTGGACGAAGTGGAGAGCGTGGACGTGCTCAAGGACGCGGCCGCCGCCGCCATCTACGGCTCGCGCGGGCTCCAACGGCGTCGTCCTGATCACGCACCAAGCGCGGGGCGGCCGGCCGCACCAACATCACCTTCAACTCCTACGTCGGCACCCAGTCCGCCTCACGGCGGCTGGAGCTGCTCAACAGCAGCGAGTATATCGAGTTCTTCAACGAGAGCGCGGTCAACGACGGCTACGGCGAGAACTACTACGGCGAGCTCGGCGTGGCCGACAGCGCCGACGCCGACTGGCAGGATGCGGTGCTCCGCTCCGCACCGGTCAGCAGCTCCGAGCTCGCGGTGAGCGGCGGCGACCAGCGGCTGGCCTACCGGCTCTCCGGCACCTGGTTCGACCAGGAAGGGATCGTGCGCTCCGTCCGGCTACCGGCGGATCGGTGGTCGCATCAACCTCGACTTCAACCCCAGCGGCACGCTCTCCCTGCGCACCGGGCTCGCCATCTCGGGCGACCGCAACTACAGCGGTCGAGGGCGACGGGAGCGGCGTAGGCATCATCACCAACGCGGTCGGCGAGGCGCCTACCGTGCCGGTCCGGGTCGCATCGGGCGACTACTCGACCCTGGACGACGGGCTGGAGTATCCCAATCCGGCCGCGCTGCTGGATTTCAACAGGCTCGGGGCCCGCACCACGCACGTGCTCGGCAACGTCGAGGCGCGCCTCCGCATCACGCCGACGTTCAACTTCACCAGCCGGTTCGGTCTCGACTTGGTGAACCTGCGCGAGGACCAGTTCGAGTCCCGGCTGGTCTCGGGCACCTATGCCTCGAGCGCCGACGGCGTGGCCAAGAGCGGCTACTCCGCGAGAGACCGCTACGTCCTCGACAACTTCGTCACCCTGATCCCCGATCTCGGCGGCCGTCACGAGCTCGAGGCCACCGCCGGCGGCGGCTCGAGCTCAACCGCGGCGAGCTGAACTTCATTCGGGGCGAGGGATTCAGCAGCGACGAGTTCCAGGAAGTCGGCAACGCGACGATCATCACCGATTTCGACGGCACCGAGTTCGAGAACAACCTGGTGTCGTTCTTCACCCGCGGCGAGCTACACCCTCGACGGGAAGTACACGCTGGGCGGCAGTCTCCGCACCGACGGGTCCTCGCGGTTCGGCCCCAACGACCGATGGGGCGTCTTCCCCTCCGTGTCGGCCTCATGGCTGCTCAGCGAGGAGTCCGGCATTCGCGGCGGCTTCTTCGACTTCCTGAAGCTCCGGGCCAGCTACGGCCTCACGGGAAACCAGGCCATCGAGAACTATCCGTTCCAGGGACTGGTCACCAGCGCCAACTACGGCGAGACGCCGGGCATCGCGCCGGACAACCTGCCCAATCCGGACCTGAAGTGGGAGTCGACCGCGCAGTTCAACGTGGGCATGGACATGGCCTTCGCCAAGGGCCGGGTGAGCCTGACGGCGGACTGGTACCAGAAGAAGACCCGCGACCTCCTGCTCTCCCGGCCGATCACGGCGACCAGCGGCTATCTCCAGCGTGTTCGACAACGTCGGCAACGTCATCAACCGGGGACTGGAGCTGGGCCTTACGACGGTCAACATCGACTCGCGCCAGACCGACGGCTTTCGCTGGACCACCACGCTGAACCTGGCCTTCAACCGCAACAAGGTGACGGCGCTGTTCAACGACCAGCCGTTCTCGGACGGTATCCGCGAGCCTGAACCGGGTCGCGGTCGGACAGCCGATCGGCGCGTTCTACACGCTCCAGTTCCTCGGCGTCGACCCCGCGACCGGCGATGCGATCTACAAGGATCTGAATGGCGACGGCTCTATCGGCTCCGATGACTTCACCATCGTGGGAAGCCCGCATCCGGACTACACCGGCGGACTCACCAGCACCTTCACCTGGAAGGGGTTCGACCTCACCGGGTTCCTCACCTTCAGCCAGGGGAACGAAGTCTTCAACGCCATGCGGATCTTCAGCGATGCCGGCGGATGGTTCCTGGACAACCAGTTCACGGACGTACTGGACCGCTGGCAACAGCCGGGCGACGTCACCGACACGCCCCGGGCCAGCTACGACGGCGTCTCGGGCGCGGCGGAGATCTCCAGCCGCTACCTGGAGGACGGCTCGTTCTGGCGGCTTCAGGACCTCACGCTCGGCTATCGGATCCCCGAGACGTGGGCCGGCGGACTCGGCTTCGCCTCGGCGCGCTTCTACGGGTCGGTCCGCAACCTGTTTACGATCACCGACTACTCCGGCTATTCCCCGGACGTGAACAGCAACGGGCAGTTCTCTTCGGACGTGGGACTGGGAACCGACTTCTACGCCTATCCGCAGGCCCGCACCTTCACCTTCGGCGTCCAGGCCTCCTGGTAACCGCCACCGACCAGTCCACGGGAGCTTACGCGATGCGCTACAGCCTTGCTTTCGCGGTCGTGCTGACGGGGTCGCTGACCGCCTGCGACTCCATCCTCGACCAGAATCCGCCTGACGCGTTGCCGACCGAGACCTCGATCACCGATGCGCGCGGCGCGCGCGCGGCGCTCACCGGCGCCTACAACGCCATGAATTTCGTGGACGGTTACTACTACGGCTCCGAGTTCATCAACCTCGGCGACCTGTCGGCCGACAACGTGGTGAGTACCGGCATCTCGGGCGCGTTTGCCTTCATCGACCGGAATGAGCTTCGACCCAACAACGCGTCGGTCGAGGGCGTCTGGGGCACCCTCTACGACGCGCTCAACCGCGTCAACGTCATCCTGGAGAAGGTGCCGCCACTCACCGACCTGGAAGAGACCGAGAAGAACCAGATCCTGGGCGAGGCGCATGCCTCTGAGAGCGCTCCACCTGCACAACCTGACGAAGTTCTGGGGCGACGTGCCCATGCCGCTGGTGTCGCCGACGAGCGTGGAGGAAGCCTCGCAGATCACCCGGACACCCGCCGCCGAGGTCTACACCCAGATCCGGGCCGACCTCGCGGAGGCGGAGCAGCTGGTCACCGAGACCGGCGACGCCACCCGCGTCACCACGGGCTTCGTCGACGCGCTGCAGTCCCGCGTGGCCCTGTATGAGGGAGACTATGCGACCGCGGCCGCGGAGGCCGATGAGGTGCTGGCCCAGGGTTACGAGCTGGCGGAGGACTTCACGACGCTGTTCGACGCCGAGGGCACCGACACGCCCGAGGACATCCTGAAGGTCGTCTTCACCGCCGAGCAGTTCTCGTGGCACGGCTTCTACTACACCTCGGCCGACCTGGGGGGCGAGGGCACGGTGGGGCCTTCGCAGAAGCTGATCGACCTGTTCGACCCGGCGGATGTCCGCGGCACCTGGTCGATCTTCGGCGACACCGAAGGAGAGGCCTCGGGACTCAAGTTCCCCACCACCATCGGCGCGGAAGACTTCCACGTCATCCGGCTGGCCGAGGTCCTGCTGATCAAGGCCGAAGCGCTGGCCCGGGGGAACGACCTGGTCGGCGCGGTGGATGCCTACAACCCGGTCCGGGTGCGGGCGGGGCTCGGCGCCCACACGCTGGGTAACGAGGTCACGACCCAGGCCGACGTCCTGGCGGAGATCGACCTGCAGCGGCAGCTCGAGCTCGCCTTCGAGGGCGACCGCTGGCCCGACCTGGTCCGACTGGGGCTCGCCGACGATGTCATGGGAATCGACCAGTACCAGACGCTGTACCCGATTCCCCAGACGGAGGTGGACGTCGCGCCGGGCATCGCCCAGAATCCCGGGTATTAGACTTCCGGAATCCCGGTCGTTCCGCCCACCACTGGAAGTCTCCCGCATTCGCCGTAACTTGCCGGGGGGAGTGGTGGGCGGACGGTCGGCTGGATCCTCGAGAGGGAGCATGACCGAATTTCTTGTCGAAGTCAGGCCTGGACGGGAGCTGCGGTACCGATCGTCCCTGTCTCTCCGCCTGGCCATCCGCAGCTCGGAGATCCCTCCCGAGGCCCGGATCTTTCATCGAGCCCGCAGGACCTGGCTTCCCATCACCGCGCATCCGGAGTACCGCCGGATCCAGTCCGAGCAGTCCGCCCCCCATTGGCTTCAGCCATCGTCCGCCGACGACGAGGCCGAGGCGACCAATTCGGGGAAGCGGCCATCCCTGAAGCGGCGGGTGGCCTCCGGGTGGGCCTTCCTCAAGGCGATCGCTCGGCAGCGGCGCATCCAACCGCAGGGTGCCAACGGGCCCAGCGCCGCGTCAGACCGCCCGCGTCTCCGGGACCGAGCCGCCGGCCGCACCACCGAAACCGGCCCAATCTGACGGCCCCGCCTCGAGCGTGGGCTCCGACTCCTCGGGCTCGCAGCGTCGGCAATGGACCTTCTTCGCCTGACGGGCACCTGATCCCGCCTGGAGGGGACTGAACCGCACTTCGCACGACAGCCTGCCCGTACGACCTCTCTCCCCCGTGGGAAGTCACTAGCATTCAACGAGTTGGACCCTGTCCACTGCGGAGGCGCGTCTCTTGCCCCGCAAGCACCATCCTTGGGCGCCGGGTCGGGCTGCCGAGCCTGCCGGGAGGTCGTTCCCAGCCCCGAGGTCATCCTGGGAGGGCAATTCGGGGAGGGGATCAACGCCACGAGGGTGCGCGCCCACATGTCAGCATCGGGGTCCGTCCGAGTCGGATCACAGCCTGCTGCCCATCCCATCTCCGGCGAGCGTACCCCGCTCGCGCGGGAATTGTCTGAATTGCTCGTGGAGTTCTCGCTCGCGCTCGGCCATCAGTCCGCCTATCCGGCGGGCCACCCGATGCTGGTCGCCGCGGCCGAGCGACTGACGCAGGCGCTGGAGGACGTGCTCGGACGCCGGCACACGCTCACCCTCGGCATCGCCCGGCGCCAGTTCATCATCGAGGGTGTCGCCACCGACCCCGGCAGCAGTCTCCTCGCCAACCTCGCGCAGCGCTTTCACCGGCATCGCGTCGCCGCTCTTCGGCTCGACCACGGCGTGACCCAGGGCGAGGTGGGCGCGCTGCTGGCCACCCTCGGCGTGGATCCCCGGCGGGAGCGGGGACCCATCGGGCTGCAGCCCGAAGATGCGCGGCGCTGGGTGCACGCCGAGCTCTACCCGGCGCAATACGACCGACTGGAGCTGTCGGACGAACCGGCCGCCGATTCCGACGGCGAGGGCGACGGCGCCGAGATCCGGCTCTGGATGGACCTCGCCCGGGTTGCGCTCCCGGGTGGTGTCGAGACCGATCTGGCCGGCAGCGCCCATCCCGGCGCCCTGGCGGCGGCGATCAACCGGGGAGCGAGTCAGTCGGGCTACGATGAGAGCGTGGTGAACTACCTGACGCGCGTCGCCGAAGAGGTGGCCGTCGGCGAGACCTCGGAGCAGGCCTGGCTGCGGAGACGCCTCAGCCGACTGATCGCTTCACTCGCGCCGGGAGCGCTGGAGCGATTGCTCCAGGTCGGTGTGGGCGAGCCGGACCGTCGCCGCTTCATGCTGGCCGCCTCGCAGACACTGGCCGCCGACGCGGTGCTGAAAGTAGTCGAGGCAGCGGGGGAGTCGTCCAAGCGGAGCGTGTCCGACAGTCTCATGCTGTTGCTGGGAAAGCTCGCGCAGCACGCGGAGTCCGAATCGCCGACGGTCGCCACGGCCGCGGACAGCGCGCTCCGCGAGAACGTCGGGCGACTGGTGTCCGACTGGGATCTGGAGGATCCCAACCCTGAGGCCTACGCATCGGCCTTGCGGCACATGGTACGCAACACCAGAGCGCAGACGATCGTGTCTGCTACGGCGCCTGACCTCGAGCTGAAGCAGGAGGACATACTGCGGATCGGTCTCGAGATCGGCGACAGCGGGCCCAGGGTCTTGCTTGCCGTCGATCGCCTGGTCGAGGAGGGCAGGACGGGCCTGCTCATGGAACTGCTCGAGCTGGCCGCGAAGGCCGGGGCCACGACCGACGGAGTGTGGAGCAGGATGGCGACGTCCGAGCTGCTCAACCGCGAGTTGGGGCGGCAGCCGCCGGACTTTCCCGTCATCGAGGCGCTGGTCTCGCGCCTGAACGGGGAGGCCAGCTTTCCCCTCCTGGACGCTCTCGCTGTCGCGGAGGACCGATCCATCCGGTGGAGCCTGCTTCGCATTCTCGGTGAGGTCGGTCCCGCGGCCGCCCCCGCGGTCGCTGCGCGGTTGCCGGATACCCCGTGGTTCGTCCAGCGGAATCTTCTGCTGCTCCTCGGGCGGCTGGGACCATGGCCGGAAGGCTTCACGCCGATGCCCTACACCACCCATCAGGAGCCTCGGGTGCGCCGGGAAGCATTTCGACTGCTGCTCGACGCTCCCCACCTCCGCGACGCGGCGATCGCACAGGGAATAGCGGACCCCGATGCGGGGGTGCTGACAATGGTCCTCACCGCGGCCGGCACGGGTTGCCCGCGCGAGGCCGTGACGGCGGTGTACCGCATCGCCCGCGACTCGGCGAGCGACACCGAGCTCCGGCTGCTCGCGGTCCGCGCTCTCGCCGGCAGCGCCGACCCGGAGCGCGTAGTCCGACTCGCCGGCGTGGCCGGACACAGGCGCTGGTGGGGCGGGCTCCGGCTGGCCCCCAAGTCACCGGTGATGCTGGCCGCACTGAAGGCGCTGGCCGAGCGCTATGCGACCCACCCGCATGCGGCCAGAGCCCTCGAAATGGCCGAGCGGCATCGCGACCCCGAAGTGCGGGCCGCGGCCTACGAGACGAGGAACCGATGAGCGAGGCGGTTCGCTTCCTCACCGGCCTGACCCAAGCCCTCTCGGCGTCCGTCCTCTACGGCCAGGACCATCCCGCGTACCGTCGGGCCGCGGACGCGGCCTATCGCCAGCTCCAGGATCTTCAACAGGCCGAGGGAGTGCGGCTGGAGTTCTCGTTCCTGGACGGCGAGGTGGTGTTCCGGCAGCGGGTGATCCACGAGCTGCGGGCATGGGACTGGGCACCCCGACTCGCCGCGGCCGGGATCCAGCGCATCGAAGTCACCGGCGATTCGGACGCCGACGAGTTCGAGTCGTTCCTCGACATGCTAACCGGCCGCCTGGCCGGTCGGCCCTTCGACAGCTCCTCGATCCGACACTCGGGCAGTGGGAACCTGCGGTTCGGCCATGTGTCGGTCCACCGCGAAGCGGGCCCGGCACCGGCTGCCGCCCAGGTCGCCGCGATCGACTACGGGCTTCAGGAGGAATGTCAGGCCATCCACTGGGTGCACGACGAAGTGAGCCGCTCCGGCCGGCTGCCGCTGCTGGAGGCCGAGGTCATCGTCCAATCCCTGTCGGTGGCGATGCATGCCGAGCGCGCCTCGGTGCTCCCACTGCTCCAGCTCAAGGAGTTCGACCAGTACACCACGACGCATTCGATGAACGTCGCAGTGCTGGCCATGGCCCTGGCGGAGACGCTCGAGCTCGGCTCGGCGCAGGTGCGCGCCGTGGGGGTCGCCGGCCTGCTGCACGACCTGGGCAAGGTGAGAGTGGCGAAGGAGGTGTTGCTCAAGCCCGGCAAGCTGACCGAAGCGGAGCGCGCGGAGATGCAGCGTCATCCGGTGGAAGGCGCCCGCATCCTGCTCGCCGGCGACCAGCCGCTGGATCTGGCCGCCGTGGTCGCGTACGAGCACCACCTCATGATGGATGGTACCGGCTATCCCTGTCGTCACTCGCCTCGAGAGACGCACTACGGCAGCCGGCTGGTCCACGTGTGCGACGTCTACGACGCCCTGCGGACGCGGCGCCCGTATCGGGACGCCTGGGAGTCGGAGGCCGCCCTCGAGTATATCGAGCAACGGGCCGGGAAGGAGTTCGACCCCTCGCTGGCGGCAATCTTCACGGCCATGGTACGCCGCTGGGATCACCGCGTCATGGCGCCGCCAGAGCCCGCGGAGGTCTAGCCGGTGGAGTCGCTGCCGCCCAGCATGGAGCGAACCCGGGTGGCGAGCACGTCGGGAGTGAATGGCTTCTTCAGAAACGGGGCACCGGAGGGCATCATTCCCTCCTCGACACCATCCGCCCCAGGGAAGCCGGAAACGTAGAGAATGGGAAGTGCCGGCCACCGGGCATTGATACGGCGGCCGAGCGCCTCGCCGCTCATCAGCGGCATGACCAGATCACACACCACCAGATGCACCCCGCCCTGGATCTCCTCGAGTCGAGCGAGGGCATCCGGCCCGCTCGACGCCTCGACCACCTTGAATCCGTACTGCTCGAGCGCTCGGCGCATCATCTCCCTCACGCTCGGCTCGTCGTCCACGACCAGCACGTGTTCGTGCCGCGGAGAGGCGGCGAGTGCAGCATGGTCGGGCGTGGCAGCCGGAGGCATTCCGGCCGACCCGATGGGGAGATAGAGGCTGACCGAGGTGCCCGCCCCTTTTTCGCTCTCGATGGCCAGGGTCCCTCCGCTCTGGCGGACGAAGCCGTACGCCATGCTCAATCCCAGTCCGGTTCCCTGCCCCACTGGCTTGGTCGTGAAGAACGGCTCCAGCGCGCGACGCCGGGTTTCCGAGTCCATCCCTCCGCCATCGTCACGCAAGGTGATCACGACGTACTCACCCGCGCCGACCCGCTCGCCCTCCGGTCCGACCAGCTGGCCCGCGGCGATGGTCGCCCGCCGCGTGCTGAGGGTGAGTGTCCCGGTCTCCAGCATCGCGTCGCGCGCGTTCAGGGTCAGGTTGATGATCGCCTGATCCAGCCGGGTCCGGTCCAGATGCACGACGGCCGCGGCGTCCGCCAGCTCGGTGCGGAAGACCTGACCAGGGTCCAGGCTCTGCCGGAGCAGCGGGAGAAGGTCCTCCAGCGCTTCCCTCACATCGAATCGGGTGGGCGCCAGCATCTGTCGGCGGCTGAAGCTGAGCACCTGCGAGGTGATCCTGGCCGCGCGCTCCTGCGCCTTGAGACTCTCGGCGATGTCGGGCCCGGCGGGGTGGTCCTGGGTGAGCTGCCGCATCGCATACCCGGCGAAACCGATGCTGGCGGTCAGCATGTTGTTGAGCTCGTGCGCCATCCCGCCGGCCAGCCGGCCGATCGCCTGCATCCTCTGGGCGTGGCGCAGGTGCTCCTCGTGCTCCAGACGCTCGGTCAGGTCGAGTCCCATCCCGAGTATCTCATTGGCTGTGCCCGTCTCGCCGCGCACCGGCGCGAACGTCGTTCGCACGTGGCGGATCGTTCCATCCGGGCGAACGTGCCGATACTGCACCTCGGCGAGTAGCCCCGCCACCGCTTCACGCCAGGCCTCGCCCACTCGCGCCCGCTCGTCGGGGTGAACGGTCGAAGACCATCCTTCCGCCGCCGCCGTCTCGGCCGACAGACCCGTCAGCGTGGTCCAGGCCGGATTGACGTAGATCGTCTCGCCGCTCGGCCGGCAGACGAACAGCGGAGCCGGCAGCGACTCGACCAGGGTACGGAACCGGGACACCGCCCGTCCGAGCTCGGTGTTTCGTGCCTCGAGCTCGATCCGATTGCGATCGAGTTGCTGGTTCGCGAGCTCGGTCTCACGGTTCGAGCCGGCCAGCTCCTCGTTGCTCATCTCGAGCTCGCCGGCCACCTCCTCGAGTGTGTGCGCACGGTCGGCAAGCTCGTCGCTCAGCGTCTGCTGCGTGTTCAGCGCTCGGGACAGGAGCCCGCCCTGAATGAGCGCCATTCCCACCCCGGCCATCATACCCAGCCCCGCGATCAGGTAAACTCCCCTCGATCGCCGCGCCTCCACTGTCTGTCGCTCGGCCAGCAGCGCCCGCTCGTAGCTACTCAGATCGGTTGCCACCCGTCGCACAGAGTCCATCAGCCGCTTGCCGACCCCGGTCTGGAACAAGGCGGTCGCCTCGTCGAGCCCCTTCACATTCCGGAGGCGGATCGTGGCCGCGAGCAACTCGCGGCGCTTCCCGACCCAGGACTGGAGTGTGTCGAGCCGTCGCTGCTGCTCGACGTTGTCCGCGGTCAGCTGCCGGAGCTCGTTGGCGGCGGAGTCGTACGCCGCCAGTCCGGCGTTGTAGGTGGCGAGGTAGGTAGCGAGACCCGTCAGCAGGTACCCCCGCTGGGCGCTCTCGGCGGTCACCAGACCAGTGATCGCTTCGTCGCTGGCATCGAGCACCTGGTAGGTGTGGTCGGTCCCGCCCTCGGCGACGGAGCGCCGCCAGAGGCTCAGGAGGATGGTGGCACCCAGAAACAGGATGACCGCCGAGGTACCGATGATGAGGGCGAGACGCCGGGAGCGCAGCATGAGTCAAGAATGTATCGAGCCACATCCGGCTCCCCAAGCCCGACCGGGGAACGGCGACAGCGTGCCCGTGGCGCGTCCGGGTTCCCTGCTGTAGCGGGTGATCTCCGCCCAGAAGGCCAACACCGCCAACGCCTTCAGCCTCGACGATCTGGCCCTCTCCACGGCGAACCTGTTCACCGCTACCCAGCCGGGCGGCAGTCTCTTCGGCCTGCAGGAGAGCAACCCGGTGAACACCGAGGCGGCCTACGGGGGCAACGCCGACGACTACGGCACCGAGGACGATTTCATGTTGGGGAAGCGCATCGGTGGGGTGAACGTGTTCGGCGGCGGGTTGGCGCTCTATGACGCCAGCGGCGTGGTCATCGGCGCCATCGGTGTCTCGGGAGACACCAGCTGCGCCGACCACAACATCGCCTGGAAGGTGCGCGATGCCCTGGGGCTCGACCTCGTCCCGGGTGGCGTGAGCGCCACCGGCGACGACAACATCATCTACGACATCGGCGATGACGGGGTCAGCGAGAGCGGGTTCGGACACCCCGAGTGTGCCGATGCGGCTACCGCGATCGGCGAAGCCCTCCCCACCACCAATCCGGTCGGACCGTAGGTTCGCGCTCCTCAGGGGGTTCGGCCTGGCCGAACCCCCTCCTTGTCCTTCACCTTCGCCCAGGAATCCCGCAGCCCGACGGTCCGGTTGAACACCAGCGCGTCCGCCCGCGAATCCACCGGATCGCTGATGAAGTAGCCGGTCCGTTCGAACTGATACCGCGAGCCCGGAGGATCGCTCGGCGATACTCGGCTCGACCTTGGCCTCAGGCGGCGACGACGAGCGACTCGGGGTTGAGGCCGGTCACGAAGTCCTGGCCCTCGGGGAGCGCGTCGGGATCCGGTACCGTGAACAGCCGGTCGTACAGCCGGAGCTCGCAGTCGAGCGCGTGGCGGGCCGACACCCAGTGGATCGTGCCCTGCACCCGGCGGCCATCGGGGGCGTCGCCGCCGCGCGTCGCCGGATCATACGTGGCGTGCACCTCGACGATTTCCCCCGCAGGATCCTTCACCACGGCGGTGCAGGTCACCAGATAGGCGTAGCGCAGCCGCACCTCTCGCCCGGGCGCCAGACGGAAGAACTTCTTCGGCGGGATCCTCCATGAAATCGTCGCGCTCGATCCACAGCTCCCGGCAGAACGGCACCGGGCGGGAGCCCGTCTTCGGGACGTCGTGGGGATACAGCGGAGCGTCGAGCGTCTCGACCAGGTCGACCGGATAGTTCGTGATCACCAGCTTGATCGGTCGCGCCACGGCCATCACCCGCGGCACCCGCATGTTGAGATCGTTCCGCACCGCGTGCTCGAAGGTGGCGAGCTCGATCCGCGCGTCGGAGCGTGCCACCCCGATCGTGTCGGCGAAGTCGCGGATCGCCTCGGGCGTCACCCCGCGCCGCCGGAGCCCCGCGATGGTCGGGAGCCGCGGATCGTCCCAGCCGGCCACGTGTCCCTCATTCACCAGCCGCAGCAGCTTCCGCTTGCTCAGGACGGTATAGTCCAGCTCCAGCCGGGCAAATTCGGTCTGCTCCGGCGGGCGCTCGAAGCCGGCTTCCCGCACCAGCCAGTCGTACAGCTCCCGGTTGTCCTTGAACTCGAGGGTGCAGAGCGAGTGGGTGATTCCCTCGAACGCATCCGAGAGGCCATGGGCGAAGTCGTACAGGGGGTAGATGCACCAGCTCGCTCCCGCGCCGATAGTGCTTCGCGTGCCGGATGCGGAGCAACAGCGGGTCGCGCATGAGCATGTTGGGATGCGCCATGTCGATCCGCGCGCGGAGCACGTGCGCGCCGTCGGGGAACTCTCCGGCCCGCATCCGGCGCAGCAGGTCGAGGCTCTCCTCGACGGATCGGTCCCGGTGCGGGCTCGGCGTGCCGGAGACCGTCACGGTCCCCCGGCCCTCGCGAATAGCCTCTTCGCTCTGGGAATCCACATACGCCTTCCCCCCTTCACCAGCGCCTCGGCGATTTCGTACAGCCGCTCGAAGTAGTCGCTGGCGAAGCGCTCCTCGTCCCACTCGAGGCCCAGCCACCGCACGTCGTTCCGGATGGCGTCCACGTAGCGGACGTCTTCCGTGGCGGGGTTGGTGTCGTCGAACCGCAGGTTGCAGCGGCCGGCGAACTCCCGCGCGATCCCGAAGTTCAGGCAGATCGACTTGGCATGGCCGATGTGAAGGAAGCCGTTGGGCTCCGGCGGGAACCGGGTGTGGATCGGGCGGCCGAAGCGGCCGCTGGCCGCGTCCCCGGCGACCTTCTCTCGGAGGAAGTCCTTGCGGGGGGAGGCTTCGGGCGGGTCGGCAGAATCGGTGTGGGGCACGCGAGAAAACCTAATCGCCCCAGAGGCACGGTGGAGGTAGCGGTCGCCGGGAAGAAGTTGTGGCGCTCCGGTGGTCGCTTACTTGTCCGCCTCGATGGCCAGCCGGTTGGCCCGGGAAAAGGCCTCGGCCGCCGCGGACACTCGGGCGGTGTCCACCGGACTCACCAGACCACGGGCACTCAGATCGGACCAGATCTCGTCGCTCTTCCGGTGCTGCTCCCTGGCCGCCAGCCGATACTGCCGACGATCCGCGGCGGAGATGGCAGGTCGGCCGGCCAGCGTCTCGTATGCCGTTCCCAGGTCGGTCCCGGTCGCCGCGAGGAACGCGCGGGCCCAGGCGTGGCTCGGCTCCACGGAAATCGCTTCGGCGAAGGCGGTGGCCCTGGCGCAGGCGGCCGACCCATCCGGTCGGCCCAGCACCACGAGGGACTTGCAGATGCGCCCCAGATCCTCCACCACCGCCATGCGGTTGAACAGGCTGGCGGTATCCGCCCGGAGCTCCCGCTGGTGCCCGCGGACCGCCCGCGTGAAATATCCTAAAGCTTCTTCGTGCCGGCCCAGCGCGGCGAGCGCTTCGCCGAGCTGACACTGGAACGAGCCGGTGGTGTCCTCGGCGAACGCCTCACGATGGAGGACGAGCGCCTCCTCCCATCGACCCATCCGGCCCAGCACGGTCGCCTCGTAATAGCGCGCGCTGGAAGCCAGCTCCGCATAGGTGGCGTTGTCCGGGAACTCGGCGCTGAGCTCGCGGCGCAGCGCCCGACTCCTGCGGTGGCTCTCCAGCGCGCCGGCCAGGTCGCCGGACTCGACCTGAGCATCGGCCAGATACCCGTAAGTGACCGAAATGGCATGCCGCACCGCGGGACGGCTCCGCTCGGACTCGGGCGCGGTCTCGAATTGCTTCACGTCGGTGAGATGGTACTCGAGCGACTGGGCGATCTTCCCCTCTTCCAACGAGATCTGCCCTAGGAGATTGTTGGCGCCGCTCAGTTGCAGCCGCAGGTCGGTGTCAGTGGGAGCGGAGGCGACCAGCGGGTCGAGGAGGGCGCGGGCACGGCGGGCATGGGACAGTCCTCCCGCCAGGTCACCGCGTCCCCAGACCACGCGGCCGAGAGCCATGGCCGACTCGGCCGCCTCTCGTCGCAGTCGTGCATTGCCGCTGTCGGCCCGGAGCAGCATCTCGAGAATGCCGAGCGCCTTGGTGTAGCTCCGTGCGGCACCTTCCGTGTCACCGAGGCTACTGGGCTCTCCGCCCTGAAGGTCGCCGATCCGTTTGTACGCGCCGGCCAGCTCCCGCTGCGAGCGAGGGGTCCTCGCCCGATTCCCGGGCGAGCCCGTCGAGGTAGCCCAGCGCGTCACGGACCATCCGCTCCCGCACCGGCCGGGCACCGCGCAGGTCCCGGATCGCGTCGTGATAGTCGAACAGCAGCGCGTTGGCCAGCTTGCGGACGTCGGCGAAGCGGCGCTCCGCGCGAGCCTGCGCGGCCCGGGCCTGTTGCGCCTGGTACGCGGTTGCCGCGGTGCCGCCCAGCAGCGCAAGCGCCAGCAGGACGCCGGCTGCCACCGGCGCCCGGTTCCGCCGCACGAACTTGCCGGCCCGGTAGCCGAAGGTGTCGGGCCGGGCGCGGACCGGCAGGCCGTCGAGGTGCCTCCGCACGTCGCCCGCGAACTGCTCCACCGACTGGTAGCGGCGCGCCGGCTCCTTGCGCAGCGCGGTGAGCAGGATGGTGTCGAGGTCGCCGCGGAGACGGCGGCGGAGCTTCTCGGTGCCTCCCGACGGCGCTGGGCCGCTCCGGATCGGTCGTCCGGACGGCTTCGACGACATCGAGCGGCGTGCGGCTCCGCAGGCGATAGGGTGACCGCCCGGTGAGCAGCTCGTAGAGCACCACGCCGAGCGCGTACACGTCGCTGACCGTGGTGGCGTGCTGTCCCTCGACCTGCTCGGGGCTGGCGTACTCGGGGGTCAGCAGCCGCATGCCGGTGACCGTGGACGTGGCCTGGTCGGCCTCTTCGTGCAGCACCTTGGCGATGCCGAAGTCGAGCAGCTTCGGCACCCCGTCCGCCGTCACCAGGATGTTGAGCGGCTTGATGTCCCGGTGCACCACCAGGTGCTGGTGGGCGTAGGCTCACCGCGCCGCAGACCTGGAGGAAGAGGCGGAGGCGATCGTCGACCGAGAGTCCACGGCCGGTCAGCCCAGGCATCAATCGGCTCGCCGTCGATGTACTCCATGGCGAAGAAGGGGACGCCCTGGTCGGTGCTCCCGCCGTCGAGGAGTCGGGCGATGTTGGGGTGGTCCAGCGAGGCGAGGATCTGGCGCTCGGCCCGGAAGCGGGCGAGCACCTGCTCGGTGTCCATGCCGCGCTTGATGACCTTGAGCGCGACCCGCTGCTCGTACTGGCCGTCGGCCCGCTCGGCGAGGTAGACGGCGCCCATTCCGCCGCGGCCGATCTCGCGAACCAGCCGATAGGGGCCGACCAGGCGTCCCACCGCCCTCGTCCGCTCCCACACCCTCGCGCACGGCCGCGATCGCGGGTGAGGAGATGAAGTCGCCCGCCCGGTCGTGGGCGGCGAGGAGCCGCTCCACGTCGGCGCGGAGCTCGGGGTCCTCGGCGCAGCTCCGCTCCAGGAAGGCGTCGCGCTCCTTCCCGGCGAGCGGCGCCGCCGCGTGGAACAACTCCTCGCAGCGCTGGAACCGATCGCTGCTCATCGCCGGGTCCGCGTTCACGACTTGCCTTCCGACCCTTCGATCGCGTCGTAGAGCCAGGCGCGGGCGAACGCCCATTCGCGCTCGACGGTGGCGCCGGAGATCCCGAGCACCTCGGCGATCTCCTCGATCGTGAGGCCTCCGAAGAACTTGAGCTCCACGACCTTGCTCTTCCGCTCGTCCAGCGCCGCCAGGCGCTGGAGCGCGTCCTCCAGCGCGATCAGCTCGACGTCGGGGCGGCCGGAGGGTGATTCCACCAGGCTCAGCGACACCCGCTCGGGGTTGCCGCCACGCTTCCGGGCCGCCCGGTCGCGGGCATGGTTGACCAGGATCCGGCGCATCATGCTGGCCGCGACCCCCAGGAATTGCGCCCGGTTCCGCCAGTCCACCCGCCGCTGATCCACCAGGCGGAGGTAGGCCTCGTGGACCAGAGCGGTGGGCTGGAGGGTATGGCCGGTGGCCTCGAGGCCCAGGTAGTGGGACGCGAGGCGGTGCAGCTCCTCGTAGACCACGGGGAGCATCTGGTCCAGGCCCGGCTTGTCGCTGCGGCCCCAGTCCAGCAGCCACTGGGTGATGGCGCCCTTGGGCGAGGGAGGTTCGTCGGTCATGCGGAGGTGGAGTCGGGTTCGCCTGGCCGGAGACGGAGGCTGATGAGGGATTGTACGCCCGAATCGGGCGTTCCTCAATGGCCGCGAGCCCTGTGGAGCAGCGGCCCGTCCGGTGGGGCGCATCCGCGCCCACGTGCCGAACAGGTGATGCACGAACGGGATGCCAGCTCGAAGAACCAGGAGGAATACCGTGAACATGCCAAGCGTTGGTCGGTTCCCAGCCGCTGCGGCGGCGCTGGCCCTCCTCGCGGGAGCCCGCGCCGCCGCACAGGACAGCCCTCCGATAACCCGTATCTGTCTGGCGCCGGCGAGTGTCGAGACCAGCAGCGGGACCGCAAGCTCGGCCATGGATGCAGCGCGGGAATCGTTCACCAGCTTTCTCACCGGCCCTTCACTCCGCGCCGAGGCGCTCAAGGCGCGACTCGCCTCCCAAGTGAAGGAGGAGGCGAAGCAGGCGGGCTGTCCCTACCTCCTCCTGACGACGATCAAGCACGTCCAGAAGCGCAGCGGCGGGGGCATCCTCAGGAAGATGGCGGCCGGCGCCGCACAGCAAGGAGCTTGGGAGGCGGGCGTGGCGAGCGGCTCAACCGCCGGCCGAATCGCCGGTCAGGCGGCCTACGGCGCCGCGGGCCAGGCGGCGCACGACTATGCGGTCGCCGTCCGTAACAAGGACGAGTTGACGCTCGGCTACAGACTGGAAACCCCGGATGGGAAGGTGCTGATCGAGAAGCGGGAGAAGCGCAAGGCGCAGCAGGACGGCGAGGACTTGCTCTCGCCACTGGTGCAGCAGGCCTCGGAGGCGATCGTGGCGGCGGTGGCACAAAGCTGAAGGAGATCCTCCTACGATGCCCGGATGCCGAAGACCTCCTCCAGGAACCTGGCGGCCTTCCGGGCCTCGATCGCGAATGCGATGAAAGGCATCAGGAGGCCGAGCGCGAACATCGCCCCGGTGTGCCGCAGGAAACGCATCTCGCCCGTGGCGACGGCTTCCCGGCTGGCGGTCAGGACCAGCATGAACGTGATCCCCAGCCACACCGCCACAAAGGCAACCACGATCGGATGAAGCCGGAAGCTCACCACAGCCCTGGCTCGGCCGGTCGGCATGGCCTCTATGCGCCCGTGCAGCTCGGGACGGAACGAGCTCCGGCCCCGGACGATCCGGCGGATCCGGAAGGTATCCCCCTCCACTACCCCCTCGAAGGTTCGGCCGGTGGGTGCGTGCCTGGGTCGTGGCTCGGGTTCCACGGCATCCCGCAAACGGGCGCTGGCTTGAACCACCTCGAGTGCCGAGTCGAATACCCGCGTCTGATAGGGCAGCATGCTGTCCCCCGCTGTAGGTGCCTGGCCGGACAGGTTCCTCACCTCCAGGGCCGCCGGATAGCCACTGCCATCTACGCCCGGTATCCCTGACGCGACCCTCACTCCCTGTCCCCGTCCAACCCAACGGCACCGCCGGGTGAGGGCTTCCGGTGCGAGTTCGGGCGTTGTGATGCAGGAGGAGGAAGTCCCACTCAAGGCCTGCGGATCGTACTCCGCGCGAGGACAGCATGACGTCGTCCCCAGAGCCAGCGCTCAGTGAGCTGATCCGCCGCCTTCAGGAGGTGGAGGCCGAGCTCACCCGTACCCGTGCCGAACGGGTTCCTACCCCCCGCCGTCACGGAAGGGTTCGAAGCCCGTGGGCTGGCGCGATCCTGGTCGTCGTAGGCACTTGGGTGCTCGCGGCACAGGCGCCGGTGACCCTCCCCAACGAGATCGACGAGCGACTGCGCGCCCTCGAAAGCCTGGTGCGCCGCGGCCCACGCAACGTGACCCAGATGACCGCTCCTTTCGAGGTCCTGAGCGCGGATGGAAAACCCATCGTCCGTGTAGGGGGGATACCAGACCCCATGGTGCCGGTCAGCATCGGCACCATCCCGCAGCAGGGCGGAATAATCTCAATCGCGGCGAGCGGCGTGGCACAGGCGGTCATGAGCGCGTCATCAGGCCGTGGCGAGTTCGCTGCTCTCGACGCGCAGCAGGTCACCCGCGCCGTGCTCCTCGGGACTGGGGCCGTGGGGGTGTATGACCAGTCAGGCGAGCAGATCGCCGGGCTTACGCAAGGCGACGCGGGCGGCGGCCGTATCGGGATATGGCGAGGTAAGGAGAAGGTGATCGACATCACGACCGATGCAGCAAGCGGTGGCTCCGGAATCGTGAGCGTCAACGCGCCGTCGGGCCGGAGCGTGGCCCGACTCTCAGCCCTCGACAACTCAGGAGAGCTCGTCCTTTCGAACGAAGGTGGTACCAAGGTCGCCTTTCTTGGAGCCAGGAATGGTGCCGGCGCCCTGAGCGTCATGAACTCGGCTGGCAAGGCTGTCGGCGGCCTCCTGGGTAATGCTGCGGGCGGAGGGGCAGTGGCCGTCGCCACCGGGAACGGGGCCACGGTCGCTGAAATGACGGTGAGCGATGACGGTCGAGGACTGTTCCAGGTCCACGCTCGAGGGGGCGGGCGGCCGCTCGCGGTAATGACTCAGGCAACCGACCAGGTCGCCGGCCTGGTACAGATCTCGAACGCGAGTACGTCGGTGGCGAATCTTACCGCGGGTTCGCGAGGAGCCGGCTACTTGCAGCTTGCCGATCCTTCCGGTGTTCCCACGATCGAGGCCGGGACTCTGCCTAACGGCAACGGGCAGGTCAGGGCCGGCCCGTACTACAAGTGCAGTCCAGTCCAGGCGGCTACCCCTGTGATCGCCATCGGGATTCCTGACTGCATCCTGGGTGGTAAGAAGTGAAGTCGCCCGGAGTGGACACCCTACAACGGAGACGTCATGACCACCTGCAGCGCCTGGTCATCGCCGGTCTGCTGACCGCGTGCGTAATGGTGGCCGGCTGCCGAGAGCAGACTCCAAGCCGGCAACGGAGCGCCGGCCCCCCGCGGCATCCTGAAGCTCGAAGAGCTTACCAAGGCAGAGAAGCGCTTCGGCCATTCGGCCACCCCCAGCGCCGCAGTCACCTATCAGCCCGACGTGGTGATGCTGCCGGCGGGGGCGGATGCGATCCGCTCAGTGAGCCCGGACGGGTTGGTCTGGACGATCGACCCAGCCTCGAAGGACGCGGAGGACGTCCGGCCCGGGAAGGTGCTCCTCCTGACGAGTCGCGCGGCTGGCCGCGTGCTGGCCGTCCAGAAGACCAACGAGGGACTTCTCGTGGTGCTGGGTCCGGTCCAGATCACCGAGGTGGTCCGGGAAGGCAAGTTTACCCTCGATCAGCCCCTGGACCTCGATCAGGCGCTCTCGTTCACGGTCCCGGAAGTATTCGACCCCGCAGTCACGGTCGCTCCCATCGTCACCAGCTCGGCAGACCAGCCGCCGGTATCGCTCGCCGGCCCGCGCACCTGTGGAGCGCGCCGCAGTCGGGGTGGGGTGTTTCACCTGGCTGGCGCTCGGCCGCGCTGTGACCCCGGCGCCTTGGCCATCGATCCGGTGGGGTCCGACCAAGTGACCGTGCACCGATTCACGCTGACACCGCTGGTCGGAGCCAGAGGGATCGGCGTCAGGATCGTGTCCGACGCGAGCGGGGTCCACTTCCTGGGCGAGGCGGTTCTCTACCTCAATGCGCCGAAGCTCTACTTCAACCTCGACATTCGCGGGGGCCAGATCGTCGTCTGCGAGGTCCAACTGGACGGAGCGGCCGGTCTGATGATGAACTTCGAGGCGGCTTCTCCGAGCCCGATGGCCGCCAATATCAGCGAGAAGCGGTATGCCCCCGTCGATTTCTCCATTCCCGTCACCGGGATGGGCGTTCCCTTCGCGGTGAACGTGCGGCAGATCTTCCAGCTGCAGACAGCGTTCACTTCGACCGGCGCGCTGAAGGCGAGCGTGTACTACAAGCTCAAGGGTGGGGTGCGGATGGGCTACCGTGACGGGAAGTGGACCATGGGCGGTCCGACGGGTGTCACCCCCGTGAACAATCTCGACAACCTGCTGCTCTCGACGCAGGGCGCCGCCATCGGCGTCACCGGCATGGTGATGACCCATCACGCCAACATCATGGTCGGCATCGGGGCTTTCGGGTTCCTGACCGGGCCCTACGGGTACCTCAACTCGTCCGTCACCGTGACGCGCGGCTCGAGCATCGGCATCCTGCAAGGCCCGCTTACCTGCAAGCAGGGCACCTTGTCGATGGGGGTGGGTGCCGGAGTGGGCTACCGGATTCCGGAGCCGGTCACGGGGGTGATCAACTCGATCCTCCGGGCGCTCAACGTTCGCGAGGAAATCCAGGGCTCCGGCGGTCTCCAGACGAATCCGGTGATCATCGTCAACATGGGAAGGTACCACCCGTCTCTCGAGGCTTGCGGAGGATAGCCCGACGGTCGTTCAGGCGCCTCGCGTCCCGTGAGGCGGCCGTCACGGGTATCGGGCGTTACCGGATGGCAGAGGACTCGGCCGACCGCGCCGACCGTCCGGACGCCCCACCCGCCCCCGAAGGCTACTCCTATGACGTCGCGCCACCGCCACACCCCCGCGGCCCTGGTGCTCACCTTCCTGGCCGCCTGCGGCCCGGAGCAACCGTCCGCCCCCAGTGCGCCACCCGCCGAAGCGCCCGACCTTCGAGCGATCGCCATTCCGCTCACGATCGAAGTCGCAACCGGGCGTATCACCGTGGGCAGCAGTGGGGCCCAGACCTCGCAGGCCCAGTCATCGCGCCCACGTTCTCTCTGATCGGGAGCGAGGCAGTGAAACTCCACGCCACGAACCGCACCTTCACATCGATCTCCAATAACCGCAAGCAGAAGCGGTGCACCTTCGATCTCGCGATCGAGAACCGGCTCCAGATCACCGACCTGGTTACCCCGACGACGTTCCCCCGACCCCCCCAGGGCACGACCGGGTTACTGGTGTTCCCCTACTCCGCCGCTTCACTCGGCGTGCCCGGCGGCTCGGCGGTGCCCAATTCGGCATGGGACAACGCGCCTGCCAACTTCTTCAACGATTTCGGCGGCTGCGTGAGCGGCAAGACAAGCGACTGCTATCGCTGGGAGAACTTCGCGGCCCCGCTGTACGCTGGTGAGACCAGCGCCGCACGCACGGTGGGCTTCGACGTGGACAAGGCGGCGCAATCGGTGAGCGCCTACATCGTGGTCGCCGCTGACCTGCGGGACAACCCGCCGGAGACAATCACGCTCCTGCCCGAGGGCCCGCTCTGCGGATGGGTTACTATGGTGGACGTGCCTTTCGGGGGTGCAACGACGGCCACGAACCCCACGATCCTGCAGATCTCATCGTACCCGTCGAGCATGACCTCGACTGGCGCTCGCCGCTCGTTCTGCAGCTTCGGCCTCTCCGGACGCGTCCCTTCGGGGGTCACCATTCTGGGGGGTACCCTCAGCCTGTATGTGAACCATCTGGACGGCGAGCCCGAGCGCATCGCCCCGCTGGTCGTCGACCATCTCGACTTCGGCACCAGCTTGACCGACGACGACTTTGATGTGTCACCCCTCTCGGCAAACATCGGGACGCTGCCGGTGGACGAGCAGGATGTCTGGGTGACGCTCGCGGTGGACGCGGCGGTGAAGGCGGATTGGAACGCGGGACGTAGCCGCTCCCAGTTCCGGATCCACTTCGCCAAGGAAGGGGAGGACGCCCCCGCTTACGGCTCGATCTACTTCCGTGGCCCCGACAACAGGGACGCGCCCACCCTGACGATCAGGTACCGCCGGCCCTAACCGGCCCGTCCTGGCCCGACGTCCGAAGCGCCCTGGAGCGATGCTCCCGGGCGTTTCGTCACTCCCTTCGGCCGTCGGCCGACTTCCTCACCGCCACCATCACCGCCGGCAACCGCTGCGCCAGCGAGCCGATGAGGGGGCCCGCGCTCATTCGGGGCGTTACCCGATGGTCGGCACAACTTGCCCAGCGCCTAACCCCACACCTGGAGCTCAGCCATGGCGCTCACCTACCGCTGGATCGCGACGGGAGCCGTTTTGCTCCTGTTCGGCACGGGGAGCGCGGCGGCCCAAACACGCGTGGCTCAAACACCGAATGATCCGCTCGACGCTCCCTGCGCGCTATTGAGCGCGGCTGAAGTGAACCAGGCCACCGGTCGCCGGGACTACGACGGTGGCGACGTGCTCGGGGTGCGCAGCGCGCAGTTCGACGGTGCCTCCGTCTGTATGTACGGATTCGGCAACATGATGGACGGTCCAAGCGAGGCGCCTCCGATGATTACTCTCGGCATCGCGGGGCCGGAGTCATCGGAAGGGTCCGCCGAGCAAATGCTCCGGGAGAGTCCGCGCACCGGGTGCGATCGTGAGGCTGTTCCCAGTGTGGGGCAGGTCGCGTTCGTCGAGGCATGTGCCGACGACATCACCCTTCAGGCCGACGTGGGGAAGTACGG
>CAVXIN010000008.1:0-283663 GCA_963761885.1 uncultured Gemmatimonadales bacterium
GGCGCAGCAGCCGGCGGTCGCCGCGCGCTGGCGCGAGCACCTGATCGCTTCTCCGTTCGGCACGATCCACGCCGCGACCTTCAGCCTGCCGCGGCCGGTCGGCACCTCGATTCCCGAACCGCCGCTGGTGCGGCTCGCAAGCCTCGGCGTCACGAGCGACGTGGTCGGCTCGATCGGCATCAATCCGTATCCGGCGCGCCGCGACAACGCACGCATCGTGTTTCCGACCGATCAATCGCGCCGGCAAGGGCGACCGGCTGGTGCCCAGGCACGCCGGAGCCCACCGCGCACGAGCAGCCCGCGACACTCCGTCGAGGAGCAGCCCGGGCAGACGATCATGCCGGCGCGCGCCAAGACCGGCGAGCTCGAACTCAACGATCATACCGACAGCGAACTTCCCGATGCGCAGGCGGTCGTGCTCGCCGAGATCGCGCGCGAGGCGCACGCGGCGCAATGCGCCGGCGGCAAAGCCGGACGAAATCGCGGCCGCGATGCACTTCGAGCCGTTTCCCGAATACGACATCTCGCTCTCGCTCGAACTCGATCCGAAGATCTTCGATCGAGGAGCCGGCCGATCTCGCCGACCTCGATCCGACCGAGTTCACGCCGAATGCGCCGCCGAGCCTCGAAGGCCTGAATGCCGAGGTGAAGGAGACGCGGCTTTATTTCGGCAACGACCTGTTCGGCACCATCGCTCGGCGACATGAAGCCGTGGGCGACCGGCGAGGAGCCGGTGCTGATGACGCCGCGCGCGCCGGCCGATCCGGACATGAAGCAGGTCGCGCCGGCGCCCGCGACCGCCGCGCCCGGCGTGACGGTCGCCGGCAAGGGCGAGGTGACCGGCGAGGATCAGCCGCCCGAAGACGCCGGCCGAACGGCTCGGCCTTGCTCGGTCCGAAGCGCGCCAAGGCCGAAAAGTGCCTCGCCAACGCGGTCTATTTCGAAGCGCGCAGCGAGCCGGTGCGCGGGCAGATCGCGGTCGCGCAGGTGGTGATGAACCGCGCGTTCTCCGGCTTCTACCCGAACGACGTCTGCGGCGTCGTGTACCAGAACGCGCACCGCCATCTCGCCTGCCAGTTCACCTTCGCCTGCGACGGCATTCCGGACGTGGTCACCGATCCGGAGTTCATGGTAGCGCGCGCAACGCATCGCGCGCGAGACGCTCGACGGCAAGCTGTGGCTGCCCGAGATCGCCAAGTCGACGCACTATCATGCGTCCTACGTGCATCCGTATTGGGTGCGCGCGATGAAGAAGAATTCCAAGATCGGCCTGCATCACTTCTACCGCCCGCGCAAATGGGGCGACGGCGACGAGGCGCCGTCATGGGGCAGCGCGACCTATACGGCCGACGCCGCGGCGAAGATGTAATTCAGGATCTTGCTCGCCATCTTGCGGCGGACGTCGGTCGCTGAGATATCCTGAATCGCCGCCTCGAGATCGATGCGCTCGATGGTGTAACCGACGTCGCGGCCGTAGAAGATCGAGGTGATATTCGGCAGCGGCATCACGACGAAGCGGCCCTCATACTGCCGCAGGCCGTGCTCGATCCGCGCGCGCACATATTCGAACTCGAACGGGTTCTTCTCGTCGGTGCCCTGCGTGTTGCGCACCGCGATGCAGGCTTGGCCGACGCGCTTGATGCCTTCGACGATCAGCGCCTTGTGGCCGTCATGGAACGGCTGGTAGCGCCCGAGGAACAGCGCGGTCGGTTTCTTGGGATCGAACACCGGGCGCAGATGCATCATCGCCTGCTCGGCCCAGTATTCCGGCGTGCCCTCCGGCCGTCACCCGCAGGTCGAAATGCTCCGGCGGAACGAACATGCGGTTGGTATCCTGCGAACGGCCCTTGCTTGATACGGTCGACCCAGATCACGAATGGTTCGCCGCCGGCTGAAAACGCCTCGCGCGCCGCCGGCGTCGGGCAGATGAAATCCGCGATCGCGTAGCCGCCGACCTGAACGACCTGATCGCACAGCCAGCCCATGCGCCGCGCGTGCTCGATGCGGTCCTCTTCGGAGAAGCCGAGGTCCTTGTTGATATTGGCGCGCACGTCGTCGGCGTTGAAATGAACGGCGTTGAGGCGCGGCGCGAGCACCTTGGACAAGCGTGGTCTTGCCGGCGCTCGGCAAGCCCATCACGAGGATTTTGCGTTTCACGTCAAATCCGCCTTTTGATTGGGAATTGGCCCGCGTTCGCGCGTTCTATACGACAGTAGCGGCAATGAATGCTGGGTAACCGGGTGCGGCGCAAGCACTAATGCGCACAACTCACATCTCGATATCGAGCGCGACATCGAGATTGGGCGCCGAATGCGTGATCGCGCCGGACGAGAGATAGTCGACGCCGGTTTCGGCGACCGCCGCGGCGGTCTCGAGCGTGATGCCGCCGGAGGCTTCCAGCACCAGCCGGCCGGCGACCATGCTCGACCGCCTTGCGCATGTCGGCCGGGCTCATGTTGTCGAGCAGCGCGACGTCGGCGCCGCCGGCGACGAGCACCTCGCGCAACTGGTCGAGCGTGTCGACCTCGATCTCGATCTTCACCAGATGTCCGGCGACCGCCTTGGCGCGCTCGAGCACCGCCGCAATGCCGCCCGCGACCGCGATGTGGTTGTCCTTGATCAGGATCGCGTCGTCGAGCCCGAAGCGGTGATTGAACCCGCCGCCGCAGCGCACCGCGTATTTCTCGCAGCGCGCGCAGCCCCGGCGTGGTTTTCCGCGTGCAGCAGACGCGCGCCTTGGTGTGCGCGATCAGCTTGACGAACGCGGCGGTCGGCGGTCGCGATGCCGGAGAGATGGCCGAGGAAATTCAGCGCCACGCGCTCGGCCGCCAGCACCGCGCGCGCGTCGCCTTCGATCGTCAGCAGCGTGGTCTTGGCCGCGACCGCGTCGCCGTCGCGATGATGCGCCGTGATCGAGATCTGCCGGATCGAGCTTGCGCAGCGCCGCCTCGACCAGCGGCAGGCCGGAGATCGTGCCGGCCTTGCGCGCGACCACGATGGCGCGCGCCGCGCGTTCCCTCCGGCACGGTCGCGGTCGAGGTGACGTCGCCGGCGCGGCCGAGATCCTCGGCGAGCGCGCGCGTCACCGCGGCGTCGATCTCGAGCGGCGAGAGGAACGCGTCGGGGCAGAGCAGGGCGGTCATGCCACGGCCCGCTCGTACAGGCGCGACGCGCTGCGGCGATCGCGCGCGCATCGTCGAGCGTGAGGAAGGTGCGCTGTCGCCTGCTGCGGGATCGGTGTTCGGGATAGTCCGAGCGATAATGTCCGCCGCGGCTTTCCTCGCGCCGCAGCGCGGCGGCGGTGACCAGCAGCGCGGCCGTCGCCATGTTGCGCAGTTGCGGCATGCGTGCCGCACTCGCGCTCGATGCGGGCGATCTCGCGCGAGCGCGTGGCTCAGGCCCATCGCGGTCGCGGATGACGCCGACATGTGGCGACATCAGCTGGCGCAAGCGCCTGCTCGCGCGCCGGATCGGTCGTCGCGACTGGCGTCGCGCCGCGCGGCACGGTCGACCGGCGCGCACCGTCTTCGGCAGCGTCGGCAAACGACCGATGTCCTCGGCGATGCGCGCCGCATAGACCACGGCTTCGAGCAGCGAATTCGAGGCGAGGCGGTTGGCGCCATGCGCGCCGGTCGAGGCGACTTCGCCGGCCGCCCACAGGCCGTCGAGCGAGGTGCGGCCGTTCGCGTCGGTCGCGACGCCGCCCATGTGATAGTGCGCGGCCGGCGCGACCGGGATCAGATCGCGCGCCGGATCGATGCCGGCGCTGCGGCAGTATGCGGTGACGCCGGGAAAGCGCTGCGCGAACGATGCGCCGATCGCCTTGCGGGCATCGAGGAACGCGCCGCGTCCGGCCTGCAGCTCGGCGAACACGCCGCGCGCCACGATATCGCGCGGCGCAAGCTCGGCCTCGGGATGGATTTGCAGCATGAAGCGCTCGCCCGCCTTGTTGACCAGCATCGCGCCTTCGCCGCGGATCGCCTCGGTCGCGAGCGGCGCCGGATCGCGGCCGATGTCGATCGCGGTCGGATGGAACTGCACGAACTCCGGATCGGCGATCACCGCGCCGGCGCGCGCCGCGATGGCGAGGCCGTGCCCGCGCGCCTCGGTCGGATTGGTGGTCACGGCGTAGAGATGCCCGAGCCCGCCGGAGGCGAGCACGACGGCGCGCGCCGGAATGTCGACAAGCCGCCGCATCCGGCATGACGCGCCTGAACGCCGGTGACGCGGCGCCCTTCGGTGATCAGGTCCTCGGCGACATAGCCTTCGAGCACGCGGATGCTCGGCGTCTTGCGCACGGCCGCGACCAGCGCCGCCATGATGGCGCGCCCGGCCTGATCGCCGCGCACATGCACGATGCGGCGCGCCGAATGCGCGGCCTCGCGCCCGACCAGCAGGCGGCCTTCGAGGTCCTTGTCGAACGGCACGCCGTAGGCGAGCAGGTCGCGGATGCGCTCCGGCGCCTCGCGCGCCATCGCGTAGCGCGACCGCTCTCGTCGACGAGCCCGGCGCCGGCCGCGATCGTGTCGCGCGCATGCGCTTCCGGCGTGTCGCCTTCGGCGACCGCCGCCGCGATGCCGCCCTGCGCCCAGGCGCTCGACGCGCCTTCGCCGATCGGCGCCGCGGTGACGATGGTGACCGGCCGGGGTGCGAGCTTCAGCGCGCAGAACAGGCCCGCGAGCCCGCCGCCGACGATGACGATGTCATCGGTCGCGAAGCGTCCTGAACGTGCGCATGGCGATTCAGCTCTTCAGATGGATCATCCGCTCGACCGAGCGCCGCGCCTTCGCGGCGATCATCGGATCGATCACGACTTCCTCTTTCATGTACACGAGGCTGTCGAGGATCTTCGGCAGCGTGATGCGCTTCATGTGCGGGCAGAGATTGCACGGCTTGCACGAACTCGACGTCGGGCAACTCCGCCTTCACGTTGTCGGCCATCGAGCATTCGGTGACCATCACGACGCGCTTCGGCTTGTTCTTGCGCACCCAGTCGATCATGCCCTTGGTCGAGCCGGTGTAGTCGGCCGCGTCGAGCACGTCGGGCGGGCATTCGGGATGCGCGATGATCTGCACCGACGGGATCGGCGGCGCGATAGGCTTCTCAGCTCGTCGGCGGTGAAGCGCTCGTGCACCTCGCACGCGCCCTTCCAGGCGATGATCTTCACCTTGGTCTGCGCCGCGACGTAGTTCGCCAGATACTGGTCGGGCAGGAAGATCACCGTGTCGGCGCCGAGGCTCTCGACCACCTGCACGGCATTGGCGGAGGTGCAGCAGATGTCGACCTCGGCCTTCACGTCGGCCGACGTGTTGACATAGGCGACGATCGGCACGCCGGGGAATTTGTCGCGCAACAGCCGCACGTCCTCGCCGGTGATCGAGGAGGCGAGCGAGCAGCCCGCGCGCACGTCCGGGATCAGCACGGTCTTGTCGGGATTGAGGATCTTCGAGGTCTCGGCCATGAAGTGCACGCCGGCCTGCACGATGATCGGCGCCTTGGTCTTGGTCGCCTCGATCGCGAGCTGCAGCGAGTCGCCGACGAAGTCGGCAACGCAGTTGTAGATCTCCGGCGTCTGGTAGTTGTGCGCCAGGATGACGGCGCCGCGCTCCTTCTTCAGGTCGTTGATCGCCTTCACGTAAGGCGCGAAGAACGGCCACTCGATCGAGGGCACGACGTCCTTGCACGCGCTCGTAGAGGTGCGCGGTCTCGCGCTCGACCTGCGCGTTCCACTCGAGCGACGGCATCGGCTTGACGCCGTATTTCCGCGCGGCGGCCGACAGCTCGCCCGGCGCCGAGGCGGTCGGCATGAACGGATGGCTGCGCGACGGGCCGAACATGCTCAAGCACTGGCATTGCTGCCTCCTTCGCATATATGCTCAGTTTGAGCATATTAGGGGACGAAAACAACCGGCTCATGCCGGCATCGCTCGGTTCGTCCTCGAGGCTTATCCTCAATTCCGAGCAAATCATATATAGCATGCGTCCCGGTGAATTGCGAGTCCCCACAGCCGACGGCAGCCATGCAAAAAACAGATCGGTCCGATCACCAATATTCGTTGGGGCGGCGCGTAGCGGCGCACCTACCTATCGATCCTGTCGGCTGGCGGCAGCCACGAAACTGGAATTCCCATGACCCAGATTTCCGCAAGCCGCGCGCTCGATCGACGTGGCGCACGCCCGCGGTCATCATCCTGTGCGGCTGCCTGATTGCGCTGATCGGCTTCGGGCCGCGCTCGGCCTTCGGCTTCTTCCTCACGCCGATGTCGCAGGCGAACGGCTGGGGCCGCGACGTGTTCGCGCTCGCCTTCGCGCTGCAGAACCTGCTCTGGGGCATCGGCCAGCCGTTCGCCGGCGCGGTCGCGGACCGCTTCGGCATGGTGCGGGTGCTGAGCGTCGGCGCACTGCTCTACGCGGCCGGCCTCGCGCTGATGGCGTACACGACCTCGCCGGTCACGCTGCAGGTCACCGCCGGCGTGCTGATCGGCTTCGGCCTCGCCGGCTGCTCGTTCAATCTCGTCATCGCGGCATTCGGCAAGCTGCTCGACGAGCGCTACCGCATGCTGGCGATCGGCGCCGGCACCGCGGCCGGCTCGTTCGGCCAGTTCCTGTTCGCGCCGTTCGGCGTCGCGCTGATCGACAATGTCGGCTGGCAGAACGCGCTGCTGGTGTTCGGCGGCCTGCTGCTGTTCATCGTGCCGATGGCGCTCGCGCTGGCGACGCCGCGCTCCGAGCCGAGCCAGCCAGGTGCCGGTGCCGCGCCAACGCAGTCGCTCATGAGCGCGCTCGACCGAAGCGTTCGGGCATCGCTCCTACGTGCTGCTCGTGCTCGGCTTCTTCACCTGCGGCTTCCAGCTCGCGTTCATCACGCTGCATCTGCCGGCCTATCTGATCGATCGCGGCTTGAGCGCGCAGGTCGGCGGCTGGGCGCTCGCGACCATCGGGCTGTTCAACATCATCGGCTCGATCTCGGTCGGCTGGCTGTCGACCAACTATCCGCGCCGCTATCTGCTCGCGCTCAACTATTTCCTGCGCGCCGTTTTCATCGCGGCCTTCGTGCTGCTGCCGGCGAGCCCGGTGACGACGCTGCTGTTCGCCGCCGGAATGGGGCTGCTGTGGCTCTCCACCGTGCCGCCGACCTCGGGCCTCGTCACGCTGATGTTCGGCACGCGCTGGCTCGCGACGCTCTACGGCTTCGTGTTCTTCAGCCATCAGGTCGGCGGCTTCCTCGGCGCCTGGCTGGGCGGCCTGCTCTACGAGCGCACCGGCTCCTACGACATCGTGTGGTGGCTCGCGGTCGCGTTCGGCATATTGTCCGCCGTGATCAATCTGCCGATCGAGGAAAAGCCCGTGCTGCGGGCAGCGCCTGCGCCGGCCTGATCGCGCGGCGCCACAAGCGGAGCACGATCTTGGAAACCGAAGAGAACGCCGTCTATCTGGCGCCCGCCGAATATGTCGACAGCGATCATCCGGCGATCGAGGCGTTCGCGGCCAGGGCGGTGGCGCCCGACATGCCGCCGGCCGAGAAGGCGCGGCGCTTCTATCTCGCGGCGCGCGAGATCCGCTACGACCCCGATCTCGATTATTCCGATCCGGAAATCTATCGCGCCTCGAGCGTGCTCAAGGCGGGCGCCGGCTATTGCGTCGGCAAGGCCGCGCTGTTCGCCGCGCTCTGCCGCGCCGCCGGCGTTCCGGCGCGCGTCGCCTTCGCGGACGTGACCAATCATCTCTCGCAGCGAGAAGCTGCGCGAGAAGATGGGCACCAACTATTTCGCCTGGCACGGCTTCACCGAAGTGCTGCTCGGCGGCCGCTGGGTCAAGGCGAGCCCGACCTTCAATTCCACCGCTGTGCGCGCGCTTCGGCGTCGCGCCGCTCGACTTCGATGGCGCTCGCGATGCGCTGCTGCAGGCCTATGACGGCGAAGGGCGCACCTTCATGCGCTACGAGGTGCTGCACGGCGCCTTCCACGACGTGCCGGCCAAGTTCCTGATCGCCGAAATGGCGCGGCGCTATCCGAGCCTGAAGGGGCCGCGCGGCCGCTCGGCCGGCGGCATGGAGAACGAGGTTCCGCTCGGCAACGCGCCTGAGTCTGCCGCTTCGCTCTTGCATTGTCCGCATCATCCGGGCGACAAACTGATCGTTGGCGTCGGGAGTATTCGGCGTGGCGACTTTCAGGGCGGTCCGCATCGACAAGACCGAAACCGGTCAGACCGCGAAGCTCGTTGATTTCGACGAAAACGAATTGATGGACGGCGACGTGACCGTTCGCGTCGAGTGGTCCACGGTCAACTACAAGGACGGTCTCGCGGTCAGCGGCAAGGCGCCGGTGGTGCGCCGCTTTCCGATGATCCCCGGCATCGACTTCGTCGGCATGGTCGAGAGCTCGACCCATCCGGAATGGAAGCCGGGCGACCGCGTCATCCTCAACGGCTGGGGCGTCGGCGAGACGCATCTCGGCGCCTATGCCGAGAAGGCGCGCGTGAACGGCAACTGGCTGGTGCCGGTGCCGGCCGGCATGACCGGCCGCGAGGCGATGGCGATCGGCACCGCGGGCTACACCGCGATGCTCGCCGTGATGGCGCTGGAGCGCCACGGCATCACGCCGGACCGCGGGCCGATCGTCGTCACCGGCGCTGCCGGCGGCGTCGGCTCGGTCGCGATCGCGCTGCTCGTCCAAGCTCGGCTTCAAGGTGATCGCCTCGACCGGCCGCCTGCAGGAGGAGCCGTATCTGCGCGGGCTCGGCGCCTCCGAGATCCTCGACCGCAAGGAACTTTCCGCGCCGGGCAAGCCGCTCGCCAAGGAGCGCTGGGCCGGCGGCATCGACTCGGTCGGCTCGACGACGCTCGCCAACGTGCTGGCCGGAACCCGCTACGGCGGCGCGGTCGCGGCCTGCGGCCTTGCCGGCGGCATGGACCTGCCGACCACGGTTGCGCCGTTCATTTTGCGCGCGGTGTCGCTTTTGGGCATCGACTAGCGTGATGTGCCCGCAGTGCGGTGCGGCGGGAGGCCTGGAACCGCCTGGCTTCCGACCTCGACCGCGGCAAATTGCAGACGATGACCAACGAAATTCAGCTTCCGGGCGTGCTGGTGGCCGCCCCGGCGATCCTGGACGGCCGCATTCGCGGCCGAATCGTGGTCAAAATCCAGTAAACGCGTTCAGGATTTGGCGACGATCGTCGGGCATATATGCGCTCGGGCTCGGACGTGGTTAACAGGGAGTTAAACCGGCATGTTCGTGCGTGCTGCTGTCGTGTTGGCGGCCTGTTGCGTTCGTCGCGCCCGCCTTGCCGAACCGATGAACGCCGAAGCCGCGCGCCACTTCGTCGCCGGCAAGCTGTTCTGCGTTCACCTGCTTCGAGGGCTCGGCCGGTTCGGGCCGCATCTTCAACGACGGCTCGGTCGCGGGCGTGGTGCGCATGCGCGGCAGCGGCACCGACGCGCTTCATGCACCTGCCGGCCGGCACGCTGTTCGCGAAGGGCGAGCGCGATCTGCTCGCAGCGTGAAGGGCGCGTTCTTCAATCCGTGCTTCGATCTCAACAAGACCAGCGAGCAACAGCTTCCGCGGCGCGGTCTCGGGCTTCGGCTTTGCCTATTGCGATTTCACGCGCCGCGGCGGCGGGCGCGAGATGATCGCCTCGGTGGCGCCGGATCGCAAAGCCGGATGCCGATCGCACGTCGTCGATCCGGCGCGGCCGCAAGGTCCAGCCGGCCGCAGCGGCCGCGTCGAGCACGCCGGCTGCGGCGCCGACCACGCCGGTGACCGCGGCGCCGCTGCCGTCGGTCGAGCAGACCGGCATGCGCAGCTCGATCGCGCCGTGAACTCACCGGTGTCCCGGGCGCGTCGCTGCATGAAATGATGCGACGCTGACCCGGGACCGCCAAAGTAGCTCTATCGCGTTTGTTCGATCCCGGATCACCGCTGCGCGGCGTCCGGGATGACTGCCTGCGGCAGTCATTCTTCGCCGGGAAGATCATGCAGGTCGTGGTGCCGTGCGCGAGCAGGTTGCCCGCGGCGTCGCGGATGTCGCCTTCGGCGGTCGCGGTGGTGCGGCCGCGATGGATCAGCCGCCCGGTCGCGCGGATCTGGCCGGTGTCCTTGGTGATCGCGCGCACCAGGTTCACCTTCACCTCGAGCGTCGTGTAGCCCTCGCCCTTCGCCAGCGTGGTGTGGACGCAGCAGCCGAGGCAGGAATCGAGCAGCGTCATGGCGAAGCCGCCATGCACGGTGCCGAGCGGATTGTAGTGGCGGAACTGCCGGCATGCCCTCGAACACCGCCTTGCCGTGCTCGACGTGCGACCAGATCGAAGCCGAGCGTCTCGGCGATCGGCGGCGCCGGGAAGCGTGCCGTCGATCATCTTCTGCAGGAAGCGTCAGGCCGTCATAGGTGAGCGCCTGATCGAGCGGCGTGACGCCGTAGTTCCGCACCATCTCGTTCACGCCGCGCTCCCGTTCGCTTCGAGTGAGGCTCGCGACAAAAAAGCACGATCGTTCGTTTTTATCAAGAGGCCGTGCACGCAGGCGCTTACGCCGTCCCCTCTATCGTCCTTGCGCTGCTTGGCGATTTCGCTGCCGGCGAAATCCATGAAGGCGCGCACGCGCGCGGTCTGGCGCAGGTCCGCATGGGTGAGCAGCCAGATGCCGTTGGCGAGCTCGGGGAGCGGGCGCGGTGAGGCGGGTGAGCCCCGGCGTCGCCGAGCCGATGAAGCAGGGCAGCAGCCGCGAGCCCGATGCCGGCGGCGGCCGCTTCGGCGAGGCCCGAGCACGGTGTTGATGCGATAGACGATGCGCCCGGGCGCGGCGTGGTCCTTCAGCCATTTCGCGGCCTTCAGGTTGGCGAGGTTGTCGCCGAAGCCGATCCAGTCGGCACGCGCGCGTCCGTTCTCCGGATCGAACGTCTTCGGGCGCCTTGCGCGCGCGCCGAACACCGCCCACGCGATGCTCGCGGCGCGCCGCCCGATCAGCGCCTCGGGCGGCCGATCGGTCGCGCGCACCGCGACGTCGGCATCGCGCTTGGACAGGTTGAGCGCCTGGTTCGACACCACGACGTCGAGCACGATCTCCGGATAGGCCTTGCGGAACGCCGCGAACACGTCGGTCATCAGGTGCACCAGCACGGTGTCGTTGGTGGTGACGCGCAACTCGCCCGAGGGGCGCAGGTCGTGCCCGGTCACCTGCCGCTCGAACGTGACGATGTCCTCGCCCATGCGCTCGGCAAGCCGCACCATCTCCTCGCCGCAGGGGGTGAGCGCGTAGCCGGCGCGGCTGCGCTCGAACAGGCGCGAGCCGAGCTGCTTCTCGATCTGCGCCAGGCGGCGGAACACGGTCGAGTGATTGACCGACAGCTCGGTCGCGGCGCCGCCGAGCGAGCGGGTGTCGGCGATGGCCTTCACGTAGCGAAAATCGTCCCAGGAGAGCATGGCTGGTCCAGTGCGCGCTATGTCTGCTTGCATCGATGCAATATCGAGTCGGGCGATCATACGCATTGTCTTGCAGAATAAGCAACGCATACCTGAGCGACATCGGCCGCGCATCCGCGCCTCAACCAAATTCAAAGGGCATCGTGTCATGCAGTCCCGCGACTCTCCGCCGTCGATCCATCCAGCGCGCCGTATGGCGTCTTCGTGCTGCGCGCCGCGCTCGGCGTCATGTGGATCGCGCACGCGCTGATGAAGTACGTGCTCTTCACCATTCCGGGCTTCGCGGGCTTTCTCGCCAAGGTCGGATTTCCGGCCGAATTGGCCTGGCCGGTGTTTCTCGCCGAACTGGTCGGCGGCATGCTGATCCTCGCCGGCGTCTATGCGCGCCATGTCGCGCTTCTGCTGATCCCTGTGATGGCCGCGGCCTCGAGCGTGCATCTCGGCAATGGCTGGGTGTTCTCCAATGCGGGCGGCGGCTGGGAATATCCGGCGTTCCTGATCGTCGCGTCGTTCGCGCTCTGGCTGCTCGGCGATGGCGCCTTCGCGCTGCGCTCGCGTCCGCTGTGGTTCGTCGGCGAGCGCGCGTGTGGTGACGGCGTAAGCACTGGGCGAGCCGCAGGCTTGGTCTACCCTCTCCCTCATAGGGGAGAGGGTTTTCGCGTTCTCGGCTGACGTGTTGCATCATCTGAATTTCATCCAGGTAATTGGCACAGCCGTCTCCGTTCTCGCGGCGCGTTTTGCGCCCGAGTTTTGCGATAGGTGCGCCGCTCCAGAAGTGAGGGCGGCGCGGGACGCCGGGGTCCTGGCGCAGACAAGTTTACGCAGTCTGCGCAAACGTCTGACTGGACCCGCGGGCTCAGCACCCTCACGAGCGCTGAGCAGAGCGATGCTTTTCGATGAAGCGCCGCTCGGTTTGGTAGTCCGCAAGTCCGCCATTTCTCCGGCGTCCCGCGCGCGGTGTTTGAAGCCTGCTCCGCACGACCCCCGGTGGCCGTTACTTTTCAGGCTTCCTTCCCTTTCAGGCGCGGAAGCCTCACCACCGCTGGGGGGACCATCGACAACGCCTGGCGGCCGGTAACCGCCGTACGGCGCTGCCACCTGGGTCCCAAGTGACGCGCGAGCGCGCGCGCCGGGACCGTGCGGCTTCGGCTGTCCCGGCGCGGGTGTGCGTGTTGCACCCTTCCGGAACCACCGCCCCCGATCCGCACTCCAAGACGCCTCTAGAAGCGCCCCTCGTGGATCGAGGCGCGCGTATTATCCGGCAGGATTTTGGGGCGGGGATTACTTTTTTTTCGGGGAGTTATCCCCGGGGGCAGAGAGTACGCGGCGTGTGCTCCCCGGGTGCGAAATGAAGCTTCTGCTCGACGAGAATTTGAACGCAGAACTCTGCTCGTCACGCAGAGCGCCGCGCTCAGCGGTCAGGACGCGCGGGATCGCAAACTCATGGGCGAGCACACAAGGCGCGTTTCCAAAGCCCACCGCATTCTTAGAGACGAAAACGTTGTCCGCTCCTACGTTGATACCAAGGGCAACGTCATGTGGTCGATTAGGGCGCTGCCCGGCCAAGCAAGAAGCCCCGGCGGTGAGGCCGGGGCTTACAATCAACGCATGTCTACCTTACCGTGGGGCAATCCTATCCGGAGGGTAGTGTCATGAACTCAATGATCCTTTGTCTGGCATTCTTGCTAACCGTCACGGCATCATCGGCGTTCGCTCAAAGAGCGCCCACACAGAGCTGTAACCAGACGCAGGAACAGTGCATCGCTGACCGGGTCGCTCATGGATCCAAGACGGGCAACGCGGTGACCAGATGCACAGAAATCCTCTCCAAGTGTAAGAAGAAATAGGACACGGAAAATCCCGGCTGTTCTCGCCAATTCCCGGCTAGGTGCATTTGCTACCTGATACCCAGTTCGTGGCATGCCGCATTTGCGCATCGCAGCATTCCTAAAGTTGTATCATCGCCGCGACTCACCTATCCTCCGCGCTTCGGGCGACCGGTAGAACTCCGCGTCCGCAACACAAATCGGCACGGCGTTCGCCATCCGCCCTTTGCGGGAGGGAAGCCATGTTCCGTCTCATTATCACGGTGGTCTTCGGGTTCTTGTGGTGGTGGGTCTTCACGCGCGTCGGCGCGGGCCTCGCGTGGCTCATGATTCTCGGTTCGGTGCTGGGAGTGTGCGCCTGCTGCTGCAAGGGCGGCGCGACAGACGGCGGGTTCACGCCCACCGATTTCAACTATCAGGGATGGCTCGCGTGCATCCGGCGTTGCTGGCCGCATACCGTCATCGTCATGCTCGGGATGTTCATCGTTGGAATTCTCGCGGCGCTGGTCGCGAGCGGCGGGACGTTCCCGTCCGGCACGGACCTGATGAACATCGCGCTCGCGGCGATCTTCGCGCCGGGGCTCGTGCGCATCATCTGCTGCGCCTACGACTAAGCACGGCGTAGCGCCGGGGAGTAACCCTCTCCCGGCTTCGCGGACATGCGTCCGCTCAGCCACCCTCTCCCGCAAGCGGGAGAGGGGAAGAGGAGTTTATGGCTCGCGCCCGGCGGGCAATTTCGTGCGAAGCTCCGACCGTTTCCGGGAGCACGCACCTCATGCACATCGAAGCCGTCGATTTTTTCTATCTGGCGATGCCCGAGGTCACCGACGAGGCCGACGGGAGCCAGGATGCGCTGCTGGTGCGTGTCGCGGCAGGCGGACACATCGGCTGGGGCGAATGCGAGGCGGCGCCGCTGCCCTCGATCGCGGCATTCGTCTGCCCGAAGTCGCACGGCGTCTGCCGGCCGGTCGGGGACTCGGTGCTCGGGCGAGCCGTTGAGCGATCCGGCCGACATCGCGCGCATCTCGTCGGATGTCGCCTACAACTCGATGGATCTGCTGCAGGCGCCGCACACGTACTCAGGCGTCGAGATGGCGCTGTGGGACCTGCTCGGCCAGGCGCGCGGAGAGCCGGTGTGGCGGCTGCTCGGCTACTCGCGCAGCTATCCCAAGACGCCCTACGCCTCGGTGCTGTTCGGCGACACGCCAGCGGAGACGCTCGCGCGCGCGAAAGCGATGCGCGCGCGGAATTTCATTGCGGCGAAGTTCGGCTGGGGTCCGATCGGGCGCGGCGATGCGCGGCAGGATGCCGAGCACTTCGCCGCTGCGCGCGAAGGACTGGGCGATGACGGGATCGCTGCTGGTCGATACCGGTCAGATTTTCATCGAGGATGTCGAGCGCGCCGCGCAGCGCTTGCCGGCGCTCGAAGCGGCGCGCGCGCTCTGGTTCGAGGAGCCGTTCGCCGCGAGTGCGCTCGACGCGTACGGCGCGCTGGCGAAGCGAAGCGCGAAAGTGAAACTCGCCGGCGGGGAGGGCGCGCACAACGTCGACATGGCGAAGCATCTGATCGACTACGGCGGCGTCGGCTTCATCCAGATCGATTGCGGCCGGATCGGCGGCATCGGGCCATCGAAGGAGGTCGCCGACTACGCGGTCGCGAAGGGCGTGACCTTCGTCAACCACACATTTACGTCGCATCTCGCGCTGTCGGCCTCGATGCAGCCGTTCGCGGGCCTCGAAGATCACACGATCTGCGAATATCCCGCGATGCCGAAACCGCTCGCCGTGGAGATGACGGAAAATCATCTGACGCCGGACGCGAATGGCGAGATCGCAGCGCCGGACGCGCCGGGTTTCGGGCATCACGATTTCGGCGGCGGGCGCGCGGAAATATCTGCAGGACGTGGATATCCGGGTGAACGGGCGGACGCTGTTCGCGACGGCGGCGCTTTACGGGTCAGGTCGCCGCCGGCGCCGGCGGGGAGGGCGCCTGCGGCGGCTTCGCGAACAGCAGCCGCTGGTACAGGAGCCCGATCCCGACCAGCACCAGCCCGAGGCCGATGAAGGAGAGCGCGCGCCACACGCCGGTGAGCCCCGCCATGTCGAGCAGGAACACCTTGCGCGACGGTGAGCGAGCACCACCGCCGCCGAGCAGAGCCGCACCGGCTGCGAGCGCAGGAAGATGCCGACGACGAGCAGCACGCACGCCGAAGGCGAGCCACACCGCCGAGTAGGTGTAGCCCTCCGCGCCGCTGATCGGGCCCGACGCTCAGGCGCGGGCCCTGATAGAAGCGCGCGACCTGCAGCGACAGATAGGTCAGCGCGAGCACGACCGCGGTGACCGCCGCGACGGTGCGGTAGCCATTGCGGGCGCGTCTCGCCGCGTCATCAGGCCGAGCGCCGCCGCGAGCACGGCCGGGATCGCGTAGCCGAGCAGGTTGAGGTTGAAGAACAGCCCGCCGACGTCGGTGCCGTTGAGCCACGGGTTCTCGAACAGCAGCAGGCCGAACACGATCGCCAGCAGGCAGAGAGCCGGCGATCAGCAGCGCCGCCGACGTCGTGCACGATCGAGTTGGTGCGCAGGCGCAGACCGCTCCAGCCCGATCACCATCGCGAGCCCGCCGCAGACCTGCAGCGCGACTTCGGTCAGGCCGGCGGACGCGGTAGTAGATGTCGCCGCCGTAGATGTAGTGGCGGATCTCCAGGAACGCGGTGAGCACCGTGAACAGGATCGCGGCGGCATCGACCATGCGCGACGGGCACGTCGTCGGCGCGCTGGCGCAGCAGCCAGCCCGCGACCCAGAACGCGAGCGCCGGAATGCCGTAGCCGTAGAGGATCCAGTTGAAGATCGGCGTGGTGCCGACATCCGCCGACGATGCGCGGCTCGTAGCCGATGCGCAGCATCACCAGCACGACGAGGATGCCGCAGAGCCAGCGCAGCCACGGCAGCGGACGCTGCTCGGCGACCCAGGCGGTGCCCGGCACCATCAGGGCGAGCGCGACGGTGAGCCAGCCTTTCTCCAGCGCGAAGCGTCATCGCGAGCGCGAGCGCCGCGATCGAGCCGGTGGCGAAGATCGCGGCCGCCGACGGCAGGCCCGGGCGCGGCTCGCGCTTGGTGAGCATTTCGGTCGCGACCGCGAACAGCGCGGCGACGAGCAGCGCGAGCGCCGCGAAGGGAAGCGAGCGCTCGAAGCCGTAGATGCGATAGTAGAGCGCGACCAGGATCGCGAGCGGCGCGATCACGGCGGTCGCGGCCCAGAGGATCGGCGCTTCCGGCGCGCGGCGAGCGGCCCTGCGCCAGGAAGCCGGCGCCGGCGAACAGCGCCGCGAAGACGCCGCCGAGCGCGAGATGCGGGCCGTAGAGGACGCGCGAGGGATCGGGCGCGACCGCCGGACCGCCGCCGGCACGATCAGCGATGTCCACTGGATGTCGACCGCCCAGTCGGCGATCACCAGCGCCGCGAGCGCGCCCGCGACCGGCACGGCCGCGACGGCGGCCTCGGTGCGCCACGCGATCGCGACCGTCGCGACGGCGAGGAGCGTGAAGCCGTCAGCGCGACGGCCGTCGTGGTCGCGCGCGAGCACCAGCACGGCGGCGGCGAACACGAAGGCGGCAAGCGCGCCGGAGGAGACCGGCTCGATGCGGCCGTTCTCGGCGTCCGGCCCGTAGAGCAGGCCGGAGACGAGCAGCGCCGCGGCGAGCGCGAAGCCGACCACGAGGTAGAGCGCGACCGGTGCGGCGCGAAGCGCAGCTCTCGTCGTCGATGCCCGGGAACATCCAGAGCGTCGCGAACACGACCGCCGTGATCGGCGAGCCAGCGCCACAGCCGTGCGCGCGCGAGCGCGAACGAGGCGGCGGTGACGAACGCGAGATAGATGTAGAGCGCCCAGTAGTTCGGCTGTCGCGGTCGCGACCAGCAGCGGCGCGACGAACGCGCCGACCTGTCCGAGCGCCGCGAGCGCCGGCCCGTGCAGCAGCGACGGCGGCGAGCGTCGCGAGCGCCACGATGCCGAGCAGCACGAAGGCGGTGCCGGGCACGAGGAAGCCGTAGAGCGCATAGGCCGCGTAGATGGTCGCGAATGCGACCGTGGTGCCGGCGGCGGTGAGGATGCTCGGGATGTGCGCGGTCTGGACGCTGGCGAGCGGCCGCGCGAACTCGCGCCGCCGCGTCCATTCGCCGGCCGCGATCAGCGCGGCGGCGAGCAGGCCGCCGAGGAAGACGCGCACGCCGGGGCCGATCAGGCCGGCCTCGATCGAATACTGCACCATGAAGATGCCGCCGAGCGCGAGCGCGAGCCCGCCGATCCACACGACCCAGCTCGCGCCGAAGCGTTCCTCGAAGCTTTTCGCGCGGCTCTGCCGGGCTCGGCCGGCGGCGGTGGAGGCGGCGGGCGGCGGACGGCGTCCCTGGATGACGGCTCGATCGCGGCCTCGTCCATCCGTTCGGACGGCGACGCCGGCGGCGCGGCTGTCGCGGGTCGGCAGCGCGCGGCGGCTCGGGCGCGGGCTTCGGGCGTGGCCTGCGGCGGCAGCGGCGCGTGCGCCGCGCGGCAAGGCGCCGGTTAATCAGCGCGACGTGCTGTTCGAGCGCGGTCACGCGCTTGCGCATGCTTCAGCACGAAGATGAGCGCGACGATCGCCACGACGGCGGCCAAGAAGTCCATGACATTCCCCCGGGCCGATATCAGGCGCGCACGCGCAACGCGCCGGCGCGTCGACCAGCGCGCATTGTTGGTCGCCGCGAGCCGTGAACTTAGTTCAAAAATGAACGGTGTTCAAGCCCGTCCCGCCGAGCCGCAGGCCCGGCGCCGGGCGCTCGGACAGCACCTCGCGGCGGAAGCGAAACAGCGCGGCCGGCCGGCCGCCGGTCGCCGTGGAGGTCTCGCCGGTCGGCTCGACCAGCGCGGTGCCTTCGACCAGCCGGCGGAAATTCTGCTTGTGCAGCGAGCCGGCCGGAGATCGCCTCGACGGTGTGCTGCAGTTCGGTGAGCGTGAACTCGGCCGGCATCAGCTCGAACACCACGGGGCGATATTTGAGCTTCGCGCGCAGCCGCGCGATCGCGGTCGCCAGAATGCGGCGGTGATCGAAGCGCATCGGCTCGCCCAGCGCGGGCAGCTTGTCGCGCTGCGAGCGCGGCACTGCGCGGCCGTCGCGCCTTGCCTCCTCGATCAGGCCCGCCTCGTAGAGCATCTCGTAGCGGTCGAGCACCTTCTCCTCGTCCCACGGCGAGCCGCCGACGCCGAAGCAGAGCCGCAGCCGCTCGCGCCAGCCGAGCGCGCGGCCAAGCTCGCCATGCGGCGGCGCGGTCCATTCGTTGAGCAGCGGGATGATCGTGTCGAGGATCGCGGGGCGCTTCTCGCGCCAGTCCTCCCACGGAAAGAAGCGGTACCACGGCTCGAAGCCGGCGCCGCCGGTCTTCAGCGCGGCGGCGCTTTCCGGCATGCGGGTGAGCGCGAGATAGCCGACCGAGACCATGTGCGGCCCGACGTCGGCCGGGCCCGCATGGCGGCCGCGGTCGCCGAACGTGTAAAGCTGCTCGACATAGCCGACGCGCAGGCCGGTCTGCGCCTCGACCCAGGCGCGCAGGCCGATCTCGAAGGTGCGGTGCGCCAGCGGATCGAACGGGCCGAACGGCAGGCCGGCGCGCGGCTCGGCTTTCTCGCCGTCGCCCGCGACCAGGATCGCCGGCTCGCCGTCCTCCACCGCGACGATCGCGGCGGTCAGCCCGATTTCGATCGGCGTGAGGGCGGTGTCGGCCATCGCCTATTCGAGATCGAGCCGGAACGGTTCGCTCGCGTAGGCCGCGCATGCCGGGGCCGATCGACTCGGATCGCCGCGACCATGCGGCCGTCGCGCCCGAGCATGCGGTCGGCGAGCGACACGATGCGGATGTTCGGCGTCGCGGTCGGCGAGGCATCGCGCAGCGCGCGCGCGATCGTCGTCTCGTCGCGCTGCGGATTGAGCGCGCAGGCGGTGACGAACGCGCCCGCGGTCGAGCGGCTGATGCCCGCATAGCAGTGCACCACCAGCGGCGTGGCGCGATCCCATGCGCGCACGAAGCGCAGCAGGTCGCCGACATGCTCCTCGGCCGGCGCCACATAGCCCTCGATGTGGTCGGTGATGTCGTCCATGTCGAGCAGCAGATGATTTTCCGCCGTGATCGTCGCGGGCCGGTGCACCAGCGAGATGTCCTTGATCAGCGTCACCACATGGCGCGCGCCGGTTTCGCGCACCGTGTCGTGCAGGCGGGCAAGGGAACAGACGTGAATCATCGATTCTCAATGTCATCCGGTGCGCGAAGCGCGCTCATATCAATCCTCGTCAATTCGCAAATCGTTTCAGGATAGCGCGCCTTCCGCATCCTTGGCGGACCAGGGCGTTAGATAATCCCTTTCGAAGCGCCGCCGGAACCTCGGGCGGCGTGCCGAAGAAGCGCCGTCGCTTCGCTGTCGCGCAAAGCCCGCAAGCCGCGTCGCCTCCAGATAGGCCGCGGCGCGGTCGGCAGCCTTGATCAGTCGCGTCAGTTCGGCCGGCAGTGCGGGCGGCAGGCCGAATCGCAGATGGATCGCGGCGAGCAGGCGCTGCTCCACCGCCTTGTAGGCTTCGCCGATCACCGCCTTGAACGGCGTGATCATGTCGCCGATCACGTATTCGGGCGCGTCGTGCAGCAGGATCGCGAGCCGCGCGCGCGCGTCGAGGCTGGTGCGCCGCCGCGCGATCGCCTCGACCAGCAGCGTGTGCTGCGCGACCGAGAAGATATGCGCGCCGGAGGTCTGCCCGTTCCAGCGCGCGACGCGCGCGAGCCCGTGCGCGATGTCCTCGATCTCGACATCGAGCGGCGAGGGGTCGAGCAGGTCGAGCCGGCGGCCGGACAGCATGCGCTGCCAGGCGCGCGCGCCCGTGCGCGACCTGGTGCCGTGACTGGGCGCGGGCGGACGGCGCGAGTCATCGGCACGCAAGCTAGAGGATAACCTCTGCACGGCGACTGGGGATCATGCGCATGTGCGTGTCGAACTCCAAGCCGTTTGCGGCGAGCGCAGAGCAATGTCGTGCGGATCTCACACTGCCGATATTCGCCAATCGCGCACCGGCAACAATGCAGGGTTGCTTTGCACCGGCTCGTTAAAGGGATATGACCGAGAATCAAGCGAGGCGGCCAATATCCGTTAGTTTATTGTTTCGATGCACGGCGACTATGGTCCCCGGGCTATCCGCCACACGTTGCAGCTCCTGCCGAAGGCCGCTTGAATCGCACATTCGGTAAACCCAAAAAGGTCAATCATGGCGAAGAAAGCCAAGCGAAGAGGCCGGCCCCCCGGCGCAAAATCTCCCGATAAAATGGATATTGGCCAGCTGCGCCAATACATCGACGGACTGGAAAGCCTGCTGAAGAAAAAGGTGAGCGAGCAACGCTCTTATTTCGAGGAAAAGTTGTCCGAATTGTCCGGCTATGCGTCGGCCAAGGCCGTCGCGCGTCATGCGCGCCGTCGGCGCGGAGCGACGCAAAAAGGGCACGCGCAAAAAGGCCGACGCCGAAATACCGCTCGCGCAAGGACCCGAAAATCCTCTGGTCCGGCCGCGGCGTGACGCCGGTCTGGATGCGCGAGGAGATGAAGGGCACCAAGCTCAAGAAGGACGATTTCCTGATCAGCAAAGGTCTTCGCGAAGTGCCGTACAGATCCGTGCCCCGGTTATTTGTTCGCGGGGCTTGTGCGCCTAGTTGCAAGATGTTCGTGCGGTGAGCAGTCGACCAGATGGTCGTTGACCATCCCGGTCGCCTGCATGAAGGCATAGACGATCGTCGGCCCGACGAACTTGAATCCGCGGCCGCCAATTCCTTCGACATCGCTTTCGATACCGGGCTGTCGGCCGGCACCTGTTTGTGCGAGTTGAAGCGGTTGACCTTCGGCGCGCCGTCGAGAAAGCCCCATAGCAGCTTGGAGAAGCCCGGGCCTTTTTCCATCGCGTCGAGATAGCCGCGCGCGGATTCGATCGCGCCCTCGATCTTCATGCGGTTGCGCACGATGCCGGCGTCCTGCATCAGCCGCTCGATTTTCTTCGGCGTATAGCGCGCGATCTTCGCCGGCTCGAAGCCGTCGAACGCTTTGCGGAAATTCTCGCGCTTGCGCAGGATCGTGATCCACGAAAGCCCGGCCTGGAAGCCGTCGAGCATCAGCTTTTCGTAGAGCGCGCGGTCGTCGTATTCCGGCACGCCCCATTCGTCGTCGTGATAGGCGACGTAGAACGGGTCCTGCCCCGGCCACGGGCAGCGATGCAGGCCGTCGGGATGGAGGAGGGCGGACATGAGGTCCATTTAGCCGACGGCAAATGTCGGTTTGCAAAACGTATCATATATGATACAACGAGTATGCGCCGATGATCGCCCGGTCCAGAAGCCGATTCCGGTTGCCTTCTGGCGCTCAGCCTCGGGTCGCGAGCCGGTTCGCGAATGGTTGCGCGGCTCTCGGGCAAAGGGCGATCGAACCGTCATCGGCGACGATCTTCGGATGCTCCAGTTTGGCTGGCCGCATTGGCATGCCGCTGGTTCCGCAAGCTGGTCGATCACGATCTGGGAGCTTGCGTTCGTCGCTTGCCAAGCCGTCGCGAGGCGCGACTGCTGTTCAGCGACGAGCGAGGAACCACAACTCGTGATCCTGCAGCGGTTTCATCAAGAAGTCGCAAAAGACGCCTGGAGCGCGAGATCGAATTGGCGCGCAAGAGATTGAAGGAGTTGCAGCAGTGAAGTTCAAGAAGAAGCACATCGGATCGAGCCTGGAGGATTTCCTCGACGAGGAGGGCATCTCTCGAAAGCTCAACTGCGAAGGCTGATCAAAGAGCGTCATTGCCTGGCAACTTGCCGAGGAAATGAAGGCCAAGCATATGACGAAGAAGCGGTTGGCCGATCTGATGCGGACAAGTCGCGCGCAGGTCGATCGTATTCTCGATCCCGAAAAGGGCAACGTCACGATCGAGACTTTGCAGCGCGCAGCCTTGCTGCTCGGCCGCTCGGCTACGTCTGGAACTTCTGTATAGTCGCGAGTCTGCTACTCCGCCGCCTTCGCTTCGCCCGGCCAGTCGAACTGCGCCCAGTCCGGCTTCACCGGCGTGAGCGCGATGCCGCCGGAAATGATCGGCTGTGCCGGCCGCGAGCGCGTCGCCGATCCGGCCGAGATGCAGCATCGCGAGGCCGCGTCCGCGCGCGGACGAGCCCATGACGCCGACCTCGATGTCGCCGACCTTGACCGGCACGCCCGCCTCGGGCGCGAAATCCTCGAACAGTCACCGGCACGACGCGCTTGCGCGCGGTGCCGCGATGCTCGACGCGCGAGACGACCTCCTGGCCGACGTAACAGCCCTTCTCGAAATCGATGCCGTTGAGCTGGTCCATGTCGGCTTCGTGCGGGAAGGCGTCGTTGTAGTGGAAGTCGAGCCCGCCGCGCGGCGCGCCGAGCGCGATGCGATGCGCCTCGTATTCGCTCGTCCTCGACGAGCGTCGCGCCAAGATCGGCCGCGGCTTCCGCGGCAAGATGCGGCGGCAGCATGCAGCGAATGCCGAGCGCGGGCAGGCGCGGGTCGGCGTAGCACAGGCCGTATTCGGTTTCGCCGCGCCGTCCCAGATCGCCATCACGCCGAGCACCTCGGAGAGGTCCTCGACGATCACCTTGGCGCGCAGCTTGTAGAAATTGAGCCGGTCGACCAGCGTCTGGGCGAAGCGCGCGCGGGCAGTCGAGGAAGAAGCCGCCGCCGTCCTCGGCCGGCGCCTCGGCCACGATCATGTCGACCATGATCTTGCCCTGCGGGGTGAGCAGCGCGGCGAATGCGGCGCGTCTCGGGCGTCACCTTGTCGATGTCGGTGGTGAGCAGCCCGTTGAGGAACTTGCGCGCGTCTTCGCCCGCAACCTTGACCACGCCGCGCTCGGGCAACAGAGCCGCTTTCATCGCAGAGTCCTTCCGTCACGCCGCAACGTAGGGCGCGGATCGGGCCGGCTCAAGGGTCGGAGAATTAGAACGCGTTCGAGAAAAGGCGTTACTGGCGCGACATCTGCATCGAGAATTCGCCGTTGCGGATGCGGGCCGGAAGCCCTTCGGCGTATTTGGCGGTCGCGTCTTCGCCGTAGGTGGTCACGAGTTCGCTCAGCGCGCTGAACAGCGCAGGCCTGCGCCAGGCAATCGCCGTCGACGCCGTCGAGCCGCGCCTCGCTCCACGCCTCGTAGCAGATAGCTCAGCGCGATCTGCTTTTGCTCGTTGTCGGAGACCGGCTCCCGGGCCGAATCGATGCGCGCCGCAATGCTCATGTCTGCAAACCGTCACGCGGCGCATCGGATGGCGCCGTCCCAGCCGCGCGGACGTTAGCATGCGGTTTTGCGGCGAATAGGCGAGACTTTAGGAAAGGTTAACGGCCGCATAGCAATGCCGGTTACCGGGAACCGGACAATTTAATTCGCATAGCGCGCCGTGATGTCGCGCGCGATTTTCGAGCCTTCTTCGAGGTAGCGGCGGATCGCGAAATCGGCCGCCGGCGTGCAGGTGCGGTAGGTCTGCTGGAAGCCGCGGTAGCCGCGGTTGAAGCTCGCGATCAGGCGCTCGCGCCGCTCGCCGCTCGGCGCCTCGGCATCGACCAGCGCCTGCATCTCGTTGCGCCAGGTCTGGCCTTCGCGCGCGCCGCAGATGTCGCGCAGGTAATGCAGCGCGCCGAGGATTTCGGCGAGCCGCTGCAGGTCGCTCTCATAGGGCGCGCGCCCGCCCTGCGGCGCCTGCGCGTGCGGCGGCAGTCGCGGACGAGCACGACACGAGGAGAAGGATGCGCGACGCAGGCGAGGCATGGCGACGGATATGCCCGCCGCTTGCGGCGAGGGCAAGGCGCGTCACGCGCGCGTGGTTTATGCCCGGCTTCCATCCGCTCGAACGCCGCCGCGACGATGTCGCGAGGCCTTCGGTCGTCTTCAGCGCCGCAAGCTCCGCCGGCCGCAGCCAGCGCAGCTCGGACAGTTCCTCCAGTTGCGGCGTGCCTTCGCCCGCGAGCCAGCGCGCCGCAAAGCACAGGATCACGAAATGGCGCGACACGCGGCCGGCCTCGTCGCGGGTGATGAATTCGCGGTGGCCGGCGAGCGCGACCGGCTCGATCGCGATGCCGGTTTCCTCGCGACCTCGCGCACGACCGCCTCGATGCAGCGTCTCGCCGGCCTCGACCACGCCGCCCGGCAGCGTGAACAGCGCCGGTGCTCGCGCCCTTGGCGCGCCGCGCGACCAGCACATGGCCGTCGCGGATGATCGCGGCGCTGACGGCCAGGAACGGCCGGTCGGGATAGATGCGGGGATCGGTCATGTCGGCTCAGCGCTCGAGCAGCGCGTCGACGGTCGCCTGCTGCTCGCCGGTCGTCATGTCTTCGGACGTCGCGATGTCGTAGCCGTTGATCACCGCGCCGGCGCGCGCGACCAGCGGCTTGAGCCGCGCCGCGGTCTCGGCGGCGAGCGCGTTCGCGGCGTCGAGCGACGAGCGCCGCTGGAACGCCTCGCAGGTCGCGACCAGCAGCGCGTTCATGGTGTCGGCGAGCTCGTCGAGCCGCACGCGCGCGATCGGCTCGGCCGCCTCATAGGCGGCGATCGCCAGTTCCTTGTCCTTGAAGTGCGAGGCCGCGAAATGCTCCTCGTAGCTCAACGGCTCCCAGCCGATCAGCTCGACGATGCACTCCGGCGTGTGCGGCAGCAGGTCGAGCAGCATGATCGCTTCGTTGAAATGGTTGAGATAGTCGGTCGCGAGCCCGGTCTTCGGATTGATGTTGGCGGCCGCCAGCCGCGCCGGATCGAGGCGCCGGACACGCTCGTCGTCGGAGAGCAGGGGAGCGGAAGCTGTCATCAGGTCGTGCGGCGCAGCCTGTTCGGGTCTAGGCAGTCTTGTCGGGCATGGTTAAATCCGCATTAAGAATCAAGGCCAGCACGGCAGCGCCAGTCATGTGCGGACGCTATGCGATCACCACTGCGCCGGAGGCGATGCGGCCGCTGTTCCGCTATCTGGAGCAGCCGAATTTCCCGCCGCGCTACAACGTGGCGCCGACCCAGCCGGTGCCGATCGTGCGCATGGCCGAGGGCAAGCGGCAGTTCGCGCTGGTGCGCTGGGGGCTGATCCCGGCCTGGGTGAAGGACCCGCGCGCGTTTTCGCTGCTGATCAATGCGCGCGGCGAATCGGTGCTCGACAAGCCCGCCTTCCGCAACGCCATGAAGCGGCGGCGCTGCCTGTTTCCGGCCGACGGCTTCTACGAATGGAAGCGCGAGGGCGAGAAGCAAGCGGCCGTATTTCGTGCGGCTCAAGTCCGGCGAGCCGATGGCGTTCGCGGGCCTGTGGGAAAGCTGGATGGGGCCGAACGGCGAGGAGCTGGAAACCGCCGCGATCGTCACCACCACGGCGAGCCGCTCGATCGCGCACATCCATGACCGCATGCCGGTGATCGTGCCGCCCGAGGCATTCGATTTCTGGCTCGATCCGAAGGTCGATGGCGAGATGGCGGCCGCGCGTGATCCAGCCCGCGCGGATGCGCTGCTGGAGGCTTATGAGGTGTCGAGCGCGGTCAATCGCACGGCGAACGATTCACCGATGCTGATCGAGCCGCTGCTCGAGCCGGAGCCGGTCGAGCCGCCGAAGCCCAAGCCCGCGAAGAAGGAAAAGGCAAAGATCGACGACGGGCAGGCGAGCCTGTTCTGATTTGTCTGCCGTTCGGCCGGATCACCGATATCGCACGGCGTCGTCGCGCATCAGGACTAAGCCCGCTTCGCGCAGCGCGACAGGCGCCGACCGAAGCTCCCGATCGGACGACCGCGCCACCGCCCGTTGCGCGGGCTGACGCACGGCGCGGCCATGGTAGCCGCTCGCATAGAGCGAAACCGCGCGGCCTGCGTTGCCGCCGGCGGCGCGCCAGGCGCCCGCGAGATAGCGCACCGCATACGTGAGGTTGGTTTCGGCATCGAACAGGCCCGCGGCCGAGCCGGTGTAGCCGACGCCGCGCGCGGTCGCGTGCTTGATCTGCATCAGGCCGAGATTGCCGCCGTTGCGCCCGCGCGGATTGTAGCGGCTCTCGCGGATCACCACACGATGCACGAGCTCTACGGGCAAGCCGTTCGCGGCCGCGTGGTGCGCGATCATGGCGTCGAGCGCGCCGTCGCGGGCCGGTGCGCTGCGTGGGCGCCGCGCAGGCTCGAAGCTTGAGATTTGCTGCGTGGAAGGCGGAGACCACGCGCGGTTCGGAAACGACGGATCGCTGAAGAAGACCGGCGTGTCAGTCGCATCGGTGCGCACGAACGCCGGCGGCGCGTCGGCGGATCGTTGAACGTGATGGGTCCTCGTGTGGTGGGAATGCCGGTGCGAGTTTTTTGCGGCCAAAGCCGGTTGCGCGACTGCGACCAATGCAAGCGCGATGACGCCAATAAGCATGAAGTGCTCCAATGTCAGTGAGCCCTCCGTCCCGGCGCCTGAGTGCTGGTGGAATCAGGCGGGAGTGTGCGGATCAGGAGGTCATGTTGTGATCGCGGGAACATGCGTCATCCGGCACCGTCCGCTCATGCCCGCGAAAGCGGGCATCCAGTCCTTATCTTTGTCTTGGCCCTGGGTCCCCGCTTTCGCGGGGACGAACGGAGGGAATGACGTGCTCCTCCTTTCGCGCTAGTGAAGGGTCATGGAAAAACGCAAACTCGGCCGCACCGGCCTGAATGTCTCGATGCTCACGTTCGGCTGTGGCGCGGTCGGCGGGCTGATGACGCGCGGCGCTTCGGTCGACCAGGAGCGCGCGGTCGCGCGCGCGCTCGAAGCCGGCATCAATCATTTCGACACCGCGCCCGGCTATGGCAACGGCGCGTCGGAGGAAAATCTCGGCCGCGTGCTCGGCGCGCTGAAGCCCGACGTGATCGTCTCGACCAAGGTGCGCCTGCCGGCGGAACGCGAACGCCGCGTCGGTCGCGGCCTCGCTCGACGCGATCGCTGAAAAGGCTGAAGCGCGATCATGTCGACGTGTTTCAGTTGCACAACACGATCGGTGCGAGCCGACGGGCAGACAATGAGCGCGGATGAAGTGCTCGACGAGCGTGGTGCCGGCGTTTCAGCGCGCGCGCGAGCAGGGCAAGACGCGGTTCATCGGCTTCACGGCGATCGGCGACACGGCCGGCCTGCATGCGCTGGTCGCGTCGGGCGCGTTCGATACCGCGCAGGTGCCCTACAACGCGCTCAACCCGAGCGCCGGCGAGGCGATGCCGGCTGCCTATCCGGCGCAGGACTACGGCCGCATCCTCGATCTCGCGGCGCGGCACGGCGTCGGCACCATCGGCATCCGCGTGCTTGCGGGCGGCGCGCTGTCGGGGCAGCGAGCAGCGCAATCCGCTCGGCCTTGCGGCAGTCGAGCCGATCGGCTCGGGCGCGAGCTATGCGGCGGACGTTGCGCGCGCGCGGCGGCTCGAACCGATGGTGCGCGAGGGTCACGCCGCGAGCCTCACCGAGACTCGCCATGCGCTTCGCGATCGCCAACAAGAACCTCTCCACTACCGAGATCGGCCTTGCGAATATCGAGGAGCTGGAGGCCGCCATCGCGGCGGTCAAGAAGGGGCCGCTGTCGGAAGCAGCGCTTGCGCGGCTGCGGCAATTGCAGGCTGGATTTCTCGGCGAAGCCAGATAGCGCATGATCCCGAAAAGTGGGTACCGGTTTTCGGATAAGATCATGCGCAGCTAAAAATTCCCGGATTGCGCTTCGCTCCATCCGGGCTACGATCAAACAAACGAAAGGGAGAAAACACCATGGCGAAGGCGTATTGGGTCGCGACCTACCGGTCGATTTCCGATCCCGACAAGCTTGCGGCCTACGCGAAGCTCGCCGGCCCGGCAATCCAGGCGGCGGGCGGCAAGTTTCTCGCGCGCGGCACCCCGGCCAAGACCTACGAGAACGGCCTGAACCAGCGCTGCGTGGTGATCGAGTTCGACAGCGTCGCGGCAGCACAGGCCGCGCATGACTCGGCCGGCTACAAGGCGGCGCTCGACGCGCTCGGCAACGGCGCGGACCGCGACATCCGCATCATGGAAGGCGCCTGAGCACACGCATGGCCGCCGGCCGCATCGACACGCATCTGCACGTTGTCCCGCCCGCCTATGCCGAGTGGCTGATCGCCAAAGGCATGGCGGCGGGCGGCATGCCCATCCCCAAATGAAGCCCTGAACAAGCGCTCGAGGTGATGGCGGACAACAATGTTGACGCCGCGATCCTCTCGATCTCTACGCCCGGCGTCCATTTGGGGGACGACGCGGAAGCACGGCGCAAAGCGCGAGAGGTGAACGAATACGCCGCCGATGCTGTCAGGCGGCATCCGGACCGTTTCGGCTTCTACGCATCTGTTGTCCTGCCCGACCTCGATGGATCGCTCGCCGAAGCCGCATATGCCTTCGACGTCCTCAAGGCCGACGGCATTGTTCTGCACTGCGCGATGAACAACATCTATCTCGGCGACCCGGCGTGGAATCCCTTGATGGAAGAGTTGAATCGGCGGAAGGCGGTGATCTTTGTCCATCCGTCCGAACTGACCGGGCCGCGCGCAAAGGATATTCCGCCTTTTTCCGCGGACTTCCTGCTGGATACGACGCGCGCCGCCATCAACATGGCCAAGATGGGAGTCCTGGAGCGATTTCCCGACTTGAAGATCATTCTCTCGCACGGCGGCGGCTTCGTGCCGTACGCGGCCGAACGCATCGCGAGAATTTGCTCTCCCGACAACAACGATTATGCGGCCGGCGTGGCGCGTCTGCAGCAGTTCTATTTTGACGTCGCTCTGTCCAGCAGCCGCTTCTCGTTGCCGTCGCTGCTTGCTTTCGCGGATCCAGCGCGCATCACGTTTGGAACGGACTGGCCGTACGCGACCCGCGACAGAGCGGCGCACTTCACCAGGCTCTACAACGACTTTGCGCTCGATGGCGCGCAACGCCGCTCGATCGATAGAGGCAACGCAGAAAAACTGTTTCCGCGGTTCGCAAAAAGTTAGAGCGGGATAAGCGGCTTCTGGGGGAGACAATGATAGCGAACGTGACACGGGCTCTCGCATCGATCCTGCTGCTCGGCGTGCTGGCACCGGGTGCGGACGCCTATCCCATTCGTCCCATTCGAACTCGTCGTGAGTGCTCCCGCCGGCACGGCTCCGGATATCATCGCGCGGTTGATCACGCCCAAGATGTCCGAGCAGCTTGGCCAGCCGATCATCATCGACAACAAGGCCGGCGCGAACGGGAATATTGCGGCGGGAGAGGTCTCCAAGGCGGCGCCGGACGGCTACACACTGTTGATGACCGTGGCGGGGACGGTCACTGCCAATCCATCGCTTTATCCGCGCTCGGCCGTTACCGATCTCGAGCCGATCACGCAGGTCGTGACCAACGACTTCATCGTGGCGACGCGGACCAGCCTCAACATCAAGACCCTGCCGGAACTGCTGGCGTTGATCCGGCAGCAGCCCGGCAAGATCAATGCGGCGACAACGGCCAATGGCAGCTTTCCGCACCTCGCCGCCGAACTCTTGAAGAAGGACAGCGGCCTCGACTTCACCATCGTCAAGCACAACGGGGATGCCGCCGCCGGGACATCGGTTGCCGGAGAGCACACGGATTTCATCATCGTGACGCGGGCGGTCGTGGCTTCATTTGTCGACGCAAAGAAGCTCTTTCCGATTGCCTCCACCGGGCCGATGCGAAACGTGCTGTCGCCGGACCTTCCGACCGTGGCCGAAACCGGCCTGACCGGATATGCGATGATGGGTTGGATCGCTCTTCTCGGTCCCAAGGGACTGCCGCCACAGATCACGTCGGCACTGCACAAAGCCGTGTCCGACGCTGTTGCCGATCCGGCGATCCGCGACCGGCTCGTGGCGATGCAGTTTTCTCCGATCGTCAATACGCCCGCGGACTTCGCGAAGAACATCGAACAGGAGCGGGCGAAGTTGTCGGCGCTCATCCAGCACGCAAAGCTGGCGGAGTGAGGCGGCTGGAACCGGGCTGCCGTTGTGGTGTATTGAGTGACTGCTCACCGAAGCCCTGTGCCTGAGAGAGCCACCATGCCCCGACACAGCTATCTGCCGAACGGCGTCATTCCGGCGATCTTGCTGCCGTTCAACGACGACCTCTCGATCGACGAGCGCGCGTTCCGCAGCCACATCCGGGATGTCGGCGCAACCGAGGGCATCTCGGCGCTGACCATCAACGCGCATTCGACCGAGGTTGCGTCCTGCACGTTCGACGAGCAGCGCCGCGTGCTCGATCTCACGCAGGACGAGATCGGCGACAGGCTGCCGCTGGTGCATGGCATCTGGGCGGACGGCAGCCTTGAGGCGGCGCGCATCGCCAAAATGGCCGCGGCGGGCGGCGCCTCCGCGCTGCTCGTGTTTCCACCCGCGCCGTTCACGATGGGGCAGACGGTGGACATGGCGCTCGCGCATTTCAAACGCATCGCGGACGCGTGCGATCTGCCGCTGATCGCGTTCAGTATCCGCTGGCGACGGGCCAAGGCTATCCCAAGGAATGCGGCCGATGACCGACGTGTTCGAGTCGGTACATCTCGAGGAGGCGGTCGGGCCTCCACCGGTCAACTGGACAAACGATAAGTACGCCAAACAACAGTTCCACCTCGACCGGCGTCGACCGGGATCGATGCCAAGTTCGCCTGGAGTGCGAACGTGGATGGCGCGGGTATCGGGTTCGCGGATGTCGAGATGGGGTGGAATCGGTCGCATCAGGATCTCAAGGCGAAGATGCCCTCCAAACTCCTCTGTCACCTGAACGATCCCGCCAATGCCGATCACGGCACGAGCGTCCTGGGCCTCGTCGTCGCGATCGACAATGCCAAGGGTGGTGTCGGTATCGCGCCTGGGGTCACCTCGGTGTTCCTCGCCTCCCACTGGGACGGCGCGTCGTCAGCCAACGTGGCCGATGCCATCGGGAAAGCCGCGTTCAGCCTCGCGGTCGGCGACGTCCTGTCGCTCGAGGCGCAAACCTGGAACCATGGCCCGATCGAGCTCGCCAATTCCGGCGCGGAGATGACCGCCATCCAGGCCGCGTCCAGCAAGGGAATCATCGTCATCGAAGCGGCTGGAAACGCCGGTCGGAATCTCGACCCTGCCTTCCCCACCACCCGCCCCCCCTCGGGGGCGATCATGGTCGGCGCATCCGTCGGTGAAGCGCTGGGCCCGCGAGCATGAACGCGAAGTCCCACGAGCGCCTGGGTAGCTCCAACTATGGTGACCGGGTGGATTGCGATGCGCCCGGGATCTTGGTCTCGTGACCGCGGGTGGGGGGATCTCGACCAGGGCGGGGGGGAACGCCAACCGCACCTACACCGCCGCCTTCAGTCACACCAGTGGTGCCTCGGCCGTGGTCGCCGGCGCCGCGATCCTCACCCAGCACATGCACGTGCTCGCGAACAACGCTGTCCTGGACCCAGCCGGGATGAGGACGTTCTGACCCAGCACGGCAGGAAGCAGAGCGCGCAGGACGGGAACATCGGCACCATGCCCGACCTGCGACGGATCGGGAATGCCTTGGGCTTCTAGCCGGAACTTGCAGCGGGGAACGAGCCGGCCTAGAGGGACGGAGGTGGGGGGATGACCGAGCTGGCGCTGCTGGATCGGTTGCAGGACACCATCGGGAAACGCTACGAGCCGGTGCGCGAGTGGGCCGCGGGGGCATGGCGGTGGTGCCGTGCGACCCGACTCCGGCAGGCGCCGGTGGCCTCAAGGTCCTCCGGCCGAGATCGCCGCCGCGCTGGGTACCGAGCGCTTCCTGCGCGAGATCCGGATCGCCGCCCGCCTGCAGCACCCGCACATCTGCCTTGCACGATTCGGGGAGACCGACGGGCGTGCTCTACTACACGATGCCCTATGTGGAGGGGGAGTCCCTCCGCCAGCGGCTGGAGCGAGAGCGGCAGCTGCCGAAAGCGGACACGATCCGGATCGCCTGCCAGGTCGCGCATGCGCTCACTATGCACACCGCCACGAATCGTGCACCGCGACATCAAGCCGGCCAACATCCTCCTCGCCGGGACCCAGGCGGTGGTGGCGGATTTCGGTGTGGCCCGCGCCCTGGCGCCGAGGCCGGAGGTGAGGAATTGACCGCGTCCGGAATGGCGGTCGGTACCCCGGCCTACATGAGCCCGGAGCAAGCCAGTGGCGACAGCCGTGTCGATGGCCGCGCGGATATCTACGCGCTGGGTGCGTGGTCTACGAGATGCTCGCGGGCGAGCCGCCGTTCGGAGGCCGCACCTCGCAGGCCGTTGGCGCGTCATCTGCACGATCCACCCCCCTCACTGAAGGTGGTACGACCGACCACTCCGATCGCGTGCAGGAGGTGACGAGCACGCGCTCGCCAAGGTGCCTGCGGATCGCTTCGCCACGACCGATGAGTTCGCGCTGCAGCTCGAGGCCGCCTCCCATGCGGTCGCGCCGCGCCCGAACGCTTTCCCGGCCGGACGCTGGCTGGTGGGAACGGCGGTCCTCGCGTCGCTGCTGTTCGGTGGCTGGGTGATCTGGAACCGGAAAATCCGCACCGGAGACATGCTGGATCCCAGGCGTGTCGTGGTGTTTCCGCTTAGCGACGAGGGTGGAGGGGGGGCCGGCGAGGGCGCGGCCACGTACGTGGGATATGCCCTCGAGAGGGCGCCCGGGCTGCGCTGGCTGGAGGGCTGGGAATGGCTAGCGAGACCGAGCGGGCCGAGCCCGGGCCGCTGCCCAGCAGCAAGGCGAACGCGATCGGTCGCAGACAGAAGGCCCGATACTACATCGACGGCCGGATCGTCCGTGCTCCCGACTCCACCACTGTGGTCCTGCGGCTGCACGATGTGCGGGGCGATTCCGTGGTTGCCCGAGCCGGCGCCTCCGGCCCGGCGGCGGCGGCGATTCCCCGGCTGGGTCTCGAGGCCGTCGCGGGACTTCTACCTCCGCTCCTGGAGCCTGGCAGGCAGGTCGATCTGAGCGCGCTCGCGCAACGCCGCCCCACCGCGATCGCCGAGTTTCTCCAGGGGGAGCACGACTACCGTCGGGTCAGCTTCTCGAGCGCGCTTGACCATTACCGGCGGGCGGTCAAGGAGGACTCGTCGCTGGCCATCGCGGCGCTCAAGGGTGCGCGCAGGCGGCCAACTGGAGGGAGTCGAACCAGGAGGCGCTCCAGCTGGTGGAGGAGCTCTCGAACACACGCCACTGGCTCCCCCCGCGGTATTCGAGCTTTGCCAAGGGCCTCCGCGACTACCTCGTTGGCGCCGGCGACCGCCGTCGCGGAGTACAGGCGCGCCATCGACCTCGATCCCTGTGGAGCAGGCCTGGGCGGCACTGGGCGAGGCGTACTACCACCTGCTCCCGGCGGTGAATGCACCCGACTCTCTGGCGGAAGCGGCTTTCTCAGAGCGCCGCCAGATCGACTCCAGCTTTGCTCCCCCGCTCCTGCATCTCTCGGAGATCGCGCTCCGCCAGGGCGACACCACCGCGGCGCGCCGGATGATCTCCGCCTTTCAGCAGGCTGAGCCCGACTCCGCCGTCAGCGCTCGGCTCGACCTCATGCTGCGCTGCGTGCGCGAAGGGCCAGCCGAAATGGACTGGCCGCGTTCGCCCGGCGCGACCCCGGCCAGGTCCTGCTCGCCTCGCGCCTGTTGTCGGTCGGAGGCGCGCAGTCGGCCTGCGCCCGAGCCGGCTTCAGGGCGGTGCTCGCGAGCGAGACCGCCGGAGCCAGTTATCGGTGGGGTGCGCTGCTGGGATTGCAAAGCGCGCTAATCGCCGAGGGGAGACTGACTGAGGTTCGAGAGCTTCTCGATGCACCGGAAGCGGCGGACCTGGGGGGGCCGTGCTGTATCTGATCGATGCAACGGCAGTGTCGGGTCTCGATGACCGGGCTGCCGCGGTCGCCCGTGAATTCGGGACAAAGTACTCCGAAATGGGTGGCGCGATGCTGTGGGCGCTCGGCGTCTGGGCAGCACATCGAAGCGACGTCCCGGCTCTGTCGGCAATCTCTCAGGTTCTCGAAGCCAGCGCCGATTAGTCCGGTGCCCGTGTGGACTCATTGCTGGCGAAGGTCATCGGGGCGCACCTGACGCTCGCACGTGGCGATTCAGCCTCAGCGCTGCGAAGCTCACGGCGCTGAAACCCAACGCCCCACCCGGGGATCTCGAATGGCAGCCGTGGAGTCCCTCGCCGGAGAGCGATTGACGCTCGCGCGGCTGTTGGTCGCCCAGGGAGATCTCGTTCGCGCCGACCAGGTGGCCGGCCGGCTCGAGGCCCCACAGCCGGTCATTCATCTCGCCTTTCTCCCCTCGGCGCTGGCGCTGCGCGAACGCGTGGCGGTGGCGCTGGGACAGCGTGGTCGCGCGGAAGGCCTGCGGTTGCGCATCCAAGCGTGAGGTGATAGCAACTGTCCACGTTTCTTGCCTTCTTCATCGTCGATAATGGAGGTGTAGCATGACCGGCTCGACACCCAGTCCCACCCCCAGGAAGCCTCGTCCACCCAGCCCGTACCAATCGGTATCGTGCGCCGACAATCTCGAGGAGATGTGCGCCGCCCTGATCAAGTACGGCAAGGAACTGGAGGAATGGGGCAATGATGTGCTCGGCGAGCTGGACGACCTGAAGGCGGGAACCGGTGGATCGGGAGGGTCGGGTGGTCCGCCGCAGGATGCCACCCAGCCTCCGCCGCCGCCGTTCAAGAAGTGATCGTCCTGTCTCGGGTAAGCCCCTGCCGCGCGAGCCTAGGCGAGCGAGCGTGCTCACGACAGAGCTCGCCATGCTCCAAAGCCGGAAGGCTGAATGAGCCGAATCGGCCGCTTTCACTTTCGGAGCGGCCGGCCACCGTTGCGCGAGCGCCATGTCGCCACGTCCCGGCGACACCGAGGAGGTCGTGCCAACAATGCTCCCCAGATCGGTTCTGATCGGCCTCGGCATGCTCACACTTCTCCGCCTTGCCGAACCCGGGTATGGCCAGACGTTCCTGCCATTGGCGGGCAAGGAAAGCCCTCCTCCTTCGGTCTCGAGGGGGCAGGCCGCGGGGGCGGGAGGCAAACCAGTTCGCGGCTGAAAGGTCAGGCGGCGACTCAAGGCACTTGGGCGGCAGCGACGGGTGACGAGTCACTCGATCAGCGGACGTGCTCGACTACCAGATCTTCGTCACGGAACAGTCGGTCAGCGCCCTGGAGGCAGAGACGGCGGACACGACTGTGCGCGCTTGCGCCGCGTCGGAGATAGCGTAAGGGGCGCAAGAAAGGACCTGAGGGAAGAAATCAGGAGGGCCCGTGCGGCAGAGAGAAGTCGACGAAGTAGCGAAGCTGGAAGAACGAACTAGAATCGGTGCCGAGAGCAGCGAAACAGCCTCACGGGATTCCTGCCGGTAGCGAATGCACAAGGCGCCGGCTGCTATTGGGATCCCAAGGGCGCCGACATACTCCAACAACTCACCCTCTCGGGCACCGAGAATCGTGGCGCACTCAACATCGCGATCGTCACCGACTACCTGGGACCGTTCCGAACGACACTCGACGGGGTCCTGGCCGCATCCGGAGACACCGAAGAATCGAACGATGCGGAGGAGGACCAGGCCAAGGCGGTGACTCGTTTCCTGTCCGGAGGCGGCAACGCCGTGCTGTCGTCCGTGTTTCCCGTCTTCCAGACCGCGAGCGGTGCCCGCGGAAAGTCGGAGCTCGTGGTCTCCGGCAATCTCTGGCCCAGGTTCGGCCTGGACATACCGGCGCTGGGAACGGAGCGCGACAAGGTGACCTTCAGCGCCGATCTCGGGGTCGATGCTCGCGCCGTGGTGGCAGGGGAGGAACGCAAGCTGGGGATCTTCGCTTCAGGTGCGTCCGGCCTACGTGATAGGGACCGATGAATTCTACCGTGGGATGGGGCGCGATCCGCGGCGGCCCTTCGGATATGTGCAGACGAGCGCCGGGCTGATCATTGCCGGACGGGTCCTGCTGGCGTGGTCCTTCCCACTCGCGGCGCCGGCGGAGCTGCGAGAGTTCTTTCGCAACATCGTATCGATCTCACTGTCTCGATAGACTCGGCGGAGCGATCTGCCCCCCCCTGCGCGCCGCCCTTCGTCCCGACCCTAGGGTCGGCAGTGGGGCGGTCGTGAACACCTCCGCGCCCCCCTTCATCACCCACCGCACCCGCTGCACCGCCGTCGGATCCTCCAGCGGGTTGCCCTCCACCGCGATCAGATCCGCCACCTTGCCGGCCGCGATCACCCCGCGGTCGGACAGACCGAGCAGCTCGGCGGCGCCGAGTGGTGCCCGCGCGGAGCGCGTCTGCCGGCGTCATCCCCCGGCTCACCATCGCCGCCACCTCGCGCCCGTTGGTGCCGTGCGGCAGCACGCCCGCGTCGGTGCCGAGCGCGATCTTCACGCCCGCCTTGATCGCGCGCCGGAGACTCTCCTTCGCCACCGCGGCGATCGAGCGCCGCTTGGCCAGGATCGCCGGCGGCAGGTCGGGCAGCTCGATGTCGCGCAGCGTGGTGGTCGGCACCAGCCAGGTGCCGCGCTCCTTCATCAGCGCCAGCGCCTCGTCGGTGAGCATCGAGCCGTGCTCGATGGAATTCACGCCCGGCCGCGACCGCCGCCACGATCCCCTCGGCGCCGTGCGCGTGCGCCGCCACCCGCAGCCCGTGCCGCGCCGCCTCCTCGACCACCGCCTCCATCTCCGCGTCGGAGAGCTGCTGGGCGCCGACCGTCGCGTCGTGGGAGAGCACGCCCGCGGTCGCGCAGATCTTGATCACCTTGGCGCCGTACTTCGCCTGGCTCCGCACCGCCGCCATCACGCTGGTCGGGCCCGTCGGCGATCCCCTCCTCCACGCCGCGCCGGAGCACGCCCGGCGCCCAGCCGGTCTCGTCGCAGTGGCCGCCGGTGATGCCGATGGCGTGGCCCGCCGGGATCATGCGCGGCCCGTGCACCCAGCCGGCGTCGATCGCGCGCATGAGCGCGACGTCCGCGAAGTCGGACGCGCCGAGGTCGCGCACCGTGGTGAATCCCGCGCGAATGGTGAGTCCCGCGTTGCGCGCGCCGCGGAGCGCCACGTCGCCCGGCGTCTCCTGCGCCGAGCGGAGCTCCCAGCCGCGATCGGTAGTCGCCGGTGAGATGGGTATGCGCGTCGATCAGGCCCGGCATGCAGAGTGACGTCGCCGAGGTCGAGGGTCCTGGCGCCCGGCGGGCACCACCGCCGCGCCGACCGACCTGATCCGCCCGCTGTCCACCACCACCACGCCGGGGTCACGATCTCGCCGCGCTGCGACGTCCACCATCCGCGCCGCCCGCACCACCAGCAGGGCAGGGCGGCGCGCGTCGGGTCGGACAGGTCCTCGACCGCGCCGCCCTTCATCACGAACGCGACCCGCTCCAGCGCGCCGATGTCGCGGAGCGGATCGCCGCGCACGGCCACCAGGTCCGCCAGCTTGCCCCGCGCGATGACGCCGCGGTCACCCACGCCGGAGCACCTGCGCGGCATAGAGCGTGGCGCCGCGGATGGCCTCGAGCGGCGACTGGCCCAGCCTGACCCGGACGGCGAACTCGCGCGCGTTCTGCGCCGTGCGGGATACACGCTGGCGTCGGTGCCGAAGGCGATCTTCACGCCCGAGCGGACGCGCGAGCCGGAAGCTCTGGTCCATCAGCGGCGTGACCTCGTCCATCTTCGCCCGGATCGGCGGGGGCAGCAGGTCCTTGGGGATGCCCTCGCGCAGGTACAGCGTCGGCACCAGCCAGGTGCCCCGCTGCTTCATCGCGGCGACCACCTGCGGAGTGAGGATGGAGCCGTGCTCGATGGAGGTGACGCCGGCGCGCACCGCGGCCAGGATCCCCTCCGCGCCATGCGCGTGGGCCGCGACCGGAATGCCGTGCCGCTCCGCCTCGCGCACCGCCGCGCGCAGCTCGGCGTCGTCCATCTGCTGCGCCCCGACCGACCCCTCGAACGAGAGCACGCCGGCGGTGGCGCAGAGCTTGATGACCTTGGCGCCGTGCTTGATCTGGTAGCGCACCGCGCGGGTGACCGCGTCGGGGCCGTCGGCGACGCCGCCCTCGGGCCCCAGCTCGGCCACGCCCGGCGCCCAGCCGGTCGTTGTCGCAGTGCCCGCCGGTGATCCCGATCGCGTGGCCCGACGGCGATCATCGCGGGGCCCGGGGATGAAGCCCCGCGTCGATCGCCCGCCCCAGCGCGAGGTCGGCGAATCCCGCCGGCGCCCACGTCGCGCACGGTGGTGAATCCGGCGCGCAGCGTGATCCGCGCGTTCTTCGCGCCCCGGAGCGCCCAGGATGCCGGCGTGCCCCGGACCGGCTCGGCCACCCAGCCCGGCGTCGAGAGGTCGCTGGTGAGGTGGGTGTGGAGGTCGATCAGTCCGGGGAGCAGCGTGACGTCGCCCAGGTCCAGCACCCGCGCGCCGGCGGGCGGGCTGCCGCCGACCGACACGATCCGGTCGTCCTTCACCGTGACCACCGCGGGGCTCACCATCCGCCCGCCGGCGACGTCGAGCATGCGGGCGGCGCGGACGACGACGACGTCCTGGGCGGCGAGGAGCGCGAAGGACAGGAGAGCAGCGCCGCGAGGATGCCCGCGGGTGAGGAGTGTCATGCCGGGATAACCTACAGGTCGCCGGTCGGCTGGCCAGTGCGCCGCTCGTGGGCCTATTGTTACGCGTGGCCCATCGCACCGACTCCGCGACCGATCCGCCGGCCGACACGCCCTCCCCGCTCGAGACCCCGCGAGCTCACGACCCGCGAGCGGGTCGCGCTCCGCCGCCGGCTGTCGCCGCGCTGGGTCTTCTTCTCGGTCGCGGTGCTGGGGCTGCTGGGCGTGACGCTCTGGCTCCGCTACACCGCACCGACTCCCGCCGACCGCCGCGCGTGCGCCCGAGCCGAGACCGAACTCGATCGGCGTGCTGCCGCTGGTCAACGCCAGTCCGGATACGGCCAACGAATACGTCAGCGACGGAATGACGGAGGAGCTGATCGCGGCGCTCGGCCGGGTGCCGGGACTCCGGGTGGCCGCGGCCTCCTCCGCCTTCACGCTCAAGGGCCGGGAGGATCCCCGCGACGCCGGCCGCCGGCTCAACGTCGGCACCGTGCTGGAGGGCAGCGTGCGCCAGGCCAACGACCGGCTCCGCATCACCGTCCACCTGGTCAGCGTGAGCGAGGGGTTCGATCTCTGGTCGGAGACCTACGAGCGGCTTCCCGGCGACATCTTCGCGGTGCAGAACGAGATCGCGCAGGTCGGTCGTGTCGGCGATGCGGGTGCCCGGCGCCAGTCCGGCCCCGGCCGTCGGCCGCCCCCACGGCCAGCCTCGACGCGTACACCGCGTACCTTCGCGCCCGTCACGCCGGCGGACGCTGGGGGCGGCCCGACCCGTCGCGCGCGGCCGCGCTCTACCAGGAGGCGATCGACCGCGACTCCAGCTTCGCGCCCGCGTGGGCCGGGCTGGCGGCGGCGCACGCCGAGCGCGCCATGGCGGGCGGCGCCCGGCCCGCCGACGCGATGCCGGCCGCCCGCGCCGCCGCGGTGCGGGCGCTGGCGCTCGACTCCACCCTGGCCCCGGCGCACGCCACGCTCGGGCTGGTGCACTTCCTGTACGACTGGGACTGGGACGGCGCCGACTCGGCCTTCATGCAGGCGCTCGCGATCAATCCCAACCGGCCCGAAGTCCACAGCGGGTACGCCCACCTGCTCGCCGCCCTGGGCCGGACCAACGAGGCGCTGCTGCACGCGCGCCGGGCGGAGGAGCTCACTCCGCTCGACCCCTTCACCATCGCCGACCGCGGCTGGCATTACCTCGTCGCCGGCCGCTACGCCGAGGCCCGCGAGAGCCTGGACCGCGCGCTGCTGCTCGACTCGACCCGGAATGACACCCGGTATCTGCTCGGCCTGCTGGCCGAGACCCAGGGCGACTACGAGCTCGCCGAGTCGCACTACCGGGGCGTGCTCGATCGCGCGCCGGACGACGTGGACGCGCTCGCGGCGCTGGGCCGGATCCACGCCCTGGCCGGCCGCCCCGACGACGCGCGCGGGGTCCTGGCGCGGCTCGATTCGCTCTCGGCCGACCGCTACGTCTCGCCCTATCTGCTGGCGGCCGTCGCCGAGGGGCTGGGCGACAGCCGGCGCGCGTTCGCGTGGCTGGAGGAGGCGGTGGCCGACCGCGCGTCGCAGCTGGTCTACCTCGACGTGGACCCGCGACTCGAGCGCTTGCGCGGCGATCGCCGTTTCGCGCGCATCCGGCGCAGCGTCGGACTTCCATAGCCCGGAAGTGGCGACTACGTTAGGCACGCCATGAGCAGCCCGCGCCACTTCCTCGCCATACCCGATTTCTCTCGTCCCGAGCTGATCGCCCTGTTCGACCTCGCCGGCCGCATGAAGCAGCCGGGATACGCCGAGCGCCCGCTGGCCGGCAAGACGCTCGGCATGATCTTCGCCAAGAGCAGCACCCGCACCCGGGTCTCCTTCGAGGTCGGCGCCTTTCAGCTCGGCGGGCACGCGCTCTTCCTGTCCGCGCGCGACATCCAGCTCGGCCGGGGCGAGCCGATCCGCGACACCGCCCGGGTGCTCTCCCGCTACCTCGACGGCATCATGATCCGCACCTACGATCACGCCGACGTCGAGGAGCTGGCCCGGTTCGCCTCCATTCCCGTGATCAACGGGCTCACCGACCTGCTGCATCCCTGCCAGGTGCTCGCCGATCTCCTGACCATCCGCGAGACGCTCGGCGGCTGGGAGGGAAAGGTCGTGGCCTGGATCGGCGACGGGAACAACATGGCCAACAGCTGGCTCAATGCCGCGGGGACGCTGGGCTTCGAGCTCCGGCTCGCCTGTCCCGAGGGTTACCTTCCGGATCCGGCCATCCTGGAGCGCAACTCGGCGCGGACCCGGGTCACCGTGACGGCCGACCCGCGCGAGGCCGCGAAGGGCGCGCACGTGGTGAACACCGACGTGTGGGCTTCGATGGGCCAGGAGGAGGAGCAGGAGGAGCGGGTGCGCGCCTTCCAGGGCTACATCGTGGACGAGGCGCTGATGGCGTCCGCCGATCCCGCCGCCATCTTCCTCCACTGCCTCCCCGCGCACCGCGGTGAAGAGGTGTCCGAGGGAGTGATCGAGGGACCGCAAGTCGAAGGTCTGGCAGCAGGCGGAGAATCGCCTGCACGTACAGAAGGCTCTGATGGCCACGCTGATGGGGACGACATGACGACCGCGTCACAGCTCCGCCGCACCGCACTCTACGACACCCACAAGGCGCTCGGCGCCAAGCTGGTGCCCTTCGCCGGGTGGGAGATGCCGGTGCAGTACTCCGCCGGGATTCTCGCCGAGCACCACGCGGTGCGCACCGCCGCCGGCCTGTTCGACGTGTCGCACATGGGCGAGTTCGAGATCACCGGTCCCGACCGGAACGCGTTCGTCAACCGGATCACCTGCAACGACATCTCGGTGCTCGAGTCGGGCGGGGTCCAGTACTCCGCGCTGCTCACGGGCGAAGGGACGTTCGTGGACGACTGCACGGTGTACCGGTTCGAAGACAAGCTCATGATCGTGGTGAACGCGTCGAACGTGGCGCGGGCCTGGGAGCACATCGTCAAGCAGAAGGGCGGAGCCAACGTCCGGCTCAAGGACATCTCGGACGAGGTGGGGCTGCTGGCGCTCCAGGGCCCCGGGGCGCAGGCGCTGCTCCAGCCGCTGTCGGACACCCGGCTCGACGACATCGCCTACTACCGCTTCGGCGTGGGCAAGATCGCCGGCGCGCAGTGCTTCGTCTCCCGCACCGGGTACACCGGCGAGGACGGCTTCGAGCTCTACTGCCGCGACCGCGACACCGTGGCGATCTGGAATGCCATCATCGCCGCCGGCGCCAAGCCCATCGGACTCGGAGCCCGCGACTCGCTCCGGCTGGAGATGGGCTACGCGCTCTACGGCAACGACATCGACGATACCATCACGCCGCTCGAGGCGGGGCTCGGCTGGATCGTGAAGCTCGACAAGGGCTCCCCGTTCATGGGCGACAAGGCGCTCCGCTCCCAGAAGACCCGCGGCGTCACCCGGAAGCTGGTCGGCTTCCGGCTCGAGGGGCGGGGCTTTCCCCGCCACGGCTACCCGGTCTACCACAACGGACGCGACGTGGACGTGGTCCGGAGCGGGACCATGAGCCCGTCGCTGGGCCAGGCGATCGGCACCACCTACCTCCCCGCGGCCGACGCCAAGCCGGGCACCCGCTTCGAGGTCGAGTGCCGGGGCGAGCGGCTGCCGGCCGAGGTGGTGCCGCGTCCCTTCTATACCAAGGGATCCGCCCGGAAGAAGTAGCCGGCGATGCCGATCCGAGTCGCCATCCTCACCATCTCCGACGCCGGCAGCCGGGGCGAGCGGGCCGACACCTCGGGCGACGCGATCGCGAGCTGGGTGGCCTCGAGAGGCTACGCGCTGGCCGACCGCGCCCTGGTTCCCGACGAGACCGGCCGCATCGCCGGCGCGCTCGCGGCCTGGGCCGACGAGCGGCGCGCCGATCTCGTCCTCACCACCGGCGGCACCGGACTCACCCCCCGCGACGTGACGCCCGAGGCCACCCGCGCCGTGCTGGAGCGCGAGGCGCCGGGGATCGCCGAGGCGTTGCGCATGAGCGTCTATCCCCGCTTCCCCCGCGCGGCGCTCTCCCGCGGCGTCGCCGGCGTGCGGGGCTCCACCCTCATCGTGAACCTTCCCGGCAGCACCGGCGGGGTGCGGGACGGACTGGCCGTGCTGCAGGAGATCGTGGAGCACGCGGTGGACCTGGTGCGGGGAGAGCGCGCCGAACACGGCTGAGCCGGTTCCGCGCCGGACCGCGGCGGTGACAGACGTTGCGCGCGCCGCGGGGCGCGATAGTTTGGGAGCCATGCGACTCCCGCGCTGCGTTCTCCTGCTGGCGTTGCTGGCCTCACCGCTCCACGCCCAGGCGCTGGAAGACCGGATCACCGAGCTGTTCATCTTCGGCGAGGGTGACGAGGTGCTGGTCCTCGGCGGCTCCGCCGCCGCGGCCAATCCCCAGATCTCGGTGCACGGCGATCATTTCGTGCCCTCCGCCGTGGAGCGGCAACGCCACCATCATCTCGTTTCTCACCAACTCCATCGGCAGCAACGTCTCCAACATCCCGGTCAGCGCGTCGAGCGGCGGCGAGACCTTCCGCTTCGAGGGCGCCACGCCGGTGCGCACCTCGATCTCGCACGGGCCCATCTACGCCGAGCGGGCGCAGACGCTGGGGTCGGGGCGGCTGTACTTCAACCTCTCGCGCACCGGGCTCCACTACGAGACCCTGCGCGGGGTGCCGCTCGACGCGGTGCCGCTGGTCTTCACCCACAGCAACGTGGACTTCCCCAACTGCGACGTGATCTTCGGGGGCGACTGCACCCGCTACGGCGTCCCCGAGTTCGAGAACGAGACCATCGACTTCACGCTCGGCCTCGGCGTGACCGTGGACGTCACCGCGTTCGCGCTCACCTACGGGGTCAACGACCGGATCGACATCGGCGTCGTGCTGCCGGTGGTGAAGACCTCGCTCCGCGGCACCAGCACCGCGACCATCATCCCGTTCGGCGGGAGCGGCGGGCCGCCGCCTCACTTCTTCTCGGGCACCGAGGACGAGCCGGTCCTCTCGGCCAGCCGCTTCGTCGAAGGGCTCGTCGTCGGGTCTGGGCGACGTGTCGGCAGAGTCAAGGTGAACCTGCGGGAGGCGTCGCCGGTGTCGCTGGCGGTGCTGGCGGAGGGAAGGTTCCCGACCGGAAGCGAGGAGGACCTGCGAGGATCGGGCGCGGTGGCGCTCCGCGGGCTCGGCATCATCTCCGCCCGCCTCGGCGACTTCTCGCCCCACGCCAACGTGGGCTACCAGTATCGCGGCCGGGAGCGGGATCCCGACGTGTTCCTGCTCACTGCGGGCTTCGATCAGCTGCTCGGCGTCCTGGGCCACGCTCGCGGCGGACCTGATCACCGAGTTTCCGCTCGGCACCAGCGAGATCCCGGTGCCGGGCGACGTGGTGCTGGAGGAGCCGTTCCGCCGCACGGTCCGCACCTCCACCATCCCGGACCGCCGCGACGACATCATCAACGCATCGCTGGGCCTGAAGCTCACCATCCCCGGGCGGTCACCGTGGTGGCCAACGGCGCGTTCCCGCTCAACCGCGGTGGCATGCGCCCGGACGTGCTCTGGACCGTCGGCGCCGAGTATACGTTTTGAGGCGAGCTATCAGCTAGGAGCATGAGCGATGAGCCAAGCTCAGGCAACCCAGCCTCATAGCTGATAGCTCGTAGCTCATAGCTTACTTCAACGAGGCTATCCGCCAGCGGGCGCCCTCCCGCCGCAGCGCTGCCTGGAAGCCGACCGGCTCCCGCTGCACCTTCCCGGTGCTCGGGTTGTTGAAGACGTAGACTCCCGCGAAATGAGCTTCGGCCGCATCCCGGTGACACTGCAGGCCGGTCACGCTCAGCTCCACGTCGATGTCGCTCACTCCCTGGAAGAACTCCTGCCACTCGCTGCGCCTGCGCCGGCCGGTCAGGCCCGGGATAGACCCGCCGGATAGCCTCCACGCTGCGGGCTCGATCGCGGCGGCGTACTCCTCGAAGAGCGCGCGAATCGCGGATCTGCAGGCGCCGCGTCCCGGGCGACCGGCGCCGATGGGGGGAGCCGGCGGGGCGGGGCGGGGACGTATCGCCGGCTGCATGGCCGGCTGAGGCGCCGGTCGGGCCGAGGCTCCGACGGAATGATCCGGGGCGGCCGCCGCCGCCGACCAGAGCTGGTCGCCGCCGAGGAGAGCTGCGCGGCGGCCTCGGCGGTGCGGCGCCGCGCCGCGAGCGACGCCGCCCGGGCGACAGCGGAGTCGCCCCGGGCGAGGAGCGAATCGGCCGTGCCGCGCGGCGACGGCGCGCACCCGGGCGCGCGCCGGCTTCCGTCCGGAGCCGGGCCAGCAACGCGGAGTCCTCGGCGGACACGGCCGCCGCCGTCGGCGCGGAGCACTCGAACCGGCGACGGACGAGCCGTGCCGCGGTTCCGGGCCGGCGAAGGTGTCGAGCGGCGGTGTCGGAGCGCGGAGACGGCACGGGTGGGGAACGGCCGGCTCGGGTCCGGGGCAGGCGCGGCCGCTGGACTCGACGGCCGGCCTCGGCTCGGGCACCTCGCCGCGCCGGGGCCACGCGGAGGAGTCGCCACGGTGAGCGGCGAGGACCGCGGCCGCCACCGGAAGCGCGAAACGTCGCAGCGCCGCCCTGACACCGCCGCCCACTCTGCCGGGTGACGCAGGCGCGCGCCGCGGCGAGCGGCACCGTTCCGCCGGTCGGGGTGGTCAGGCGTCGAGCGCGCTGATGATCTCGTCCGCGCTCTCCGGCCGGTCGGCGGGGCGCTTCTCCAGGCACTGCATGACGATGTGGCTCAGCAGCGGCGGAAGGGCGGGAGCGGAGCGGTCGATGGGCTCGGCAGCGGCGACGAGGTGGGCCCCGAGGATGGCGTGGGCCGAGCTCCCGGTGAAGGGGGGCTCGCCGGTCAGCATCTCGTACGCCATGGCGCCGAAGGCGTAGAGGTCCACCCGGTGGTCCATGGCCGGATCGGCGGTGGCCTGCTCGGGCGCCATGTAGTGCGGCGTGCCGAGGGTGACGCCCATCGAGGTGAGACCGGTGAGCCGCCGGGGCCTGGTGCGCCGCTGGAGGCGGTGAGCGCCTTGGCCACGCCGAAGTCGGTCACCACCGCGACCCCGTGGGAGAGCAGCACGTTGTCCGGCTTGATGTCGCGGTGCACCACGCCCTGCTCGTGGGCGTAGGCCAGCGCGGCGGCGACGTCGCGCAGCAGCCGGATGCCCTGCGCCACCGGCAGCTCCCGCTCCCGGAGCAGCCGGGCGCGGAGCGACTCCCCGTCCACGTAGGGCATGGTGAAGTACGGCAGGCCCTCCGACTCGCCGGCGGAGAGCAGGGGGACGATATGGGGGTGCTGGAGCTGGGCGGCGAGGTAGATCTCGCGGCGGAACCGCTCGACGCTCACGCCCGCGGCGAGCTCCGGCAGGAGGACCTTGACCACGACCTTCCGCTGCAGCGCGGTCTCCAGCGCCACGAAGACGCGCGACATGCCCCCGCCGCCGAGCTCCCGCTCGATGCAGGTAGGCGTCTCCCAGCGATCGCTGCAACTGCTCCTGGACGTCGCGGGTCACGGGAGAAAGTAGCTAGGAGCTACCGGCCATGAGCGATGAGCCACGGCCGACGGCCCCAAGCCCGTAGCTCATAGCTCATAGCTCTTAGCTATTTCCGGCCCATGCCGTCGCAGATCCTCATCACCATGGACGACCTCGAGACCGCGGTGCCGCTCAACGCGGCGCTGGAGGCCGCCGGGTTCTCCACGTCCATGTTCTCCTCGCTGGACGACGCGCGGGGCGCGGTCCGCCGGGAGAACCCCGACCTCGTGATCCTCACCGGCGCGGTGCACGAGCCGCACGCCACCGCAGCTCGCCGCCCTGGCGCACGACGCCGAGATCTCCACCCTCGCGCTGCTGGAGCCCACCGACTCGGAGCGCGCCGAGCGGGTCGGCCGGCTCGGCGTCACCGAGGTGATGATGAAGCCGGTCCGGCCCGACGAGGTCGTGGCCACCGCGCGCCGGCTGATCGAGCGGCGCCGGCTGCAGGAGCGCACCGGCATCATCGGCGAGAGCGCCGCGATCCAGGAGGTGCTGGTCAAGATCGAGCAGATGGCGCCGGTCTCGAGCACCGTGCTGATCCAGGGCGAGAGCGGGACCGGCAAGGAGCTGGTGGCCAAGGCGCTGCACGACCTCTCGCCGCGGCGGGGCAAGCCGTTCATCGCGGTCAACTGCGCCGCGCTGCCGGAGACGCTGCTGGAGTCGGAGCTGTTCGGCCACGAGAAGGGCGCCTTCACCGGCGCCGCCGAGCGGCGGCTGGGCCGGTTCGAGCTGGCCGACACCGGGACCATCTTCCTCGACGAGATCGGCGAGATCCCGCTGCGCCACCCAGGTGAAGCTGCTCCGGGTGCTGGAGAGCCGGACCTTCTTCCGGGTGGGCGGGACCCAGCCGATCAAGGTGGACGTCCGGGTGATCGCCGCCACCAACCGCGCCGCTCCGCGACGCGGTCGCGCTGGGCGAGTTCCGCGACGACCTCTACTACCGGCTCAACGTCCTCAACATCTACCTCGCCCCGCTGCGGGAGCGGCGGGAGGACATCCCGCTCCTGGTCCGCCGGTTCATCCGCGAGTTCGCCAAGGCCCACGACCGCCCCTTCCGGGGCATCACCCCCGAGGCGATGCAGCGGCTGGTGAGCGCGCCCTGGCCCGGCAACGTGCGCCAGCTCCGGAACCTGATCGAGAGCATGGTGGTGCTGGCGCCGGGCGCCGAGATCCGGGCCAGCGACATCCCGGCCGACATCCTGGACGGCCCCGGCACCCTGCTGCCGGTCCGGGTGGGGACCCGGGACGGGCCGGGGCAGGAGCTGGAGTTCATCCTCCGGAGCCTGGTGGACCTCCGGCTCCAGGTCGAGGAGCTGCGCCGCCGGCTGGACGACCAGCCCCAGCGGGTCCAGGTCATCGAGCTGGGGGACCACGCCGATCTCCGACGTGTTGCCCGCGGGCGACGGCGACGGCGACGGAGCGGGCCGGTGGTCTACCGGCCCGGGATGACCATGGCCGACGTGGAGAAGGCGGCCATCGAGGCGGCGCTCCGGGAGTACAAGGGCAACCGGCGCCAGGCCGCCGAGGTCCTGGGCATCGGGGAGCGGACACTGTACCGGAAGATCAAGGCGTACCAGCTGGAATAGGGTCGCTGTGAGCCAGTCGGTAACATCCCGGCTAAGTGCTACTGTATCATTGTTTTGCACCATTCAAGCTCTTGACAAGTCGGGGTCCCGGCTGTCAAATTGCTGGTACTTACCCCGACTCCCCCCGGCCAGGGTACCCTTGAATTTCGTGATCGACGCCGAGCTCTGTGTCGCCTGCTTGGCATGCGTGCGCGTGTGCCCGACCGATGCCATTGCGGTCGCGGGCGACGAGCCGCTGCTGCTGCAGGTCGTGGATGAGGCCTGCATCCGCTGCGGCCAGTGTCTGCCGGCCTGCCCCCATGGCGCGGTCAAGGTAAATGGCGAGATCGGCAGGGCTCTCGCCATCGCCGTCGCAGGGCGACGGGGTCCTGATCCTGAGCCCGGAGTCGGTCGCGCACTTCTACCCGGCCACGCCGGAGCAGGTGGTCAACGCCTGCTACGCCGCCGGGTTCCGGGCGGTCACCCGCGGCGTCATCGGCGACGAACTCGTTGCCGCCGAATATCTTAAGCTGTGGGAAGAGGAGCCCTGGGGCACCCTGATCCGGTCCACCGACCCGGTGGTGGTGGAACGGTGCCGGAGCCAGTACCCGGAGCTGGTGCCCTACCTGGCGCCGGTGACGCTGCCCGCGGTGGCCGAGGCGCGATACCTGCGAGCGCTGTACGGCACCGGACTGCAGGGTCGTGTACGCCGGGATCTGTCCCCCGGGCGACAGTGCCGGACCTGGACGCGGCGATCACCTTCAGCGACCTGGAGCAGATCTTCCGGATCCGGGGGGTCAACGTGCCGGCCCAGCCGAGCTTCTTCGAGCGGGTGCCGGAGGAGCGGCGGCGGCACCTGAGCACGGCGGGCGGGCTGCCGCTGGCGCTGCTGGACGAGTCGCGCTACTCCAGCCGGCGGTTCCGGAAGATCCGGGGACTGGACGCGCTCCGGGCGCTGGCCCGGGCGGTGGCGGTGGACCGGCTGGACCTGGGCTTCGTGGACATCCTGTCGACCGAGGGGGCGCTGGACCACCCGCTGTCGGGACCGCGGGAGGAGCTGTTCTGGCGGCGCGAGCTGGTGGCGAGCACCGAGCCGCCGCGGAGCCGGTTCCCGGTGGTGGACCCGGCGGTGGTGGCGAGCGTCGGCGCCACCTTCGCGATCAAGCCGCGCCGGGTGCAGGCCGGATCCGGCGGCGGTGGCCGCGGTCCTGGAGCAGATCGGGCAGGGCCCCAACGGGCGGCCCTGGGACTGCCGGGCCTGCGGCTTCGAGACCTGCCAGCGGTTCGCCGAGGCGGCGGCGCTGGGCCGGGCCACGCATGCGGCAGTGCACGCCGTACCAGGAGCGCCGGGCGGACGAGGCGCAGCGGGCGGCGGCGGTGGACGCGCTGACCGGGCTCTGCACCTACCGGGTGCTGCGGGACCGGCTGGCGTTCGAGGTCGAGCGCAGCAAGCGGAGCAGCGAGGGGTTCGCGGTGCTGTTCCTCGACCTCGACCGCTTCAAGGAGGTGAACGACCAGTACGGCCACGAGGCGGGCGAACGAGGTCCTCCGCGCGGTGGCGGGCGAGATCCGGAACGCGGTCCGCGCCTCGGACCTGGCGGCCCGCTACGGCGGCGACGAGTTCGTGGTGATCCTGACCCGGACCGATCTGGCCGGGCGCCGCCCGGGTGGCCGAGGCGCTCCGGGCCGGGATCGAGGGGATCGGGCGGCGGCTGGGGTATCCGGCCGGGCTGGTGACGGTGAGCATCGGGGTGGCCGAGTTCGATCCGCAGCGAGCCGCCGAGGTGGACCTGCTGGTGTCGGCCGACCGGGCGCTGTACCGGGCCAAGGCGGCGGGACGGAATGCGGTTGCGCGGGTGTAGGGTGGACTCGATGGCATCGGGCGACCCCCTTCGCCCACGGACGATAGACCGGGAAGAGGGGTAGGACGTGACGGGTTCAGTCCAAGACCGAGCGGGCCGGTGAACGTCAGCCAGGCGGGCGGACCGCCGCGGACCAGCGGGGCCATGGAGGCCATCCCGGATCCCTGGGGCGTCCGGCGGGCGGAGAACCTGCTCACCAGCCTGGAGGGCATCCTGTCGGCGCGGGTGGTGACGACGCCGCTGGGCGAGGTGAGCGAGGTCCACATCCTGGCCCAGGCCGGGCTGGCGCCGAAGCAGCTGGTGCGGAACATCGAGTCGGCGCTGCTGGCGCAGCTGGGCCTCAAGGTGGACCACCGGAAGATCAGCATCGCGCAGACGGCCGAGGTGCGGCCGATCGAGGCGCTGGAGCGCGACGCGGTGCGGGACAAGGCGCTGCAGCGGGCGGTGCTGTTCGAGAGCTGACGGTGGCGCCGGCGCAAGCGGCCCCACCGGATCGCGATCACGGTGACGCTGTCCTTCCGGGGGCAGACCGAGACGGCGGAGGAGGAGGCGTCGGACACCCCGCGGAGCCGGGTGGAGGGCGCGGCCAGGGCGGCGGTGACGGTGCTGGACCGGCTGCTGAGGGATTACTCGATGGCGCTCGAGGGCGCCAAGATCATCGAGGCGTTCGACCGCGAGTTCGCCTTCGTGGCGGTGCAGGGGCTGGGCGGGCGGGAGACGTCGCTCCTGACCGGCACGGCGGAGATCAGGGAGAGCGCGGAGCGGGCGGCGGTGTTCGCGGTGCTGGACGCGACCAACCGGTGGACCGAGGCCCGGCGGCCCGGCTGAGCGAGGGGGCGCGAGCCCTTCCGCGGGGCCGGTTTTCGGGGCCAATACTAGGAGATCAGACTCTGGGCGCACTCGGGTGCGCTCATCGCTTCTTGGGGAGGAGCGATTGTCAGGTGGCGCGCGGGACGGCGCCGGCAGGCCAACTCACGAGGAAAGGACACACGGTTAGGGGATCCCGGTCTCTGTAGGTGCAGCACAAACGAGCACAGCGGAGACTAGCGGAACAACTGATTGAGCGGAGCGTCTGGCGGCCATAGCGAGGCTCGCCACTTCCCGATGTCATTGTATTTCTCTCTGGGGGGTGACGCTCATGTTGAAGATCAGCTGGCTCGCGACGGTTGCTTACTTCGTTGCAGGTCTGTTCAGCAAGTCCGAAACGCAGACCTGGGCGTAGTAGGTATTGAGATCGGGATTCTCCAACCCTCTATCCCTGATGCCCAGCAAGATTCGCTTGCATGCTTTCGTTGGGCTCACAGTGGCCATGGCTTTCCTCGCTATGGCTGCATCCTGGCATACCCGCCTTCCATTCCCCGGGTACTGGGATCTTGGTTCATTCCTACTGATCACATTCTTTCTTGAGCAGTTGGTGATGCAGTTGCGAGCCGGTGGAAAGGGCTCAATCTCCTTTGTGATGCACATCGCCGCCGGGATCCTGTTTGGCGGATTCTGGGGTGCAACGATCGCTGCTGTTTCGCTTTGTCTGAGCCAGCTTCTGCGTGGTCTCCCCCTGATAAAGGTGATCTTCAACGTCTCACAGCTTGCGCTCTCAGTTTCTGTAAGTCTGCTCGCCTACCACTTTCTAGGGGGAACTGTCCCCCCGGCGTACCTGCAACCTCTAGAGCTCGTTTCGTCGGACGCGCTGCGCTCCGATTTTGTTCTCTTCTTTGTATTTGCCGCCCTCTATTTCGCGATCAACTCGGTTGCTGTCAGTACGGTGGTCTCACTAAGTACGGGACAGTCGTTCCGCGAGGTTTGGACGCTGAACACGAGAGGCGTCCTTGCGTATGATCTAGGGGCGAGCATCGTAGCTATCATGGCGGCGTGGTTCTTCAACAAATCCCAGGAGCTAACTGCCTTCGGGCCCCTCGGCCTGCTTGCAGTGATCGCCCCAATCGTGGTAGTGAGACATGTGTACGGCATGTACCACAACCTCCAGGAGAGTGGCCGGGAGCTTCTTGCGGTGATGGTCAAGGCAATCGAGGCTCGCGATCCGTATACGTCTGGGCACTCCTTGAGGGTAAGTCAGCTATCGCGAGCCATCGCAATCGAACTCGGCCTGCCTTCGGCAGAAATTGAGCTGATTGAGACGGCGGCTCTGCTGCATGACGTCGGGAAGATTCATGAAGAATTTGCACCTCTGCTCCGCAAGGAAGGGCGATTAACGGAAGAGGAAACTGCACTGATGCAGACCCATTCCACCAAGAGTGCGGAGCTGGTCGGCATCATTTCGAAGTTCAGAGGATTTATCCAAGACTCGGTACGTCACCACCACGAGCGGTGGGATGGGGAGGGCTATCCGACCGGTTTGGTTGGAAAGAGCATCCCACTTGGCTCACGCATCATACTTATCTCGGATACGGTTGATGCGATGACTACCGATCGGCCCTATCGGAAGCGACTGCCCCTCGAAGTTGTTATTGCTGAGCTCCAGAAGTGTAAGGGCACACAATTCGATCCGGACCTTGTTGAGGTAACGGTATCCTCAGTGGCCGTGCGTCGACTCATTGCTGGGTCAACAGGAAGCGTCCCGCAGCGTGAGGCTCCAACTCGATCGCGGAGAGTCAGCTGGCCTAGCGGTTACCTATGGAAGCCAAAGGGGGCATAGCTAACGAGCCTAGCCGCCTAAGGTGGTACTCTACCTCTGCCGGTAGCCGATCTAGGCGGCTCCCAATCGTTTCTTGGTACGCTTTGGCAGTATGATCATCTATCCCACCAATCGATATCGCCGCACATAACATCTCAACCTCATCTAAGGCGTCAAAGGTACCCCTCCGACCCAGCAACGCTTGAAGTGCTTCTCTGCATTTCTCCTTCTCCTGTCTTAAGGTGGCAAGGTGACCAAGCCAACGTGAGAAAGGCCCGGCGAACCCTGGCGACTGAAGTTGGAAATCAAAGCCCTGTATGGCGCTAGTCGCTTCGAAGAGAGCTTCTTCACCCTTGCCCGCGCAAAGTAGCAAGTCAGCCTTCCATAGAAGCCACGCTTGGTTCATCCAGGAGGGGAACGCGCCCTGTAGTCGACGATCGAGTCGCTCGATTGTCCCAATCGCATCGCTCGCTCTACCGAGCATTATCAGCGCCAACGCCTCGCAGTAGGCGAGTAGGATCTCGACGAACCCACCGAAGTCAGCTCCCCACGGTCTAGGCGCTTTCTCACTTACATACAGCTGTGTCTTATAGTCTCCCAATCGACCGTAGCAGATGGCTAGGTTCCCGTGTATAGCGGCAAGCAAGGTGTCGTTTCCAAGACGCGTTGCCATTTCCGCCGCCCTGCAATAATGATGCAGAGCCTGCCTGTAGAATCCTTGGTGCATGCTCAACGTCCCAAGGCCCGTGAGCAACTGCACAGTGACAGTGTTCTCGGTACGATTCTTCAATAGCGAGGCGGCTGTCTGTTCTACGAGAGCATAGCTGGACGTCGTATCGCCGGACAGCCACAAGAGCATAGCGCGGGTTAGGCCCAGTAGACTGAGGGAATCTTCATCTAGGCCAGTTGGGCCGATGGTCGCGACAAGTGGTAGGAGTGCAACCGCAGCCTCAGCGTCCCGGTCGACTGAGGCGAAGTGGGTCACTACGCGCGCCGCAATGACCTGAGTTCTCCCGTCTCTGCTCTCTCTCAGGATCGCTATTAGAAGTGGGATCTTTGATCTGGTCTCCTCAAGCAGAGAAGCACCGAGACTTAGGCGGGCGAAAGCCTCTAGAACCACGCCGAGCCACTCGGTGTCCTGTGAACACGTGGCAGGTAGGTTAGCAAGCTGATCTAGGGAGTCGCGCCACCGTCCCTGCTCCTGGAGGGCTTCAACAAGAAGCAGCAAGAGCTCCGGGTAATCATCGACACCAGTCGAGGGCAAGGCACTCGCCAGTGCTCGCTCTGCAACATGAGGGGCTCCACGGCGCATCGCTTGACGCGCGCCTCGAACCAAATGGGGCTTAGCTTGGTTGGCGCGACCCGCGCGAAGGCAATGCCAAGCTATCTCAAGCCCCGATCCTTTATCTAGTCCCCCATCACTTCCTAGCAGCCGATCGGCTACAGCTCCGTGGAGCGCTCTTCTGACGGATGAAGGCACCGAAGCGTAGACCTCGGCTCGTACGAGTTCGTTCACAAACTCGAGACCTCGAGAGCCGTCTCGTAGGACTCGCATCTCCGTGAGTTGCGCTAGCCCGGCCATTGTCTGACCCAGGCTTAGGCTGGCCAGGCTATACATCCAGAGGTCATTGAGGCGAGGGCCCAGAACTGAAGCAAGGTACAGAACATTTGTCGTGGAAGGTTCCGCCGTCCGCATTATCCGGTTCAAGAACTGCTGGTATGCTGCTGAGTGCGCTTGTGTTACTCCGAGATCTGTCGTCATCGCGCTTAGTGCTAGCCCTAGCGATTGACCGCCGCTAGCCTGCCAGTCCTGGACAAGGAGCTCCAACACCATTGGATAGCCAGCGGCGGCAGAAAGGAGAGCCCTTCGCACAGGGAGCGGCAGCGTTAGTGCCAAGTCGCTTGTAAGGCTGTCCAAGAGTTCTGTGCTTTCGCTGTCGGTAAGGGGACTGAGTTCGATCTCTCGAATACTCAGACCACTCGCCATTTCCCTAAGCCTTCTGCTCTGGCTGCCGATTGCCAGCTCCCCTGGGCGAGCCACCATAATTAGCATGATTCGCTGATTCGTTGCGCGCCTCACCAGCAAATGGAGGACTGCCAGACTCGCGTCGTCAGCTAGGTGTAGATCATCAATGACCAGTAGTACTGGCGCAGTCTCAGCCAATGCGACAAGGAGCTGGTGAAATGACTCCGTTAGTTCCAGTCGGGCGGTCTCACCCTGGGTGTCCTTCGGCTGTGGGATCGAGCAGAACCGCTGACGGATTTGAGGTACGATACGAGAAATGTCGGCCAGAGCTTCTGGTGGCGTTCCTAGGATCTCCGGTCTTTCCAACAGGGCGACGACCAATCCAGCCACTGTCGCATAGGGAATCTCTCGTTCGAGCTCGTAGCACTGGACCCGACTCACGATCGCACCTTCAAGTGTGGAGGCAGTCGTAAACCGCTCCACAAGAGTGGTCTTGCCCACCCCCGAATCTCCAAGCACCATCACGTGAGTGCGACGCAAGCGACGGACTTCTTCAAGGCTCTCGTACAACATGCGATACTCAACCGAGCGGCCAACAAATGTGCGCGCGCTTCTGCTGTTTGAAGGTTGAGACGGTATGTCACCAACAAAAGCGCCTTCCCAACCTCTTCTCCGCAGCTGAGATGCCATGCTGGTGAGCTGTTCCGACGGCCTAGCCGACAACTCCTCGTCTATCTTCACTCTCCATTGCTCGAACAGCTTGAGAGCCGAGAGGCGATCTCCCGAGAGTGCCAGCACTTCCATCTTTGCACGAACAGCTTCTTCGCAAAGCTCATCCAGGGACATCATGCGGTTAGCAAGATGGTCGATCTGCCTAGTATCTCCATTTCGGCGCCCTTGGTCGATCAGGGCGGTAAATGCAGCCATTATCTTGGGTAGGAGTCGCGCTTGTTGACGGTCCTTCCAAAGTGAAAAATCACTTGAGTCTGGGATCTCGAAACCTTCTAGGAAACCTGCAAGCTCAATCGGTCGATCAATCGTTGTCGTTAAGAGGTCGCTAGGGGAAAGACGATCGATGTCCAGGGTGATGCAATCCGTGCAAAGGGTTACGTAGTCTCGATTTGACTCGATTACTCTGGGAAGTAGGCGTGGTCTGAGGATGGAGAGGGCCGTAGCCAAGGAATGCCTCGCCTCTGCGCTTGGCACTTTAGGCCACAGAAATTCTGCTAGTCTGTCACGACGGTGTGAGCCGCGCCCCTCCACCGCCAAATAGACCAGTAGGGCAAGATGCTTTCTTGTTCGAAAGCGAATTGGCTCACCCGCGGAAGAGAACAATACAGGATGGCCAAGGCACTGGAGATACTGCCTGCCCTCCATGAGGGCCTCTCAGGGAGATAGTTATCTCTTGAGATTATGAAGCGATATCAACTAATCGTCAAAGGTGGTAGAGGTGGGCGGCCAAACTGTTGTTGTTCTGTAATAGTGCGGAGCTCCGGCCGAGCTGAGTGCGGATCTAGGTTTGTAGAACCCCCTCCATCTCCCGCTCCACCGCCGCCGCATCCCCCGCCGCCCCGAGCACGGCAAACGTCTGCGCCGCTTCCCGCAGCGCCTCCTGCGCCTCGCCCATCCGGCCCTCGTGCACGTACAGCCGCCCCAGGTCCCGCGCCGCCTCCGCCTCGGTGAGCCGCGCCCCCGTCATCTTCGCCAGCTCCCGCGCCTGCAGCAGCCGCGTCTCCGCCTGGCCGTAGAGCCCGTCCGCCCGGTCGCACAGCCCCAGCACCCGCCGCACGTCGGCCGCGTTGAAGTGCGCCCCCAGCGCCTCGAACCCCAGCTCCGCGGCCCGGGCGTCGCTCCGGGCATCCGCCGACCGGCCCAGCGCCAGCAGCACCTCCGCCCGGTTCAGCAGGCACAGCGCCACCAGGTGCGCGTCCCGGCTCTCCTCCGCCAGCCGCTCGCACCCGTCGAAATGCGCCACCGCCGCCTCGTGCTCCCCCTTGTCCGCCGCGAGCATGCCGAGGTTGTGGCGGGCGATCGCGCTGCCGTGCGCGTCGGACAGCGCCTCGTAGGCCGCCAGTGACTTCCGGTAGTGGGCCTCCGCCGTGTCGAGCTGGCCCCGGATGTTGGCCACGATGCCCAGGTTCTGCGCCACCCGCGCCATGATCTGGGGATCCTCGCCCGCCAGCGCCTCGGCCTCCAGCAGCGCCACCTCCGCCGCCGCCAGGTTCCGGGTCTCCAGCTCGATCCCGCCCAGGGTGTTGAGCGACTCCGCCGTGAGCCGGCGGTCGCCGATCATCTGCGGCCACCGCATAGCTCTGCTGCAGCGCGCTCCGGGCCTGCACCGTGTCGCCCGCATGGTGGGCCAGCACCGCCCGGTGCCGGAAGGCCGACGCCAGCGCGGCGTGGTCCTGCTGCCGCGTGGCGGCCACGATGAGCGCGTTGTACGCCGCGTCCGCGTGGCGCAGCGACCCGGCCAGCTCGTACGAGCGCGCCTCGCGCAGCAGGGCCGTGGTATCGACCCAGCCGAGCCAGGGAGTGCCGCCGTTCGAGGCCGCGGGATTTGCCATCGGGACACGTAGGGTGAAGGGTAGAGATCGCGCTCTCGGGACAGCCGGTATCCAGTGGAAGAAGCCTGCCACACTAGGCCCCGCCACCGCCCGGGTCAAGCGTTCCGAACCTCGATATGTCAAGTTCTTGGACAGCGGTAGCGCATTGAATGGCACTGGGCGGGGTCAACGCCCAAAATGGCGGGTGTCCCCTCGGGCGAGATTGTGACGCAGCAGGGGTTATCCGGGCGCCCGCGGGCGCCGAAAAACCAGGGGAGAACGCCAATGAGCACCGTACTTTACCCGGAAATGCCTTCCGGTCCCTCCCACACCGCCCCCGATCCGGGCCCGGCCGGGCCGACTTCGGTCCCCGGCACCGGCCACCGCCGGCTCGATCACGTGGACCTGCTCCGCGGCCTGGTCATGGTGATCATGGTGCTCGACCACGTCCGGGCCTACCTGACCGAGGCCCGGTTCGACCCCACCGACATGGCGCGGACCGACGCGGCGATCTTCGCCACCCGCTGGGTGACCCACTTCTGCGCCCCGATCTTCATCTTCCTCGCCGGCGCCAGCGCCTGGATCGCCGGCACCAGACGGACCCGGGGCCAGCTCGCCCGCTTCCTCGTCACCCGGGGCCTCTGGCTGGTCCTGCTCGAGCTGACCCTGATCACCTTCGCCTGGTACTACTCCACCGAGATGCGGCTCGGTCTGGTCGCCCAGGTGATCTGGGTGATCGGCGCCTCCATGGTCGTGCTCGCCGGCCTGATCCACCTGCCCCGTCCGGCGATCGCCGCGTTCGGCCTGACGCTGGTGCTCGGGCACAACCTGCTCGACGGCATCCCGCCGGCCGCCTTCGGCGCCTGGGCCCCGCTCTGGCACGTCCTCCACGTGCCGGGCCAGCTCGAGGTGGTGCCCGTCTTCCTGCTCTATCCGCTGATACCGTGGGTCGGGGTCATGGCGCTGGGGTACGTGGCCGGCGAGTACGTCTTCAGCCGCGATCCCGTCCCCGCCCGGCGGCTCGCGTGGATCGGCGAAGCCCTGGTGCTCGGCTTCGTCGCGCTCCGGGCGCTGAACGGCTACGGCGATCCGGCCCCCCGGCTGGTCGAGGGCGACGCCGAGCACCTCGCGATGTCGTTCTTCAACGTCACCAAGTATCCGCCGTCGCTGCTCTTCCTCATGATGACCCTGGGCCCCGCCCTGGTGGCGCTGCCCCTGCTGCGCCGCGCCAGGGGCCGGCTGGCGGATGTCCTGGTGACCTACGGCCGGGTGCCGTTCCTCTTCTACGTGGTCCACCTCTACCTGGTGCACGCGATCGCGGTCGCGCTGGGCGTGGCCCAGGGCTTCCCGGCCTCGGCGATGCGGACCGCCTTCCTCTTCCTGCCGGAGGGGTATGGGGTCGGTCTGCCGGTGATCTACCTGGTGTGGCTCGCCGTGGTCGCGGCGCTGTATCCGCTGTGCCGGCGCTACGCGGAGCTGAAGGCGCGGAGCCGGGCCTGGTGGCTGTCCTACCTCTGAGAGATCGGAGTCGCCCGGCTTACAGGGGAGCGATCTGACGGCCGAAGCGGACAGACAGTCCGCTCCCCTGTGATCCCGGTCGCTGTGAGGGTGGCGAAGCGCCACCTACACTGACCCCATGCCGACTCTGACGAACACCACGCCCTACTGGTCCGCCGCGTCCCCCTTCCCCCGATACGCCCGGCTCGAAGCCGACGCCGAGGCCGACGTGGTCGTGATCGGGGCCGGGATCACCGGATTGACCGCGGCGTACCGTCTGGCCCGCGCCGGCCGCTCCGTGCTGGTGATGGACCGCGGCCGCTGCGCCGCGGCCGACACCGGTCACACCACCGCTCATCTCACCATGGTCACCGACACCCGCCTGAGCGAGATGGTGAAGCGCTTCGGCCGGTCCCACGCGCAGGCGGTCTGGGACGCGGGCCTGTCGGCCATCGGGCAGGTGGACGAGATCGTCCGGGAGCACGAGATCGACTGCGGCTTCGACTGGGTGGAGGGCTATCTCCACCTTCCCGTGGGAGAGACCGGGTCGAAGGGGGAGGACGGCTTGAAGCGCGAGGCCGAGCTGGCGGCGGAGCTGGGGTTCGACGCGGCCTTCCTGAGCGAGGTCCCCCTGGTCGGCACCCCCGGCGTCCGCTTCGACGGACAGGCGCGGGTGCATCCGCGGCGCTACCTGGCGGGCCTCGCGAAGGCGCTGGTCGAGGCGGGCGGCCGGATCCACGAGCACACCGACGCCACCGAGTTCTCCGCCGACCCGCTATCGGTGACCGCGGGCGGCCACCGGGTGCGCTGCCGCGACATCGTGATGGCGACGCACAATCCGCTGGTGGGCGTCGCGGGGATGATGTCCGCCTCGCTCTTTCAGACCAAGCTGTCCCTCTACTCCAGCTACGTCGTGGCCGGGCGCGCCCCCGCCGGCACCGTGCCCGACGCCCTCTGGTGGGACACCGCCGACCCCTATCGGTACCTCCGGGTGGATCCCCACCGCGGCTACGACGTGGTGATCCTCGGCGGCGAGGACCACAAGACCGGCCAGGCAACCGATTCCGACGACCGCTACCGCCGCCTGGAGGAGGCTCTCGCCGCGCTGGTGCCCGGCGTCGAGATCGGCCACCGCTGGTCGGGGCAGGTCATCGAGACGCCCGACGGTCTGCCCTACATCGGCTCGATTCGCCGCGCATCAGTACGCCGCGACCGGCTACGCCGGGAATGGCTTCACCTTCGGCACCCTCGCCGGCATGATGATGGCCGAGGGCGTCCTGGGGCATACCAACCCCTGGGCCGAGCTGTTCGACCCCGCGCGCAAGGCGATCCGGCACGGTCTCTGGGACTATCTGAAGGAGAACGCCGACTACCCGTACTATCTCATTCGGGACCGGTTCGCCGGAGCGGAAGGCCGGTCGCTCCGGTCGGTGAAGCGGGGCGAGGGGAAGATCCTGGAGCGCGACGGATCGAAGGTCGCCGCTTACCGCGACCGCGCCGGCGCGGTCACGGTGCGCTCGGCCGTCTGCACCCACCTCGGGTGCATCGTCGCCTGGAACACCACGGAGAAGACCTGGGACTGTCCCTGTCACGGATCGCGCTTCCAGCCGGACGGCAAGGTGATCTCGGGCCCGGCGGAATCCCCGCTTCCGGAAGCCGAGACGTCCGCCAGGGAGCAGGAGCCCAGGTAGAAGTCATCAGGGGGCTGCCCGAGACGCTGCCTCGCAGGTCCACGGCGCCCGGCTCACTCGGGCCAGTCCGGGCTGGCCAGATCCAGCCGCCACACCGGTCCGATATACATCGGGCCCTCGAACCGCACGAACGCGGGCACGTCGTCGGTCACGATCCACGCATCGCTGTCGGGCGGCGCCTTGCCCAGCAGGCTCGCGAACAGCTTCACCAGCGCGCCCAGCTTCGGCTTGAGCTTGTAGTGGACCGCCGTCTCCGAGTGCCGGCCGAACTTGATTCGCTCGGTGCCGGAGGGGGCGATCTCGAGCCCGATGAGTCGCGGCTTGGGCGTGAAGGCGACGATGTGGACCGTCTGCGTGTCGCCCCGGGCCAGGTTCTTCGCGATCGTGATGGGCATGCCGTTGTAGACGTCCGGCGGCAGCTCCAGCGTCCCTGAGTACTCTTTCTCCTCTCCATCCTCGTGCGACTTCGTCTTGACGACGTATTCGCCCGAGGCCGACAGAGTGGCGTCGAGGTCGTCGGCGAAGGCGGGCCCGCTCTGGACCAGATGGTACTTCAGCATTCTGAAGACGCCATGCTGGGTGAAGGTGACGGCCTCGTCGAAGACCGAGGCGTCCCGGAAGTGGAACACCATCCGGCTCTGGATCTCCCGATCCCGGGGGACCTGAAGCAGGTCGCCGTTCGCCAGGATGGTGCCGTCCGCCTCTCTCAGCTCGAGGAACCCGTGCACCGTGCCCTCGGCGTAGCGCACCGGTATCGCGGCCGATTCCTCCCGTTCCTCGTCCTGCTGCGCCATCGCGGGCCTGGGGGCAGTCAGCAGTCCCAGCGTCATCCAGCCGAATAGCTGCCCGACTGTCATAGACCCTCCGTTGGCAGGACTCGCCGTGCCTGGGGAATCTGCCAGGCCAGCCAGGTGAGCGTGAGGAGCCAGAACATGAGGATGACGCCCGCGGCGACCCACCCCGCCCGCGAGCGCGCCGCGCCCTCCACTCGCGCCCGCGCGCGGCACTCGGCCCAGACGGGGGGAGGGATCAGGCGAAGGGTGAGCGCGATGCCGAGGGGCAGGAGGACCAGGTCGTCGAGGTAGCCGAGGACCGGGATGAAGTCCGGGATGAGATCTATGGGGCTGAACGCGTAGGCCGTCACCATGACCGCCAATCCCTTGGCGTACCACGGCACCCGGGGATCCCGGGCGGCGAGGTAGAGCGCGTAGATGTCCGACTTGAGCTCCGCTGCCCGGCGCCGCCACTCGGCGAGACGGTTCACTGGGCCTCCCTGAATTTTCCGCTCGGGGGGAGCGGAACCTCATTGCAAGGGAATTCGCGTACGGCGCAGCTTCGGCCTATTCCTACTGCCATCCACTGGCTTGTCAAGACAGTCGGCGGGTTGGTCGTTGGCCAGGTTGTGATCGTCCGTTCAAGCTGAGACTTTTCTCCTGACGGATGCGGTGGAGAGGTCCACGCGATCCGGCCGAACCTGGAGGCGTTTCTACGACACGACATCGGAAACGGGCCTACCGATTCGGTATGAGCATGAGCGCGATGGCCATCGCGCTCACCTCCTGCTCCGACTCGTCCGGGCCGACGCCAGGCTCATTCCGCGCCCAGGTCTCCGGCGCGCACACCGCCGTCCTTTCCGGCGTCGCCCTGGCCGAGATCGCCTTCGGGGAGCATCAGGACCACTCCTATACCATCCGGATGCACGCCGAGAGCGGGGACACCGTCCGGACAGTCGCCTTCCACTGCCGCGGAGAGGCCGCGCCCGCAGCGGGTACGTACGAGCTGTCTCTGTCCGGGGAAGGTTGTTACGCGCGGTATAACCGCGTGCTGGTGGACGAAGGCGGAAGCGCGGTCATACTCGAGCAGGCGGACGCCACCATCGGGCAGCTCACGGTCGAAACGTCCACCGGTGACCAGCTGCCCGGAACTTTCTCATTCTCAGGCCCTCTGGTCGAGGGCGCCGATGAGATCGGCACCGTCCAGGTCACGGGGCACTTCAGCGCCACGCGTCTGGACTGAGGACATATGGCGCGCTTCTAAGCATTCGGCGTGGCTCCAGGCCTCTGCGAAGCCACTCACCCTGCAGATCCCACCCACGGTCTCAACTGACCAGATTTGAAATGCGGCACCACCTAATCACGGCGCCATCGTTCACCTCCCAGGACTCGACCGGCGCCGGAGGTGAGTCCTTGATCTGGTCGAATACACTGAAAAACACTATTATACAGTAACAAACAGCCAGAACTGGGCTACTCTGACCTCCCAGAGTCAGGATTCTCCATGAGCACCACGGCTGATCAGACGGTATCAACCCCCCCAGCGCTCAACACTTACAGCGGGTTCCTCACGGCTTTGCTCAGCGAGAGGGAGTCCTACTTCGATGAGGTGGTGGCGGGAGCTGACCTCGGTCGAAAACTGCGGTTCGCGCTGCTCACTGTCGTGGTGCTCGGCGGACTCTACGGCGGTGTGGCGGGGGCCTACAGCGGACCGCTTCAGGCCGTGGCGGCGGCGGTCAAGCTGCCTTTCCTCTTCATCGCCACGTTCGTGGTGTGTTTCCCCGCATTCTATATCGTGCAGGTCCTGGTCGGATCACGCCTTCGATTATTGCAGGTGGTCGTGCTGGTGACCAGCGCACTGGCGCTGACCGCAATCGTGCTGGCCGCCTTCCTTCCGGTGCCGGCCTTCTTCCTGATCACCGGCGCCAACTACTACTTCCAGCACCTGCTCCACATGATCGTGGTGGCGGCCGCGGGAACCTTTGGCATGTATGCCCTTCATGAGGGGCTCGCGACCATCTGTGAGCGGCACAGCGTCTACCCGCGCAAGGCGCTCACGATCATGTGGCTGTGGGCGGTTCTCTTCGGATTCGTCGGGATCCAGATGGCCTGGAATCTTCGTCCTTTCCTGGGGGACCGGAATCTGCCCTTCCGCGTGACTGGCCATTACCAGGGCAACTTCTACGAGGCGGTGATCTACGCGGTGAAGCAACTCGTCACCGATTCCACTGCTGCGGTGGCGCCGGACACTTCCATGAGCGAGGGGAGCCTGCAGGAGCTGCTTCGCTTGCACGACTCCACCCGAGTTCCGGCGGCTCGACCGTGAATGCGGGCGACGAGAATGGCCGGTCACCTGCCAACGACATCCTTACGCTCGAAGAGGTGGCCTCCTATCTCCGGCTCACTCCGCAGACCATCTACAAGTGGGCCCAGGAGAAACGCATTCCGGGCGCGAAATTGGGCAAGGAATGGCGCTTCCGGAAGAGCATCATCGATCGCTGGCTCGATGACCAGATCCTGCAGGACTCCGGGTTCAGCAACCTGAGAAACCGATGACCCGCTCGCTCATCCTCCTGCTCTTCTGCGTCGGCGAAGCGGCTGCGCAGGCTGGTGCCGTGCCCGATACGGTGGACCGATTCATCAAGGCCGAGCTGCAGCGCCAGCGAATCCCCGGCATGTCGGTCGCTATCCTGCGCGGCGACAGCGTGCTCCTGGCCCGCGGTTACGGTCTCGCCAACCTGGAGCACCGCGTGCCGGCGACCGACAGCACCGTGTATGCGGTGGGCTCGCTCAGCAAGCAGTTCACCGCCGCGGCGATCGTCCTGTTGTCCCAGCAGGGTCGCCTCGGTCTCGACGATCCGATCACCCGATACCTGCCCGAGGGTTCGGCCGTGTGGTCAGGGGTGACCATTCGGCATCTCCTCACCCACACCTCGGGCGTCCCCCAGGACACGACCCTCGACTGGCGGCGGGATTATTCGGAGAGCGAGATGGTGCGCTCCGCCGCCCAGCCGCTCGAATTCGAGCCGGGAGCGCTGGAGAGCTACAGCAGCACCGGCTATGCCCTGCTCGGCGTCATCATTCACCGGGTGACCGGCATGCCCTGGAGTGATTTCATGCGGGACCAGATCTTCCGGCCCCTCGGCATGCGCACCGCGCGGGTCAACTCCGATACGGATATAGTGCCGAACCGGAGCGCCGGATACTACTTCGTGAACGACACGCTCAAGAACCCGGATTGGGTGTCACCCTCGATCAATGCCACCGCCGACTGCTGCCTCAGTTTCACCGTGCTGGACCTCGCGCGCTGGGCGATAGGTCTCAACCACGGGAAGGTCCTCGGCCGTGCCGGACTCGAGATGAGCTGGACCCCGGTCAGGCTGAACAATGGCGGTACGTATCCCTACGGCTTCGGCTGGAACATCTTCGAGCAGCGGGGCTACCGGCGGATCGGACACAGCGGCGCCTGGCGTGGCTTCCACGCCACCCTCCAGCGGTATCCTGAGTTCGATCTCACCGTCATTGTGTTGCTGAACCTGGGGCAGGTTAACTCCGAGGGCATCGCTGTCGGCATCGCTGGTCTCCTCGAGCCGGCCTTGACTCCACCGCATCTTCTGGCCAGCCGAATACCAGGTGCGACTCCACCGAAGCCGATCGATCAGTTGCTGCGCGCAATCGCATCCGACAGTGAGTCGGCGCTGGTAACTCCCGACTTCAAGGCCTCGTTTCCTCGGCCCAGAAGGGTGCTGATTGCCGATTTGCTGAAAGAGATAGACACGTGGACCGTGCTCGGGTGCGACCAGGTCCGCGGCCGCGGGATTGCGAGATTCCGTTCCCGGATCGAGTACATCTGCTACGCCAAAGGAACCGCCAAGCAAGGGAGCTTGCTGTTTACCGTACTTTACGCGAGCGATTGGCGTGCGGCAGGCCTCGACAACTTCTTCAGCATCTGATGACAGCCAGGAACTTCAAACGTTTCGAGGGCTTGAGCGATAGATAGAGTACAAGGGCCCTGCCCTCCGACGTGCAATGCATCGACGGCTGATTCCTGGCATTCCCCTGCTGCCGACTACACATTCCACGAATCCCCTCCAGGCAGCTCCCGTGACTGTCAGTAACTCGCCCCTGGGCGACGCGCTTCGTGACCGCTACCTGCTCGAGCGCGAGCTCGGCCGGGGGGGCATGGCCACGGTCTACCTGGCGCGCGATCTCCGGCACGATCGGCTGGTCGCCCTCAAGGTGCTGCGCCCGGAGCTGGCCCACGCGCTGGGCCCCGAGCGCTTCGTGCGGGAGATCAAGGTCGCCGCCGGTCTCCAGCATCCCCACATCCTGCCGGTCTTCGAGAGCGGGACGGCGACGCCGCCCGGCAGCGCGGTGGAGTCCCTCTGGTTCACGATGCCGTACGTCGCGGGCGAGTCGCTTCGGCAGCGACTGGCCCGCGAGCCGCAGCTCCCGCTGGGAGACGCCGTCCGGATCGCGCTCGAGGTCGCCGATGCCCTGGGCCATGCCCACCGGCAGGGCATCGTGCACCGTGACGTCAAGCCGGAGAACATCCTGCTCTCGGGCGATCACTGTGTGCTCGCGGACTTCGGTGTCGCCGGGGCGCTCGACGCCGCCGGTGGCGAGCGGCTGACCGAGACCGGCATCACGCTCGGCACTCCGATGTACATGAGCCCGGAGCAGGCGAGCGCGGAGCGGCAGCTCGATGGCCGGAGCGACATCTACTCCCTGGGCTGCGTCCTCTACGAGATGCTCGCCGGCGAACCGCCGTTCACCGGTCGCACGGCCCAGGCGATCATCGCCCGCCGCCTGAGTGAGCCGGCCCCGCGCCTGGGCATTCTCCGCGAGGTGCCTGAGGCGGTCGAAGGTGTCGTCGCCAAGGCGCTGGCGCGCGCGCCCGCCGACCGCTTCGTGGACACCTCGCAATTCGCTCGGGCCCTCCAGGCCGCCGTCGGCGCCAGCCGCCGTCGGCGCGCAGCCCGCCGTGCCGACGGAGCGGGCACGGGTGGCCCGCCATCCCGCTCTCAGGCGGCGCATCCTCGCTGGCCGCGGCCGGCGCGCTCGTCGCGGCCGCGGTCCTGCTCGGCCTGTACCGCGGCCTCCGGCGCGCGCCCGACGTCACGCTCGATCGGAACCTCCTCGCCATCGCCCCCTTCGACGTGCTCGATCCCTCGCTGCAGCTCTGGCGCGAGGGGCTGGGCGACATCCTCTCCCGCAGCCTCGACGCCGCCGGTCCGCTCCGCACCGTGTCGCCGACCGTCGCCCTGCGGCGGTGGGAGGGTCGCGCGGACCGAGCCTCCGCCGAGGCCCTCGGTCGCCGCACCGGCGCGGGGCTGGTCGTGTTCGGCACCGTGGTCCCGAAGGGGCGGGACTCGGTCACCCTCCGCGCCGGCGTGCTGGACGCCGCGAGTGGGTCAGGCCAGCGGGAGGTCGAGGTCTCGGGCGAGTCCGCGAGGATCGGCGAGCTGGCCGACTCGCTGGGCATCCGGATCCTTCAGGCCCTGGGGCGGAGTCGGGCGATCGGGTCGGTCCGACAGGTCTCGATGGGATCGCGCTCGCTGCCGGCGCTGAAGGCCTTCCTGCAGGGCGAGCAGTTCTACCGGCGGGGGTTATGGGACTCCGCCCTGGCTCGATACGACCAGGCCATCGCCGCCGACAGCACCTTCGCCCTCGCGCTGAGCCGGATGAAATGGGTTCTGGGCTGGCACCCGCCGAGCGCGGGGGCGTACCTGCCCGTCGAGGAATACGCCAGGCGCTCGACGCTGTACAACCACGGCCTGTCGCCTCGGGAAAGCCTGCTGATCGTGGCCGACTCGTTCGACTTCGCCGCCGGCGCGGCGACCGACCCGACAGCGTACGTCGGCTTCAGCTTTCGCTCGCTGGGGGCGCTCGAGGAGGCGGTGCGCCGCTATCCCGGAGACCCGGAGGCCTGGTACGTACTGGGCGAAATTCGGCATGCATGCGCCGTTTCCGATCGGTACCCCGCCCGCCACGACCTTCGAGACCTTCAGCCGGACGATCGCGCTGGACTCGGGATTCGCGCCGGCCTACGAGCACATGGCAGACCTGGCCATCCGGCTGGGCCGCCCCGAGCTCGCCCGGCGATTCGCGGCCGCTTACCTGAGTCTGTATCCCGACGCCGGTACGACCTCGCACTTTCGGCTGGCCCTCCTGGCGCTGGATCCCACCCAGTCCGGCGCGGCGGACACGGCCCGGCTGGTCGACAGCGCCTCGGTCAGACGACATCTGGCGCGCCGCCGTCGACATCCTCGGCTTCTCACCGACTCCGCGGAAACCCAGGTCCGGCTGCTCCGCAGACTGGGCGACCCACACCGGAGCGCGGGCGGAGACGCGGGCTGGGTGCTCGATTCGCTGATGTGGCCCCAGTATCTGGCCGCCGCACTCGCCTACCGGGGCCACCTCCGCGAGGCCTACCAGACCAACCGCCGCCTGCTGCTCGACCCGGCCGCTTCGAAATGGAGCCATTTCTATGACCCCTTCCTCGATCTGGCCCTGCTTGGGGCAGTCCCGGATTCCGTGGCCGGGCCCGTCTTCGCGCGCGCGCTCGAGCCGACCGCGCCGTGGGACGCTGAGTTTGGGTTTACCCCGCGCCACCTTCGCGGCCTTCCCTGGTGGCTCGCCCGCCGCGATACCGCGTCGCTCACGCGGTTCGCCGCCCGGGCCGCAGCAGGAGACCCGCCAGCCCAATCCTCCGCTCGTCGTCCTTCGAGCCCGGCTGCTCGGCGCCACGTCCACCGCCTATGCCGCCCTCGCCCGCGGCGATTCCGCCGGGGCCCTGGCGCACCTGGAAGCGATACCCGACACGCTGTGCCTGGTAGGCAACGCCAATTGCTTCCACCTGAATCTCACGCTCGCACGGCTCCTCTCCGCGCGGGGCGATGACCGCCGGGCCGGCGCCCTGCTGGAGCGTTGGCGTTGGGCCGCCGGCGCCCGGCCCGTGGTTTGTCCTGGCGACGCTGGAGCGCGGTCGGGTGGCCGAGCGGCTGGGCGAGCGGGAGAAGGCGATCGAGAGCTACCGCTTCGTGACGGAGGCCTGGCGCCGGGCGGACCCGGAGCTGCAGCCCTATGTCAGCGAGGCGCGGGAGGCGCTCGCGAGGCTCGCCCGGACGGAGTGAGCGCCGGGAGCGGCACGGTGCCTCGCCCGCTGATACTTGGATGTACGACGAGGGCCCGGTCCGCTACAGCGGAGGAGCCACCGCGACCGGGCTGCGGATTTCCGGGCCGGTCGTGCCGGTCCCCAGCTCCCCGGACCAGTTGTCTCCCCAGCAATACGCCTTGCCCGCCGCAGTGACTCCGCAGCTGTGCATGACGCCCGCGCTCACTTTGGTGAGTGGCACCCCTCCGATCACCGCGGTGGGCACCGACCGCGTGGTTCCGGTACCGTCGCCCAGCTGCCCCGAGCCGTTGAATCCCCAGCAGAACGCCTTGGCGGCGAACGTCACGGCGCAGCTGTGGGTGTACCCGGCGCCCAGCTGGCTGTATCGCCTGGTCCCGGCGACCGCGACGGGGGCAGGGTAGTAGTAGGTGGTCGCGCCGGTCCCGACTTCCCCGTCGGTGTTGTAGCCCCAGCAGTAGAGCCGATCAACGGTGGTGATGGCGCAGACGTGGCCCGCGCCCGCTTCGATGACCTGGAACCGCAGTCCGCCGGGGATGGCCGTCGGTGTGAGACGGGGAGGCGATGTGCCGTCGGGGAGGGTATTGATGCCCCAGCAGTACGCGAGATTCTCCTGGGTGACGCCGCAGTTGAAGCGGAAGCCTCCGGCCAGCTGGCTCCACAGGTGCCCGCCCTTGACCTTCACCGGTGTGAGGCGCCGGGTGGTGGTGCCGTCGCCCAAGGCTCCGTCGGCGTTGTCGCCCCAGCAGTAGGCCACATTCGATCTGGTGATCGCGCAGGTGTGGCCGTCACCCGCCTTCACCTGGCGGAACTGGTAGCCGCCGGCGACGGCGGCCGGAGTCAGCCGCGCCGGATTGGTGGAGCCGTTCCCCAACTGGCCGTCTCCGCCATAGCCCCAGCAGTAGACCTTGAAATCGTCCGTCACGCCGCACGCGTGAAGGGTTCCCGCGCTCAAGTGGCGGAAACGCAACCTGCCCGCCACCGCCGTCGGCCTGGAGCGGTTGATCCTGGTGCCGTCGCCCAGCGCGCCGTTCTGGTTCTCGCCCCAGCAATAGGCCCGGCTATCGGCGGCGGCGACACCACAGGCGAATCCGTAGCCGACGGTGACGTGTTCGAACGCCAGCGCGCCGGCCGCCGCCGAGGCGAGCTCCGGCTCGGACGTGGGGCCGCTGGGGAGTCCGTCATCCTCCGCGCAGCCCGCGGCGAGGATCACCCAGCTCAGGGCGAGCAGGGAACCGAAGCTGCCGAATCACCCGGCGGTGCCGGCCAGGACACGAGCGAGGTGTCAGCATACCACCACCACCTTCGGTTGGAGTGCGGGCGTGCACAGAACAGCACCGGCGCCGACCATCGCGATCGGTCACAGATTTCGCTCCGGGCCATCAAGCGGATCTCAAGTCGCGGGGAGGCCTGCTGTTGTCTCCAGGGCCGGCGACCCCGCTGGATCGGCGCCCTGCTCTTGTTGGTTTCCCCCCATACTGGCTATGCTCACTGCATTCCACCTCGCCCCCGGAGCCCGGCCATGCGCCGCCCTTGCCGTCATACGCTCACCGCCGCCGTCCTCGCGCTCACCCTCACGGCGTGCGGTGACTCCACCGACCCCGACGACGATCCGCTGCCCGACAACGCGGCCACCGCCGTGGGCCTCACGGTGCGCGACAACGTCGAGGCCTCGCTCGACGCCTTCTTCCCCGCGCGCCTGCTTCAGCCCTTCAGCACCGGCAACGCGGTGGAGCCCTGCGTCACGCCCAGCTCGCCGGCCGACACCGACGGCGACGGCGTGCCCGACGACGCGAGCTACACCTTCACCGCGCCGCCCTGCCGCTACGAGGGCATCCGCGGCTTCAACCTCGACGTGGTGGGCCAGCTCCGGATCACCGACCCCGCGCCCGAGACCGCCGGCTTCGGCGCCACCGTCACCCTGACCGGCCTCCGCTTCAGCCTGAGCGCCGACGACGCCGACAAGAACTACTCCGTCACCCGGAACGGCACCGTCACCCTGACCGGCAGCGCCGCCGGCCTGGAGCAGGTCACCGACCTCCAGGTGGTGCGCACCTTCACCGGTCTCCCCGACGCGGCGGTGGAGCACGACTGGACCGTCGGCTTCGACCCCGAGGCGACGCTGCAGATCAACGAGCCTCTCCCCAGCGGCTCGGTCACCGTCGCCGGCACCGTCGGCTGGACCCGCGGCTCCGAGAGCTTCGACCTCACCGTCACCACCGCCACCGCGCTGCACTACGACGCGACCTGCGACGCCACCGGCCAGCGCTTCGACGACGGCGAGCTGCGGGTGGCCGGCACCTTCGACGAGACGCCCGGCTACGTCCGCGTCACCTGGCAGGACTGCGGCGACGACCCCAACCATCGAGTTCGTAGCCGAGGAGTAGCCTCGGTGGCCGCCGAGGATCTCTTCGCCGGCGGCGGTGAGCTGGGCGAGCTCATGCGCCGCCACGACTGGGCCGCTTCTCCCCTCGGCCCGGTGGACGGCTGGCCTCGCGCCCTCAAGACCGCCGTCCGCATCATGCTCACCTCCCGCCAGCCGATGTTCGTCTGGTGGGGCGACCGGCTCACCAATCTCTACAACGACGCGTACCGGGCCGTCCTCGGCGGCAAGCACCCGCGCGCGCTGGGCGAGCCCGCGAGCGAGGTGTGGCGGGAGATCTGGCACGACGTCGGTCCCCGGGCCGCCTCCGCCCTCGAGCGGGACGAGGGCACCTACGACGAGTCGCTCCTCCTCATCATGGACCGCCACGGCTACGCCGAGGAGACCTACTTCACCTTCTCCTACAGCCCGGTGCCGAACGACGAGCGCGGCACCGGCGGGATCTTCTGCGCCAACTCCGACGACACCATCCGCATCCTGGGCGAGCGGCGGCTCGCGCTGCTGCGCGAGCTGGCCGCCCGCGCCGCCGTGGGCCGCACCGTCGAGAAGGCGTGCGCGCTGAGTGCCCAGGCGCTGGAGACCGGCGCGCGCGACCTGCCCTTCGCCCTCATCTACCTGCTCGACCCGGAGCGCCGCTGCATGACCCTCGCGGGCGCCGCCGGCCTCAACCCCGGTGATCCCGCCGCGCCCGAGGTGGCGTATCTCGGGCGGCCGATGCCGTGGCCGCTCGAGGAAGTGCTGGCCGCCGGCGAGCCGCGCCTCATCACCGACCTCTCGGCGATCGGCGAGCTGCCCCGGGGCGCCTGGGACCGGCCTCCGTCGCTCGCCGTGGCCCTGCCGCTCGCGCCGCCGGGCGAAGGCGCCCGCGCCGGCGTCTTCGTCGCCGGGCTCAATCCCTACCGGCTCTACGACGACCGCTACCAGGGCTTCCTCGACCTGGTCGTCTCCCAGATCGCGGGCGCGGTGGTGAACGCGCAGGCCTACGAGGACGAGCGGCAGCGGGTCGAGGCGCTCGCCGAGCTGGACCGGGTGAAGACCACCTTCTTCTCCAACGTCTCCCACGAGTTCCGCACCCCGCTCACCCTCATGCTGGGCCCGCTGGAGGAGGTGCTGGCCCAGTGGGACACCGCCGCCGCGCCCACCGAGCGCGCCCTGGTGCAGACCGCCCACCGGAACGGCCTCCGCCTGCTCAAGCTGGTGAACACGCTGCTCGACTTCGCCCGGATCGAGGCCGGCCGGGTGCAGGCGCGCTACGAGCCCACCGATCTCGCCTCCGTCACCGCCGAGCTGGCCGCGACCTTCCGCTCGGCGATCGACCGGGCCGGCCTCCGGCTGGTGGTCGAGGCGCCCGCCGCTCCCCGAGCCGGTATACGTGGACCTCGACATGTGGGAGAAGGTGGTCCTCAACCTCATCTCCAACGCGTTCAAGTTCACCATGAAGGGCGAGATCCGGGTGGCGGTCGCGGCCGATGCCGCGGCGCACGAGGCGGTGGTCACCGTGACCGACACCGGCACCGGCATCCCCGCGGGCGAGCTGCCCCGTCTCTTCGAGCGCTTCCACCGGGTCGAAGGCGCCCGCGGGCGCACCCACGAGGGCACCGGGATCGGGCTCGCGCTGGTGCAGGAGCTGGTGCGGCTGCACGGCGGGACGGTGGCGGTGAAGAGCGAGCCGGTGGGGGGCAGCACCTTCACCGTGCGGCTCCCGTTCGGCACCGCCCACCTCGCCTCCGACCGGATCGGCGCGACGCCGCGGCTCGAGGCGGCCACGGCACAGGCCGACGCGTTCGTCGAGGAGGCGCTTCGCTGGATCCCCGACGCGCCGGTGCCGGCCGCGTCCACCCCGGTCGAGAAGGGCTCGATGGCCGCGCCCTTCGCCGCCAAGCCCCGCGTGGTGGTGGCCGACGACAATGCCGACATGCGCGAGTACGTCCACCGGCTGCTGCACGACGCCTACGACGTGCGCGCGGTGCCCAACGGCGAGGAGGCGCTCCGGGTCGTGCACGAGGGCGGCGCCGATCTGGTCCTGACCGACGTGATGATGCCGGTCCTCGACGGCTTCGGTCTGCTGCGCGCGCTCCGCTCCGATCCCCGCACCGCGCGCCTGCCCGTGATCCTGCTCTCCGCCCGCGCCGGCGAGGAGGCCCGGGTCGAGGGGCTCGAGGCGGGCGCCGACGACTACATCGTGAAGCCGTTCGCCGCCCGCGAGCTGCAGGCGCGCGTGGGCGCCACGCTGCACCTGGCCCGGGTGCGCGCCGAGGCGAGCGCCGCCATGCTGGTGAGCGAGCAGCGCTACCGCTCGCTCGTCGAGGCGACGTCGCAGGTCATCTGGGCCACCGACGCCGCCGGCAGCTTCACCGTCCGCTCGCCCAGCTACGAGGCCTTCACCGGCCTCGCCTGGGAGGAGTACCGGGACGGCAAGGCGATGCGCGCCGTCCACCCCGCCGACCTGGAGCGGGTGAAGGCCGAGTGGGCCGCGCTCCTCGCGAGCGGGCAGCCCGGCGAGATGCGGTTCCGCCTCCGGCGCGCCGACGGCGCCTATCGCCAGGTGGTGGGCCGCGGCGTGCCGGTGCGCGATGTGGACGGCCGGCTCCGGGAGTGGGTCGGCACCATCACCGACGTCGAGGAGCACCGCCAGGCGGAGGACCGGCTTCGCCAGGCCGCGAAGATGGAGGCGGTCGGCCGGCTGGCCGGCGGGCTGGCCCACGACTTCAACAACCAGCTCCAGGGGATCTCCGGCTTCACCAGCTTCGTGGAGCGGGATGCCGGGCTGAGCGCCCAGGCGATGCAGGATCTGCACGAGGTGCGGAAGGCGGCGGAGCGGATGGCGAGCCTCACCCACCAGCTCCTCGCCTTCAGCCGGCAGCAGGTGCTGTTGCCCGAGACGGTGGAGCTCGACGGCGCCGTCGCCGACAGCCAGTCGCTGCTGCAGCGGCTCATCGGGACCAACATCGAGATCGTGGTGCAGCTGGCGCCGGGAGCGCGCTGGGTGAAGGTGGACCGCGCCCAGTTCCTCCAGGTGCTGATGAACCTCGCGATCAACGCCCGCGACGCGATGCCCGACGGCGGCAAGCTGGTGATCGCCACCGGCACCCGCACCGCGGAGCCCGCGCGCGGCGCCGACGCGGGCCCCTACGCGATGCTGACCGTGACCGATTCCGGCGCCGGCATCGCCGCCGATGACATGCCCCACATCTTCGAGCCCTTCTTCACCACCAAGGGGATCGGCGAGGGCACCGGTCTCGGTCTCGCCACCGTGCACGGAATCGTGGCCCAGAGCCGCGGCGTCATCTGGGCCGAGAGCGGCGTCGGCGTCGGGACCACCTTCACCGTGCTGCTGCCGCTGGCGGAGGAGCCCGCCCGGCCGCCCGCGGCCTCCGCCGCCGCGCCCCACGACCGCGTGAGTCCCGCGACGGTGCTGGTGGTGGACGACGAGGACATCATCCGCTCGCTCATGAAGCGGTCGCTGGTCGCGGCGGGGTACGAGGCGATCCTCGCCCGCAACGGGCGGGAGGCGCTGGAGATGCTGGAGCGGCACCGGGGCCACATCGACCTGGTGCTGAGCGACCTGGTGATGCCGGTGATGGACGGCCGCGAGCTGGCCGAGCGGCTCGCGGCGGACTTCCCCGACCTGCCGGTGATCTGGATGTCGGGCCACCCCAAGGACACGGTGCTGCTGCAGGGAATGGGCATCGAGCTGGAGCCCTTCCTGCAGAAGCCGGTCTCATCCGATCTGCTGGTCGAGACCGTGGCCGAGGTCCTCGAGCGGGTGCGGTCCGCCTGATGGCCGGAAACCACACGCGACACAAGTCCTCGGTCGCGCTGCTCCTGATCGACGTCATCAACCACTTCGACTTTCCGCAGGGCGACGCAATCCTGAGGCAGGCGCTGCCGGTCGCGCCGCGGCTGGCGAAACTCAAGCAGCGCTGCCGGCGGGCGGGCATTCCCGCCATCTACGTCAACGACAACTTCGGGCAGTGGCGGTCCGACGCGAAGAGCCTCGTCGCCCATTGCCTCCAGCCGGATTGCGCGGGGAAGCCTTTTGTCGAGCCGATCCAGCCGGACGATGAGGACTACTTCGTCCTCAAGCCGATGCATTCGGCCTTCTTCCAGACGCCGCTCGAAACCCTGCTGCACTATCTCGGCGCCACCTCCCTGATCCTGACGGGGCTGGCGACCAACAGCTGCATAATTACCACCGCCCACGATGCCAAGATGCGGGAGTTCAAGCTCTACGTGCCCGCCGACTGCTCGGCGGCCCGGACGGCCCGCGAGCATGAACAGGCCATCGCCCACATCAAGAACATGACCGACGCTTCGGTGTTGCCCTCGTCCGCGCTACGCGTCGGCAGCCTACGCGGGGAAAGCCGACGCCGCAAGAAACCACAAGCCTAGTCCCAGCCTGCCGTCCTCGAAGCTCCTAGCTCCTAGCTCCTAGCTCATAGCTCATAGCTCATAGCTAATAGCTTACTCCGCCTCCGGCCGCCCGAACATCAGCTGAATGAACGGCCGGTCCTCCTCCTGGGCCACCACGTAGACGTGGTCGCCGGGCAGCAGGAGGGTGCCGCCTTTCGGCGCGATGAGCTGGTCGCCGCGAACGATCAGCGCCACGGCCGCTCCCTCCGGGAAGTCGAGCTCCACCAGCGACAGCCCCGACACCACCAGCGCGTCGTCGATGTAGTAGGAGTAGAGCTCCCCGTGCAGCGGCTGGCGCGACTCGATCGCGAGCACGGCCCGCGGCGCGGGTGGCTCCGCGGCCTCGAGCTTGAGGCGGCGCGTCACCCAGGTCGACGGTGCCGCCCGGAATGAGCGCGCTGACCACCACCAGGAAGAAGACGAGATGGAAGATCCGCTCCGCGCCCGGCGCGGCGGCGAGCACCGGGAAGGTGCCGAGCACGATCGGCACCGCGCCTCGGAGACCGACCCACCCGATGAAGGCCACATCCTTCATCGGGTACCGGAACGGGAGGAGGCAGAGTGCCACGGTCAGGGGCCGAATCGCCACGGCGAGCAGCAGCGCGATGGCGAGCCCGATCACGGCCACCTCGGGCAGCCGGCTCGGGAAGACCAGCAGCCCCAGGATCAGGAACATGCCGATCTGCGAGAGCCAGGCGAGCGCGTCGTGCACCCGCAGCAGGCCGGCCTTGTAGGGCAGGGGACTGTTGCCCAGCAGCAGCCCGGCCAGATAGACCGCCAGGAACCCGCTGCCGTGCAGCAGCGTTGCAACCCCGAAGGCGAGAAACGCGATCGCGAGCGTGAGCGGCGGGTAGAGTCCCCCGCTCACCAGCCGGATCCGCGCCAGCAGCACGCGGCCCGCCCACGCGATGGCGATCCCGACCACGCCGCCCACGGCGAGCTGAAGCAGGATCTCGCCCGTCACCCGCCAGCCGTCCACCGCCTCGTGCGCGAGCAGGTTGGCCGTGAGTGACGTGGTCAGGATGACGGCGACCGGGTCGTTGAGGCCGGACTCCAGCTCGAGCGTGACGCCGACCCGGCGCTTGAGGTGGAGGCCGCTGCCCCGCAGGATCGAGAACACGGCGGCGGCATCGGTGGAGGAGACCACCGCGCCCAGGATCAGCGCCTCGGGCCAGTCGAGCCCCATGAGATTCGCCGCCAGGGCCACCAGCCCCGCGGTGAGCACCACGCCGACGGTGGCGAGCACGCCGGCCGGCGCCCAGTAGCGCCGCACCGCCTCCATCGGCGTGTTGAGCCCGCCGTCGAAGAGGATCAGGGCCAGGGCGATGCTGCCGATCCGGAAGGCGAAGGGGTAGTCGGAGAAGTGGATCCCGCCGATCCCCTCGGACCCGGCCAGCATCCCGATCACGATGAAGAGCAGCGCGATGGGGATGCCCGCCCGCTGCGACACCCGGCTGAACAGCACGCTCGCGGCCAGCAGGATGCCGCAGGTCGTGAGCAGGAGGGCGGTGGCGGCGGGTTCGCTGGTGTTCATCGTTACCCGCAGGTTACTACCCGACTGGCGAAGCCCGCCAGACCACTCATACTTGTGCTCATGTCTCACGAATCCTTCATCGCCGCCCTCGCCCTGATCGGGCTCGTCATTCTCGTCGCCTCGCTGCTTTCCGGGCTGGTGGAACGCTCGGGACTGCCCCAGGTCGGGATCTTCCTCCTCCTCGGCGCGATGCTGGGCCCGGCCGGGCTCGGTGTCGTGAACCTCACCCTCGAGTCCGAGGCCATCGAGGTCCTGGCGGTGCTGGGCCTCGTGCTGGTGCTCTTCACCGACGCGATCGCGGCGGACCTCGGCGAGGTCCGCATCCACCGGCGCCTCGCGACGATCATCCTGGGCCCGGGCACCATGCTGCCGGCCGCCCTGATCGCTCTCGCCGCCTGTCTCCTGCTCGGCCTCCCGCCCGCGGCGGCCGCGATCCTCGGTGCGGCGCTCGCCTCGACCGATCCGGTGCTGCTCCGGTCCCTGGTGCGGAACCCGGCCCTCCCGCCGCCCGCCCGACTCGCGCTCCGGCTGGAGAGCGGGATGAACGACGTCATCCTGCTGCCGGTGGTCGTCATCGCCATGCTGGTGCTCCGGAGCGGCGGCGCCGCGCCGGCGGGCGAGGTGGGGCGTCTCGCGATGGGCCTCTTCGTCCTCGGCCCGCTGCTCGGCGTGGTGGTGGGGTACGTCGCCATCACGCTGCTCGACCGGGTTCGCTCCCGAACCGGCGTGCGGCGGGACTACGAGTCGCTCTACGCGCTGGGGGTCGCCTTCAGCGCCTACGCCGCCGCCGAGGCCGTGGGTGGCAGCGGCTTCCTCGCCGCGTTCGCGGCCGGCCTCGTCGTCGCCGCGATGGACGTGGAGCTGTGCGACTGCTTCCTCGACTACGGGGAGGCCTCGGCCGAGATGTTCCTGCTGCTCACCTTCGTCGCGTTCGGGGCGTCCATCATCTGGACCGGCTTCGAGGTGGCGGACGCGCCCACGCTGGTCTTCGCGGTGGTCGCGCTCGTCGTGCGGACCGCCGTCCTGCTGCCGGTGCTCCGGCTCGGTGGCGTGGATGCGGAGAGCCGGAAGATCATCGCCTGGCTCGGGCCGCGGGGGCTCAGCGCGCTGCTCCTGGCGCTCCTCCCGGTCTTCGCCGGGATCGAGGGCGCGGTGCGGCTGTTCCAGATCACCTGTCTCGTCGTGCTGATGTCGGTGATCGTGCACGGGGCGGCCATCGCCATCTTCGTTCGACGGAACGCGCCGAAGAGCGGCGCCGGGGGAGTGGTGCCCGCCCCCGCGGCGCGCGCGGAGGAGCCGGAAGCGATCTCGTTCGGGAGCGCGGAGCCGGCCTCGGCGACACCGGCCGCCCGGAGTGAACGGAGCGTGATTGACGAGGGGCGGACCGTCCCCGAGCGGATCACCATCCCCGAGCTGCGCCGGATGTGGGAGCGGAGCGAGCCGGTCACCATCCTCGACGTCCGGACCGAGCGGAGCTACCGGGATGATCCGGAGATCGCGCGCGGCGCGATCCGGATGCCGCCCGACGACGCGGTGCGGCTGGCCCTGGAGCACCGGCTCGACCCGGGAGATCGCTGGTCCTCTACTGTACTTGAGTGGACGAAGCGACAAGCGCCCGTGTGGCGCGAGAGCTGAGAAGGGCGGGGTGGCGGAAGGCGCAGGCGCTGGTTGGGGGCTGAGCGGGAGCGGGGCGGAAGGGGCCCTCCTTGGGCCACTACCCAAGTTGGCAATGGGAGGGTCGGACGGAATAGCTGAAGCCTAGTGGGACTCACGAGTCACGCGGAAATCTCGCTCTGCCAACGGGCTACCATGCGACTCAGGTACTCGAAGCCCTCCTGAAAACGCTGAATTTCTAGTCTGGGGCCATTGCGGCGGCGCTCGACGAGCTCGAGTATCTGAGAGGTGGGTCTCTCGGGTTCTGCCAAAGGTACAAGAAGATTGCGGATCTCTCTCAGTGTAAATCCGCACTGTTGAGCCATCCGTATACAGGCCAGAGGTGGCGTGGAAGGCCGCAGGTCTGCCGATAACTGCCAAGGGGTCTCAGTAGCCGACCGGCCGAGCCGCCCATTGACAAATCAAGAATAGTTGATATGTTCGTTTCCATGGCCACACGTCCCGCTACCGACCTTGCCCGAGCCGCCCGGTTGTTTCAGGCGCTGTCGGACCCGACACGCCTGTCCATCCTGCAACGGCTGCGGTTCGGAGAGCGGTGTGTGTGCGATCTGACCGATGCCCTGGACGCCGCCCAGTCGCGACTTTCGTTCCACCTGAAGGTCCTCAAGGAGGCGCAGCTGGTGACCGACCGGCGGGAAGGCCGGTGGATGTACTACACGGTCAATCCGGAGGTGCTCGCCGAAGTGGCCGAGGTGGTCGAGGTCATGGCCACGGCCCCGTCCGCAGCCGAGCGCCGGAGTGGCTGCTGCTGAACGCCCTTTTTCCGTGACTGACACATCAACCTTTTTTGATGAGGAGCACATGAGCGACCAGGACATCAAGACCACGGTGCGCGACCGGTACGGGAAGGCCGCGCTGCGGGCGGCGACGGGAGAGAAGTCAGGGTGTTGCGGCGGCTCGTGTGGCGTCGCCACCGATGACCCGATCACTTCGAACCTCTACACCGACGCGCAGACGGCCACCCTTCCGGCCGAAGCGGTGCTCGCCTCCCTGGGCTGCGGCAACCCGACCGCGCTGGCCGAGCTGCACGAGGGCGAGGTCGTTCTCGACCTGGGCTCGGGCGGCGGGATCGACGTGCTGCTCTCGGCGCGCCGGGTGGGCCCGACCGGCAAGGCGTACGGGCTCGACATGACCGACGAGATGCTCGCGCTTGCCCGGGAGAATCAGCGCAGGGCCGGGGTCGAGAACGTCGAGTTCCTGAAGGGCGACATCGAGGCCATCCCGCTGCCCGACGCGTCGGTGGACGTGATCATCAGCAACTGCGTCGTCAACCTCGCCGCCGACAAGCGCAAGGTGATCACCGAGGCCTTCCGGGTGTTGAAGCCCGGCGGTCGCTTCGCCGTGTCGGACGTGGTGGTCCGGGGTGAGGTTCCGGTCGAGGTGCGGTCCAGCATGGAGCTGTGGGTGGGTTGCATCGCTGGAGCGCTCACCGAGCAGGAGTTCCACTCCCTGCTGTGGGAGGCGGGCTTCGAGGGGATCGACATCGAGCCCACCCGCATCTACGAGTTCGAGGACGCGAAGTCATTCCTGAGCGAGTCCGGACTCGATACCGAAGTCCTCGCCCGCGAGGTCGGTGGCCGGATCATGGGCGCGTTCATCCGGGCCTCGAAGCCCGTCGAGAAGGCGTGCTGCGGCCCGGACTGCTGCGCCTGATGCCGCCCGATGCTACGCCAGGAGGAAAGACGATGACCGAAGTATCCGACACTCGAGACGGTTGTTGCGTGACGCTCCGGCAAGCCGGCCACGCCGACCGCGAGGCGGTCTCCACCCTCCTGGGCGAGCTCCAGCTGCCCACGGAGGGTGTGGCCGACTGGCTGGACCAGTTCTGGGTCGCCGAACATGAGCGCCGGGTGGTGGGGGTGGCGGGAATGGAGCGCTACGGAGAGAGCGGGCTGCTCCGCTCCGTAGCGGTCGCCGCGGATTGGCGAGGAAGTGGGATCGGGCGCGCGCTCGTCAATCGGGTGCTCGCGGAGGGTCATGCCGCCGGTGTCCGGGACGTGTATCTGCTCACGACCACGGCCGAGCATTACTTCCCGCGCCTCGGGTTCGCGTGTGTCGGCAGTGACACGGTACCGGCGGCCGTCCGGGTCTCGGCGGAGTTCACGGGCGCCTGCCCTGCCTCCGCGGTGGTCATGCGCAGGATCGCCACCGAGACCTCCGCGGACTGATCCACCCATGCGATACGCTCTCATCTCGGACATTCACGCGAACCTCCCTGCCTTGCAGGCGGTGTATGCCGACATCACGCAGCGGAGAGACGTAGGCGCGACATACCACCTCGGTGATCTGGTGGGTTACGCGCCCTGGCCCGATGAGGTCGTCGATCTGATCGCCACCGCCGGGATCGCTGGGGTCGCGGGCAATTACGACTCGACCGTAGGGACCGATTACAAGCACTGCGGATGTCGGTACGAGGACCCGCGGCAGGAGGAGCTGAGCCACATCAGTTACGCCTGGACACGGGCGCATGTGAGTCCGGCCACCAAAGCGTACCTCGCGGGGCTGCCCTTCCGCATCGACCTGCTCCCCGCCGGTGGGCATCTGTCCGGCCCGAGGATCGTGCTGGTCCACGGGACGCCGACGCTCAATACCCTCTACTGGACGGAGGACCGCTCCGACGACTTCTGTCTCAAGATGGCCGGCCATGCAGGGCTGAAGGCGGGGGACACGATCGCCTTCGGGCACACCCACAAGCCGTGGCACCGGGAAATCGGCGGGATCCACTTCGTGAACACCGGCAGCGTGGGTCGGCCCAAGGATGGCGACTGGCGGGCGGGCTACGTCATCCTGAACGCCGAGGGGGCCGCGACGACGGTCGAGTTCGTTCGGGTCGAGTACGACCTCGCAGGCGCGGAGCGGGCCATCCGCGAGAGTGATCTGCCGAACGACTTCGCGGACTACCTGCGCACCGGCGGACAGACGGGCGAGGCTGCGCGGCCCAGTCTCAGGTGACCTCACCGGGTCCAGCGGCTCGGCGGACAGGCGATCCGCCCCGGTGGCATCGGCGGCATGCGGGTTGCCCCTGGGTGGGGAGTCGGCCCTACGAGGCCAACTCCAACATGTGATCCGACAAACACTTCGGATCTTCCACCCGGACCCGCCGTACGGAGGCCAGACCGATGCCCATCCCGCAATTCGCCAAGCGGACTCTCGCGGTGCTGGCCCTGACCGCACTGGCCGCCGGATGTGGCGGCGATTCCACCGGGCCCGCCACGCCCTTCGATCCCGAAGGCACTTCGGCCGACCTCGACGCGATGCAGGCGTCGTTCGACTCGCCGGCGATGGAGGGCTTCGCCTCCGCCTCGGACGCCATGAGTGCCGTGCTGGGCGCGGCGCCGGCCGCGGCGGCGCTGCGGGTGGTGCCCAGCCGGGCGCTGATCACGGGCGGCAAGTCGGCCGCCGGGCACTACGGCGCCGTCGTGGCCGAGGCCTACGTCCGGCCGGTCGGCGGCATCGGTCCGTCGCTCGCCGTGGCCGGGGTGCCCGAGGAGCTGCTCGGCGTCACCTTCGTCTACAACACCGAGACCGACGAATACGAGGCGTCTGAGCTGGCCGGCGCCCCGGACGACGGGGTGCGGTTCCTGGTCTACGCGGTCAATCCGATCAACGCCATGCCGATCGAGCCGCTGGTCGAGGTGGGCTACGCCGATCTCACCACCACCGAGTCGGCCAGTGCGGTCACCGTGCGGGTGGAAGTGGTCTCCGCCGGGGTGACCTACCTGGACTACAGCGTGGGTGCGACCGGAAGCACCAGCGCCATCACGGTGGCGATCACGGGATTCGTGAGCAACGGGGACGACCGCGTCAACTTCGACCTCGACAACCATCTCACCGCCGAGTCCATGGGGCTCGACTACACCCTCGTGGTGCCGACCCGGGGTGGCTTCCGCATCGATTTCGAGGGTGAGGCGACGGACGGCACGGTGACCTCGTCGATCGAGGCGCGCGGACCGCATGGCACGGTGACGGTGACCGGGTCCCAGAACGCCACGTCGGGCTCGTTCGACGTCCGGGTGAACGGGGAGCTGTTCGCGACGGTGACCGTGACGGCGGGTGAGGCGCCGGTGATCACCGGGGCCGACGGCCAGGCATTGAGCGAGGCCGAGCTGCACGCGTTGCAGGCGGTGTATGGGCTGTTCGTGGACGGCTTCGACTTCTTCGAGGACCTGCTCGACCCGCTCGGCTGATCAGGCGCCGAGCCACGCCTTGGCGCCGACCAGCTCGCGGACGAGATCCTCGCTCGTCCGGTCGGCGGCCTCGGCGGCGAAGTTGGTCACCAGCCGGTGGCGCAGCACCGACGGCGCCACGCTGCGCACGTCGTCGAGGTCGGCCATCGGGCGGCCGGCCATCGCGGCTCTCGCCTTGGCGCCGAGCACCAGGTACTGCGATGCCCGGGGCCCGGCGCCCCAGTCCACGAATTCCTTGATGAAGGCCGGCGCGTCGGCGTCGCTCGGTCGCGTCATCCGCGCCAGGGTGACGGCCGAGCGGATCAGGCCGCGCGACACCGGGACCCGCCGCACCAGCGCCTGCATCGCCAGCACCGACGGCGCGTCGAGCACGGCGTGCAGCGCCGCCCGCACCGCGCCCGTGGTCTGCTCGACGATCGCCTCCTCCTCCGCCCGGCTCGGATAGCGCACCCGCAGCTCCAGCATGAAGCGATCGAGCTGCGCCTCCGGCAGCGGATAGGTGCCCTCCTGCTCGATCGGATTCTGCGTCGCCAGCACGAAGAAGGGATCCGGCAGCGGGTAGGTGGTGCCGCCGGCCGTGACCTGGTGCTCCTGCATGGCCTGGAGCAGCGCCGCCTGGGTCTTGGGCGGGGTGCGGTTGATCTCGTCGGCGAGCACCACGTTGGCGAAGATGGGCCCGTGCACGAACCGGAAGGCGCGGCGGCCGGTGGTGAGGTCCTCCTCGATGATCTCGGTGCCGGTGATGTCGCTCGGCATCAGGTCGGGGGTGAACTGCACCCGGTTGAAGCTCAGCTCCAGCGCCTCGGCCACGGTCTGGACCATGAGCGTCTTGGCCAGGCCGGGGACGCCGATGAGGAGGGCGTGCCCGCCGGCCAGGACCGCCGTGAGGATGCCGTCCACGACGTCCTCCTGGCCCACGATCCGCTGGGCCACCTGCGCCCGGAGGCGCTGGACGGCCGCGACCAGGCGCTCGAGCTGCTGCACGTCGTCGTGGGGGACGCTCTGGGTTGCCGTCATGCTCTCTCAGTGCGGTGTCTGGGTTGAGATTACCCGGGTATCGGGGGAGATGCCAGCACCGGGACGGCCGCGCCCCGCCCTCGGACCGGCTGTTCCGGTGGCGTGCAACGGCGCCTCTTGGCCGCCGGTTTTCTCTCCTCGGGAGGGTCCGGAAATCGCTTGCGAAATATTTCACAAGCCTGTAGGTTTGCCCCGTGACGACCCCCGATCCCGGCGGCGGAAACAGCCCCGGGCCGATGCGCTACGCGGGCCTCGGTTTCCAGCTCGCGGCGAGCCTGGTGATCTTCGTGCTCGCGGGCCAATGGGCCGATCGGAAGCTGGGGACCGGAGGGATCATCACCATCGCCGCGGCGTTTCTCGGATTCGGCGGCACGATGTACTCCCTGATCCGGACGCTCAATAAGAAGGATGGCGGCGGAAAGTGACCCGAGCCGCCCGGTACGTGGGCGGTGTGGCGGCCGTCGGCATCGCGGGTCTGCTGGCGGCGGCGGCCACCTCGGCCTCGACCCGCCCCGCAGTCGATCTGGGGACTGGTGACCGGCGTCCTGCTCCAGGCTCCCCTCGGGTGGTGGACCATACGGGCCATCGGCACCGAAAGGTTCCTTACCGTGTGGGGTGTGGGTATGCTGATGCGCTTCGCGATGGTGGCCGTGGCGGCGGCCCTGCTGTTGCCGGCGCCGCCCGACATCGCGGCCCCGATGCTGGCGACGATGGTCGGCGTGCTGGTGGCGCTGCTGCTGGTCGAAGGCGTGGTGGCGATGCGGGAACCCTCGGGAGAAGGCGAGCGATGACGCGTTTCGGACGAGCGATGCTGGCGGCGGGACTTCTCGCGATGGCGGTCGGGGGCGTGCCGCCGGCGGCGGCGCAGGAGCACCAGCGCACCACGGACGTCGCCCGTGATGCCGTGGCGCCGGCCTCCCAGGCGGAGGCCTCCGAGAACCAGATCGACATCGTCCACCACATCGGCAACGCGCACGAGCTCGAGCTTCCCTTCGGCGTCATTCACCTGCCGCGGTGGGAGCCCATCCACATCGGCGGCTTCGCGATCGACCTGTCGCCCACCAAGCACCTCGTCTTCATGCTCGTCTCGGCGATACTGGTCGCCTGGTCTTCCTCCTTACCGCGCGCTCCGTGGCCCGCGCCCAGGCGCAGGGAAGGCCGGCCAAGGGGTTCGCCGGCGCGATGGAGGCGATGGCGCTGTACATCCGGCAGGAAGTGATTCTGCCGAACGTCGGGCACCATGGCGAGGGCTTCGCGCCCTACCTGCTGACGCTCTTCTTCTTCATCCTGGTGATGAACATGCTGGGCCTGCTGCCCTGGGGCGCCACCGCCACCGGCAACATCGCGGTCACCGGCGGCGCTCGCCCTCATGGCGTTCATCACCATCGAGGTCGCGGGCATGCGGGCGCTCGGGCTCAAGGGCTACATGAACACGATCTTCTATCTGCCGCCCGGCCTGCCCGGCCCGCTCAAGCCGATCATGCTGGTGATCATGACGCCGATCGAGATCATCGGAAAGCTGTCGAAGCCGTTCGCGCTGGCGGTGCGGCTCTTCGCCAACATGACCGCCGGGCACGTGCTGGTGCTGGCGCTGATCGGGCTCACGTTCCTCGTTCCAGAGCTACCTGGTCGGCGTGGCCGCATCGGTCCTCGCCACCGGCGATCATGCTGCTGGAGCTGTTCGTCGCCTTCCTCCAGGCGTTCGTGTTCACGCTGCTGACCAGCGTGTTCATCGGCCTGATGCGGGCGGAGCACTAGCAGGACGCCGTAGCACCCGACGCTTCGCGCGCCCGCGCGGCGTCGGTGCCGGTAGTCCGCCGAACGGCGGACGATGCCCGCTGCCCCGATCGTCGGGGCGACGGCGGGCCACCGAAGCGGAGCCGCTCCGGGAGAGGCGGCTCGAGCGTCGGCGGGCGCGATCGGCACCGGTCTCCCGACCACACAGGAGTCACCACATGTTGTCCATGCTTGCCCTGCTTCAGGACGTCGCGGCCGCCGGAGCGGACAAGGGTCTCGGTCTCATCGGCGCGGGTCTCGCCGCCGGTCTCGCGGTGCTCGGCGCCGGCATCGGCATCGGCCGCATCGGCGGCTCGGCCACCGAGGGCATGGCCCGCCAGCCGGAGAACACCGCGCGGATCCAGACCGCCATGATCATCGCCGCGGCGCTGATCGAAGGCGTGGCGCTGTTCGTCGCGGTCATCGCGTTCCTGATCCAGGGCAAGATCACGTTCTGATGACGGTGGTGCGGTCCGGCGCCCATCGGGTGCCGGTCGCCGCACGCCGCCGCATGTTCGGAGAAGCCGATGCTCGACCTGATGCTCGTCGCCGTCCAGGACCACGCACCCGCCGCCCAGGAGCACGCCTCGGGCCCGCTCACGGTCGAGGGCGGGCTGATGGTCTGGACCATCGTCGTCTTCGTCCTGCTGCTGGTCATCCTGCAGAAGTTCGCCTGGCCGGCGATCCTCGGCGCCGTCGAGGCGCGGGAGCAGGCGCTGGAGCGCCAGATCGCGGAGGCCGCGCACGACCGGGAGCAGGCGGCGGCGCTGCTGGCCGAGCACAAGAAGCTGCTCGCGGACGCCAGGACCCAGGCCCACGCCATCATGGTCGAGGCCCGCAACGTGGCCGAGAAGGAGCGGGCGCTGGCGATGGAGAGGACCAAGCAGGAGCAGGAGGAGCTGCTGGCGCGGGCCCGGCGCGAGATCGGCGCGGAGCGGGAGCGCGCGGTGGCCGAGCTCCGGCGCGAGGCGGTGGATCTCTCGCTCGCCGCGGCGTCCAAGCTGATCGGCAAGCGGCTCGACGGCGAGACCGACCGGAAGCTGGTGCTCGAGCTACCTCGCCAGCCTGGACGAGCAGCATTGAGGACCGATCACCATCGCCCGCAACTACGCCGAGGCGCTGTTCGAGCTCGGCGAGCAGAGCGGGGAGACCGAGCGCTACGCCGACCTGATCGATGCGGTGGCCGCGGCGATCGAGACCACGCCGCGAGGTGCAGGCGGTGCTCATGTCACCCCGGGTGCCCAAGGCCGAGAAGGCGCGGCTCCTGGGCGCGGCGCTGCCCGGTGCGCCCCGGGAGTTCGTCCTGCTTCCTGCAGGCGGTGGTGAAGCGCGGGCCGGCAGCGGCTGCTGCGCGAGATCGCGACCGAGTATCAGGCGCTGCTCGACATCAAGCTCAACCGGGTGCGGGCGGGCGTCACGCTGGCCCGGAAGGCGGACGAGGCGCTGCAGCGGGCAGATTCAGGCAGGCGCTGAGCCGGCAGCTCGGCAAGGAAGTGATCGCCGCGTTCTCACGTGGATCCCGAGATTCTCGGCGGGGCCGTCGTGCGGGTGGGCGAGCGGATCCACGACGGCTCGGTCCGGCGGCGGATGACCAAGCTGCGCCGGCAGCTGCTCCTCGCCGGCTGACGCCGGCTCAGCCGATCGGGCGCAGGTCGGGCTCGACCCAGCCGAACCGGGCTTCGGCGCGACATGAGCCGGTCCCTGGAGTAGTAGCGTCAGCGGCAGGTCGCGCGTCGCCGTAGCGTGCCAGCAGGCGGTTCGCCCGGCTCCGCCCAGCCGGTGCCTCTCCTCTTCCTGATCCTCCGCGACGAACCGGCACGATCACCCGCATGTAGAGCCGGGTGATCGTCTCGTGATAGCCGCGCGGTCGGCGTGGTGTCCACGCCGTGCGCCGCGTTGAGCGCGCAGGATCCCCTCCCGCATCGCCACGAGGGCCGCGTCGTGGGGCAGCCGGTCGGCGTACCAGAGGCCGACGGCGAGGTGCGCCCGGTGGGTCCAGTCCGGCTTGGGCAGCGTGCGCGTCCTCGAAGCCGCGCGACGAGGTGCTCCACCTCGTCGGCGCTGCCGAACGGCTCCGCCTGGGCCGCTGCGGCGCCGGTGCGGTCATGCGTCCGCCTTCCGCGGTCGGGGCGTTGCGCCGCCCTGCGCCTCGCGCTTGCCGTGGGCGCCGGGCGCCAGCTGGATCATGAGCACCGCGCCCAGGATCAGCGCCATCGCGCGCGATGGTGCGGCCGGTCATCTGCTCGTGCAGGACGAGCCAGCCGAGCAGCACCGCGACCACCGGGTTCACGTAGGCGTAGGTCCCCACGATCGTGGCCGAGGCGTGGCGCAGCGCGTAGGCGTAGGCGGTGAAGCCGACGATCGAGCCGAACACGATGAGGTACGCCAGCGCGCCGAGGCCCGGCGCCGGACCAGCGCCACTCGGCTGGCCTCGCCCAGGGCGAGGCCCAGCACGCGTGATCGCCGCCCGCCGGCCAGCATCTGCACCGCCGACGCGGCGTAGGGCGAGGTCTGCGGTCGGGTTGCGCTTGGAATAGACCGTGCCCAGCGCCCACGACGCGCTCGCGAGGGTGAGGGCGATCGGCCCGCTGAGGTCGGCGCTGAGCAGGTCGCCCGGCGTCACGCCGGCGAGGAGCGCGCTCCCGAGGAAGCCGAGCGCGAGCCCGACGCCCACCCGCCAGGTGAAGACCGTCGTGCCGCCGGGCCACATCGCGTCGAAGAACGCCGCCCAGAGCGGCACCGCGGCCACGAACACGCTCGCCGCGCCCGACTCGACGTACTGCTCGGCCCAGACCACCACCGCGTTGCCGCCCAGCAGCAGGAAGAGGCCGACGATCGCGAGCACCTCCCAGTCGCGCCGGGTCGCGCGGCAGTGGTCCGCCGGTGGCGAGCACGACGCCGGCGAGGAGCACGCCGGCGATGAGGAAGCGCACGCCGGCGAAGAGGAGCGGCGGCAGGTGCATGACGCCGATCCGGATCGCGAGGTAGGTGGAGCCCCAGACGGTGCAGACCAGGAGGTAGGCGATCAGCGCCCGGCCACGGAGCCCCGCCATCAGTCGGCCTCCACCGGGACGATGCCCGGCTTCTCGAAGACGGTGGAGAGCACGATCGTCGTCCGGGTGCTGACCGGCTGGCCCGGCTGCTTGATCTCGCCGCAGCACGCCCTCCAGGCTCTCGATGGAGGGCGCGGCGACCTTGAGCATGTAGCAGTCGTCGCCCGCGACGTGGTGGCACTCGAGCACGTGGGGATTGTCGGCCAGCGCCTGGATCCGGGCTCGTCGCCCGCGTTGTCGGTGACCGGGTAGCGGATCGGCGACGAAGGCGGTGATGGGAAAGCCGGACTTGGCCCGGTCGAGCCGCGCGTGATAGCCGCGGATGAAGCCCGCCTCCTCCAGCCGCTTGACCCGCTCCATGACGGCGGGCCGGGAGAGGCCGATCTCGTCGGCGATGGCCTGGTAGCTGGCCCGGCCGTCGGCGGCGAGGAGCCGGAGGATGCGGCGGGAGGTGTGGTCGAGCGCTGGTGGAGTCATGGTGTCTCCTTATGCTTCGTAGCCAAGATGCATAAGAAGCCTACGTATCGTCAATACCAGCAGGTAGTGGCAGACTATTAGCAAGGACTGGAAGAAACCGGCCCAGCCCGGGGCTGGCCAAGCCAGAGCAAAGAAGAAGGGCCGGGGGAAGTCGCCCCGGCCCTTTTCAGTTCTCCAGCTTTCTGCTATCGGGCAACCAACTCCTCGACGGTCTGCACCAGCTCACTGATCGTGAACGTCTCCGGCAGGTTCCGCACGTCGTCCGGCATGCCGGGAATGGCGCTCTTGCCGATGTGGAGCACCGGCAGGCCAGGGTGAACCCCACGGACCAACTGCACCAGGGCGGGCGTATTCACGCCGGACCCCTCGGTGTTGAGCACAAGGAGGTCGACATCCGGCATGTACCGGCAAAGCTGGGAGGCGGCCTCCTCATCGTACGCCTGGAACACTGCGTAGCCGCTCATGCGGAGGAGACCGGTAACCGACTGGAGCAAGGAGTTGTAGTCGCAGACGATGACGCGCGCGGCCCCGATAGGGGTCTTCGGTGGGGCGGACGACACTGTAGGGCCTTAAGTCCGGCGGAGACAGCCGGTCTTGGCGGGAGGCGTGAACAACTACTCACAAGCTACCATGAACCCTTGCCACATAGATAGCCGCCCGGACGCACAAGGGAGGGAGGACGTCGCCCCAAGCGCCGAGCGAGGCTGGGGATTCCTGCTGATTTGAGGTTGGATGTAACGCCTCCGCTGCCTGCCATTCCCCGGAGTCTCCCGGGGTCCAGAGGTCCACAAGACTGAGCCCCTGGTCGCCGCCCCTCTTCACCGGGCGGCACATCGTCGTGGCCGACGAAGACCCCCGCATGGTCGAGTTCATCATCACGGCGTTGCGCGAAGATGGCCACGCCGTGTTCCACGCCTACGACGTGCTCTCCGCGACCCAGCTGGCGTTCGCGCTGGAACCCTGTGACATGGTCATCAGCAATACCAAGGTGCAGGGCGCCGACGGGGTCGAGCTGATTCAGTATCTCCGCAAGCGATCTCCCGATCTGCCCCATCATCTGATCTGGCCAATATCGGGCGCTCCACGCCGGAGAACGAGGTCGCCTTGCCGCCCGATATTCCCGTGCTCCGGGAGCCATTCAGCATGGACGAGCTCCGCAAGACGGTCACCAGGATGCTGGATGGCAAACCGAAACTGGACGGCAAGCCAAAGCGGGACGGCAAGCCGCAATAGAAGAAGGCCGGGGCTATCTGCCGCCCGGCCCTTCTTGTTCGGTGGTGCGAGCCATTCGCCCTTGGGCGGCGGCTTCCTCAGAGATTTCCCCATGCCATCCCAGGGTCCGGGCTGGACCGACTTCTCCGGCTTCGGCCCGCGTTTTCGAGGCGGGCTCCCCTTGGACCTTGCTCCCATCGCTCCTCCCTCACGGTTCTGAGCCGGGTGGAGAACCGGCATCCTCAGCTGCACGACGTGCCCGCCACAAACATAACCGGGTATTCCTGCCACTGCCTCGCCTATATTTCCGCACCCGTACTCACCAGGGAGCCCTGTGCCGGAGGTTCCGTACCGCGTCGACAAGCCCTGGGGCTACGAGCTCGTCTGGGCGCGCACCGACCGCTACGTGGGCAAGATCCTCCACGTGCGGGCCGGCCACGTGCTGAGTCTCCAGTACCACAACCGGAAGGACGAGACGATGCACGTGCTCCGCGGCGAGCTGGTTCTCCGCACCCAGCCCGGCGCCACGCTCGAGGAGCGGCGGTTCGTCGCGGGCGAGACCGTGCACATTCCACCCAAGCTCATTCACCAGATCGAGGCCGTCGTGGACAGCGACGTGCTCGAGGCGTCCACCCCCGAGCTGGACGATCTCGTCCGACTCCAGGACCGCTACGGCCGAGGCTGACATGCAAGTGATCATTCCGCTCGCCGGGAAGGGCACCCGGCTGCGCCCGCACACCCACCTGGTGCCCAAGCCGATGCTCAAGGTGGCCGGCCGGCCGGTGATGGACTGGGTGATGGACCGGCTCGACGGCCTCGACGTGAGCGAGCTGATCTTCATCACCGGCCACCTGAAGGAGCAGGTCGAGGCCTACGCCCGCGCCGCTACGCGATCCCTCCCGGTTCATCGAGCAGAAGGTGCAGGACGGCACCGCCGGCGCCGTGAACCTGGCCCGGCCCTTCGTCCACGAGCCGGTGCTCATCATCTTCGTGGACACGGTGTTCGAGGCCGATCTCACGCTGATCAACCGGACCGACGCCGACGGGATCATCTGGGCCAAGGAGGTGGAGGACTACCAGCGCTTCGGCGTCGTGGTCACCGACGCCCAGGGCTACATGACGAAGATCGTCGAGAAGCCGGACACGCCGATCCCGAAGCTCGCCAACATCGGGCTCTATTACATCCGGGCGGTGGACAGCCTGTGGCAGGGCATCGATCACGTGCTCGCGAAGCCCAAGAACAAGGGCGAGTATTTCCTGACCGACGCGTTCCAGTGGATGATCGAGCACGGAAAGCGGATCCTGGCCGCGGAAGTCGGCGGGTGGTACGATTGCGGCGCGCTCGGCACATTGCTGGAGACCAACGAGACCCTGCTCCGGCACGGGCGCCGCCCGGCGGCGGGATTTTCCCGGGGTCACCATCCACGATCCGGTGTACATCGAGGACGGCGTCACGCATCGAGCGGAGCGAGATCGGGCCCAACGTGTCCCTCGAGCGCGGCACCCGGATGAGCGACAGCCCGCTCCGCAATGCCATCGTCGGCCGCGACGCGGTGCTGCGCCGCGCGGTGCTCGACGGCGCGCTGCTGGGCAACAATGTCGTGGTGGAGGGCTTCCGTGGCAGCATGACACTGGGCGATCATTCCGAGGTGAGCGCGAAGGGCTGATCCACCCCACCCGAGGACCCATGGCATCGGTCGACGATCTCTGCCGGTCCTATCTGGATCTCAAGTACCACTTCGACCCCTCGGCCGCGAGCTCGGCCGGCCTGGTGTCGCACGACGCCCGGCTCGGCCGCTTCGACGCCGAGACGGCGCAGGCGCATCTCGTCGGGACTTCGCGCCGATCGCCAACGCGATCGAGGAGCTGGAGCCCGACGAGCTGCAGACCGAGATCGACCGCACCGCGCTGCTGGGCGAGATCCGCAGCTCGATCTTCCGGCTGGAGTACGAGCGGCCCCACGTCCGCAATCCGGCCTTCTGGCTCTCCCATCTGTTCCAGGGTCTCTACGCCATCCTGGCCCGCCGCGAACGGCGCGGCCGGCGGGCGCGCGCCCGCCGCGCTGGAGCGGCTGCGAGCCATCCCCGAGTTCCTCGACGCCGCCCGCGACACCCTGGACGAGCCGCCGTCGGTGTTCGTGGAGACCGCGCTCGGCATGCTCGGCGGCGGCGGCGAGCTGGTGGTGCAGCTGGTCGCGGCGCTGGACGGCGACGTGCCCGAGATGCGGGACGAGCTCCGGCAGGCCGGGCAGCAGGCGCTCGAGGCGCTGAAGTCGTTCGGCGCCGCGCTGCGCGACGAGATCGAGCCGGCGCGCCGATCCCCACGCCTTCGCGGTCGGCGAGGAGCAGTTCAGCCGCCGGCTCCATCACGAGCACGCGCTGGTGTCCGGCGCGCCCGAGCTCTGGCGCTACGGGCTGCACCTGCAGGAGGAGACCGAGGCCGCGCTCGCCGCGGTGGCCGCGCCGGCTGGGGCGGCCCTGGCGCGAGGTGGTGGAGGAGCTCCGCGGCGACGCGCCCGAGCCCGACGCCCTGCTCGGCGTCTACCGGGCCGAGCTGGATCGGGCGCACGCGTTCGTGGACCGAGCGCGACCTGGTCAGCATCCCGCGCGAGCCGGTGGAGGTGGTGCCGACGCCCGCGTTCATGCTCGGCCTCGTGCCCGTTCGCCGCGTACGAGCCGCCGCCGATCTTCCTCTCGCATCAGACCGGCCGGTTCTACGTCACGCCGCCCGATACCTCGCAGCCGCCCGAGACGGTGGCGCGCCAGCGCCGGGGCCACTGCCGGCACGCGATCCCGGCCATGGTGGCGCACGAGGCGTATCCCGGGCACCACCTGCAGCTGGTCACCGCGCAGGGGCTCGACCTCCGAGGTGCGCCGGCACGTGTGGACGCCGGTGATGGTCGAGGGGTGGGCGCTCTACTGCGAGCAGCTCATGGAGGAGTCGGGCTACTACCCCGACGACGAGGCCCGCCTCTTCCAGCTGGTGAACCTGCTCTGGCGGGCGATCCGCATCGTGCTCGACGTGGGCCTGCACACCCGGGGCATGAGCCCCGCCGAAGCGGTGGACTACATGGTGGAGCACCTGCCGATCGAGCGCGCCAGCGCCGAGGCCGAAGTCCGGCGCTACTGCGCCTGGCCCACCTATCAGCTCTGCTATGCCGTGGGCCGGCGCGAGCTGCTCGGCCTGCGCGACGCCTACCGGCGAGCGCGCCGGCGCGGCGTTCCAGCCCAAGCGGTTCCACGACGAGCTGCTGGCGTACGGCGGCATGCCGGTGGCGCTGGCGCGATGGGGCATGGAGCTAGGGACGAGGCCGTGAACATCACCGTCCTGACCTACCTCGACAGCGAAGACGAGAACTCGAAGGAGTACGACCCGGTCGTGCCCCAGGTCGCCGCGCACGCTGCGCAAGCTGGGGCACCGGGTCTCCGTCCTCGGCGTCCACGGCGACGTCAAGCGGCTGATCGCCGGGCTGTCCCGCCGCAAGCCCGAGCTGGTGTTCAACCTGATGGAGATGTTCGGCGACAACGTCTTCGGCGACATCCCGGTGGCCGGGCTGCTCGATCTGCTCGGGCTCGACTACACCGGCAGCGGCCCCGGCGAGCTCTACCTGAGCCAGGACAAGGGCCTCACCAAGAAGCTGCTGGCCTTCGAGGACATCCTGTATCCGCGCTTCGCGGTGTTCTCCCGCGACAACGGCGTTCGAGACCGGCGGCAACCTGCGGATGCCGCTCTTCGTCAAGCCGCTCCGCTCCGACGCCTCGCTCGGCATCGGCGGCAAGTCGCTGGTGCACGACGCGGCCGCGCTGATGGAGCGGGTCAACGCCATCCGCAAGGAGCTCGACGACGCGGCGCTGGCCGAGGAGTTCATCGACGGCCGGGAGTTCTACGTCGGGCGTGATCGGCAACTCGCAGCCGCAAGGCGCTGCCGCCGGTCGAGATCGACTTCACCGGGTTTCCCGGAGGGCGTGCCGAAGGTGATGGACAGCAAGGCCAAGTGGGACGAGCGGAGCAAGGAGTACAAGGGCACCCAGTCGGTGCATGGCCCAGCTCCCCGACGAGCTGCGGGCGCGGCTGCAGAAGGTGGCGGTGGACGCCTACCGCGCGCTCCGGGTGCGCGACTACGGCCGGGTGGATCTCCGGCTCACCGAGACCGGCGAGATCTACGTGCTCGAGGTGAACGCCAGCTGTTACCTCGAGCAAGGACAGCGAGTTCGCCATGGCGGCGGCCGCGGCGGGCCTCGACTACCGCCGGCTGATCGAGCGGATCGTGGACCTGGCGCTCGCGCGGCACAAGAAGACCAGCAAGTAGGTCAGGGCAGGTAGCTGCCCCGCTGCACGTGGTTCATCGCCAGGCCCGTGACCAGCGTCGTCACCGCCACCGTCGCGGCCGCTTCCCGACCCGGTACGTAGCCTTGCCGCAGGTGCTCGGCCCGCTCCGCCAGATAGCGGATGAGCACCCGCGTCCGCTCCGGGAAGTGCCCGGTCCAGCGGAAGACGTTGGCGAGCAGGTCGGGCTCGAGCCGGCGGATCAGTGCCGCCGCGGGCGAGAGCGACGCGACCTGCTCCGTCTGGCCGTCGCCCGAGAGGTCCTCGAAGATGGCGCGGATGGCCCCGTCGAGCCCGGGCGGGCACCTCGCCCAGGCCGATGGTCTCGTCCCGGTAGTAGTGGCCGAGCGAGTACTCGATCTCCCCCACATCCTCGTCCAGCTCCACATTCGTGACCTCCGGGTCCCGGTCCCGGAGTGCCCGCCATCGTGCGGTCGCAGTAGGCCAGCTTGGCCGCCGCGACCGGCCACCCGCTGTACTCCTTCCGCCAGTCGGTGCCGGGCGTCATCCACACCGCGAAGGTCTCCGACCAGTCCTCGTCGGGGTGCTTCTGGGCGTACCAGCCGGGCAGGTGGCGGACGTAGCGCCGGCTGAAGGGCTCGGGCCGGTACTCCTCGCCATAGGGCTGGGTGATGGAGCCGAACTGCTTGACCCACTCCTCCTGGTCGTACAGCCGGTAGGCGTAGTTGACCACGTGGCCCATCTCGTGGCGCAGGTACCGCAGGATGTCGGCCCGGTCGAACCCCTCGACCAGGCCGGTGCGCTCTACATGGAGGGCCGTGAGCTCGGGCCGGGCCAGGTAGAAGGGGATGGCGATGGCCACCGATTCGAACGGAACTCCCCATTCCGTCGAGAGATAGAAGCGCGGCCGGACCCGGGTGAGGCCCGCCTGCCTCAGCTCCCCCCGAAACTCCTGGATGATCGGCTCCAGGGGGGTCCCCTCGATCGTCAGCCCGAAGTCCCGGATCGGCGTGGCCCAGAGGTTGGATTCCTGAAAGCGGGGGGACTCGGCGGGCATGGCGACAAACATACATGCTAGCTTTGGGCGATGTCGTCCCGGGCGCTTTTCCTCGTGAACCCCCGTGCGCGCCGGGGGTCGGATGGCGCGGACGACGTCGCCGGACGCCTCCGAGGCCTCGGATTGGAGGTGGTGATCGAGGCGACGGACGACCCCGGGCGCTTCGGCGAGCTCATCCGGCGGCACCGGGGCGCCGTGGACCGGGTCATCGTGGGCGGCGGCGACGGCACCCTCAATGCCGCCGCCCAGATCCTGGCCGGGGAGCCGCTCCCGCTCGGCATCGTGCCGCTCGGCACGGCCAACAACCTGGCCCGCTCACTGGGAGTCCCTTCCGATGTGGCGGGCGCGTGCGCCGCGATCGCCGCGGGTCGCCGCCGGCGCATGGACCTGGGCTGGGTGAACGGCCGGTACTTCTGCACCACCGCGAGCATCGGGTTGAGCGTACAGATCACCGAGGAGCTATCGGCCGACACCAAGCGGCGCTGGGGGCCGCTCGCCTACGCCTGGACCGCGGCCAGGGTGATGGGGCGATCCCACCCCTTTCATGCCGACATCTCCTGGGAAGGCGGAAGCCGCGCCAGTCGGACGGTGCAGATCGTGGTGGGGAACGGGCGGTACTACGGTGCGGCGCTTGCAGTGGCCGAGGACGCCCGCATCGACGATGCGCGGCTCGACGTCTACTCGCTCGAGGTGTCGCACTGGTGGGACCTGGTCAAGCTGGCACCCGCGCTCAAGCGCGGGACCCACGGCCGCCGCAGCGAAGTCGAGTCGTTGCGCGCCGCCGCGTTCGAGATTCGTACCCGCCGGCCGATGCCGATCGACGTGGACGGCGAGCTGGGCGTGGAGACGCCGGCCCACTTCCGTGTGGTGCCCGCGGCGATGGAAGTTTTCGTACCGGAGACGGAGGCGTGACGTGAGGCGGAGCTGCGGGATCTGGCTGGGACTGATGGCACTGCTGGCGGGCCCGGCATCGGCGCAGGTGCTCATCCGGGTGGGAGAGCCGGGCCGCGCCACCTACTCGGAGCTGCACGAGGGGCTCCGGGTGGGGACACCCGCCGCCGATTCGGTGCGGGTCGTCCTGGCCGAGCGGCGGCCGTCCGCCCTCTGGCGCCGGATGCGGGCCGCGCTCGACGGCAGCGCGGAGTGGAACGATGCTCCACTCGCCCTGACCCGGCTGGCCGAGCTGCGGGACCCTGCGTTTGCCGACAGCGCGGCCCGGCTCCAGCGCGCGATCGAGGGCGGAACCGTGCAGGGCCCGCCGGGGCAGGATCCCGCCGACCTGCTGGCCCCGCTGCGCGCGGTCGAGCTGGAGCGTGCGCGCGCGGTGCGCGGTGATCCCGCCGTGCTCGGCGAGATTCTGGCGATGATCCCCACCCGGGAGTACGGTGTGGGCGACGCGTGGGTGCTGGGGCGGCTGGGCCGTGCGGGGGCGGACTCCGTTCAGTCGCGCTTTCTCGCGGCGGACGACGCCGAGCTCAAGGTCCGCTACCTGACCCTGCTCTCATTCTCCTCCGACACCTCTTTGATTCCCCTGCTCCGGCGGGTGTATGCCGCGCCCGACAGCTTCGGCGTGACGCCGCGCTACGCGTCGCGGGCGTCTGACGCCCTGCTGTGGATCGGGACGCGGTCCAGCCTCGCCGCGCTGCTGGAGGCGCGGCAGCAGGCTCGCGCCCGCGGCGTGTACGCCGCGCCCGAGCTCGGCCGGGGCGGGTACGACTTCCTGGCCAACGACAGCTCGGCCGTGATCTCGCGGACGGGAAAGTGGCTGACGGCCTGGATCGCGGAGCTGGGCTCGGGCGCCTGATTCGGGCGGGGTCGGGTCAGCAGCACCTGGTGGGACCGTCGCCGTAGCGGGCCCGGACGTACTGGTCGTAGAACTCGCGCTCGCTGGGCAGCGGCAGCTCCGGATGCGCGCGGCGGAGGTGCTCCAGGTACGCCGCATAGTCGGGCATGCCGGCGATCCGGCGCATCGCCCGCGCCAGATCCACCATCCGCGCGCGAGCCCTATCCCACATACGCCGTCTCCACGAAGGGCGTCTCCTGCGCCAGGGCCGGCTTCCGCCGGGTCAGCACCAGCAGCCACTCGCGAGCCGACGCCAGCACCACCAGCAGCGTCACCAGCATGAACGCCACCGCCACGACGGCGTCCAGCCGGTCGTTGAAGATGAGCCGTGCGCCGCGCGCCGGATCGAGCACGCCGTCGGCGACCTGCTGCGCGGTCACGGCCGCGTGGGCGAGGAAGCCGAGCCGCGGATCGGCCGCGAACACCTTCTGCCATCCGGCGGTGAGCGTCACGACCAGCACCCAGGTCAGCGGGAGCAGGGTGATCCAGGCGAAGCGGGCCTTGCCGGACTTCACCAGCAGCGTGGTCCCCACGCAGAGCGCGACGGACGCGAGCAGCTGGTTGCTGATCCCGAAGAGGGGCCAGAGCGAGTTGATGCCGCCGAGCGGATCGGTGACGCCCTGAACCAGGAAGTATCCCCATCCCGCGACGACGGCGGCCGACGCGGCGATGATGCTGGGATACCACGAGGTTCGGCCCAGCGGCTTCCAGAGCTGACCCGCCAGCTCCTGGAGCATGAAGCGTCCGACCCGGGTACCGGTGTCCACGGTCGTCAGGATGAACAGGGCCTCGAACATGATGGCGAAGTGGTACCAGAGCGCCATCAGGCCGTGTCCGAACACCCCGCTGAAGATCTGCGCCATCCCCACCGCGAGCGACGGCGCGCCGCCGGTGCGTGAGAGCAGGGTCGTCTCGCCCACCGCCGATGCCAGTCCGGTGATCTGCTCGGGCGTGACCTGGAAGCCCCACCCCCTGATGGTCGTCGCGGCCGCCTCCACGCTGCCGCCCAGCGTGGCGAGCGGCGTGTTGATCGCGAAGTAGATGCCCGGGTCCAGCACCGCCGCGGCGCACATCGCCATGACCGCCACGAACGACTCCATCAGCATCCCGCCGTAGCCGATGTACCGCGCGTCGCTCTCCCGGATCAGCATCTTCGGCGTCGTGCCCGATGCCACCAGGGCGTGGAACCCGCTGATCGCGCCGCACGCGATGGTGATGAACGCGAAGGGGAAGAGCTTGCCCGCGAAGACCGGGCCGGTCCCGTCGATGAACGGGGTCACGGCCGGCATGCGGAGCGGCGGCAGCACCACCAGGATGCCCAGCGCCAGCAGCAGGATGGTGCCGATCTTCATGAAGGTGGAGAGGTAGTCGCGGGGGCAGAGCAGCATCCAGACCGGAAGCACGCTGGCGATGAAGCCGTAGGCGATCAGTCCGTAGGCGATGGTGAGGCCCGAGTGGGTGAAGAGCGGAGCGAGCGTCGGTGACTCCGCCACGTAGCGGCCGCCCACCAGCGCGGCCAGCAGCAGGACCACGCCGGCGGCGGAGGCCTCCATCGTCCGGCCCGGCCGCCAGACCTTCATCCAGTAGCCCATCATCACGGCGATGGGGATGGTGCACAGAATGGTGAACACGCCCCACGGGCTGTCGCGCAGGGCGTTGACCACCACCAGGGCCAGCACCGCCAGCAGAATCACCATGATCGCGAGCACCGCGATCATGGCGAGCGTGCCGGTGAACGCGCCCGTCTCCTCCTTGGCCATCTGGCCCAGCGATTTCCCGTCCCGTCGCATGGAGCCCCACAGGATGATGAAATCCTGGACCGCGCCGGCCAGCACCACGCCGAAGACGATCCAGATGGTGCCGGGGAGGTAGCCGAACTGGGCGGCGAGGACCGGGCCGACCAGCGGGCCCGCGCCCGCGATGGCGGCGAAGTGGTGGCCGAACAGCACCCACCGCGAGGTGGGCACGTAGTCGCGGCCGTTGGCCAGTCGCTCGGCCGGTGTGGCCCGGCGGTCGTCGAGGCCGAACACCCGGTCGGCGAGGAATCGGCTGTAGAAGCGGAAGGCGATCAGGTAGGTCCCGACGGCCGCGATCACCAGCCAGGCGGCGCTGATGGTCTCGCCCCGGTGGAGCGCCATGACACCCCAGCCGGTGGCACCGGCGAGGGCGACGAGGAGCCAGCCCAGATTGGGGAGCATGGGACTAATAAAAGCGACCCCGGGGAGCGGGGCAAAGGCGGGCGTTTCCCCCTTCTTGCCCTCCCCCTGAGCGGACCGTACCTTCGAACTCCATGCCCTTGCCATCCTTTGGTTTCGGCCACCGGCCGTCGTGGGAGTTCGAGGTCCCCGACGCGGCCGGCACCGTGCTCGAGGATCCGGAGCCGCAGCCGATTCGCAGGGGCTGGAAGGGCAAGGTCGCCATCGTGACCGGCGGAGCCACCGGCCTGGGCCGGGCCGTGGTGATGGAGTTCGGGAAGTTGGGCTGCAACGTGGCCTTCTGCTTCGTGAACCTGCCGGGCCGAGACGTCGTCGAGCAGGCCCTGCTCACCGAGACCGCGCTCGCGGCCATGGGTGTCGGCGTCTACGCCTCCCGCTGCGACGTCCGCGACCGGCAGGAGGTCGAGCAGTTCGTCGCCGACGCCAGGCAGAAGCTCGGCGGCGTGCACTTCCTGGTGAACAACGCGGGCATCGCCAATGACGGCGCGCTCTGGCGGCTCAGCGAGGAAGCCTGGGACGAGGTGATCGACACCAACGTCACCGGGTCCTTCAACTGCATCCGCGCGGTGGCGCCGATCTTCCGGCAGCAGCACTACGGCAAGATCGTCAACGTGAGCGCGCATCAGGCCAAGCGACCCGGGTTCGGTGTGGCCAACTACGCCGCGAGCAAGGCGGCCCTCCTGGGGCTGACTCGCGCCGCCGCGGTCGAGCTGGGCCCCGCGAACGTCAACGTGAACGCGGTCGCGCCGGGATTCATCCGGACCGAGCGGATGGCGATGTTGCCGTCGGAAGTGGTCGAGCGGGCGCAGAAGAGCAGCGTCCTCGGCCGGGTGGCCGATCCGGAGGACGTGGCCCACGTGGTATCCTTCCTCTGCTCGGAAAGCGCCCGTCACATCACCGGTCAGACCATCGTGGTGGACGGCGGCCTGTCGCTGGAGTAGGACCCCTCCTCCCTGTCACCCTCCCCGGGGACCGTTTAGTTTCCCGCCGTGAAACAGATCCCCGTCGCCATGATCGCCCTGGTCTCGTTCAGCTGCGCCGCACGCGCGCAGCAGCCGGTGCCGACCAATCCCCCGGTCGCGGCCGCTCCCGCGGAGTCGGCGGTGCTTCGGGTGCCGACCGAGGCGCTGGTGGGACAGAGCGTGGCACTGATGCCGCTCACGCTGATCGCCCCCGATCCCGCCCTGCAGGCCGACACGGTCTACGCGCCGTACCGCGATCGCCGCACCGCGCTGGCCTGGGCCGATTCGCTGATCGGCGACGCCTTCACCGGTCGGGCGCCCGAGGTTCGCTGGGTCCTGCCGGCGGAGCTGCGCAAGGTGGCGCGCCGCGCGCCCGGGATCGTCGGCGACCCCGATCAGATGGGCCAGGCGGCCCTGCGGGCGCCCAAGCTGAAGGAGATCCCCGATCCGCTCCGCTCGTCGCTCCGGAATCTGATGGCCGTGGTGGGTGGCCGGGCGGTGATGGTGCCGGCGTCGCTCGGCTACGGCCGCGAGGCCGACGGACGGATTCGCGCCGACCTGGCGCTCGCCGTGGGCGACACGCGGACCGGCAAGGTGCTCTGGCGCACGCTCGCCACCGGCAGCGGGACCAACCCGCGCGAAGCGCTCGATTCGGCGCTCGCCTCGGTCCTGCCGCTCGACACCGGCGGTCCATGACCTACGACGTCACACTCATTCCAGGCGACGGGATCGGCCCCGAAATCACCGCGCAGACGGTGAAAGTCCTCGAGGCCACCGGGTTGCGCTTCAACTGGGACGAGGAGCTGGCCGGTGTCAGCGCGGTGGAGGCCACCGGCACGCCGCTGCCCGACGCCACGGTCGAGAGCATCCGGAAGAACGCCATCGCGCTCAAGGGCCCGCTCACCACGCCGGTCGGCACCGGTTTCCGCTCGGTGAACGTCGGTCTCCGCAAGGAATTCGAGCTCTTCGCCAACGTGCGGCCCGCCAAGACCATCCTGCCCGGCGGCCGGTTCGAGAACGTCGACATCGTGCTGGTGCGGGAGAACCTCGAGGGGCTGTACATCGGGGTGGAGCACTTCGTCCAGATCGGCGACGACCCCCGCGCGGTCGCGGAGTCCATGGCCATCGTCACCCGCGCCGGCTGCGAGCGCATCGTCCGCTACGCCTTCGAGTACGCGCTCCGCCATGGCCGGCGGAAGGTCACCATCGTCCACAAGGCCAACATCCTCAAGATGGTGAGCGGCCTGTTCCTCGAAGTCGGGCGCATGGTCGCCGGCGAGTACGCCGGGCGGGTCGAGTCGAACGACATGATCGTGGACAACACCGCGATGCAGCTGGTGCTCCGGCCGGAGCAGTTCGACGTCATGGTGACGACCAACATGTTCGGCGACATCCTGAGCGACGAGGTGTCGGGGCTGGTGGGCGGCCTCGGCCTTGCCCCGGGCGCCAACATCGGCACCAAGGCGGCGATCTTCGAGGCGGTCCACGGGAGCGCTCCCGACATCGCCGGGCAGGGGCTCGCCAATCCGTCCGCCCAGATGTTCGCCGCGGCGATGATGCTGGACCACCTCGGCGAGCTGGACCGCGCCGAGCGGGTGCGGCGCGCCGTGGTGGACACCATCGTGGGCGACGGCATCCGGACCCGCGATCTGGGCGGGACCGCAACCACCGAGGAGTTCGGGCATGCTGTCGCGCGGCGGGCTGCCTGAGGTTCCCTGTGCCAAGTGCGAGCGCCGGGTGCTGGGGCTGGCGTGGGGCGACCTCTGCCCCGGGTGTCGAGCGGAGCGCTCCCGGCGTGCATCCCGCATCGCCAATCGCATCTCCCTCGCCGCGACGCTCCTGATGGGTGGGTACGTCGCCGTCAACATGCCCCACGATCCGATGGCACGGATCTACGGGGCGATCGCCGTGCTGGCGACCTACATCATCGTGCGGCGGATCGCGAGCCGCGTGGCCATGGAGACGATGTCATGACGAGGGGACAACGCAAGACCGCGCTCGCGGTCGGACTGGCGCTGGCGGGCGCGCCGGGGGCCGTCGCGGCGCAGACCGGTATCACCATCTACAACGACGGACGGGTGCTGGTGCGCCGCGAGCTGGGTGTCGCGGTGCCCAAGGGGGCATCCTCTCACAAGCTCGCCCTCGGCGCGCTCGATCCCGCCTCGCTCTTCCCGCTCGACTCCGGCGTGGCCGTGACCCGGCTGACCTACGACGGCGCCACCGACGAAGGCAGCGCCCTGCGCCGCTCGGTCGGACGCCGGGTCGTGTTCCGCCTGCCCGAGTCCAAGGACACCTTGAGCGCCCTGGTGCTCGGGGTGGATCCGCTGCGGCTCCAGCTGCCGGACGGGCGCGTCACCTTCCAGCCTCCCGGCGCGGCGCTCTACCCGGCTGACGTGGTGGTCGCCGAGCCGACCGCCAGTCTCGACCTCTGGAGCGCGCGGGCCCAGTCGAAGCTTCGGGTCGGCTACTTCACCGGAGGAGCCAGCTGGCAGGCGAGCTACCAGGTGATGCTCGGCACCCGCGCGGCCCGGGTGAGCGGCCAGGCGGTGCTGGAGTCCCAGGGACTTCGGGTCGAGAACGCGGACGTCCAGCTGCTCGCCGGCTCGGTCGGCCGCGCCGACAAGCAGCAGCCGCCCTCACCGGTGATGATGCGCGAGCGGCTCGAGGCGCGCGCGGACTTCGCCGATGCGGCGGCGTCGGAACAGCGAGTCGGCGAGTTCCACGTCTACACCCTGCCCGGCAAGACCTCCCTGCTCCCGGGGCTGACCTCGTCGGTCGCGCTGTTCCAGCCGGTGGAAGTCCCCTACGAGAAGAACTACGTCGTGCGCGGCCTGGTGCCGTACTGGGGCATACTCCCTCAGCAGGGCGACGAGAGCGAGGCCCCGGTCGAGGTGAGCTACACCCTCAAGCGGCCCCACAAGAGCGAGTTCGGCGCCCGGCCCCTGCCGGGCGGCGTGGCGCGCCTCTACCAGTCGGACAGCGCGGGACGCCCGCAGCTCGTGGGCGAGGCTTCGCTCGACCACACCCCTGCCGGGCGCGACCTGAAGCTGGATGCGGGTGTCGCCTTCGATCTGACCGCGCGACGGGTGCAGACCACTTACGTCACCCGCCGCGACAGCACCAAGGCCCACGGCGTCCGCACCATCGCGACCGCCGACTACCGGGTCACGGTGCGGAACGCCACCGACAGCACCGCGACCGTGGACGTGGTCGAGGAGCGGGGCGGGGAGTGGGCGGTGGTGTCCAGCTCGGTGCCGGCCGAGAAGCTCTCCTCCACCCGCACGCGGTTTCGGGTAAAGGTGCCCGCGCGGGGCGAGACCGCGGTGACGTATCGGCTCCGCATCGTCTGGTGAGATGAGCGCCGGCCGGATCGTCATCGCCCACCTGTCCGATCTCCACTTCGGCGGCTTCGCGGATCTGGCGCAGATCGAGGGCCTGGAGGCCTTTCTCCCGACCCTCGATCTCGACGCCATCGCGATTTCGGGCGACCTCTCCCAGCGCAGCCGGCACGGGGAATTCCAGGCGGCGCACGCGTTCGTCAATCGCCTCCGGCCCCACGCGCCGATTCTCGTCGTGCCCGGCAACCACGACATCGAGTGGTGGAAGAGTCCGCTCGGCCTGCTGGGAGACACGCTCAAGTATCAGAAGTACTCGCAATATTTTCACGACCTGCGGCCGGTGCTGGAAATCCCCGGCGCGATACTCGTCGGTGCCCTCAGCAGCTACGGAGTGGCGTTCGGCTCGCTCACCTGGAACATCCGGGACGTGGCGGTGAAGGGGCATCTGCCGAGCAGCGAGACCGACCGCGTGACCGAGACCTTCGGCAAGGCGCCGGCCGACGTCGCGCGGATCCTGGTGTTCCATCACAACGTGCTCCCGGGAGCGCTGTCGAGACGGATGGGCCTCGCGCGCTGGCGCTCGACCCACCGGCGCCTCCTCGCCACCCGCGCCGACGTGGTACTGTGCGGCCACGATCACCAGGAGGGGGCGGGGCAGATCGACGGGACCCTGGCGGTGAGCACCTCGGGGACTCACAGCCTCCGGGTTCGCGGCGGTCGTCCGTCGGTCTTCAACCTGGTCACGATCGATCCCTCCGCGGTCCACATCCAGCACTTTCGGTGGCAGCCGGCGACTCGCCAGTTCCAGCGGTCGGACGCGTTCTCGTTCGCGCGCGCCGGTGCGGCCAAGGTGGCGGTGTCGGTGGCCGGCGGGGATCAGGCGCTGTGAGAGACGAGCATCCGGCGGTCCTCGCCCTTCCCGAACGGCTCGAGCGGCTGGGGCTTCGCGGCTGCGCTCGCGTGGTCACCCACATCAATCGAACCGTCATGGTCAGTGTCGGCGGCCGGGGCGTGCTCCGGATGCACCGCGGCTACGCCTTCGCCCCCGACACCGTGCTCCAGGCGATTCTCCGATTTCTGGATGCTTCGCTCCCTCGCGCGCGGCGCCGTGCGGCGGAGCGCGAGTTCCTCGCCTTCCCGGTCGAGGAGCATGCGCCCACGGCGGCGCGACCCCGACGCGACCGTCCCCGTCCGGGCGACCTGCTGATCCTGCACCGCCTCAGCGAGGCGCACGACCGGTTCAATCGCGATCACTTCGACGGCCGGCTCTCCAGCCTCCCCATCCGGCTGTCGAGCCGGATGCGGAGCCGGCTCGGCGAGCTCAGCGTGGATCTCCGGACCGGACGCCCCCTCGAGATCGCCATCAGTCGGCGGCACGTGAACCGCCATCCCTGGAGCGAGGTGGAGCACACCCTGCTGCACGAAATGGTGCACCAGTGGCAGGCGGAGAGCGGCCTGCCGGTGGATCACAGGAGGCTGTTTCGGGACAAGGCGCGCGCGGTCGGGGTCGCACCCGGAGCAAAGCGACTCCCCGAGCGCCTGCCGGCGAGCGGAGGTGCCGGACTGGGTCCGCTGACCGGGTGTTGAGCACGGCGGCAGCGGGTACGCCTGGGGAGTGCATGAAGATCTGGAAGCTGACACGCCGGGTGCTGACGCCGATGTTCGTGGTGCGGGTATACTATTTCCTGAAGCATCGCGCGTATGTCAGCGGCAGGGCCGAGGTGGACCTCGCTACGGACACCGACTGGGGATCCGACTGCATCATCTCGGCCTTCGCGAAGGTCAAGATCGTGGGATCGTTCGTCATGGGCCGGGGGGTACAGATCGGCAGCGGCGCCTTCGTCAGCGTGGGCCCGGCGGGGATGACGATCGGCGATGACGTGATGATCAGCCCCAGCTGTACCATCATCAACGCCACCTACCAGTTCGACCGGTTGGGGGTCCCGTTGGCGGACCAGGGCGTGGTGGGGAAGCACATCCGGATCGGACACCGGGCGTGGATCGGGGCGAACTCGGTAGTGCTCGCGGGCGCCGAGCTCGGCGACGACGTGATCGTCTCCGCGGGGTCGGTCGTGAGCGGCGTGGTCCCTCCCAACAGCATCGTGCTAGGCAATCCTGCCAAAGTCATCTTCACCCGACGGTAGACCAGCAGTCATGAGTTCAGCGCCACAGATCGAGAGCACCGCGCTTCAGTCCATCGCAGCCCGAGTCGCGGCGGGGGCGCCGTGGTCCGTCTACCAGGCCGCGGCACGTGAGCTCGACCGGATTCCCCAGGCCGACATCCCCGAGCGACTTCGCGCGCGCGTCGCGCTGCTGGGCTCCTTCACGCTCGACCCGTTCCTTCCGGTGCTCCGGGTCGAGGCGGCTCGCGCCGGCCTCTGGCTCGACACCTACGTCGCCCCCTACGGTCAGTATCTCTCCGAGCTGCTCGACGCCGGCTCGGGCCTGTATCGGTTCCGCCCCGCCGTCACCCTCCTGGCGATCGACGCTGACGTGCTGTGGCAGCAGCGCTGGGCCGAGGCACCGCCGCTCAAGAGCGAGCCGGTCGTGGGCGGGCTGCTCACCCCGCTGTTCGCCGGCCTCGACGTGTTCGACCGGGTCGGCAGCGGGATCGTCGTGGTGAACGACTTCGTCCTGCCGCGGCGGAGCACCGAGGGCGTGAACGCGTTCCGCAGCAAGGGAACCTTCGCCCATACCGTGGCCCACGCGAACAAGCACCTGCGGCTCCGCCTCGCGCTCCGCGCCACCACGTTTCTGTTCCCGCTGGCCGATGTGGTGGCGCAGGTCGGCCGCACCTCGGCGTTCAACTGGCGTACCCACTACCGGGGCCACGTGACCTGGTCGGACACCTTGATGACCGCGGTGGCCGAGCGGTACGTCGGCTTCGCCCTCGCCGCGCTGGGCAAGGCGACGAAGTGCATCGTGCTGGACCTGGACAACACGCTCTGGGGCGGCGTCCTGGGCGAGGATGGTCCCGCGGGGATCGCCCTGGGTCCGCAGTGGCCCGGGAGCGAGTTCGTCGACTTCCAGCGGGAGCTGCTGGACCTCCAGCGGCAGGGCATACTGCTGGCCCTGTGCAGCAAGAACAACGAGGCCGAGGCGCTCGCAGTGGTCCGGGACCATCCCAGCATGCTGATCCGACCCGAGCACCTGGCGGCGTATCGCATCAACTGGGAGGACAAGGCGACCAACATCCGCGCCCTGGCCCGCGAGCTCAACATCGGGCTCGACCACATGCTCCTGATCGACGACAGTCCCCACGAGCGCGCGTGGGTCCGGGACCAGATTCCCGGGCTGCAGGTTCCCGACCTGCCGACGGACGCGTCCATTTACGCGAACTGGGTGGGGTCGCTGCCGTCCCTGATCGTCCTCCAGCAGACGAGCGAGGATGCCCAGCGGACGCGGCAATACCAGGAGTCGCGGGGCCGCGAGGACTATCGCGGATCGGTCGGATCTCTGGAAGACTTTCTGGCGGGCCTGCATCTGCGAGTGGATATCGGGGGGGTGGATGCCGACAGCATGGGGCGGGTGGTGCAGCTGTTGGCCAAGACCAACCAGTTCAACCTGACGACGCGCCGTCACGACGAGGCGACCATCCGCCGGCAGCTCGAGTCGGGCGCCTGGCGGGTCTATACGATGCGAGTCGCGGATCGCTTCGGCGATTTCGGGCTGACCGGCGTCGCCATCGCCGAGCCCGGCGCCGAGCGCTGGCACCTCGAGTCGTTCCTCATGAGCTGTCGCGTGATCGGCAAGTCGGTGGAGACCGCGCTGCTGGCGCGCATCGCGGCCGACGCGCGCGGCGCGGGTGCGAGCACGCTTTCCGCCGAGTTCATCGATTCGGGCCGAAACCAGGTGGCCTCGACCTTTCTCTCCCAGCACGGCTTCGTGCCCGGCCCGGACGGACAGTGGACCCGGGCTCTTGGCGATCACGGACCCGAGTGGCCGGCGTGGATCGCCGCACCAACGGATGCGGCCGAGGCGGGCGCGACATGAGCGACTCCACGCCCATCGCCGACCGGGTCCGAGAGGTCCTCGCCCAGGTCCTGGATGTCCCGGCGAACACGATCGACGAGGGATTCTCCGCCGAGTCGTCGGGAAACTGGACCTCCTTGAACCACCTGATGCTGATCTCCCAGCTCGAAGGCGAATTCGGCGTGGTCTTCAGCAATCAGGAGATCCCCCGTCTCACCTCCTACCAGGCGATCGTGGACACCCTCGGACGGCGCCTGGCCACCGGGGCCTGAAACCCACAGGGCCGGTGCCCCTGTCCGCCTGCCCGATGGACCCTCGAATTGCGGCATACCTGCCACATGCTGCACGGGATTTTGGGATCGAAACGGTGCCCAAGCCTGTGCGCTGACGACAAGTACCATAAACACTTAGGAGGCATGGATCTTGTAGAGATGCCGGGAAAATCGGCCGCCGGCCGCGAGGGGGTGGGATTCCTTTCGGGGGCGCGGGCGGAAATGGCGAGCTAGCTTTTTCAGGCCCGCCATGGGCTATCACCGATCCGGCTCTCAATAGTATAAGGAGTGAGCATGCGGGTTCTCGTCACTGGCGGAACGGGGTTCACCGGGACGGCGTTGGTCCGACGCCTGCGGGCGCAGGGTCACGAGGTCGTGGCTCTGGACTACAAGGACGGTCTGCAGTGCGACGCCCTGCGTGCCATGGGAGCGGAAGTCATCCTGGGCTCGGTGACCGACCGTGACGTGGTTCAGCGGAGCATGCAGGGCGTGGAGTTCGTGTTCCACCTGGCCGCCGCGTTCCGCGAGCTCAACGTCGCCAACACGTTCTACGACGACGTGAACGTGAACGGCACCCGCATCGTGCTCGAAGAGGCGATCAAGGTCGGCGCCTGGAAGTTCGTGTACTGCAGCACCTGCGGCGTGCATGGCAACGTGGACCAGCCGCCCGCCAACGAGGACGCGCCCATCCAGCCCGCGGACTACTATCAGCGCACGAAGTACGAGGCCGAGCCGCTGGTCAAGCAGCTCGGCGCCGGCAAGCTCGAGACCGTCATCCTCCGACCCGCGGCCATCTATGGCCCCGGCGATCCGGAGCGCTTCTTCATGATCTTCAAGCGGGTGGCGCGCGGCACGTTCCCGATGTTCGGCAACGGCCAGACGCTCTATCACCCGCTCTACGTCGAGAACCTGGTCGACGCCTTCATGCTCTGCCTGGCGCCGGGCGTGGGCAACGGGCGCGAGTACCTGATCGCCGACGAGCACTACTATCCGATCGAGCAGATCGTCGAGGCGGTCGGTCGCGCTCTCGACGTGCCGGTCCGGATCCCGCACTACCCGGTCATGCCGGTGGTGATCGCGGGACACATCGTCGAGAAGCTGTGCAAGCCGTTCGGGATCACGCCGCCGATCTTTCCCCGCCGGGTGGACTGGTATCGGCAGAACCGGGCGTTCGACATCAGCCGCGCCAAGCGGGAGCTCGGCTATGCGCCGCGGGTCGAGCTGGACGAGGGGCTTCGCCGCACCGGGCGCTGGTATCGAGAGCAGGGCTATCTGCGGGACGCAACCGCGGGCCTGGCTGAGGTCTCCGCGGCCTGACCGGGTCCGATGCTTCGCAGTCGAAGGCCGCGCTGACGTCAGCGCGGCCTTTCGCTTATCCGGTTGTCGCGGCGCCGCCGAGGTGGCGCATGGGAGGCAGGGGATGACCCGGCGCCGCCCCCCGCTGGTCCACGAAGGTTCGGGCCCAGAACTCGGTGAGCAGGAGCGACCAGAGCCGGTACGCTCGCTCCTGGCTGTAGGGCTTGCCCGGGGTGCGGCGCCGGAGCCGGGCCACATAGCCGGTCTCGAACAGGCCTCGCGCGGCGAGCGCGGGAGGCGACAGCAGGTCGTCGGCGAGGCGGTCGAGCACGTCGGACATGTGGGTGTCGTGCTTGAGCCGGTTGAAGCTCTTCCCGGTGGCGAGAATGGACGGCGAGATCAGGCCCTCGCAGGCCTTCCGGAGGATGTACTTCTGAGTTCGGCCGTGGATCTTGAGCCGGTCCGGAATCGAGAAGGCGGTGGCGAGGAAATCGGGGCTGGTGTGCTGGGCGTTCATCCGCATCCCCACCCCGGCGTACAGCCGCTCGACCGGGTGCTGATAGGGCAGCACCATGAAGCCGCGCTTGAGAAAGTTGGTGAGGGGCTGATCGGCGCCGTCACGGGGAAATCCGGTGTAGGGCCCCAGTGGCGGCGTCCCCATGACCTGCGGCGCGGGGAAGTCGCGGCCCCTGAAGTACGCGGTCTTGAGCGCCCGGCCCGCGAGTGACCGGGGCTCGACGCTGCGAAAGGTGTAGTCGAAGAACTCCTCGAGCGGTTCCCGCACCACGGGGTACTTCACGCTGAGATCGACCAGCCGGTGGCGCGGCAGACCGGCGAACAACCCATCGAAGCCGAAGCCGGTCACCACCAGGTCCACATGCCGCGCAGCCTCGCGCGCCGCGACGAAGAGGTAGGCGATGTCCTCCCGCCCGATCGGCTCTTCCAGGTGCCACACCATCCAGGGCAGCAGGGCCGGCAGGTCGTCGGGGTCGAGCGCGACGGGGTGATGGATCGTCCCCAGCTCCCGCGACACCCGCTCGGCATTGACCAGCTCCTTGTCGTCCGGGCCGTAGCCCGCGGAGATGGTGTGCACCTCGCGATCGCCGGCCACCTCCCTGACGCCCGCGGCGACCACCGCCGAGTCGAGGCCGCCGCTCAGCGAGATCCCGATCCGATCGTAGGGCTCGGTCTGCCGCCGCAACGTCTCCAGGAAGCTGTGCCGCAGCCGCGAGGCGTGCTGGCTGTCGTCCACATCGGCGGCCCGTACCGGAATGTCCCAGTATCGCCGGGTGGCCATGCGCCCGCCCTCGACCTCGAGCCATGTGCCGGGCGCGACCGGGTGGATGCCCTCGATGCAGGTGACGCCGGGGCGCACCCACTTGGTGTTCTGGATCGTCTGGATGGCTGCGCGGTTCGGCCGGGCAGGAACCCCATCGATGGCGAGCAGGGCCTTGTACTCGCTGGCGAAGAGGAGTCGCTCGCCCACCAGCGCGATGTACAGAGGCGCGTACCCCACGCGGTCGCGGGCAAGGACCAGACGCCGCGCCGAGGCATCCCACAGGGCCAGGGCGAACTGCCCCGCTATCCGGGCCAGTCCCTCCTCGCCGAAGGCGGCCCAGAGATCCCCGGCCAGCGGTCCGTCGCCGGTGGGGACCGCGCCATCGTCGGGGCGTCCCAGCGCGAGCGTCAGCTCGCTCCGGTTGTCGATCGCCCCATCGAACACCACGGTGCCGGTGCGTTGCGCGGCGACGGCCGGGCCCGACCCGCGCACGCCCAAAGAGACGCCCGATACCGGCGACCATTCCGCCGATTCGGCTCCGCGATGCGCCAGCCGGGCGCTCAGCGCCTGCATCTCTTCCGGCTCGGCTCCGCCGAGTATGCCGTAGACTGCTCCCACGTATTGCTCCGTCCTGGACTGGGCTGGTTACTGCGCGGCCGCCGGCTGCTGCGCCGGCTCCGCGACGGGGAGCCGTGAGATGACGCGCCGCCACGTACATCGTGTGCGCCGAGCGCACGATCCATCCCAGCGACACGCCGTAGATCACGCCGGCCAGACCCCATCGGGCGCCGGCCACACCGGCGGCGATCGCGATGCCCACCGAGATCCAGCCGACGACGTTCACCACGGCCAGCTCCTGCGGGGTGGCCAGCGCCGACGCGGCGCTCTTGGAGAACGCGTTGACCACTTTCGCCATCCCGCTCACGACGGCGGCGAGGAGCAGGCTGGCGGGCAGCGGATACTTCCCGGCCAGCACCCAGTGCTCCACGACCGGCGACACCAGCCAGATTCCCGCCGATCCGACCAGAACCACCAGGCCGACGGTCTTGGCCTCGTGGGCCACGAGCTTCCGACGCGCGACGACGGTCTCGGCGGCGCGCAGGCGAGGCAGCATGGTGTAGCCGACGCTCATCTGCAGCACGCGGAACAGCGAGCCGGCGATCGCGGCCAGGACGCCGTAGGTGGCGAGCTCGCTCAGGGGAAGCACATGGGGCAGGATCAGCCGCTCGAGCTGGATCAGCAGCAGGCCGGTGGCCTGCATCCCCGCATAGGCGAGCGCCTCACTCAAGGGGAACTCGACCGAGCGGTGAGGCTTGCCGGCGCGCTCCCGGAACAGCACGGTCCAGCCCCAGATGGCCGCGGGAAACCAGCCGAGCGTCATGATCAGGATCGGCAGCCATGCCTCGCGGACGCCGGATACGGCGGTGACGATCGCGCCCAGGAACAGGATGAGGTTGGGGCTCTGCAGCAGGGAGAGCGAAATGACGTAGCGCTGCTCGCTCTGAAACTTGGCCGACGCCACCATCATCAGCCCACCGACGACGGTGGAGACGAAGATCATGGCCGTCTGAAACGTGGTGGTGTCGTAGCCCAGCGCGCCGATCAGCGAGAACACCACCGCCGTACAGGTCGTCGCGACGAGCACCCGGCCGAAGAGCCGGGGACCGGCCTCCAGGTGACGTCGATTGACGATGCCGTCGATCCCGGCCGGGGCGAGGGCGAACCCCACCATCACCAGCGCGAAGACCAGCGTCACCACGGCGTATTCGGATGGGGGCAGGACTCGGGCGAGGATCAGGTTCGCGATCGCGAACCCCGCCCCGGCACCCGCATATACCACCGCACTTCGAATCGTCGGCGAGGTCCAGATCCGCCTCACACGCGGGCTCCGACCCGGGCGGCGCGCGCGCCGATCATGGCCTCTACCATGGCGTAGAACGCGGTGAGCTTGCGCCGCGCGGCTTCGGGCGTGAACTCGCGCTGCACGTGGTCCTTCGCGCGGGCGGCGAGCCCCTCGCGCAGGACGTCGTCCTTGAGCAGCGTGGCCAGCCCGGTGCCGAGTGCCATCGGCTCCGGCTCCACCAGGAACGCGGTCCGGTCGTCCAGCACCTGGGTGTGGGTCTGCAGGCGCGTCGCCAGAACGGCGGTCCCCGAGTCCATGTAGGAGTAGATCTTCATCGGCGTGTTGAGGCCCTTGAGCCGGGGCGAGACCAGCACGTCGGCTTCACGCAGCAGGTCGGCCAGGGCGGAGACGGGGCGCGGGCCGAGGAAATGGACCGACCGGCCGATGCCGAGGGAGGCGGCCCGTTGACCGTAACGCGCGATATCGTCCTCGCGCCCACCCACGATCACGAGTCTGGCGTCGGCCATCTGGTCGAGGGTGTGGCGGAAGCCCTCGAGCAGCAGGTCGATTCCCTGATAGTGCTCCAGGTTGCCCACGTACATCGCCACCGGCGCCCCGGCGGCATCCGCCGGCAGGTGGGTGCGGCCGTTGGTGTCGGTAGCCGGCGCGAGGAGCGTGGTGTCCTCGACCAGCCCGATGGACGCGTCGGGATCATGCCGCTGCGCCACGCCTTCCAGCGCCGCACAGACGGTGAGCACCCCCGCGCTCCGCCGCACCGCGATGGCCTCGAAGCGCCGAAGGACCGGCGCGAGCATCCCGAGACGGGGGAAGGCATCGATCATCTGCTCGGCGAGCGAGGAGTCCATGTCGTAGATATACGGCACGCCGGTAAACGCCTTCATCGCCGCGGCGATGAAGGCGGACTCCTCGACGGCATGCACCAGGTCGTAGCGCGTCCGGCTCATCATTCGGGCGCAGGATCCGACCATGGCGGCATCGCAGAGCAGTTTCTTGGCCGAGAACCCGGGCCGCACGTTCCGGACGCCGGGCAGGCGGGGGATCCGGTAGATGCGGCAGTTCGGTATGTCGACGTCGCTCCCCTCGTGGTAGGTGAGCGCGTCCACCACGTGGCCGCGGCTGCTGAGAAACTCCAGCACCGCCCTGACCGCGATGGGGGTGCCCCGGGCCTGGAAGAACGGCTGGGGCGCGAGCAGGAGAATCCTCACGCCGCGACCCCCGTGCCCCCGTGCCCGCCCAGCCTGTGCTCCCGGCTCATCAGCATGTCACTCCCGGCAATCCGGACGACGTCCGCGAGCCCACCGAATCGGCGAGCTCGTCCCGCTGTTCCACAGTGCGCACGATAAGCTGCAGGGCGAGGCTGGACGAGGGGTTAGACACGTCGCCCACGGCCCGATTTACGGTGAAAGCGAGCACTCGCTCCGAAGCGCCGCTCGTGGCGGTCCCGGAGCGGGTCGAAAGCTACCACTCGGGCGCGTCTCCAGCGAGTCCCAGGCCAGTCCGGCTCCGGCCGAGGCGGTGGGACCCAAGTCTCGGCCACGGAGTCACTTTGACGCCCCGCACTCCGGTCCGGTTCGTCTGCCGAAGGGTCGGTCGCCGGGCTATCTTTCCCGCCTGTCGTTCCACCGCCATCGGACGAGGAACTCATGGCTACCGCCACCGCTGCCGCCCAGTTCACCGGGGTCGATTTCCTGAACTTCGACTCGCTGTTGTCGGAGGAGGAACGGGCCGTTCGGGACACCGTGCGGACCTGGGTCGACGAGAACCTCATCCCCATCATCGGCGACGCCTACGTCCAGGGCAAGTTTCCCAAGCAGCTGATTCCGGGAATGGCGGAGCTCGGCCTGTTCGGCGCCAACCTTCCCGAGGAATACGGCTGCGCCGGACTGAACAACGTGGCCTACGGTCTCATCATGCAGGAGCTGGAACGAGGCGATTCGGGGATCCGCTCGTTCGCGTCGGTGCAGGGCGGTCTGGTGATGTATCCGATCTATGCGTTCGGGTCGGAGGAGCAGAAGAAGAAATGGCTTCCACTGCTCGCCGCCGGGCAGGAGATCGGCTGCTTCGGCCTCACCGAGCCCGACTTCGGGTCCAACCCGGGTGGCATGATCACGACCGCGCGCGAGACCAGGGACGGGTGGGTGCTGAACGGGGTGAAGATGTGGATCACCAACGGGTCGCAGGCCACGGTGTCGATCGTCTGGGCCAAGACCGGTGACATCGCCGATCCGAAATCCATCCGGGGATTCATCGTTCCCACCGACACCGCGGGCTATACCGGCAAGGACCAGAAGGGGAAGCTCTCGCTTCGTGCCAGCGACACCAGCGAGATCCACCTCCAGGACGTACAGCTCCCGAAGGACGCGATCCTGCCGAAGTCCGGCGGGCTCAAGAGCCCGCTCATGTGCCTGACCCAGGCCCGGTACGGCATCTCGTGGGGAGCGATCGGGGCCGCGATGGCCTGCTACGACGAGGCGCTCAAGTATGCCCGGCAACGGGTGATGTTCGACCGCCCGATCGCCCAGACGCAGATCCAGCAGGTGCGGCTGGTGGACATGCTGACCGAGATCGTGAAGGCGCAGTTCATGACCCTCCACCTGGGCCGTCTCAAGGACGCGGGCACGATGACGCCCGATCATGTCTCGCTCTGCAAGCGCAACAACGTGGACATGGCCTGCGATGCGGCCCGCGAGGCACGGCGACTGCTCGGCGCCAACGGGATCCTGGCCGAGTACCACTCGATGCGGCACATGGCCAACCTGGAGTCGGTGTACACCTACGAGGGCACCCACGACATGCACTCGCTGATCGTGGGGCAGTCCATCACCGGGCTGCCGGCCTTCCAGTAGGCCGCAGGGCCCTTCCCCCGCCGGGGTGCGTGACGCCGGCACCCCCTGTGCGTATGAGAGACGTGACCTCCGCTTCCCTGTCCCCGCCGCCAGCCTCGGTCCCGACGCCCACGTCGCAGGCGGAGGCACTCTGCCGTGAGTGGTACCAGAACCACGGGGTGGCCGTCTACAACTACTTCCGATTTCACGTCCCGCTCGCGGACGTGGCCGAGGATCTGACGGCCGAGACCTTCCTGAAGGTGGTGCGGGCGGTGGACCGGTTCGATCCCGTGAAGGGCTCGCCCAAACCGTGGATCCTCACGGTCGCCAGGAACGTGCTGGCGGACTGGCGGCGGCGCTCCCGACTCCGGCAGTACGTCACCCTCGGCACCATGCACGATCTGGCCTACGAAGCGCCCTCGCCCGAGGAGCGCCTGCTCCGTGAAGAGGAAGTCGGCCGGCTGCTCGACGCCGTGGCGACCCTGACCACGACCGACCGCGAGCTGATCGGCCTGCGGTACGGAAGCGGTCTCGATACCGCCGAAGTGGCTCAGATGCTCGGGATCACCGAGGGCAGCGTGCGCACCCGTCTCTGGCGCGTGCTGGGCCGGCTCCGCGGGGCGCTGGTCCCATGACTCCGGATCCCGAGGTGCCGCCCGATCTCGAGGAGCTCGACCGCTCGCTTCGCGGCATCGGCTTTCACCCACGCGCTTCGCTCGGCCCCGAAATCGTGGGACGTCTCCGTCGCGGCGAGCGGTCGAGGGATGCAGTGCCCTCCTGGCGCGGCCGGCCGGCGCTGGCCGCCGTCGCGGCCTCTATCATCCTCGTGCTCGGTGCCGCGGTTGCGCTCCGAGGCGACGCCGCCGTCGTGGTGGACCGTTGCTGCTACGACCTGGACGGCGGGGCGGACGCCGACGACGGTGTCGTTCTGGTGGCCGAGCGAGATGCCAAGGTTCGCCAGCTCCGGATCTACGAGGATCGCGACGACTCGAGGACGTTCACCGCCGGCGATCTGGTTCGACTCGACCGCGGCGAGAGCCCGTCGATGCATGAGACCTCGGCCGCCGGCCTGGTGACCTTCGAGCACTGCTGCCTCGATTTCGACGGGGGTGGCCCCGCCGACGACGGTCTCATCGTCCTCGGCGTCCCCCCGGACCGCGTGGTGATGGCGGCGATCTACGAACGGACGGGCGGTGCCGACCCGAGACGCGCATCGCTCGGCGGCTTTCCCCTCAGGTAGTCTCTCGCGGGTCCCCCAGTCGAGGAGTACGGGTACGATGATTCGGGCGCGTGCGTGCGTGGCGGCGGGTGTGTTCGCGGCGGGCTGCCTCTTCGCGGGGTCCATCGCGCAGGCCCAGGTCGCGGACACCACGAGGGACAGCACTGCCTTCGAGCTGCCGCCCATCGAGGTAGTGGGCAGCATTCAGCCCAGCGCCGGCCCGACGGTGGGGTCGGGCGTGCCCGCCCGGGTGACGACCCTCGATGCCGAGGACGTGGATGCCTACGAGCCGCGGGTGCTGTCGGATGCGCTGCGGGGTGTGGCCGGCCTCTCCACCTACGACGACCTGGGCAGCCCTTACAAGCTCAACATCTCTTCTCGCGGCTTCTACAGCTCCCCCGTCGTCGGCCTGCCCCAGGGTGTCGCGGTCTTTCTGGACGGCGTGCGGATGAACGAGCCCGAGGCGTCGCAGGTCAACTTCGACCTGTTGCCCATGGATCACATCCAGCGCATCGAGGTCCTGTCGGGCAACGGTTCGCTGCTGGGCCGCAACGCGCTGGGTGGCGCCATCAATCTGGTCACCGCGCGGGGCGAGGGACCGATCCAGTCCACGCTCGAGGCGTCCGGAGGGAGCTTCGGGTCGTTTCGGGGCGAGGCCAACGTCTCCGGGCTCACCAAGGGCGGGGTCGATTGGTACGCGGGTGGGAATTACAACCGCGAGGACGGGTGGCGACAGGTCACGTCGGCCGAGCAGTACAGCGGGTTCATCAATCTCGGCAAGCTGGGCGAGACCAGCGGCATCCGCTTCCAGGCCCTGTACGGCAATTCGTTCGCGCAGACGGCGGGCTCGCTGCCGGAGACGATCTTCGAGACCAGCGCCGATTCCAATCTGAGCGCCCAGGACTACGAGGATCTCTGGGGCATTCAGGGCGCGCTGCAGGGCTACAAGCAGGCCGGATCGGGAAAGGCGTCGGCGACGCTCTACTTCCGCCGGAACCGCGCCGAGCGGTTCAACGCGAATCAGCCGGACGACCCCGACGTCTTCGGCATCTCCTACAACTCCACGTTCGGCTACACCGCCGACTACCGCTGGGTGACGCTGCTTGGGGATGACGCCGCCCTGAATCTGCGTGGAGGTGTGGATGGCAGCGTGAGTCGCGTGAGCATCGACATCTTCGCCGACTCGGTCAAGTTCGGCGGCACCCGAACCGTCACCACCCAGGCGCGGAGTCCGCTCTGGGATCTGGCGCCGTTCGTGATGGCCGACCTGACCACGGGCCCGGTGACGTTGTCGGCGGGCGCCCGCTTCGACTACATCCGGCTCCCGTTCGAGAACCTGCTCGACCCGTCCGCGGATACCGTCGGTGTGTACGAGCAATTCAACCCCCGGCTCGGCGCCAGCGTCGCCGTCGGGCCGGGTGCGAGCGTCTTCGCCTCGTGGGGGAAGAGCTTCCGCGCGCCGGCCGTGATCGAGAACGCGTGCGCGGACCCCGAGTCGCCCTGTCCCGCTGCCGTTCGCGCTGGGTGACGATCCCCCGCTCGAGCCGGTCCAGGTGAGCACCGTGGAGGTCGGCTTCCGCTACAGCACGGAAACCCTGGCACTCGACGGCTCCGCGTATCACTCGGCCGTGCGGAACGACATCTTCCTCACGCCCTACGGTGGAGATGAGCCCACGGGCAGCACCATCGACGGCTACTTCATCAATCTCGACAAGACCCGGCGCGTCGGCCTCGAGCTCGGCGCGGCGTACCGCTTTCCCCGGGGTCACCGGCTCTATCTCAACTACGGCTTCAACCGCGCCACCTTCGAGAGCGAGGCGAGTCTGTTCAGCATCCGCGGGGTCACCGAGGAGGGCGAGGCGGGAGAAGACGAGGAAATCGAGAACCCGTTCCCGACCAGCAACGAGGTGGTGCCGGGCGATCGTCTGCCGCTGGTGCCGGAGCACGTGATCAAGGCCGGCGCGCGGGCGCAGATCGGACCGTACCTGTACGTCGGCGCGGATGGCCGCTACACCGGCCCGCAATATCTCCGCGGCGACGAGGCCAACGTGACGGGCCGGCTCGATGACTACGTCGTGATGGACGCGCGCGTCGGGGTGGAGTTCGATCGCTGGGAGATCAGCGGCGTGGTGACCAACCTCTTCCAGAACCGCTATGCGATCTTCGGCACCTTCAACATCAACCAGGGCAATCCGGGCGGGCCGACGATAGAGCGCTTCCTCTCCCCCGGCTCCCAGCGGATGTTCCGCCTGATCGTCCGCACGTCGCTGGGTGGCTCGCGGCGGGCGGGCGGTGTCGAGGATCTCGACTGAGGTAGTGTCCCGCGTGCTGGCGGCTCGATCCGGCCTCGACTAGCTTTGCCGCCAGTTCGACAGCGGACCAGGACCGAGGCCGGGAGCGTGCGTTGAAGATCGCAGTGTGCCTGAAGCGAGTGCCGGAGATGGAGCTTCGTTTCGCCATCGCCGCGGACCGCAAGTCGTTGGATCACGCGGGGCTGAAGTACGAGATCAGCGATTTCGACGGCTATGCGCTGGAGGTCGCGCTCCAGCAGCTCGAGCGGGCGGGTTCCGGCGAAGTCGTCGCCATCTGCATCGGCCCCGACGGAGTGCAGGAAACGCTTCGGAAGGCCCTGGCGATGGGTGCCACCCGGGCGGTGCAGCTGAAGGCGGACGAGGTGCCGGTGGACGGGTTGGCGATCGCCACCGCGCTCGCGGCCGAGCTGCGGGACGGCGGCTACGACCTGGTGCTCTTCGGACGGATGGCCACCGACACCGCGAGCGGCACCGTCGGGGCCATGACGGCCCAGCTCCTCGATCTCCCCTGCGTGACCGCCATCTCCCATCTCGAGCTGACCGACCGTATCGGCACCGCGCGCCGCGACCTCGAGGGCGCCACCGAGACGCTGCAGTTCCCTCTGCCCGCCGCGCTCACCATCGATGAAGGCATCGCGCGGCCGCGGCTCGCCACGCTCAAGGGCATCATGGCGGCCAAGAAGAAGCCGCTCGACGTTCGCCCGGCCCAGCTCGGCACGCGTCAGTCTGACCGTGGAGAGCATGGCGCTCCCGCCGGAGCGCACCGGCGGGCGGATCGTGGGCGAGGGCGCCGACGCGGTGCCCGAGCTGGTGCGGCTGCTCCGCACCGAAGCGAAGGTGCTCTGATGGCCGCGACATTCGCATTTGCCGAGTCCCGCGAGGGCGCGCTGCGCAAGGTGGCGTACGAGGCGGTGACCGCGGCGCGCCAGGCGGCCGATGCCACGGGCGGCGGTGAAGTGCATGCGCTCCTGATCGGCGCGCCGGGCATCGCGGGCCGCGCCGAGGAGCTGGGCCGCTACGGCGCGGACCTGGTCGTGGTGGTGGAGGATCCGGCGCTGGAGCGCTACAGCCCGGAGCTGGCCTCCGCGACCGCCGAGCAGCGGATCCGCGCAGGGGGATATCGCGCGGCGTTCTTTCCCGCGTCGGCGCAGGGCCGCGACCTCGCCCCCCGCGTGGCCGCGCGGCTCGGCGTGAGTCTCGCCTCCGACGTGACCGACTTCGAGATCCAGGGCGATGCGCTGCTCGCGCGCCATCCCGCCTACACCGGCAAGGTGATACTGACGCTGCGGCTCACCGGATCGCCGGCGCTGGTCTCGATCCGGCCCGGCGCGATCACGGCGGCGGAGCATCCTCGCACCGCTCGGGTCGAGACCGCTCCGCCGGCCATGGATCCGGCCTCCGCGCGGGTCAAGGTGACGGAGACCACGCAACGCGTCGGTGCGAAGCTCGACCTGGGTGAAGCTCCGGTGATCGTGAGCGGCGGGAGAGGACTTCGGGCTGCGGAGCACTTCAAGCTGGTGGAGGAGCTGGCGGAGGCGTTCGGCAACGCCGCGGTCGGAGCCACGCGCGCCGTCACCGACGACGGGTGGCGTCCCGCCACCGACCAGATCGGCCAGACGGGACGGGTCGTGAGCCCGGACCTCTATGTCGCGCTCGGCATTTCCGGCGCCATCCAGCATCTCGCCGGGATGCGCACCGCGAAGACGATCGTCGCCATCAACAAGGACAAGGACGCGCCGATCTTCAAGATCGCGGACTACGGAATCGTGGGGGACCTGTTCGAGGTGGTCCCGCGGCTCACCGAGGAAGTGCGGAAGGCGCGCTCCGGGCACTGAGGACCAGCTCCTCGATCCGCCGGACCCCTTCCACCACGGTGGCCTCGTCCGGCCCGAAGGAGAATCGCACGTAGTGACGGAAGCGCGAGGGCCGCCCGCTCCGCCGCTTGCCCGGATTGACATCGAAGAACTCGCCCGGAACGCAAATCACCTTCTGCTCCAGCGCCGCCCGAAAGAACGACATACCGTCGTTGATGGCCGGCGGCAGCCCCGAGATATCCCCCCAGCAATAGAACGTGCCTTCGGGCTCGAGGTCGAACCGGACGCCCGCCCGCCGGAGTCCTTCCGCCATCAGGTCGCGCTTGCGGAGGAACGCGTCCCGGATCGCTGCGGTCTCCGCCTCCACCACGGTGGGGGCCAGCAGCGGCGACCGCCGACCGCTGGAGCGGCTTGCTCCCGCCGCCGTCGAGGAAGGAGCCGCTGCTCGACACGGCCTCGATCACCTGCCGCGGTCCCACGATCCAGCTGCAGCGCCAGCCGGGATAGCGCCAGTTCTTGGTGAGTCCGTCGAAGAGGACGACCGGGTCCTTGTCCACGTTCTCGACGTAGCGAGCGGCGGAGACGAGGCCGTTGCCGTCGGCGGTCTCCCGCCAGACGTAGTGGGAGTAGAACTCGTCGATGAGGAGCGAGCAGCCCAGCTCCCGGGCCACCGCGACCCAGCCGGCCAGCTCCTCGTCGGCGATGACCCTGCCCGGTGGGGTTGCAGGGATTGGAGAGCAGCACCGCGGAGAGTCCGCGCCCGGTGATCTCCTCACGCAGGTGGTCGGGGCTGAAGTGGTAGCCCTCGCGTCCGTCGAGCAGGATCGGGATCGAGGTGAAGAGCTTGAAGATGTCGAGCAGCTCTTCGTAGGCGGTGTAGTCGGGCAGGAAGTGGCCCAGGTTGATCTGCCCCAGCGCCGCGACCGCGCGGGTGAGCGAGGCACGCCCTCCGCCGCAGATGCAGACGTTGTGCTCGCTGTACTGCGAGCGCTTGCCGCCTCGGTAGAGACGGTTGTACAGCTCGGCCACCGCCCGGCGCAGCTCCCAGATGCCGGGCACCGGCGCGTAGTCCTGGTCGTCCACCCCGATCGGTATCTGGTGCACCCGCGGCGGCGCGCCCGGTAGCTCACCCGTCTCCGGCTGGCCCTGGCCGAGGTTGCACCAGTCGGGATGCCCGTAGCGATACCCCAGCTTGCCGGCCTCGGCCATGACGAAGATGACGCCGGTGAACGGCACGGGGCGGAAGCCGGGTATGGGAGGTCGAGGACATAGGCGGGAAGCGTAGCGGGAGACGGTCGGGAGGCGGAAGGGCGAGGGTTATATTTCCGCCGCCTTGGCCTGTTCCCCGAGCGAGGAGTCGTTCCCCGTGCCGACCATCCTGCCCCTTCGCCACCAGCGCCCCATTCCCCTCGATCGGGTGATCCTGACCGATCCACCGGGATCGGAGGCGATCGAGATGGATGTGGTGATCGTGGGCGCCGGACCGGCGGGGCTCGCCTGCGCCATCGAGCTGGCCCGGCTGTCGCGCCTGGATCAGGAATCGGGTGGATCCCTGGGCGAGCTCGGCATCGCGGTGCTCGAGAAGGCCGGGGCGCTGGGGGAGCACAGTCTCTCGGGTGCGGTGGTCAATCCGCGCGCCTTCCGCGAGCTGTTCCCGGACGTCAATCCCAGCGATCTCCCCTTTCGGCAGCCCGTGGCGGGCGAAGCGGTGTACTTCCTGACCGAGGGCCGCGCGCAGCGGATTCCGACGCCGCCGACGATGCACAACGCCGGCTACTACACCGCTTCCCTCTGCGAGATCGTGCGCTGGCTCGGGGAGCGCGCCGAGGGGATGGGCGTGAACCTGTTCGCCGGGTTTCCGGTGGACGGCTTGCTGGTGGACGGGGACGCGGTGCGCGGTGTGCGCACCACGCCTTCCGGACTCGACCGCGACGGCACCCGCACCGGCGACTACGCCGAGCCGACCGACCTCACCGCCAAGGTGACGGTGATTGCCGAAGGGACGCGCGGGTTGCTCAGCCAGGGGTGGCGCGAATGGCAGCGGGTCGGCTCGCCCAATCCGCAGATCTTCGCCCTCGGCGTGAAGGAGGTATGGGAGACCAGGCGGCCGCTCGAGAACGTCGTGCATACGCTGGGCTGGCCGCTCCCCGACGACGCGTTCGGCGGCAGCTTCATGTATCCCCTGGGCCCGAGCCAGATCGCGCTGGGCATCGTGGTCGGCCTCGATTATCACGACGCCGGCCTCGACGTCCACGAGCTGCTGCAGCGGATGAAGCTGCACCCGCTCTTCCGTCCCTATCTCGAAGGGGGCGAGCTGCTCGAGTGGGGCGCCAAGACCATTCCCGAGGGCGGCTACCATGCGCTGCCGGAGCGCCGGAGTGGCGACGGGGTGGTGCTGATCGGGGACGCCGTCGGGTTCGTGGACGTGCCGTCGCTGAAGGGCATTCACTACGCCATGCAGTCCGGGATCTACGCCGCGCGCGCGGCGTTCGCCGCGCTCAAGGCATCGGATGTGTCCGCTGCCCGCCTGGCGGATTACGACCGGATGGTGGACGACAGCTACATCGCCGCGGACATGTTCAAGACGCGGAACATGCGCCTCGCGTTCAAGGACGGCCTCTACTTCGGCGGCCTCAAGGCGGGACTCATGACCCTGACCGGGGGGAAGATGTTCGGCGCCAGGATCGACATGCCGGAGGACGCGGCGACTTCGCGTCGCGTCGGACCCTCCACACCCCTGGTGGCCGACGGCAAGCTGACGTTCAGCAAGCTCGACGCGGTATTCAAGTCGGGCAACGCGACCCGCGACACGATTCCCTCGCACCTCCTGGTGGGACCCGACGTCAGCGCCGAGGTGGCTGAGTTCTACACCCACGTCTGCCCCGCCGGCGTCTACGAGCGGGTCGGCGACGAGCTCCGTGTGAACGCGCCGAACTGTATCGACTGCAAGGCGACCGACGTCCTCGGCCCCCGATGGACGCCGCGAGAGGGCGGCAGCGGGCCCAAGTACCGCTCCATGTAGCCGCCGCGGTGCAGCGCCTGGCACGGCGCGCAGATTGGTGTCGGCCCCGTCGAAAAGCACGACACTGTCCGCTTCCTGCGGATTGTGCGTTGCGCTCCGCCTTCCCAGACTGGAATCCAGCTTTTCCCATCGTCGACAGTTGATCGCGGCCGTCTACAGGCGGGCGGCGGATGGTGGATTGATGAGCGCGGTCGATCTCCGCGGCTCATCGGTCGCCGTCCGACCGCCCGCCACCACATCGGCAGGAGGACTTCCTGGAGGGTGCGATGACCGTCTCTCGCAAGCTGCCCGTCGGGTCGCTGCTGGTCCTGGTGCTATTGAGCATCGGCTCAAACGCCGCGGCCCAGTCCACCGCCCAAGCCCAGAGTCCCGCGGCGCGGCCGAGCCATGCGGCTCAGCTCAAGGGGGCACTCCGCTCGGTCCTGGCCGCCCAGGTGCGTTACCTGGCCAACAGGGGCTCCTATGCCCCGACGGCCGACCTGCTTCGGTTACCTCCGGCTCCGGGCGTGCAGGTGGAGATCCTCGCCGCCGGCGCAACGGGTTGGCAGGCACGGGCCCGCCATATGGAGCAGCCGGGACGCAGCTGCGTCATCTTCGTGGGCCGTCTCGAGGGCAACGAGGCGCCGCGCACGGACGGTGACCGGGAGATGGCCGGTGAGGAAGGAATCCCTCTCTGCGATCGCATGCGGTGACCAGGACCAAGCCTCGCTGGACCGCCGGCGCGGCTCGCGTCGGTGCGGCCACGCTGTCGGGCGGTGCCGCTCTGGCGTCCATCCTGAGCTACACCAGCTCCGCCGGCATCGCGATGCCCGGCGCGGCCGCGGTGGCGGCACTGCGGGTGCACACGGTGACGATCGGCCCCACTATCGATACCGCCGAGGCAATCGGCGACACCATTCAGCTCGCGGCGGTGGTGACCGATTCCAGCGGCACCGTCCTGATGGGAATCGTTCCGGCCTGGACGACGGGTGATCCCACGGTGGCGCTGGTGACCCAGGCCGGCACGGTCACGGCGCAAGGGGCCGGCGCCACCGCGATCGTCGTGCGGGTCGGGCAGGTGGAGGCGCGCTCGCGCATCGTGGTCCGCCAGGTGCCGGCCTCGCTCGAGATGGGCGACACGGCCGTGACGGTGCCGGAGAATCAGCGCGCGGCGTTGACCGCGCATGTGGCGGACGCCCGGGGCAATCCGATCGTCGGCGCCGAAGTGAGCTGGGCCGCGACCGACCCCGTGATCGCCCTGGTCGAAGGCAGCGAGGTCGTCGGCGTCAGCCCGGGCCGAAGCGAGGTGTCCGCCTCCGCGGGCCCGCTGGTGCGCTCGCTGCCGGTGGAGGTCGTGCCCGTTCCGAGCTCGATCACCGTCCTCGGTGGCGAGGGGCAGCACGGCCCGGCGGGCCGGACGCTCGCGGCGCCGGTCTCCGCACAGATCGTCTGCCGGACGGGACGGCCGATGGCTGGTGTCCCCGCGACGTTTCGGTCCATGTCGCCCAATTCCGCGGCCGAGCCGGCCGTGGACACGTCGGACGCGCGCGGCATGGTGCATACGTCGTGGCGCCTTGGCGACACGCCCGGCCGCCAGCAGCTCATGGTGCACGTGGATGGCGTGGGTGTCGTGCCCGCGCTCGCGGCCGAAGCGGACCCGGTCCCGTCCAACACGAGGATCGAGCTGCTCCCGGCCGAGCCGACCGGTCGTGCGGGGGACACCCTGGGCCAGCCGATCGTCGTGCGGGTGAGTGACTCGCTGGGAAACGCCCTGTCCGATGTGCCGGTGACGTGGAGCGCATTGGACGGCGGCGCCATCGGTGGGATCACCGCTCGCACCGATTCACTCGGCGAGGGGCGCGCGACGTGGACGCTCGGCCCCAGGGCCGGCCGTCAGCGTGCCAGGATTCAGGTCGGGGCCGCACGGAGCATCCCGCCGCTCATCGCGACCGCCACCGCGTTCCCCGGCCCCGCGCTGGGACCCATGATCAAGTCAGGCGACCGGCAGCTCGGTACGGTCGGCACGGCGCTCAAGCTCCCGCTGGTGTTTCGCGTGGTGGACAAGCAGGGCAATCCCGTGGCCGGCGTGGCGATCCAGGTGGAGGCACTCGCTGGCAAGGTGGCCGAATCGAAGATCGTCAGCGATTCCGCTGGGTATGCGAAGGTCCGCTGGACCCTGGGGCGGGCGGGAGGACTGCAGCGACTCGAGGCATTTCTGGATGGCGATACGGTCCGTACCGAGGTGACCGCGCTGGCTCGGCCGGGCAAGGCGGCGAAGCTCGCGTTCCTGTCGCCTCCCGACGTCGCCAGATCAGGGAAGCCACTCCCCAAGCCGCTGGTGGTGCAGGTGACCGATGGGTACGGGAACCCGCTCGGCGGTCAGACCGTGGTCTTCACGTCCACCAGCGGTACCGTGACTCCATCCCGGGGGCTGACCGATGTCGAGGGCCGCGCCACGGTGCGCTGGACTCCAGGGCCCAAATCGAGGAAACCCGAGCTGTCCGGCCAGGTCGCCGGCAGCGAGGTCCAGCGCACACTGACGCTCAGCGCTCGCCCATGACCTTGATGATGACTCGCTTGCGCCGCTGACCGTCCCATTCTCCGTAGAACACCCGCTGCCAGGGACCGAAGTCGAGCTTGCCCTCCGTGATCGGCACGATGACCTCGTGACCGACGGTCAGGCTGCGCAGGTGCGCCGCGGCGTTGTCCTCGCCGGTCTCGTTGTGGCGGTACCGCGTCGGATCCCACGGCGCGACCGTGCCCTCCAGCCACGTGAGGATGTCCTGCCAGAGACCCGACTCGTGGTCGTTCACGAACACGGACGCGCTGATGTGCATGGCGGAGACGAGCACCATGCCTTCCCTCACGCCGCTGGCGCGCACCTGCTCCGCGACCTGGTCGGTGATGTCGATGATCTCCTGCCGCTTGCGGGTCTCGAACCAGAGATAGTGGGTATGGGTCGCCATGGCTGGTCAGCTATCGCAGCAGCTCTTCGAGGCGCACCGCGGTGTCGGTCTTCTCGTCGCGGTACTTCACGATGATGGGCGCGTAGAGCGCGATCCCCGCCTGTTGGCCGGCACCGCGGGTCACCGGCCGGGTGCCCGGCACGACGACGGCGCCCGGCGGAATCTCCAGAGGGCGGTCTCCCTCGCTGCGATAGGTGCGGCCGTGCACCAGGTCGAACACGGCCGTCCCGGCGGTGAGCACGGTGCCTGGCGCCAGCACGGCTCGCTCCCGCACGACCGTCCCTTCGTAGACCCCGCAGTTCCCGCCCACCAGCACGTCGTCCTCGATCACGACCGGCACCGCTCCGACCGGCTCCAGCACGCCGCCGATCTGGGCCGCGGCGGAGAGGTGTACGCGCTTCCCGATCTGGGCGCAGGAGCCCACCAGCGCGTGGCTGTCGATCATGGTGCCCTCGTCCACGTACGCCCCGACGTTGACGTACATCGGTGGCATGCAGACCACTCCGGGTGCCACGAAGCTCCCGTCGCGAATGGCCGACCCGCCCGGCACGATGCGGACGCCGTCGCCGGCGCCGAATGCACGGAGTGGATAGGTGTCCTTGTCGAAGAATGGGAATGGACTCCCCGGTGCGGCGGGGACGACGCGGCCGAGTCGGAAGCCGAGGAGGATACCCGCCTTGACCCAACCGTTCGCGCGCCAGATGCCGTCGGGGCCCCGCTCGGCTGCCCGCACGCGGCCGGCGTTGAGCTCGGCTTTCAGTGCCCGGAACACCTCGAGCGCACCGGCCTCCTCTCCAGCGGGGACCCCGGCGGCGAAGCGCTCGATCTCGGTGCGCAGCCCCGGGGCCCGGGTCGCTTCCACTAGAACTCGACCCCCAGCTCCTTGAGCGTGCTCGCCAGCGTCAGCCGGGTCTTTTCGGTCACCGGGACCAGCGGCAGGCGGAGGACGTTGCGGATGCGGCCGGTGAGCGCGAGCGCCGCCTTTACCGGTGCGGGGTTGGTCTCCAGGAAGTTGGCGTCCATGAGCGGAAGGAGCCGGTAGTGCCAGTCGCGGGCCTTCGCCATGTCCCCGGCGAGCGCCAGATGCACCAGCGCCCGCATCGGACCGGGCAGCTCGTTGGACGCGACCGAGACGAGACCGTCGCCCCCCGCGGCGATCACCGGCAGCGCCATCCAGTCGTCTCCCGAGAGCACCGCGAACCGGTCGGGCCGGCCCCGCAGGATCTGCATCACCTGGGCGAGATCCCCGCTCGCCTCCTTGATGCCGGTGACGTTCGGATGCTCGGCCAGCTGCAGCGCCACCGCCGGCTGCAGGTTGACCGCGGTGCGGCCCGGCACGTTGTAGAGGCAGATCGGCGCGGTCGAGGCGTCGGCGACCGCGGTGAAATGACGGAACAGACCACCCTGGGTGGGCTTGTTGTAGTAGGGAGTGGCGGTGAGGATGTAATCGGCGCCGAGCTTGCACATTCGGCGGGCCTCGGAGACCGCTCGCGCCGTGTCGTTGCTGCTGGCACCCGCCATCACGGGGGTGCGACCCGCGGCCGCCTCGATCACCGCGGCGACCACCCGCTCGCGCTCGGCGTCGTCGAGGGTCTGGGCCTCGCCGGTCGAGCCGCAGGGCACCAGAAAGTCGATCTGCTCCGCGATCTGCCATTCCACCAGCGCGCGCAGGGCGGGGTAGTCCACCTCGCCGCGATCGGTGAACGGGGTGACCAGCGCCGTCCCGCAACCCTGCAGACGTCTCATCCGGTCCCTCCAAAGAGCATCGCTTCGAAGTCGTACACTCCGGTGCGGCCCGGCAGCCACTCCGCGGCCGCCAGAGCGCCGGCGGCGAAGCCGCGGCGGCTCCGCGCGGCGTGCCGCAGCGTGATGGTATCGTGCGGGCCGTCGTACGTCAGCGTGTGGGTGCCGGGGATCGAGCCCGCGCGCACCGAGGTGATGGGGTAGGCTCGGCCCGCGTCCGCCGACCGCAGCGCGCGAGCGCAGCTCGGCGGCAGTGCCGGAAGGCGCATCCACTTTCGCCGCGTGGTGCTCCTCCAGTATAAAGGCGTCGAAGTCGGGGTGCCCCGCGAACCGGGTCGCGAGATCGCGCGCCGCGCGGAGGAACAGCTGGACGGCCACCGAGAAGTTGGCCGCGTGCAACAGCGCGCCCCGCCGGTCCGCCACCAGCTTGGCGATGCGGGGCAGCTCGTCGCTCCACCCGGTCGTCCCGGTCACGGTCGGAATGCCGGCCTCGATCAACCGCTGGAGGTTCTCGACCACGGAACCCGGCGCCGTGAACTCGATCGCCGCGTCCACGCCCGAGAGGCGCTCCCGCGATATCGCCTCTCCCCTCGCGTTGTCCCGCCGACCGATGAGGGCGTGGACCACGTGGCCGCGCTCGGCGGCCAGGGCGGCCACGGCCTGACCCATTCGGCCGTCGCCCACGATCGCGAGCCTCATGCGCCCAGCCGTCCGTCGGCCACCAGCAGCTCGGCGATCTGCACCGCCTGCCCCGCGGCGCCACGAATGGTGTTGTGCCCGAGGAGCACCAGGCGGAGATCGAGGATCGGGCAGGGCCGGACCCGGCCCACCGTGACCGCCATGCCTCCGCCTCGCTCGAGATCGAGCCGGGGCTGCGGGCGGTCGGGGCGGGTATCCACCTCGACCGGCGGGTTGGGTGACGACGGCAGGCCGGCCACGCAGGGCGAGCCGCGGAAGTCGCGCAGCGCGGCGACCGCTTCCTCCGGCGACACCCGCCGGCGGAAACCCACCGACACCGTCTCCATGTGTCCGTCCACCACGGCCACCCGGTTGGTGTGGGCGCTGACCACGAAGGAGGCGGGCTCGACGCCGGCCGGTCCGAGCGAGCCGAGGATCTTCCGGCTCTCCCGCTCGATCTTCTCCTCTTCGCCCCCGATGTACGGGATGACGTTGCCGAGCGCATCCAGCGACGGCACGCCCGGGTAACCGGCTCCCGAGACGGCCTGCATCGTCGAGACGAACAGCTTCTCGATGCCGAACGCCCGGTGCAGCGGGGCGATCGCCAGCGCGAGGGCGGCCGTCGAGCAATTCGGGTTGGCGAGAATGGCGCCGGTCCAGCCTCGCTCGCTCCGCTGCCGATCGATCAGCACCAGGTGGTCGGCGTTGGCCTCGGGGATGAGGAGCGGGACGTCCGGATCCATGCGATGCGTGCGCGTGTTGGTGACGACGAACGCGCCTGCCTTCGCGAACGCCTGCTCGATCGGCCCGGCCACCTCGGCATCGAGCGCGGAAAACGCGATGGCGCCCGGCAGTGGCACGCTGCACTCGCGGACGGTCAGGTCGCCGATCGCGTCGGGCAGGGGCGACTGCTCCCGCCACCGGACGACGTCGGCGTAGCGCTTCCCCGCGCTGGCCGCCGAGGCGGCCACGGCGGCCACCTCGAACCAGGGATGATCCGCCAGCAGCCGTACGAACTTCTGCCCCACCGTTCCGGTGGCGCCCAGGATGCAGACCGGGGTCTTCGCGCTCATGGCGCCTCGCGGGCGAGCAGGTCGGTGGCCAGGCGGACGTAGAGATCCACGCCGCGCAGGAGATCGGTCTTGAGGATGTGCTCCTCGGCCGAGTGGGCCAGGAGGATCGAGCCGGGTCCCAGCTGATACCCCTCGCCCCACGAGGCGAGGAAGGGGAGGTCGCTGGCATAGCTCACCACCACCGTCTCCCATCCCGGAGGCGCTCCACCGGCCTTGTGAAAGGGCAGCTCCACCGGAAAAGCCACCGTCACTCCGGGCGCGAGCAGCTCCGCGATCGCCAGCTTGAGCGGACCGGTGGGCTCGACGGTACGCACCAGCAGCTGCGCCGATGCTTGTGCGGGGATCACGTTGGGTGCCACGCCGCCCGCGATGGTCCCCAGGTTCAGGGTGGAAAGACCGAGCAGGGGGTCGCGAGGCAGCGGCATGCCCCGGATGCGCTCGATCGTGTCGAGCAGTGCGGCGATCGCGCTGACGCCCTGGTCCGGGTAGGCGGAATGCGCCGCCCGGCCGGTGGCCGACAGATCCACGCGCAGGGTGCCCTTCTGCCCGATGGAGAGTCGGTTCTCGGTCGGCTCCCCGTTGATCAGGTAGCGGCCTTTGGGACCGAGGTCCGCCGCGGCAATCGCCCCGTCGGATCCGTTCTCTTCGCCTACCAGGAATAGGAGGCCTACCCGGCGCTCACCCGCCTCGGCGAGACGCTCCGCCGCGGCCACCATCGCGGCGGCGAGGCCCTTCGCGTCGCAGCTCCCTCGGCCCCGTATCGCCAGGTCGTCCTCGGCGAGCGGAACGTACGGAGGCACCGTGTCCACGTGGGTGGAGAACACCACGGTCGGCGGCTCGCGGTAGGCGTAGAGGTTGTCCCGGCCGGGCGAGACTTGCTGCCGCGCGGTGCGGTAGCCGGCGTGGCGAAGCGCGCCGTCGAGATACTCGATGGCGGGCTGCTCCGCTCCCGTCGGGGTCTCCAGCGCCACGAGGGCGCGCGTCAGCTCGAGGACGTCCATGAATGCAAACGCCCCGCCGGCTCGGTGGCACGGCGGGGCTTCCAGGTCAAAGGAGGTCGTGACGTCCCTAGGCTGGTTGGCGCCCGCCGCGGGTGCGGCGCTTCATGAGTGCGGTCATGCAGGGAGTCATGCGTCTAACGTAGGGTGGGGGCGGGGGGACGGGCAAGGCCTCCGCTTGACGCCGCCGGTACTCAACTCTAACTCTGAGACATGGTGCGCACACGTCGGCCGGTCATCCTGCTCCTCCTCGCCGCCTCGCTCGGCTGCGCCGGTGCGACCGAGATCCACACCGACGGCCGCATCCGCATCACCGTTCATACCACCGGATCCGAGCCCCAGACCGAGGAGTACCTCCTCACGCTCGACGGCGAGCGGCCGCAGAACGTGACCGCGAACGGCTCGACGATCTACGACGCCGTCACCGAAGGCCCGCATGTCGTGCATCTCTTCGCCCTGGCCGACAACTGCGCGGTCAGCGGAAGCACGAGCCCGCGCTCGGTCACCGTGCGCGGTGGCGATCTGACCGACATCACCTTCACCGTGACCTGCGTGCCGCCCACCACCGGCGGGTTCCGCGTCGTGGTGACGACGGAGGGTCCGCTGGTAGATGAGGACGGCTATCAGCTCTCGGTGGCGGGGTCGGGTCTCAGGAGCATCGGGGTGGATGCGGAGGAGGCGTACGAAGGTCTCGCACCCGGCCTCCACCTGATCACGCTCAAGGACGTCGCCGACTTCTGCGCCGTGAGCGGCGGCAACCCGCAGCCGTATACCGTGGTGCCCGGCAAGAGCGTGCGTGTGGTCATCACGGTCCGGTGCGGCACCGGGCCGGAGGGGCCGGTGGACTGACGATCTAGCTCGGCGCCGCGCCCGTCGTTTCCCGCTCCACCGCTCTCGCCGCCCGCTGTCCCTCCTCGACATTCACCATCGCCAGCAGTGCCGCCCCCACCGCGAAGAACCCGATCACCGACAGGATCGCGTTCCGGCTCGAGCCGGTGGCGGCGATCGTGCCCGCGAAGATGAGCGGGCCGAAGATGCCGGCGAATTTTTCGAAGATGCTCCAGAACCCGAAGAACTCCCCCGACTTGTGCTGGGGGATCATGCTGGCGAAGAGGCTTCGGCTCAACGCCTGCGTCCCTCCCTGGACGATGCCGACCAGCCCGGCCAGGATGTAGAAATGGGTGGCGTTGGTCATGTAGTAGCCGAGCACGCTGATGACCGTGTACGCGACCAGCCCGAGGAAAAGCGAGCGCTTGGCTCCGATCCGCCCGGCCACGGCCCCGAAGAGGAAGGTGCAGGGAATGCCGACGAACTGCACCAGGAGGATGGCGCCGATCAGCGCGCTCTGGCCGATGCCGATCTCGGTGCCGTAGGCCGTCGCCATCTTGATGATGGTCTGAATGCCGTCGTTGTAGATGAGGAAGGCCAGCAGCATCAGAAAGGCCTGGCGGTAGCTGCGCAGCTCGCGGAACGTCTCGCCCAGGCGGACGAACGCACTCCGCACCGGATTCTCCCCCCTCCGCTCGTCGGTTTCCAGTCGCGCCGGGGGCTCGGACACCCTCCGGAACAATGGAATCGCGAAGATCGCCCACCAGACCGCCACCGACAGGAAAGCCAGGCGGGCCGGCAGGGTCGCCTCGCTCTCGGTGAGGCCCGGGCCCGAGGGGAGCCCGAACCACCCCGGCATCTGGATCCACGCCAGGTTGAGCGCCAGCAGCACGCCTCCGCCGAGATAGCCGATGGCGTAGCCGGCGGTCGAGACCCGGTCGATCTCGCCGGGCGCGGCGATGTGCGGCAGGAGCGCCTCGTAGAACACGTAGCTCCCCGCCACTCCTACCATGATCAGGATGAAGAGCCAGGATGCGAGGTTCAGATCGCCGGTGTGGACCAGGAACAGCGCGCAGCAGGCGGCGACGCCGACGACCATGAAAATCGCCGTGAAGCGTTTTTTGGCCGCCCGATAGTCGGAAATAGCGCCGAGTAGCGGGGAGACCAATGCGATGATCACCAGCGCGACCGAGTTGATCGTCGCCAGCCGCTGGGTGGCGCCATTCTCCGCGATGCCCGCGCCCGCCACCTTGACGAAGTAGATCGGAAACACGGCGACCATGATCGTCGTCTGGACGGACGAGGCTGCCCAGTCGTACATGGCCCAGGCGCGCAGCTCCGGACGGCCGAGGCCCACCCGGTCGAGCAGGGATTGTCGAGACATAGCGGGAGAAGATCGGGGGTCGCGCGGTACGCTGGCAACCTTTTCGCCGGGTGAGTTGTCCAACCGCGAGATCGCCGCTCGTCCCGCCGGACTTCTGTCACTCGCACCAGGTGCGCCGATGTTTTCACCGATCCTTCTGGCGCTTGTCGGTTCGCTCGCTCTTCCCGGCACGCGCCTCCATTCGCAGACTCCGGTCCAGACTCCCGCCGATTCCATGACCGTGCGCCGATGGCGGGAGGACCTCGCCTACCTCGCCCGCGAGCTCCCGCGCCGGCACAAGAACCTGTTCCACAGCATGCGCCGCGAGCAGTTCGACAGCGCGCTGGCTGCGCTGGACCGGAAGCTTCCGACGCTGGCCCGCCACCAGGTGATCGTCGAGATCGCCCGCATCGTGGCGCTGGTGGGTGACGGCCACACCAACGTCGCGCCGACCCGGGATCCCAGGATCGGGTTCCGCACCTACCCGGTGAAGCTCTACTTCTTCAAGGACGGACTGTTCGTTCGAAGCGCGAGTCGGCAGCAGGCCGACCTCGTGGGGGCCAAGGTGGTGCGCATCGGCCGGCTCACGACGACGCAGGCGTACGAGGCCGTGCGCGTCCTGATCGGCCGCGACAACGAGATGAACGCGAGATTCTTCGCGCCGTTCCTGCTGGTCATGCCGGAGATCCTGCACGCGATCGGTGCGATCGACGATCCCGAAAGCGCCCCGCTGCTCCTCGAGCAGGATGGTGCCCGGACCGTGGCGGTGCTGCAGCCCGCCGGCCCCGCGTCGCTGATGCCCGCGGACACCGACGTCAGCTGGGCGCCCGAGGCCGGGTGGGTGGACATGCGCGGCGTGGACGGGCCGCGGACGCCGATGTGGCTGCGGGGAGATCCGAAGGAGAACTTCCGCTTCGAATACCTGCCGGACAGCCGGACCGCCTACGTGCAGTTCAACAAGGTGGGCGACGGGCCCAGGGAGTCGATACCGGCCTTCGCGGCGCGGCTTCGCGCCTTCGTGGACTCGGGCGCGGTGGACAGGCTGGTGCTCGACCTGCGGCTCAACCGCGGCGGCGACGGGACCCTCAATCCGCCGCTGCTGCTGAGCCTGATCCGGTCGCCCAAGCTCGAGGGACCGGGCCGACTCTTCGTGCTGATCGGCCGAAGCACCTTCTCCGCCGCCCAGTTTCTGGTGCACGAGCTGGAGACATACACCGACGCCGTCTTCGTGGGCGAGCCGACTGCCGGCAAGTCCAACTCCTACGGCGATTCCCGCCGGATCACCCTCCCCAACAGCGGTATCACGGTGCGCGCGTCCATCTATCTACTGGCAGCGCACCCATCCGCTGGACGCGCGGCCGTGGAAGGGCCCCGACGTCGCGGCGGAGCTGACCTCGCGCGACTACCGGGAGCATGTGGATCCCGCCATGCGCGAGGTCCTGGCGTACCGGGCGGAGCCGTCACTGGCCGAGCGGATGCGGGACGCCTTTACCGCGGGCGACTCCAGCGGGGCGCTCAGGCTGCACCTGCAGTACAAGTCCGACGCCCGCCACGCCTATGCCGATACCGAGCTGGAGCTGAACGCGCTCGGCTACGAGCTGCTGCGTCAGGGCAAGGTCGGGCAGGCCGTGGTCGTGCTCCAGCTCAACACGGCGGATCATCCCGGGAGCTCGAACGCGTTCGACAGTCTGGGCGAGGCGTACCTGGCGTCGGGGAGGCGGGAGGAGGCGATGCAGAGCTACGAGCGGGCGGTGTCGCTGGATCCGGCCAACGAGTCCGCGGTGCAGGCGCTGGAGAAGCTGCGCGGGGTGCCGGGCGCTACGCCGGCTGGCTCGTCTCCCGCGCGCTCCGACGCAGCGAGAGCACGACCGCTGCAGTCAGGGTGAGCACGATGACCGCCAGCGAGACCAGGGTCGGGATATGCAGCCAGTGCGCTCAGCGTCATCTTGAGCCCGACGAAGACCAGGATGAGCGCGACGCCGGGCTTCAGGTAGACGAACTTGTCCATCATCCCCGCGAGCACGAAGAAGAGCGCCCGCAGGCCCAGGATGGCGAACACGTTCGAGCTGTAGACCAGGAATGGATCCCGGGTGATCGCGAAGATCGCGGGGATGCTGTCGATCGCGAAGACCAGGTCGGACCACTCGACGATGATCAGCACCAGGAAGAGCGGGGTGGCGAGCAGGGTGCCACTCCGCTTCCGGGTGAAGAACTTGGTGTCGTCGTAGTAGTTGCTGAACGGCAGCACCCGGCGGGCGAGCTTCACCACCGGATTCCGGTCCAGGTCGATCGCGCTCGTCCTTCTGGGTCATCATCCGGATGCCGGTGATGATCAGGATGCCCGCCGAAGACGAAGATGATCCACTCGAAGCGCTCGCAGCAGCAGCGCTCCGAGCGCGATCATGAGCAGGCGCATCACGATCGCGCCCAGGATCCCCCACTTCAGCACCTTCGGCTGCGCCTCGGCGGGAACGCCGAAGTAGGTGAAGATCAGGATGAAGACGAAAAGATTGTCGACGCTGAGGGAGAGCTCGATCAGATAGCCGGTGTAGTACTCCAGCGCCGCCCCGTGGCCCTCGCGCCAGAGGATGAAGAGGCCGAACAGATGCGCGAAGGCGATGAGCCCGAGACTCCAGCTCATCGCCTCCTTGAACGACAGCACGTGCGACCGGCGGTTCAGTACCCCCAGATCGAGGATCAGGAGGGCGGCGACCAGCCCGGTGAAGCCGAGCCAGACCGCCGCTCCATGGTCGCCGAACAACTAGCGGCCCGCCGCCATCGCCTCGAGCCGCGCCACGCGCTCCGCCGTCGGCGGGTGGGTGCTGAACAGGCGGCTGATGCCGCCTCCGGTTGCCGCGAGCGGGTTCACCTGGGCCAGCGGCGCGGCAGCCGGCGCCACCTGCATGGGGATCTTGTGCGCCAGCGCGTCGAGCCGGGTGAGGGCGTGCGCCAGCGGCAGCGGTCGGCCCAGGATCTGGGCGCCGACGCGGTCGGCCTCGAACTCGCGCTGACGGGAGACCCCGAACTGGATCAGCATCGCCCCAATCGGCGCCAGGAGCAGCAGCGCGATCTGGGCGAACGGATGCCCGCCCTCGTCGTCGCTGCCCCCACCCCCGAACATCAGCAGGTAGGGCAGGTTGCTGAGCGCGCCCGCGATGCCCGCCGCGATCGTGGCGATGAGCATGTCCCGGTTCTTGATGTGGGCCAGCTCGTGGGCGATGACCCCCTCGAGCTCCTCGGACGGCATGTACTTGAGGATGCCGGTCGTCACCGCCACGACCGCCTTCTTGGGGCTGCGGCCGGTGGCGAACGCGTTGGGCTGCTCGTGAGGCGCCACGGCCACCACCGGCATCGGGAGGCCGGCGCGCTGCCGCAGCCGGTCCACCATCCGGTACAGCTCGGGCGCTTCCTGCTCGGTCACCACATGGGCGCCGTACATCCGGAGCACCAGCCGGTCCGAGAAGAAGTACATGACGAAGTTGAAGAGACCGCCGAAGACCAGGGCCATCATCAGGCCCTGAGAGCCTCCGAGCAGCTGCCCGACCAAGCCGAAGAGGCCGATCAGGGCGCCCATGAGTACGAAAGTCTTGACGTTGTTCATACGCTCCTCTGCCGGTCGCGCCTGCCGCCGGCGGCGGGGTCAAAAAAAGAGCGAGACCCCGTCCTGACCGCGCCATGCGCGTTGGACGAAGGTCTCGCTCTGGATCGCGGGGCGAAGAATCGCCCCGGCCCCCAACCGAACCGTGCCCGCGCTTGGCGGACAGTCCTGACGATTCGGAGGTCCGCCACTCGGCGGATAAGCTACTCCCCTTCTTAGGCTTGAAGATAAGGGAGTCGGGGCGGACGTCAACTCGGAGCGCTTGCCGGGAGATTCCCCGGGGCCGAGCCGTCCATCCGGGCTTGCCGGATGTACACCCAGTGTGCCTTTGCCCCTCGCCCCGGATCCGAAGACGGTGTGCGGTGCACCAGGGAAACGCCGGTGACCGCGGCGCTGGTCTGTCCTCGCCCCGAGGCCAGGTGGATCTCCCCGGACGTGGGGTCGAGAGCCGAGGGGAGGAACCGCCAGGTGCCGCCGGTCGAGATGGTGCGAAGGCCGCACCAGCCGACTCGTGCCGCGCGATCAGGTTCAGGACGTAGGTCCCGTCCTGCGCCAGCCGCAGCTCGCCGCCATGAGTCGCACCGATGTGGGTCACCGCCGGCCTCGCGCGGGTCGATCGAGGCCGGCAGCAGGCTGCCGTTGACACCCACCAGCTCGTACCGGCCCACGACCGTCACCTGCTCCGCCTGCATCGTATGGCTCACTTCTGCAGGTCGATCTCGAACGGGATGCCGCCGAACTGCGTCTCCGCGGTCATCGAGCGCCCGCTGATGGTCCCGTCCCGCATGCGCGCCGGGTCGCCCGCGGGGTGAAGTCGATCACGTTGCCACTGACGTCGTAGATCCCCTCGTCGGTCATGGTGACGCCGCCGCCGTTGTACTCGGCCTCGACCTCGAGCGCGTAGCTGCCGTCGGACTGCAGGGTCAGCGTGCCGCTGGAGAAGGTGAGCGTAGAGCCGCTGCCGTCGGTGAAGGTGACCGGGAGGCCGCTCCCGCCGCCCGCCGAGGTTGCCGAGGCTGCGGAGTCCGGTGAGAGCTGTAGGAGCCGCTCACGTCGGCCGGGGCCGGCGTGGTCGGGCCGGAGGGGCCGTGGTCATCGCCGCCGCACGCGGCAGTGGCGAGGGCGAACGAAGCGAGCGCGGTGCCGACGAGGCGGCGGATCGAGAGCGAGCAGCATGGTGGACTCCTCGGGCGAGTGGTGAAGGTCAGGGTCAGGTCGATGCGCTACAGAGTACGCCGCGCCGTTCACCCCGATCTCACCGCGATCTCATCGCCGCGCCCGCCGCGGACACGCGAGAGCGCCCGGCGGAGACTGGCCCGCCGGGCGCTCTCATGAGTTGGGTCTGTGCGCGGCTCGCTCCGCTCACTTCCTCACTTGCCGCAGCATCGCCACCTGGGCCTCGACCACCGCCGTCCAGTCGCCGCTCGCGATGCTGACCGTCGTGGCGGCATCGCCGGCGACCGTCTGTCCCTCGTAGAGCGCCTGATACCGCGGGTTCTCATTGCGCGCTGGACAGCGCCAGCAGATCGTAGCATCCCGCGCTCTCTTCCCAGCTCACCGACTCGCCGGGGTAGAGGATGTTGGCCGAGCCCAGCTCGTCCTCGCCCCAGTCCTCGGTGCCGCAGGCGCGGCTGTACATGTACCACGCTTCCCGGGTCGAGCCGTTCGTGATGGAGAAGCCCGCGGTCACCTCGGGACCGGGGCCGGGTCCGGTCCCGCCATTGTCATCGTCTCCTCCGCCGCACCCCACCGTCAGAATCGCCAGGGCGCTGAAACCTGCCGCCGCCAGGCGGCGCATCGTCATGGACAGCATGTCGTCCTCCGTTCAGGGTTGCGCCGGCCGCGGGGCCGGAACGTCGTGGGTGGAAGTGAAGGCGCCGTTGACGGTCACCTGGCGATCCTCGTCCACCATGTCCGAGGCCAGGAATCCGGTGCCGGTGAAGCTGAAGTGCCCGCTGATGTGGTCGGCGCTCGAGGCGGTGATCTCGAGCGTGCCCCGCTCGGCGCGGAAGAGACCTGCGGGCCGCTCCGGACTGCCCGCGACGTAGGTCGCGCGGAACCTGCTCTCGCCGTTCAGGTCGTAGCGCCCCGGAGCCGGTATGCCGCCGTCCAGGTTGGTGAAGAGGATCGCGCCGGACGAATCCCCCGCACCGAGCGTGATGGTGAAGGCGGCCACCCCGGCGGCGCTGTCGCCGACGATGCCGAAAGCCACGTCGCCCGAGGGACGCGCCGCCGCTGCGCCCTTCACCGCGGCCTCGAAGTAGGAACCCCGCGCCAGTGAGCCGAGGATGGTGCCATGTCCAGCCGCCTCGCCCGCCGAAATGAACGCGCCGGCCGTCAGCGCGATGACCCCCAGTCCCAGCCCAGCAACCGATTTCATGGTGCACCCCCAGCGAGTTGGTGAGATCGTCGTTCGTCGTGTCCTTCGACGCGGCAAGACTACCGAAGGCGGTTCATCTCGATCTCAACTCGATCTCATGGAGAACGCGAACGAGGCCCCCTTCCGGAGGCCTCGTGACAACAACGACTTGGAGGGGTTAGAACCCGGGGTCGGCCCGGTGCGCGGGATCGTCGAGCATGAGCGCTTGCAGCGTGGCGCCCGCTGGGGTCTCGGCCTGGCCTTCGGGGACGATCAGGAGTGCGTTGGCCAGCAACATCGAGCTCAGTATCCCCGATCCCTGGGGTCCGGTGAGGCGAGCCACCGGGACGCCGTCCTCATCGGCCACCACCGCCCGCAGGAAGTGCTGCAGGGTCGGTGTCACCCGAATCGGCTCGGCGGTCCGCACCGCAATGGTCCGGCGGAAGGGGAGCGGATGACCGGCCATCTTCCGGATGGCCGGCCGGACGAACAACTCGAACGTGACCATCGTGCTCACCGGATTGCCGGGCAGGCCGATCCATGGCAGGCCGTCCAGCAATCCGAATCCCACCGGAGCGCCGGGCCGCATGCGCAGCTTCCAGAACCGCTGCTCCGCACCGAGCTCCCGGAGCACCTCGCGGAGAAAGTCGTGCTCGCCCACGCTGATGCCGGCCGTCGTGACGAGCAGGTCGGTGTCCAGGGCGCGGGTGAGGTGATCGCGGAGGCTGGCCGGCGTGTCGCGCGCGATGCCGAGATGCACCGGCTCCGCCCCGGCCCGGCGCACCAGCGCCAGCATCGCGTGGGTGTTGCTGCTCCCGGTCTTTCGCCCGCTGAGGATCTCCTCCGGCTGGTTCACGTCCACGATCTCGTCGCCGCTGCCGAGGATGGCGACGCGGGGCTGGCGGAACACCAGCGGATTCGCGATCGCGAGCGAGGCGAGCACGCCGAGCTGCGCCGGTCCCAGCTCGGCGCCCACCTGCAGCACGGTCCGTCCCTTCCGGATGTCCTCACCCGCGAGCCGGACGTTGGCGCCCAGCCCCGGATCGCGCGCAACCTGCACCACCTCGCTGCCCTCGTCCGTGTCCTCCTGGCGGACCACGGTATCCGCCCCCTCGGGGAGGGCGGAGCCGGTGAAGAGCCGTGCGCACTCCCCGGTGCCCACGGCGCGAGTGGCGAAGGTGCCCGCCGGGAGGCGCTCCACCACGCGCAGGCCAACCGGCCGCGCGTCCGAGGCGCCGCGCACGTCGGCCCCGCGTACGGCGTAGCCATCCATGGCGGAGTTGGTCCAGGCGGGGATGTCGAGGGGACTGACGATGTCTTCGGCGAGCACCGCGTCGAGCGCGTCGTCCAGCGGCATCCGCAACGCCGGCTGCCGCCGCACCTCGACGAGGATGCGGCGCGCGGCCTCGGCCGCGGCGAGCGGAGCGGTCACGTCTCGGCGACCAGCGCGTGCTCCCAGGCGAGATTCGCCAGGAGCTGGAGCCACATGGTGTCGTTGAAGCGAAGCACTCGGCGGTCGCTCTGGAATCCGTGATCGTCGGTGACGATCGCGACCCATTGATCGGCGTTCGGCGCCCCGGCCTGGTAGACCGGCTCGGGTGCCACCGCGCGGCGGTAGACCTCGATCTTGGGGAGCGGCGAGTGCTTGAACCCCTCGACCAGGACGATGTCCGCGCCGGTGAGGTACTGGCGCGCGAGTCCGACCGGATCGTACTGGTCGGGCGCGCGATCGAAGAGCACCCGCAGCTCCGGACTCACCAGCAGCACCCGCTCCGCGCGTCCCTCATGAAAGTGCCGCCAGCTGTCCATGCCCTTCTGATCCACCTGGGCCGGGTGGTCGGTGTGCTTCATGGACATGACCCGGTGGCCCCGGCGACCGAGCTCGGCCGCCAGGGCCACGGTCAGCGTGGTCTTTCCGGCGTTCTTCCGCCCGATGATGGAGATGAATCGAGTCGCCGCCACATGCCGTCCGTGAGCGCGAGGTCGTCAGCGGTGTTCACATTGAAGAACAGGAGTGCCGGATCGCCGTAGTGGGCAACCTCGGACAGGGGGAGGATACCGACGCGGATGCGCGCATGGAAGGCGACCGCCCGGAGGTCGCCTTCGTCCAGGCTCCGCTCGATGGCGTCGGCGCAGCGGGGTCCGTAGGCCGCGCAGAGCGGCTCGACCCCGCGGCGGCCCCCGCTCTCCGGCAGAAACGCATCGTAGCCCTCGAGTCCCTCCGCGAGCCGCCGCAGCAGTGGTGCCGGAACGAAGGGCATGTCCCACGCGGCGCAGACCACCGGCGCCGGCGCCTCCCTGACGGCGGTGTACAGGCCACCCAGCGATCCCAGCCCGGGCCGGAGATCGGGAGTGACCCGGAGCTCCGGCCGCCATTCGCCGGCGTCGGCGGCGTTCGCAACGAGCAACGGCGGCCCGTCGCAGGCCGCCGTCATCGCCCGGACCAGCCGGTCCAGGATTCGCTCGCCACCCACCAGCTCGAGGCCCTTGGGCCTGCCTGCGAAGCGGGAGGCTCCTCCGCCGGCGAGGATCGCCCCGCGCACCCTCAATACCGGCGTCCCCGGCTCCGCTCGAGCACCACGTCGATCCCCACCAGCACGCTGAAGAGATGCTTGTAGGCCCGTTCGTGCGGTGGCTCGAACCTGGGCTGAGCCGTCGGACCGGTGACCGCCTCGACGCCCACGATATTGTCGCGCACTTCCCATCGGATGTGATAGGAGCGGCCGATCTGCATGGTGGCGCCGACGCCGAGCGCCAGCGACGGGCTCACCCGGGTCCGCTTCTCGTCGTCGAAAATCGTGAGCAGCACCCCGCTGTTGGTGACGCCCTGGGTCAGGATCGAGCTCTGGTTGGAGAAGAGCAGCCCCGCGTTCGCGCGCACGAACGGGGACACGAACTCGCGGCTGAAGAAGCGGACCACCCCTCCGGCCGACACGGTCACCGCCGCGGCCGACTTCTCCTGTTCGTCGATGTCCTGGCAGACCTGAGCGTTTCGGGTGCTCTCCGCCGGTCCGAGCAGCTGGCAGGAGTCGTCGTAGCCGAGGCCCAGGAGCACGAAGTCGGCGGTGAGGCCGACGTTCTCACCCGGGAAGTACATGCCTGAAAATGCGGCGCCCAGGCTCCCCTTGATGCTGCGGTTGAGCCGGAAGTTGTCGACGACGGGGGTGCCCCCACCCGTGATCACCTCCTGGACCGGCTGGCTCGGGACGGTCCACAGTCCCCGGCCCTGGATGTAGCCGCCCGAGACGGTGAAGACGAGTCGCGACCGGTCGCCCGTGCGCTGGGCATGTGCGGGGGTGGCGTGGGCCGCGAGAAGGAGGGCGGCGGCGGCGAGCAGTAGGCGGAGGCGCATCAACTGGTCCCGGCTATCGGTGATCCATCGTGAGGCTGCGACCGATTCCATCCGAAACGTGGAGACGGCCCCGGCGGCACGGCCCCACACACGGCCGACCCGGCCAACTCTCAGCCGATGCCCGTGCAGTCGGCGTAAAGCGAGGGGTCCTCCATGATCCGGACCCGTTCCAGGCGCACTCCCGGGGGGAGCCGCCCTGCGAGGCGGCGGTACACGTCGAGGGCGATGGTCTCACAGGTGAGCAGCATGCCGCTGTCCGAGAGACCGGGCACGTCCTGGTTCAGGTGCTTGCCGTCGAACCGCCCGACCACGTCGTCCTGCAGGATGCGATCGAGGTCGCCGAGGTCCATCACCATGCCCCTGGTCTCGCCGACCGGCCCCGCGATCGTCACCGCACAGCGGTAGTCGTGCTGGTGGCCGGGCGGGTCGCTCAGCGGGCCGAATACCTCGCGATTCTTGGCCTCGCTCCACTCGGGCCGGTAGAGCCGGTGCATCGCGCGGAAACCGACCGTGCGGGTCAGGGAGACGGGCATCCTGCTACGGCGAGAAGGAGTAGCCCAGACCGACCTGGAGCCACGACGACGTGGACCACTCGCTGACGCGGCCGTCATCGATCACCGGCGGCGAATCGGGGTCGAGCGTCGATTCCTGCGTGAAGCTCACCGGGTAGTTGAGCTTCCAGAAGACTACCCTGCCATCGCCTCGGAGGTGCAGGCGGTCGGTGACGAAGAAACGGAAGCCGGCGTGCGGGGCGAAGTAGATCTTCTTGCCCAGCTCGAAGCCGCTGGTGTCGGCCGGCGTGCTGTGGGGCAGCGTCAGCCCGCCACCGGCGCCCACGAACGGCGCCAGCCGGTGCCACGTCTTTCCGCCAGTGAGATTGAGCTGAATGTCGATCTCGACGAAGGACACCTTCTGGTCCACCGGCCCAGTCACCCGCTCCGCCACCGGCAGGAACGGATCCACGATCAGCCGCTCCAGGGATCCCTGGGCGTAGCCGATGCCGAGCTGAAGAGGGCTCGCCGTGCGAATGTCGTAGCGGACACCATACACGATGCCGTCGTGCGGGGCGATACCGAAGCGGCCCCCCGCGCCGCCGAACTGGCCCACGAACGGGGTGACGGTGTGGCCCTTGGGGATGTCGTGATACGGCGACCCTGCCGGATCGTGGCCCACCTGCGCCGCCGCCACCCCGGGAGCGAGCAGGGCGATGGCGGTCGCGAGCGACCGGGCTGTCGTCTGGGGCCTCGTCATCCTAGCACTCCCTCAAGTCGCGTCCGGTCATTTCCACTGGCGGCTCGATCCCGAGCAACCGCAGGACGGTGGGCGCGACGTCGCGGAGCGAGCCTCCTCCGCGGAGCTGCGCCGTCGCCGCGCCTACCGACACGAACGGCACCGGATTGGTGGTGTGCGCGGTATGCACGCCGCCCGTCGTCGGATCGATCATCATCTCCGAGTTGCCGTGGTCGGCGGTGACGAGGACGCTCGAGCCCGCCTTGTCCGCACTGGCGAGGACCCGCCCCAGGCACGCGTCCACGGTCTCCACCGCCTGGATGACGGCGGGGAGCACCCCGGTATGACCTACCATGTCCGCGTTGGCGAAGTTGCAGAGCAGGAAGTCGTGTTGCCCCGACTCGATCGCGCCGCAGAGCACGTCGGTGATGCCATGCGCGCTCATGGCGGGCGCCAAGTCGTACGTGGCCACCCGCTGCGAGGGCACCAGCCGCCGCTCTTCGCCGGGATAGGGCGGCTCGTACCCCCCGTTGAAGAAATAGGTGACGTGGGGGTACTTCTCCGTCTCGGCCGTGCGAAACTGGGTGCGCCCCTGTTGGGCCAGCACCTCCGCCAGAATCCGCGCCAGGCTGAATGGGGGAAAGGCCTGCGGCAGCGGCAGCGTCTGATCGTACTGGGTCATGGTGACCGCCGCGAGCGCGGGCCGGTGGCCGAGCTCGAACGCTTCGAAGCCGTCCCCCGCCAGCGCGCTCACGATCTGGCGCATCCGGTCGCTGCGATAGTTGAAGAAGAGGACCCCGTCCCCTTCGTGCATGGTGCCGACCGGCTTGCCGTTGCGGTGGTGGACCAGAGGCCGGATGAACTCGTCGGTCTCGCCCCGCTGGTAGGCCGCCTGGACCGCCAGAACCGGGTGCTCCACCGGGGTGCCGATGCCATGCACCATGGCGTCGTAGGCGAGGCGGGTGCGGTCCCACCTGCGATCGCGGTCCATCCCGAAATAGCGGCCGGTGAGAGATGCGACCTCCACCCGCGGCCCGGCGATGCGGCGCATGTCGAGGAGGAGGGTTCGCACCACTTCCGCCCCCAGGGTGGGGGCCGAGTCCCGGCCGTCGAGGAAGCCGTGGATCGCGATTCCGGGCACCCGATGCCGGATCCCCAGCTCGACGCAGGCGAGGAGGTGCCGGTCGAGAGCATGGACCCCGCCCGGACCGAGCAGCCCGACCAGGTGGAGGGTGCCCCCCGTCTGGCGCAGGCCGGCGCACAGCTCGACCAGCTGCGGAATCTGGTAGAATTCACCCGACTGGATGCTCTGGGAGATGCGGACCAGGTCCTGGGGGACCACCCGGCCGGCCCCGATGTTCAGGTGGCCGACCTCGCTGTTGCCCATCTGGCCTTCGGGCAGGCCGACCGCCAGGCTGCTGGCGTCCAGGAGCGTGCGAGGAAAGCTCCCCCAGAGCCGGTGCCAGACCGGGGTGGATGCCAGCTCGATGGCGTTTCCTTCGCGCTCGCGCCGATATCCCCAGCCGTCCAGAACCACCAGGACGACCCGGTTCCGGGGACTTCCGTTTGACATGGATCTCCGCGTGTTCTACAATGGCGGACTGTGAGTTACGCGCCACAATCTAGTCCCGGCCACCGTTGGCTACCAGCCTGCGCGACGGCCGTGATCGTGCTTGCCGCACCCCTCGTTGCGCAGGAGGAACGGCGGCTCGACAGCGCCGCCCAACTCCATCGCGACCCCGACGGGACCCCCCTCGTCTCGCTCCCCGCCGGTGCCCCGGTCGAGGCCGGCAAGGCGGACGGGGACTGGCGGGAAGTGACCGTCGAGGGGTGGATCTTTCGGCCCTCCACCACCCGCACCAAGCGCGACGGTTTCGATCTCGTGGTCACCTCGAACTCCGGTGAAAATCTCCGGCGGGAACCCAACGGGCCGATCGTGGGACGGGTCCGGGAAGGCACCCTCCTGGAGCGAGTCGGCGAGAAGGGAAAGTGGTTCCGGGTGCGGCGGGACGGATGGGTGCCCCGCCAGGCGGTACAGGGCAAGGCGGCAGCCAAGCCGGCGGATACGACCCGGGCGCGGGCGCAGTCCCAGCGGGCCCAGCCTCCCGTGTCGGCTGCTCCGGCGCCGCCGTCCTCCATCGAAGGCGTGGAAACGGTGCGTGAAACCGGCCTGAGCCGGATGGCCGACAGCGCCTCCGTGGCCAGGCTGCCGGCCGGCACACCCGCCCGCGTCGTGGGCCGGTCCGGTGAGTGGATCCGCGTCCAGGTGGAGGGTTGGGTCCGCGAGGCGGACGTCAAGCCGGCCGAGGCCGGGGTGCTCGCCGGGATCAGCGCCGCCGAAGTGCGCGCCTCGCCCGAGCGGTTCGTCGGCCAGACGCTCGACTGGCGGCTGCAGGTCATCGCGGTGCAGGTGGCCGACGAGCTGCGACCGGAGATTCCGTCCGGCCAGCCCTACCTGCTGACGCGGGGCCCGCTCCCCGAGCCGGGGTTCGTGTACGTCACCATTCCGACGCGGCGCATCGCCGAGTTCCGCGCGCTGCCGCCTCTGCACGAGATGGTCATGCGAGTGACGCTCAAAGCGGCGCGCACCCGGTACCTGGCCACGCCGGTCGCCGAGCTGATCTCTACGCTGGGCGAAGCCGAGGGGGGGCAGTGAGATCATGAACGATCTGCTGAAGCAGAGGATCGCCCGCGCGCTCGACGGCCTGAGCGACGAGCGCGGCTATCAGGTCCTCGACTACATCGAGTTCCTCGAGAGCAAGTACGCCGAGCGGGCCCGGCCCGGTGGCATCTTCGCGAAGATCACCGAGACGGTCGAGGACACGATGCGGGCCGGCAAGCTGCCGATCCAGGCGATCAGCGGGACGATGGGACTGGTGGACGGCGCCGCGAAGGTGATGAAGGGGCTGGCCGCCGCCGGCCATGCCGTGGTGGACGAGGCGGTGAAGGCAGCGGAGCAAGCGACCAAACCAGCGGTACCGGCACCGCCCCCCGCGGCGTCGGTCACCAAGCCGAGCTCCGACACCGGCAGCTGAACCGAGGCTAAATGGCGGCTCCCACCCACGCTCCTCCCGCGACGACCCCGCCAAGCGAGTTCATCCGCGGGATCGGCCCCCTGGCCGCGATCTCCCTGGTCATCGGATCCATGATCGGATCCGGCATCTTCATCGTCTCGGCCGACATCGGCCGGCAGGTGTCGCCGTGGGGTCCGGGCGGCCTGCTGCTGGTGTGGATCGTGACCGGCCTGGTGACCGTGGTCGGCGCGCTCTCCTACGCCGAGCTCGCGGCGATGATGCCGAAGGCCGGCGGACAGTACGTGTTCCTCCGGGAGGGCCTGTCGCCCGCCGCCGGCTTCCTCTACGGGTGGACACTCTTCGCCGTGATTCAGACCGGCACGATCGCGGCGGTCGCCGTGGCCTTCGCCCGGTTCCTGAGCGTGCTGATCCCCGGGGTCACGCCCGACGTGTTTCTTCCGCTCGGCCAGATCCGGCTGCCGGGCGCGGCCGACGCGATCCAGCTGGGGCTCTCGCCCCAGCGCATCGTCGCCATCCTCTCCATCCTGCTCCTCACCGCCATCAACGCCCGCGGCGTCACCCTCGGCGCCGCGATTCAGACCACCTTCACCGTCGCCAAGGTGGGCGCCCTGGTGGCGCTGGTGCTGTGCGGCCTGACGCTGTTCCGCCAGCCCGACGTCGCGGCGGCCAATTTCTCCAGCTTCTGGGGGACGGGGGACTGGACCATCGCCATGGTGCCGCTGATCGGCGCGGCGATGGTGGGCTCGCTGTTCTCGAGCGATGCCTGGAACAACGTCACCTTCGCGGCCGCCGAGGTCCAGAATCCGAGCCGCAACCTTCCCATCGCCCTCGCCGTCGGTACCGGCGTCGTCAGCCTCCTCTACGTTCTGACCAACGTGGCGTACCTGAACGTGCTGCCGTTCTACGGCGACCCCGGCGGTGCCGACGCGATGGCGCGGGGTATCCAGCACGCGGCGCAGGATCGGGTCGGGACCGCGGCCATCGAGGTCGCGGTCGGGAGCGGCGCGGCTACGGTCATGGCCGTCGCCATCCTGTTCTCCACCTTCGGCTGCAACAACGGACTGATCCTGGCCGGGCCGCGGGTCTACTGGGCGATGGCGCGCGACGGACTGTTCTTCGAGCGCGCCGGTCGGCTCCATCCCGAGCACCGCACGCCGGTATTCGGACTGTGGACCCAGGCGGTCTGGGCCTCGGTGCTCTGCATCAGCGGAACCTACGGCCAGCTGCTGGACTACGTGATCGTCGCGGCCCTGGTGTTCTACTTCCTCACCACCATCGCGCTCTTCCGACTGCGCGGCCTGCAGCCCGACCTGCCGCGGCCGGTCAAAGCCTTCGGGTACCCGGTGTTGCCGGGACTGTACCTGGTCGCCGTGGGACTGCTGATGGTGATCCTGCTCTTTCAGAAGCCGCTCTACACCTGGCCGGGGCTGATCATCGTCGCGACGGGCATACCGGTCTACCTCCTCTGGCGAGGCAAGGCCGCGAAGTAGCATTATCAGGGGTCGGTCCGGGACCTCCACTCGGGGACTGGGACATGAATCAGATCGAGATCGACGCCAAGCGCTGTCTTGCCTGGCTCGGGTTGGTGGCGGCGGCGGGCCTCCTGGCTTGCGGTGGCGATAAGGCGCCGGCGGGTGACGCCGGCTCCGCCGGCGCTGGCTCACCCGCTGTCGGGGAAACGCAGCCGGCGCCTCCGGCGACGGGTGACACTCAGCCCGCCGCTCCCGGGGCGGCTCCCTCGGATACCGGCGCGCCGGCCCAGCCTGAGGCCGCGGCGCCGGCCGCCACGGCGCCGGCGGCCGCCGCTCCCAAGCCGAGCGGCGGTGATGCCGGGCTGATCGCGTTGGGCGACAGCATCTTTCATGGCCAGGCAGCCGGCGGCACCTGCTTCGCCTGTCATGGGCAGGACGCCAAGGGCTCGGCGGTCGGCCCCAACCTGACCGACGCGGAGTGGTTGCACTCCGACGGCAGCCTCGCGGCCATCACCAAGACGATTCAGTCCGGCGTCCCCACGCCCAAGAAGGCTCCGGCTCCCATGCCTCCCATGGGTGGCGCGTCGTTGAGCCCCGAGCAGGTCCGCGCCGTGGCGGCGTACGTGCACTCGTTGTCCTAGGCGGCGGACCGGGCTGGAGCGCCCGTCGCAACCCGACTCGGGCGCGCTTGCGTTCACCGGAACCGGGTCCTAGACTTGGAGATGGATCATCCTACCTTCGGCCTGCCGGTCGCCCTGTATGGGCTCGGGCAGGCCGTCGTGCGTCGGGGACGGACGCCGCGGCCGACGCCGCCCAGGCGCCCATGACCGTCATCCGTCCCAAGCCGGGCCTCACGTTCGATGACGTGCTCCTCGTTCCGCGATACTCGGCGGTGCATCCGCGCGAAGTCTCGACCGTCAGCCGCTTCACCCGCACCATCTCCCTCAACATCCCGCTCGTCTCCGCCGCCATGGACACCGTCACCGAGGCCGAGATGGCCATCGCGATGGCCCGGGCCGGCGGTATCGGTGTCCTGCACAAGAACATGACGCCGGAGCGGCAGGCCGCCGAAGTCGACCGGGTGAAGCGGAGCGAGAGCGGGATGATCCTGAACCCCATCACGCTCGGTCCCGACCGGCCGCTGCGGGAAGCGTACGCGCTGATGCGGCGGTTCAAGATCTCGGGCGTGCCGATCGTGGATGGCCAGGGACGGCTGATCGGGATCATCACCAACCGCGATCTGCAGTTCGAGCGGAACCTCGACCAGCCGATCAGCGAGGCCATGACCAAGGACAAGCTGATCACGGCCCCGGTGGGGACCAGCCTGGACGATGCCGAGCGGATCCTGGCCCAGCATCGGATCGAGAAACTGCCTGTCGTGGACGCCCGCGGAATCCTGAAGGGCCTGATCACCGTCAAGGATATCTTCAAGCGCCGCGAGCACCCCCACGCCAACAAGGATCAGCACGGCCGGCTCCGCGTGGCGGCGGCCGTCGGGGGAGGATCGGACGCCGCCACCCGCGCCAAGGGCCTGGTGGACGCCGGCGTGGACGTGATCGTGGTGGATTCGGCTCACGGCCACAGTGAAGGCGTGCTCGCCACCGTGGCACAGCTCCGCGATTCGTTTCCCGACGTGCAGCTCGTCGCGGGGAACGTGGCCACCGAAGCCGGCGCCCGCGAGATGGTGCGGCGCGGGGTGGATGCCGTGAAGGTGGGTATCGGCCCCGGGAGCATCTGCACCACCCGGGTGGTCACCGGTGTAGGCGTCCCCCAGGTGACGGCCGTGATGGACGCGGTCCGCGGCGCCGACGATATCCCGATCATCGCCGATGGCGGTATCAAGTACTCGGGCGACGTGGTCAAGGCGCTGGCCGCCGGCGCGGCGGCGGTGATGATGGGCTCCATGCTCGCCGGCACCGAGGAGAGCCCGGGAGAATCGGTGCTCGCCGAGGGCCGGCGCTACAAGATGATCCGGGGCATGGGCAGTCTCTCCGCCATGCAGGACGGATCCGCCGACCGGTACTTCCAGGAGGGCGAGATGGCGCCCTCCAAGCTGGTGCCCGAGGGCATCGAGGGGCGGGTCCCCTACAAGGGCGCCGGTCGCCGACGTGCTGTTCCAGATGGTCGGCGGTCTCCGCAGCGGCATGGGCTATTGCGGGGTGTCCTCCATCCCGCAGCTGCAGTGCGAGGTCGAGATGGTGCAGATCACCAGCGCCGGCCTTCGCGAGTCGCATCCGCACGACGTGACGATCACCAGGGAAGCACCGAACTACAGCGCGTAAACCGCAGTACCCGGGTCTCATCCGTCCCCAACACCTGAGCGTCTAATGAGCCTCTTCCGTCGCAAGGATGTGTCCGCGCTTCAGGCCGAGGTCGCCTCGGACCACAGCCTCAAACGCGTGCTCGGACCCGTCAACCTGGTCCTGCTCGGCATCGGCGCCGTCATCGGCGCGGGGATCTTCGTGTTGACGGGGCAGGCCGCCGCCAACTACGCCGGCCCGGGGATCGTGTACTCGTTCCTCCTCGCCGGCACCGCCTGCGCCTTCGCCGGACTGTGCTACGCCGAATTCGCCGCCATGATCCCCATCGCCGGCTCCGCCTACACCTACGGCTATGCCACGCTGGGTGAGCTGATCGCGTGGATCATCGGGTGGGACCTGATTCTGGAGTACCTGTTCGCCGCCTCGACCGTCGCGGTGGGCTGGTCGGGATACACGGTCTCGTTCCTCAAGGACCTCGGCATCAACATCCCCGCCGCCTACACCTCGGCGCCCTACGTCCACACGACGCCGCCCGACGCCGGGCTGAACGTCTGGCGACTGTTCACCGAGGGGTGGTCGGCCACCGGGCACGTGCTCAACCTGCCCGCGATGTTCATCGTGGGGCTGATCACCATCCTGCTGATCGTCGGGATCAGCGAGTCGGCGACGTTCAACAACATCGCCGTGGTCATCAAGGTCACGGTGGTGCTGCTGTTCATCGCCTTCGGCATCGGCTACATCAACGCCGACAACTGGACCCCGTTCATTCCGCCGGCGGAGGGCCCCGGGAAGTACGGCTGGGACGGCATCGTCCGCGGCGCGGGCGTGATCTTCTTCGCCTACATCGGATTCGACGCGGTCTCGACGGCCGCGCAGGAGACCCGCAATCCCCAGAAGGACATGCCGATCGGCATCATGGGATCGCTCGCGATCTGTACCGTGCTCTACATCGCGGTCGCGCTCGTGCTCACCGGCATCGTCCACTACTCCCAGCTCAACGTCCCCGATCCGATCGCCGTCGGCATCAACGCGGTGGGGCCGCAGCTCGCGTGGCTCCGGCCGATCATCAAGATCGGCGCGATCGCCGGTCTGTCGTCGGTCATCCTGGTCATGCTCCTCGGCCAGCCGCGGATCTTCTACACGATGTCGAAGGACGGCCTGCTGCCGCCGATCTTCAGCGCGGTGCATCCGAAGTTCCGGACGCCGTGGCTCGCCAGCGCGGTCACCGGCGTCTTCGCGATGGCGTTCGCGGGTCTCCTGCCGATCGGCCTGCTCGGTGAGCTGGTCTCGATCGGCACCCTGCTCGCCTTCGCGATCGTCTGCGCCGGCGTGCTGGTGCTGCGGTACACCGATCCCGACCGCCCGCGGCCCTTCAGGACCCCGCTGGTGCCGTTCGTTCCGCTCGCCGGCATCGGGGCATGTGTCTACCTGATGCTCGGCCTGCCGGTGGATACCTGGGCCCGTCTGATCGTCTGGATGCTGCTCGGCCTGGCGATCTATTTCCTCTACGGGAAGCGCCACTCCAAGGTCCAGCAGGCCGCCAGGTAGCTGTGCGGCGCGTCCCGGGCGCGAGATTCCGCGTCCGGGCCGCGTCTGCCGTTCGCAGGCCGTGGTTGCAGCCTGCGCCGCCCTACCATCGCCCCCGCCTTCCGCCCATTTTCCGCGAATGCCTTTCACCCTGTCCGCCGAGCGGCTCGCAGCGGCCCGAACGTTTGCCGACACGTTCCTTCCCGGACAGCGCGTCTGCCTCACCACCCACGTGAATCCTGACGGCGACGGGCTGGGCAGCGAGGCCGGACTGGCCCACCTGCTGAAGGTCCGCGGCATCGACGTGGTGGTCACCAATCCGACCCCGACACCTCCCCGGTTCGGGTTCCTGTTCGAGGACCTGCCCGGCGTGGACCGGACCGGCGAGGCGGTGAAGGAGCTCCGGCGGGCCGACCGCATCGTGGTGCTGGACATCTCCGATCTGGCTCGGCTCGGCATGCTGGGCGAGACGGTGCGCACCCGCGGCGTTCCGGTCGCCTGCATCGACCACCACGTGGGCATGGGCGTGCTCCCCGAGGGGCCGCGCTACCTCGACCCCGAGGCGGCTGCCACCGGCGAGCTGGTCTTCGAGCTGGCGCTCGCCAACGGCTGGCTGCTCGACCAGGAGGCGGCGCGCGGCCTCTATGTCGCCATCCTCACCGATACCGGCGGCTTCCGCTTCAGCAACACCCGCCCGCGCACGCTTCGGGTCGCCGCCGAGCTGCTGGAGACCGGGGTGGATCCCGAGGAGATCTACCTCGAGGTGTACGCCCGGGCCCCCGAGGGCCGCCCGCGGCTCTTCGCCGAGGCGCTCCAGACGCTCGTGGTCGAGCCCGAATGCGGACTGGCGTGGGTGACCGTGCCGCCGGGAGCCATCGAGCGGCTCGGCGTGTCGTCCGACGACCTCGACGGAGTGGTGGAATTTCCCCGCTCGATCGAGGGCGTGCGGATGGCGCTGCTCTTCCGCGAGGTCAGCCAGGGGCGGGTGAAGGTGTCGCTTCGATCGGTCGGGCCGGTGGACGTCGCCGCCTTTGCCAAGCGGTTCGGCGGCGGGGGGCACACCAAGGCCGCGGGCCTCGCCATCGTGGGCTCGCTCGCGGAGGTGCAGTCCACCGTCCTGGCGGCCGCCCGTGAGTACCTCGGCCGCAATGGGGCATCCGCTGTGCAGCGTGGTTGACCGCTTTTCCCGCGCTCCTATATTGCCGACTATGATAGTAGGAATTCGCCATCCGGTGGGCCATGGACACGATTGATCGGATCGAGCGGACCCTCGATACCCTGCGCCCCTACATCGCGTCCCATCGCGGCAACGTGGAGGTGGTGGATTTCGACGAGGGCGAGGGGAGGCTCCTGCTCCGTCTCGGGGGGACGTGCCATGGCTGCGCGGCCTCGACCGTGACCCTCCGTCAGGGCATCGAGGCGCGTTTGCGCGAGATGGTCCCGGAGGTCAAGCACGTGGAGGCGGTCTGATGGCCGAAGAGCTGGAAGCCAGGGTCGTCGCCGCGCTCGCCCGCATTCAGAATCCCCGCCTGGAGAACGATCTCTTCTCGGCCGGAATGATCCGCGACCTGACGGTGAGCGGAGACGGCGCCGTGGCCTTCACGTTCCTCCTGTCGCCCGAAGATCCGGCAACCCTGGTGCGCCAGGCGCGCGCGGCGGTCCAGGAAGTGGACGGGGTCCGTCGCGACGCCGTCAGGATCGCCGTCACCAATCCCGCCGGCCCGGCCAAGGTCACTCACAACGCGCCCGGCGCCGACGCGGCCCCGCCCCCTGCGCCCGAGATGCCGAATCTCGGGCGTATCCTTGCCATCTCCTCCGGCAAGGGCGGCGTCGGGAAATCCACGGTCTCCGCCAATCTCGCGGTGGCGCTCGCCCGCGGCGGTGCGCGCGTGGGCCTCATGGATGCCGACGTGTACGGCCCCAACATCCCGCGCATGTTCGGCGTCTCCGAGAAGCCGCCGGTGGTCGGGGGCAAGATCCAGCCGCTCGAGGCCCACGGCGTCAAGCTGATGTCACTGGGATTCCTGGTGGAGCGCGACGCGCCCGCGATCTGGCGCGGCCCCATCATCATGAAGATCGTGACCCAGTTTCTTCGCGACGTGGAGTGGGGGTCGCTGGACTATTTCCTGGTGGATCTGCCGCCCGGCACCGGCGATGCCCAGCTATCGCTGGTCCAGGCCACGCACGTCTCCGGGGCGCTCATCGTCACCACGCCGCAGGAGATGGCGGTAGGCGACGCGCTCCGGGGCGCCCGGATGTTCGAGCGGGTGGGCGTGCCGGTACTCGGCATCGTGGAGAACATGAGCGCGTTCGACGATCCCGAGACCGGGCGTCGCTTCGAGCTCTTCTCCTCCGGCGGCGGCCGCCGCCTGGCCGATGAGCTCGGCGTGGACCTGCTTGGCAGCATCCCGCTGCAGCCCCGCCTGGCCGAGCTGGCCGATGCCGGGCGGCCGATCCTGGTCGCCGAGCCGGAGAGCGCCGCCGCCACCGCGCTGGCGGCCGTCGCCCAGCAGGTCCGGAGCAGGACTGCGGGTCGCACCGCGGCCCTGCCCATCCTGCGTGGCTGAGCATTCGGTGCACCGTGGGCCATCATGGCCCTGATCACCCTCCTGACCGACTTCGGGACCTCCGACTCCTACGTTGCCGAAGTGAAGGGCGTGCTGAGCAGTGCCGCGCCCGGCGTCGCCCTGGTGGACGTCACCCATGCGGTGGCCCCCGGTGACGTCCGCGCAGCCGCCTATCTGTTGAGCCGCACCTGGCACCGGTTTCCTCCCGGTACCGTCCACCTCGCGGTCGTGGATCCCGGCGTCGGCACCACCCGGGCGGCCATCGCGCTGAGCGCCGGCGGGCACGCGTTCGTCGGCCCGGACAACGGTCTCTTCACCTTCGTCCTCGACCATCCTGCGGCTCGGATCGTCTCCCTCCCCACGCCCTCCGAAGCCTCGGCCACCTTTCATGGCCGCGACCTCTTCGCACCCGCGGCGGCCGCCCTGGCGACCGGCGCGACGATCGCGAGCCTCGGCGCTTCCCTGACCGACCCACCGGCGCGCCTGGTGTACTCGGAGCCGCACTACGAGGGCAAGTCGGTCGTCGGCGAGGTGCTGTACGTGGATCGGTTCGGCACGCTGGTCACCAACCTGACGACCGAGCTGGTGCCGTCCTACGCGTCGGTCGAGGTCGAGGGCCTGGAGGTCGGACCGTTGCGCCGCACCTTCGGCGACGTGTCGACCGGGGGGCTGCTGGCCTACGTGGGGTCGGGAGGGCAGGTGGAGATCGCCGTGCGCGATGGCTCGGCCGCGCGCCGGCTGGGCATGGGCGTGGGGGGAAGGGTCAGGGCCCGGCTGGGCTAGGACCTCGCTTGAGCTTCGCCAGGGCGAGCTGCAGGTAGCCGTACAGCTTCCAGATCACGAACACCGCCGCGATCACCAGCACCACCACCAGCGTCGCCGTCAGCAGCGGGTGCTCCGCCGCCATCCAGGCCAGGAACACCGCCACCCCGTCCTCGAGAATACTGAGCGTCCAATTGCTGATCGGCTCGGGGCTCGCATTCGCCGCCGCGCGGGTGCTCGCCTTTGCCCCGTGCGAGGTGAGCGCCACGCTGCCCGCGAGGAGCGCCGCCGCGAGCTTCCACTCCTCCGGCACACTTCCCGTGGCAAAGGCGCTGTAGGAGAGCACCGCCGCCGCGGGAGGGCGGATGAAGGTGTGCAGCGCGTCCCACGCGCTGTCCACGTACGGGATCTTGTCCGCGATGAATTCGACGACGAACATGCGTGAGGGCGACGCCGAGCACGACCGGGTTGGCGAGGACCTGAAGCGGCTCGGGCAGGGTCACGATGCCGAACCGCTGGAACAGGCCGGCGGCGGCGACCGTGGCGTACAGATTGAGGCCGGAGGCGAACGAGGTGCCGAGGGCGAAGCCCAGGGTCTCGAGTGGTGACATACCCCAAGTTAATCGGGTGTGGCGGCCTGCCCGTCAACCCATTCGACCTTCACCCCACCGACCGCCGACGTCACGCTGATCTCCAGCTGCCGCTCCGCGCGGGCGTAGCCCGGGCTCTCGAACGCCGGTCCGCTGCGGACCAGGCCCGCCGGATCGAAGCTCGCGAGAAAGCGATCGAGGGTGAGACGCACCCCGACCCTGCGCGGCAACCGCAGCGTCAGCTCGCCCATTGCCATCTTGACGTTGGCCCGCGAGCTGGAGGTCCACGCGCCTGAAAAATCGAGCGTGACCTTTCCCATGCCGCCCTCGAAATCCAGCCGGTCGCAGCGGCTGTTGCCCAGGCTCAGCATCGTCACCTCGGCCGCACCGGCCGTGATCTCGGCCGCGCGACACCGGGATCGGTTCGGCTGGGAGAACCGGATCACCGCCTGGCTCGCACCCGCCTGCATGGTGAGCTGCGAGAGACTCAGGCCGCCCAGCTCCATGTCGGCGTCCACCGCGCCAAGGGTCACGTCCAGATCCAGGTCGACGGCCGGGGAGAAGGCGATGTTCGCGTCCTGCCGAAGCTGCCGGGTGCTGACGACGCGCAGGCCGCCCGCGCCGACGGGGGTGAAACCGAGGGCGACGGAGCCGCGGGCGGCGTCGAAATCGCTGGTGGGGAGGAAGCGCGCCTCGTCGTAGGAGGCGTCCATCCGGTAGAGCTCGCTGGGACGGCCCGGGGCGATCCGGAGGCCGCCCGCGCGGTAGTCGAGCGCGGCCCTGAGACGCGTTTCGCCGTGCCGCTGCCGAAAGGTGCTGAACGCGCGCATGCTCTGCGCCGAGAGGCTCCCCGCGACCAGGAGCAGAGCGGCCGTCGCCATCACGACCCGCCGCATCAGAGGCCCCGCGTGGGAGTCCGGCCGCCGGGGCGCCGGCCCGCGGGCACACCGAATTGCGGGGTGGCCCAGAGATACTCGTCGGTGAGCGCCTCGGGCGGGATCAAGCGCCCGGCGAAGTTCTCCCGGATGCCGGCCCGGCTCAGGAGCGCGGCGCCGAACCCCGCCGTGGCCAGCAGCCAGGTGACGAGGAACGCCGCCCCGCGGATCAGGTTGCCCGCGATCGGCACCCAGCCGAAGAGCGACCAGACCAGCCACAGCGCGGTGAGCGCGCCCAGGCCCACCAGCAGGTAGCGGTAGCTGTTGGCGGAGCTGATCACGATGCCCATCGCCATCCGCCGCCGGGTGTAGGTCTCACCCATCGCGTGGGCCACCGCGAGGAAGCCGCCCAGGGCGCCGACCACCACCAGCAAGGCGTACACCGCCACCGCGAACGGCAGCAGGAGGATGCCCGCCACGCTCAGGATGAGTCCGACGATCAGCATGCCGAAGGTGGGAACCACGAGTATCTGGCCGAGCAGCCCGGTGACGAAGGCGCGCCCGAACGAGTGAGAGACGGTGTCCGACACCACCTCGAGGTTGGGCCGGCCGAACATCACCAGCCCGAAGCCGAGCGCGCCCAGCGTCAGAAAGACCCCGGCCACTCCGGCGAGCCGTCGGCCCACCGTGGCGACCGCACTCGGTGGAGGAGCGGCGACCGCGGGGGCGGTCGAGCCGAAGACGTTGGTGGTCCGGAGCGCGCGGATCTCGCCGCCGATCTCCCCTTCGAGGTTGGTCACGTCGCCGCCGAGAACCAGCACGTCCCCGGTGACCAGCGCGCCCGGGTGGACGATGACATCGCCCTCCACGGTGACCAGGTTGCCGTGCAGCCGGCCGTAGACGTCCACGTCGCCCTGCAGCACCAGAAAGTTGCCTTCCACCGATTCCAGGGAGCCGACGGTGAAATCGCCCTGACGAGCACTGCCCCCGGCGACGGTCGCGCGGATCGTGCCGTCCGTGGGGGCGAGCGCGGTCTTGAGCTTGGCTTCCATCGCGGTGGGATTGGAGAGGTCGCTCAGGTCCACCGGGGGTGTGCCTGCCGGCGCCGGCTCGATGGCCTGCGGCTGGGGACGAGCCCGGCGGCCCTGGTCCTGCTGGCTGGAGACGAGATCCCAGAAGTTCCGGACCAGCTCCACCGCCGTGGATCCGGTCGGTACCGACGGCCCTGCGGCGTGCGCCGTCGAGGGCAGCAGTGCGCCGACGAGCAGCAGGGCGAGGAAGCGGGCTCGAGCGCCGGCGCTAGCCGACATGGGCCACCCGCTGGGACGGCAAAGCCAGCAGGCGACGCAGCGCGATGACCCCGCTCAGGTAGGCCAGCGAAGCCACGCCCACGGCGGTGGCCAGACGGCCGGGATTCCCAGCGATCGCCCGCGCACTGTCATACCACGGCTGTTCGATGAAGTTCGAGGCGAGGCCGCGGAGCGCGATCCAGCCGACCTGGGATCCCTGCGCCAGCACCCAGGTGCCGACGCCCGCGAGGACGTCCTGGTTCGCGAGGGTCCAGGCGATGCTGGCGGCCATGGACCCGACCAGGGCGAGCGCGAGGCTCGCGGCGATGGCCATGGAGCGCCGGCTGGCCAGGATCCGCCGGCGGATGCTGGCGAGTGAGCGCAGACTGAAGGGATCGGCGACGGTGACCGAGGCCATGACCCGATCGGCGAACCCGGCCGACGGCATCAGCGCCGGCAGGCCGGACAGCTGCTCGATGATCTCGCGCTCCATCTGGACGCGGTCGAAACACGCCGGGCACAGATCGAGGTGTCGGGTGCGTTCGGCGTCGAGTACGCCGCTGAGCCAGCTCTCGACGTCGTCCGGCGAGAGGTGGGAGCCGGGGGCCTGGGTCATAAGTGGACCCTCCTACGGTGCGGGTTGGGCGGAGGTTTCATTCTTTGAGGTGCGCCAGGGCGAGCCGCAGCTCATTGCGGGCGCGGTGGATATAGGTCTTGACCGTACCGAGGGGCAGGTTCAGGATCTCGGCGATTTCCTCGTAGGCCCGGCCCTCCACGTGGCGCAGCAGGATGCACGAGCGATACTCGGGGCGGAGCTGCCCGATCGCGGCCTCGATCGCGCCGCCCAGCTCGCGTGCCTCGACGGCGTCGAGCGGCGATTCCTGGCGCGCCCCGATCTGGAGGGCGGTGGCCTGCATCGCCTCCGGCGTCTCCGCGTGGGGCGAGCCGTCGAGCGACAGCGTGTCGAGCTCCCGGCGGCGGAGGTGATCGATGGCGGCATTGTTGGCGATCTTGAAGATCCAGGAAGAGAACTTGAACTCGGGGCGGTACGAGTCGATCGCGTTCAGCGCCTTGACGAAGGTCTCCTGCGCCAGGTCCTCCGCCAGCTCGCGGTCGCGCACCATGCGATACAGCAGCGCGAACACCGGGCGCTCGTAGCGGCGAACCAGCTCACGGTAGGCCGCCTCCCGCCCGCCACGGGCGAGAAGAACCACCTCCTGATCGGTGAGGCGAGGCCAGTCCGGCCCCTCAGGCATCGCGCGTCCGGCTTGCCAAGGCTCCTGCAAGGGGACTACATTGTGCGCCTATGTTAGCCTCGGATCGTGAGTTACCCGTCTCGGGAGGCCCCGAGAAGCGGGCCTACGTCCGCGAGATGTTCACCGCCATCGCCCCCACCTACGACCGGCTCAACCGCATTATCAGCCTCCGGCTGGATCAGCGATGGAGGCGGGACGCGGTTCGGCGGTTGAATTGGGAGCGGGCGCCGGAGGGAATGTACTTGGATCTGTGCGCCGGCACGCTGGACTTCGGTGCCACGCTGGCCACCCAATCGGGATTTCGCGGGCGGATCGTCGGCGCGGACTTCGTCCAGCGCATGCTCCAGCTCGGGCGGGCCAAGTCGCCGCGCCTGGCGCCGGTGAACGCGGACGCCCTCTCGCTGCCCTTTCCCGACGCCGCCTTCGACGGGGCCATGGTGGGTTGGGGTGTCCGCAACCTGGTGGACCTGGATGCCGGGCTGCGCGAAGCGGCGCGCGTGCTCAAGCCTGGAGCGCGCTTCGTCATCCTGGAGATGACCCTCCCGCCCAATCCCCTGCTGCGGCGGCTGTACCAGCTCTACTTCCGGGTGATCCTGCCCCGGATCGGGCGCGCGATCTCCAGGCACGACACGGCCTATGCCTGGCTCCCGGCCTCCACCCAGACCTTTCCCGCTCCTCCGGAGCTGGCTCGCCGCATGGAACGGGAAGGGTTTCACGAGGTGAGCTACCGATTGTTCATGGGCGGCGTCACCGCGATGCACGTCGGCACCCGCTCGTGACCGGCGACCGCTGATGGCACTCGACAACCTCCGCGAATTCATCAGGACCATCGACGAGGCCGGTGAGCTCGTCCGCGTGTCGCACCCGGTGCGCGCGCGCCTGGAAATCGCCGAGATCGCCGACCGGTGCATGAAGAGCCCCGGCGGCGGCCCGGCGCTGCTGTTCGAGCACGTCCTCCTGGACGACGGACGCCGCAGCCCCCATCCGGTCGCCATCAATCTCTTCGGCAGCATGCGGCGGATGTGCCTCGCCCTCGGGGTCTCCGACCTCGAGGAGGTGGGCGCGCGCATCTCCGAGCTGCTCGAGATGAAGGTGCCCGAAGGGCTCTTCGGCAAGCTGGCGCTGCTGCCCAAGCTCGCCGAAGTCGGCAAGTTCCCACCCAAGGTGCGGGGCGGCCGTCCGCCCTGCCAGGAAGTGGTGCTCCGGGGCGACGCGGTGAACCTCGACGAGATTCCGTTCCTCACCACCTGGCCGGGGGACGGCGGACGCTACATCACGCTTCCGATGGTCATCACTCGCGATCCGGTGCGCGGGATCCGCAACGTGGGGATGTACCGCATTCAGGTGCTCGGGCGCGATACGCTCGCGATGCACTGGCAGCGGCACAAGGTCGGCGCCGCGCACTGGCGCGAGATGGCCGCGGCGGGCGAGCGGATGCCGGTCGTCATCGCCCTCGGGGGAGACCCGGCCAGCATCTACTCGGGGAGCGCGCCCCTCCCTCCCACGATCGACGAGTTTCTGTTCGCGGGCTTCCTTCGGCGCGATCCGGTCGACCTGACCCGCGCCGTCACCTGCGACCTCGAGCTGCCGTCGGAGGCCGAGCTGGTGCTGGAAGGCTACATCGACCCCGCGGAGCCGCTGGTCATGGAAGGGCCCTTCGGCGATCACACCGGCTTCTACTCGCTCGCCGACTATTACCCGCTGGTGCACGTCACCGCCGTGACCGCGCGGCGGAATCCGATCTATCCCGCCACGCTGGTGGGACGGCCGCCGATGGAGGATTACTATCTCGGCCACGCCACCGAGCGGATCTTTCTTCCGCTGCTGCGCCTCACCGTGCCGGAGATCGTGGACTACCACATGCCGGCGCCCGGCATCTTCCACAACCTGGTGTTCGTGTCCATCGACAAGCAGTACCCGGGTCAGGCGTACAAGGTGATGAACGCGCTCTGGGGCCAGGGTCTGATGTCGCTCGCGAAGGTACTGGTGGTGGTGGACAAGGACGTGGACGTGCGCAATCCGGACGAGGCGTGGTGGATCGCGCTCAACAACATCGATCCCGAGCGCGACGTGCGGTTCACCATGGGGCCGGTGGACGTGCTCGACCACTCGAGCCGCGCCTTCACCTACGGCAGCAAGATGGGCATCGACGCCACCCGGAAGTGGAAGGAAGAGGGTTTCGAGCGGGAGTGGCCCGAGCGCATCGCCATGGACGAGGCGACGAAGAGCAATGTGGACGCGATATGGCCGCAGCTGGGCATCCGGCTGACTGGCCCCGCGGCGCCGTAGCCCGCCATGGCCGAGCCGTCCGCCGTTCCTCCGCTCCGCAGTGCCACCGAAGGGCAGACATTCGCCGGTGAATCGCTCTTCGTCCGCTACGTCAACTTCGTCAAGCTGCCCCATACGTTGTTCGCGCTTCCGTTCGCCCTGCTCGGCGTGGTGGCCGCGTCGTTGACCGCGCCGGTCACGCTCCGAACCGTCCTGCTCGTCGTCACGGCGTTCTCGGCAGCCCGGTGGGCGGCGATGGGCTTCAATCGGATCGCCGACCGTCGGTTCGATGCCCGCAATCCCCGGACGAAGCAGCGGGAGTTGCCGCGCGGCGCCCTCTCGCTGGGTCAGGCGTGGGCCTCGGTGCTGGTAGCGGGGGTCCTCTTCGTGCTGTCCGCGGGGGCCCTCAACCGGCTCTGCCTGGTTCTGAGCCCGCTCGCGCTGGCCTGGGTGCTGGTCTACAGCCTGTCCAAGCGGTTCACCTGGTGGCCCCACGTCTGGCTCGGCATCAGCCTGGCCATCGCCCCGGTAGGTGGTTATCTCGCGGTGACCGGGCGCTGGAGCGAGCCCGCGTGGCCGTTGGTCGCCGTGGCCCTCGCGGTGGCGACCTGGGTGGCGGGGTTCGACATCTTCTACGCGCTGCCCGACGAGAGCTTCGACCGGGGCGAGGGACTCAGGAGCGCGGTGGTGCGTCTCGGCGAGTCCCGCGCCATACTGCTCGCCAAGCTGCTGCACGGCGTCACCATCCCAGCGCTGGCGCTCTTCGGCTACGGGGTGGGCTTCGGGACGTGGTACTACGTCGGGCTGGTCGCCGCCTTCGGCGATCCTCGCCTACGAGCACAGCCTCGTGCGTCCCGGTGACCTTTCGCGGCTCGGCGCCGCCTTCTTCACCATGAACGGCATCATGAGCGTCACCGTGTTCCTGTTCGCGCTTGCCGATCGCCTGGGTGCATGACCGTGGCGACGACCGCTCTGCCGACCGTCCTCGCGCTGACCGGTGCCTCGGGTGCCCCGTACGGCGTGCGACTGCTCGAGGTGATGGCGCGCAACCGAGTGCCGGTGTGGCTGATCGCGTCGGGGCACGGCATGCGACTCCTCCAGGCGGAGTGCGGAATCGGCTCGCTCGACGAGCTGCGGGGTGCCACTGGTGGTGACTGGTCGTCCGTGACCCCGTTCCCCGACGGCGACCGGGGCGCGCTGCCCGCGTCAGGGTCGCAGCGGACCAACGGCATGGTGATCTGCCCCTGCTCGATGGGAACGGTCGCCGCCATAGCCGCCGGGACGTCCCGCTCGCTGGTGGAGCGCGCGGCCGACGTGACGTTGAAGGAACGCCGGCGGCTCGTTCTCGTGCCTCGCGAGACGCCGCTCTCACTCATCCATCTCCGGAACCTGGTCAGCGTCACCGAGGCGGGTGCGGTGGTGATTCCGGCGGCCCCGGGCTTCTATCATCGGCCCAGCCGCGTCGGAGGAGCTGGTGGATTTCATCGTGCAGCGCGTGCTCGACCAGCTCGGGCTCGACATCACCATCGCCCCCCGCTGGACCGGCCAGGAAGACACGTGAAGTCCGCTCGGATCGCACCGCTCGTGCTGGCCGTCACGGTGTGGGCCTGCGGCGGAGATGACGGTGCACAAGGCCCCGACGACACCGGTGATCCGCCGGTCGTGGGCTGCACCGACGGCACCGCCGAGGGCTCGCTCACGCGGGTGTGCTACCCCGCCGAATGGAACGGCGATCTCATCATCTACGCACACGGGTATGTCGCGCCCGACGAGCCCCTGGCCGTTCCGGAGAACGTCCTCGGCGGCACTCCGGTCGAAGACCTCGTGAACGCCCTCGGGTATGCCTACGCCACGACCAGCTATCGCGCCAATGGTCTGGTGGCCGACGTTGCGGTCGGGGATCTGGTAGCGCTCGAGGAAGCGGTTCGGCGCGCGGTGCGGCCCGATCCAGCCCGCGTCTACCTGGTCGGCGTCTCCGAGGGCGGACTGGTGGCTGCCCTCGCCGTGGAACGCGAGGCCGAGCGTTACACCGGCGTTCTGGCCGCATGTGGGCCGATCGGCGACTTCGAGCGGCAGATCGACTACTTCAACGACGTCCGCGTCGTCTTCGACTACTTCTTTCCGGGCGTGCTTCCCGGCAGCCCGAGCGATCCACCCGACGAGCTTCGGCAGGGATGGACCGCCACCTACGCCCCCGCAGTCGCCTCGGCGCTCTCGGGTGATCCCGAAGCAGCCCTCGAGCTGGCCGCGGTCACCGGCATCCCAGCCGAGGGCGTGGACGCTGCCGAGTTGAGAGAAGCGGTGGTTTCGGTCCTCTGGTACAACGTCTTCGGAACCGCCGATGCGGTCGTTCGGCTGGGTGGCCTGGCCTACGACAATACCGGCCGGGTCTATCAGGGCTCGTCCGACGACGCTGCGCTGAACGCCGGAGTGGCCCGTTTCACGGCGGACCCGGCCGCCCGCGCGGCACTGGGCCGGTTCGAGACCAGCGGCGATCCCCTGGCGCCGATCTCCATCCTGCATACCACCGGCGACCCCATCGTCCCGTTTTTCCACCAGCCGCTCTACGCCGACAAGGTCGCTGCCGCCGGCCGGACCGATCGGCTCGATCGCCTCGACGTGGACCGCTTCGGCCACTGCACCTTCACGTCGTCGGAGCTTCTCGCCGCGTTCAGCGCGCTGCCCCGCTGAGCCGCCATGCGTCTCGGCATCATCTCCGATACCCACGGTCTGCTTCGCCCCGAGGTGTTCGAGGTCTTCGCGGGCGTCGACCACATTCTCCACGGCGGTGACGTCGGACCCCTCGCCATCCTCGAGGAGCTGGGCGCCCTCGCGCCGGTGACCGCGGTCTACGGCAACACCGACGGATGGGATCTCCGGTCCCGGCTGCCGCAGGTGGCCACCGTCGAGCTCGATGGGTTCGAGATCCTCGTTACCCACGGCGACCAGTTCGGGTCGCCGACGCCCGAGGTGGTGCAGGCGGCGTTCCCGTCGGCGGAGATCATCGTCTTCGGGCACACCCATCGGCCGGTGCTCACGCTGGTAGACACCGTGGTGACCGTCATGAACCCCGGCGGGGCGGGACCGCGCCGGTTCAACCTGCCGGCGTCGGTCGGCATTCTGGAGCTGGAGCCGGGGATTCCGCCTCGCGGCCGCCTGGTGCCGCTTACCCCGTTCGACCCTGCGTGATCGCGCTCCCCGTGGTGGTTCTGCTGGCTGTCCAGGTCTCGCCGTCGAAGGGTGGAGTGGCGGCACCGGTCGCGCCCGTCAGCCTGATGGAATCCCCACCTTCCGCCGAGTCGAGCCGACCTCTCGCTGGGCGCGCCCTCGGTGCTTCTCCAGACCCGGCAGGGCGTGGACTCGATCTGGCTCCTCCGCACCGCGGATTCCGCGTTCGTGGTCGGCCAGGATGTCGGACACCACGCCGTATTGGGGCGACGATCTCGTGATCAGCCTGGACGTGTCCGGTGACGGTGGCGCGGTCCCGGGACATGACGACTTTCAGTGGTACTTCCGCCGGGTGATGGACAGCAGCGTGATCTATCGTGGTCGCGGCTCTCGATGGGAGGCGCCGCGTGGGGATCCCGATTGGCGACTGGGCGGATCCCGGGAGGGTGGGGGATGGACGGTCGGCTCGCGCGAGGGAGCCCGGGGCTGGTCTCTGGTACTCCGGCTGGACGGCGCCTGGCTCGCCGGCGAACCGGGGCGATGCCCGCGCATCGCCTTTCGTGCGTACGACGACAGTCCAGGTGGATGGTTCGCGTGGCCGCATCCGGACGCCGGCACACAGCCGGCCTCGATCGAGCGATCACCGGATCGCTGGGGGTGCGTGGAAGCGGCCGACCCCTGAACACCGAAGAGGGACCACCGCCATGGTGATCCCTCTTCCGGTCTACAGGCCCAGTCGGAGGCCCGCGCTCAACGACCAGTCATGCGTCGTTCTGGTGTCCACGTTCACCGCCGTGGCCTCCCGCGCGTCGAACTTCCCGATGTAGTCCTTGGCCATGAGCTGCAACCCGAGGCGCGGGCCGAGCGGGACGTCCACGCCGGCACCCACGTTGTACGCGACATTGGTGGACTTCGTCGCGACCGGGCCGACCTCGATCTCCTGCCGCATCGCGCCGGCACCTGCCTGAACGAACGGGCTGACGCCTGCCGAACCCATCGGAACGCGCAGTCGAAGCGCCGCGTCGTACATCAGTGCCGAGCTGCGTCCGAGGGAAAGCCCGCCGACGATCGGCACCCCGACCTCCAGGTCCGAATTGGCATAGCCGACGTTGCCCACGACCGCGAGTGCCCGGGTGATGGCGAAGGTCGCTTCCGCGCCGTACACCGGACCGGAGGCGCGCCGCACGCTGGTACCGAGCGGCCCGTTCACGAGACTGCCGAACTTCATGTAGCCCGCATAGGGAGTGATGCCGAAGCTGCCGGGACGCGCGCCTTGAGCGTGGAGCGGCGCCGCGAGGAGCAGGCCGGTGACGGCAATGGCGCTGAATGAACGGATCATCTGAGCCTCCTGACCGAGTGAGGGTCGGCGAAGGAATGTGCCGACGACCATGGTCTGGGGAGGCAGGGGGGATGCCACCAGTTGCAGTGACACAACAGCATTACCAGCTGCGACTTACCTCATCGGCACCCGGGAGACGGTCGGCAAAACCGTCCTCAATGGAGGACAGATCAGGCTGCCGACCACTCCGACAGCGGCGAAGTTCGGCGGAGGGCGTCGGGATGGGCACGGAACCAGGCCATGAGGAGGAGAATCTCATCCACCGATTCGAGGGGAAGGGGTCCGGGCGGTGGATCCGGCTTCTCCAGCTCCGCCGCGACGACCGCGCGAAACGCCTCGGTCTCGATCGGCGTCGTCGGGTCGGCGAAGCAGGCCCGGACTACCCCCTGACGAATGAGGTAGACGCGGTCGTCGCCGTAGGTCCCGGGATCGCGGTAGACGAAGGTGAGAAGATCGATCGCGGTCCGGGCGCGGCTGGTGGCCGCCAGCAGCCACTCGAGGTGCTCGAATCTTTCCCGCCATCTGACCGCCACCTCGAAGCGGTCCTTTTCCGCGGCCTCCTGCATCGCCTCGACCACCCGATCGATCGGTTGAATCGTGCGTCCCTCGAGAAACGCGATCGCCGTCTCGACCTTGGCGCGATAGTCCCGCTCGGCGATGAATCCCGCGCAGGGACCGGCACAGAAGCCGAACTCGTGTCGCATGCAGGCCGCCTGCCGCGTTGACCCGAAGAGATCGCCCTGGCCGCTGAACACGATGGGCATGCTGGTGGTACAGTCGCGCAGCTCCAGGAGATCGTTCAGCGTCCGGACCGCCTCGCCGGTCCGGGCCAGCGAGCGGAAGGGACCGTAGCAGCGGATGTCATCCCGCCCGACCACCTCACCGGCGTATACGCGTGGGGCCGGCCCGCGCGACACTTTGATGAACACGGCACGGCGGGTGAGGTTGCCCCGATGGTTGAAATGGGGACGGAATTGCTTGATCTGGCGGAGCTCGCCGAGATAGGCGGAGAATTCGCTGGGCGTGTATTCCCAGGAGATGTCGGCGGCCGCGTAGAGGATCCGGGCCGCCTTGTCGTCGGGATACTGCGCGCGGAAGTAGGTCAGGAGCCGGGTCCTGAGCCGCTTGGCCTTGCCGACATAGATGATGCGGCCCTCGGCGTCGAGCATGCGGTAGACGGCGGGACGATTCTCCGTCCGTTCCCGGATGCGACCCAGGAGGTCACCGAGATCGGTCGCCGGTGCCGGGGCACGCCGCCGGGCGACTCGCCGGGTCACGACTGGCACCGGTAGCAGAACACGGTGGTGCGCGCGTCGATCTCGTGGGTCCCGGCGAGGCGGGTGCCGCAGCGGCGGCAGGGCTCCCCCTCGCGGCCGTAGACCAGCAGCTCGAGCTGGAAATTGCCTTCCTGTCCGGTACCGGTCCGATAATCACGCACCGTGGTCCCGTCGGAATCGATCGCGGCCCGGAGGATCCGTCGGATCTCCCGGTGCAGACGGCCGTGATCGGCAGCGGTCAGCTTGTTCGCCGGCTTGGAGGGATCGATGCCGGTCGCGAAGAGCGCTTCATTGGCGTAGATGTTTCCCACGCCTGCCAGGTGCTTCTGGTCCATCAAGACCTTCTTCACCGCCGCGCGCGACCGGCCCAGCTCTCGGCCGAGACGCTCCGGCGTGAAGTCGTCGGCCAGCGGCTCGGGGCCGATCGCGGCGTCGTACCGGGCCCACGACTTCGCGTCGAGGAGCAGGAGTGTGCCGAGGCGGCGGACGTCGCGATAGACCAGCTCGCGTCCGTCGTCGAGCGCGGCGCGCAACACGGCATACCGGCGCTCGTCGGGCGGGAGCGGTCGCTCGTGGACGATCAGCGACCCGGTCATTCCAGGCTGGACCACCAGGCGCCGCTGGCCCAGGTCGAGGACGGCATGCTTGGCGCGGCGGAACACGTCGCGGACCGTGGCGCCGGTCAGCCCGCGCACCAGGCGCCGGCGCGTCACGCCGCGCAGGACGTCGTCGTGACTCAGCGAGACACGTTCCATGCGGCGGCCGAGCAGGGCGGGACGGATGTCGCGGACGATGGTTTCGACTTCGGGGAGCTCGGGCATTGCGCCCGGAATGTAAATAGACGGCGGGTCAGCGGGTGGCTTCGGCGAGCCGGGCGACCTCGCGCCACCCGATGTCGCGCCGATACACCTTGCCCTCGTACTGGATCGCTTCCGCGGTCATGCGGCTCCGGCGCTGCGCCTCGGCGAAGGTGGTCGCGACCGCGGTCACATTGAGCACCCGTCCGCCCGCGACCCGAAGGACGCCGTCTTCGCCGCGCGCGGTGCCGGCATGGAAGACGGTCACCCCCTCCGGCAGCTCGTCGGGAATCGCGATCGCCGCGCCCCTGGCCGGGGAGTCGGGATATCCGCGCGACGCCAGGACCGTCGTCACCGAGGCGGTGTTGGCGTGCCAGCTCGAGCGGCGTCGGCCTCTCGCCCCGGGCCACGGCCCAGAGCGACCGGGTGAGACCGCCGCTCACCAGCGGAAGCACCACCTGGGTCTCGGGGTCCCCGAGCCGGCAGTTGAACTCCACGACCCAGGGCCGGCCCTCGTCATCCACCATCAGCCCGGCATACAGCACGCCGGAGTACGGCGTGCCCCGGCGTCTCATGTCGGCCAGGGTCGGTTCCAGTACCTCCACACGGGTGCGCTCGAGCAGCTCCTGCGTCGCCACGGACACCGGGCTGTAGGCGCCCATCCCGCCGGTGTTGGGCCCCGCGTCACCCTCGAGCAGACGCTTGTGGTCCTGGGATACGGGGAGGAGCTCGACTTCGCGACCGTCGGTGATCGCGAGAACCGACATCTCCTCTCCCCGGAGGAAGGCCTCGATCACCACGGTGCGGCCCGCCTCGCCGAACGCGCCGTCGCCGAGCATCGAGCGGAGGGTGGCCGCGGCCTCCGTGCGGGTATCGCAGACCACCGCTCCCTTGCCCGCCGCGAGTCCGGAGGCCTTGACCACCAGCGGCTCGGAGTGGTTGGCGACGTAGTCCAGTGCGGCGGACAGATCCTGGAAGGTCCGGCTGGAGGCAGTGGGGATGTTCGCGGCGGCCATGACCTCCTTGGCGAATGCCTTGGATGCCTCCAGCTGCGCGGCCGCCGCGCTCGGACCGAACACCGCGCGTCCCTCGGCCCGAAGCCGGTCGGCGAGACCCCGCGCCAGCGGGACCTCCGGTCCGATCACGGTGAGATCGATGCCGTGCATGTCGGCGGCGTCGGCCAGCCGATCGAGGTCGTCGGCGGCGATGGCGAGATTCGTGGCCAGCTCGGCCGTGCCCGGATTGCCGGGGGCACAGTAGATGTCGGCCCCGGGATTCTCGCGCCGCAGTGCCCAGCAGAGCGCGTGCTCCCGGCCGCCGCCGCCGACGACGAGCAGCCTCACGGCTTCTGCGCGTTCCGGAAGGCGTCGCGCGCGCGCTCCGCGGCCCGGCGCGCGGCATCGGCGACCTGGGTGGCGATCTCCCTGGCCTCGCCGGCGTAGTAGCTGCCCGCGGCCGCGAAGTCCTCGCCTACGGGACGCTCGGTCGTCTCGGGCCCGCGGCGCACGTATTCCCCCCGCATGATGCGGTCGTACTCGCCCGCGGTGACCCAGCGCTGCAGCTCGGCGGCGCGCACGGTGTGCATCGGGTGGGTGAGGGCGAGGGTGCTGAGGACCTTGTAGACCACATCGAGCCCCTCGCCCGAGGCGGCGTACTCGTGAGCCTGCGCCATGAACGCCTCGACGTTGAGCTGGCCCGCGAAGGCGTCGCCGCGCCCGCCGCCCGCCATCTTCATGTCCACCCGCTGCGCGACCGCCACGTCCTGGCCGCCGAGCAGCCCCGCCCGATCGGCCGACAGCTCCGATTTCCGCGACCACTCCAGGAACGCCAGCCGCACCGGGAGCACCGCCAGGCTGGCCAGCATCGGCAAGGCGCCCAGGCTGATCATCGCGAGGATCGCCGCGATGGTGCGGTAGAGAGCGTGGCCGCTCATCACGTGTCCCAGCTCGTGGGACAGCAGCACCCGCAGCTCGTCGTCATCGAGCAACTCGATGGCGGCGGAGTGGATCACGATGAACGGCTTGTCGATCCCGTAGGCCCCGGCGTTGAAGAACGGGGTCTGCGAAACGTAGAGCTCCGGCACGTCGGTCCAGTCGAAGGTGGTGGTCACCTCGGTGTGCAGGTGCCAGAGCTTGGGGAACTGGGTGGGTCCGATCCGAACCGCGTTGCCCTGGAAGAGCAGCCGGACGCCCCGCTCGCCGCCGAGCAGCGCGAGCACCTTGCGGATGACCTCGTCGACACCCGGAACGGAACGAAGCGCCTGGAGCGCCGCGCGGTCGGCGGGGTGCTCCCAGCTGACCGCGGAGATCTCCGGGAAGGTGCGGCGGGGGCGGGTGGCGACGGACGTAGTCATGGCTCGCTCGGGTTGGGGATGCAGCACCTACGCGGTCGAAACGGCTATGTTTCAACGTGAGACAAGAAGGGCTTCCGTCCCCTACGCCGCCAGTGCCTGCTCCAGATCGGCGATCAGGTCGTCCGCATCCTCGACCCCACAGCTCAGCCGCACCAGACTGTCGGTCAGTCCCATCGCCTGGCGCATGGCCAGCGGAACCGCGGCGTGGGTCATGGTGACCGGGTGCCCGATCAGACTCTCGACCCCGCCCAGCGATTCGGCGAGCGCGAAGATCCGGGTCCGCTCGACGACACGACGGGCCCGCGCAGGATCGCCGAGATCGATGGAGATCATGCCGCCGAAGCCGGACATCTGTCGGCAGGCCAACTCGTGCTGCGGGTGGGACGGGAGGCCGGGGTAATAGACCTTGGGGATGTCCCGTCGGCCCGAAAGCCACTCGGCGATGCGGCGCCCATTGGCGTCGTGCTGCCGCATGCGGAGCGGCAGCGTCTTGATGCCCCGGAGGGCGAGCCAGCAATCCATCGGTCCCGGCACCGCGCCCGCCGCGTTCTGGATGAAGCCGAGCCGCTCGGCGAGGTCGTCGCGCGTGGTGACGAGAAGCCCGCCCACCATGTCGCTGTGTCCGTTGAGATACTTGGTGGTCGAGTGGAGCACGATGTCGGCACCGAACTCGAGCGGCCGCTGGAAGTACGGTGTGGCGAAGGTGTTGTCGACCACGAAGAGATAGCCGTGTGCCTGGGTCAGGTCGCCCAGCGCGGCGAGATCCACCAGGTTCATCATCGGATTGGTGGGCGTCTCGCAGTAGACCATGCGCGTCGCCGGGGTGACCGCGCGCTCGACGTTGGCCAGGTCGCGCATGTCCACGAACGTGAAGCCCAGACCGAGGCGGGCGTAGACCTGCTCCATCAGCCGCTGGGTGCCGCCGTACACGTTGTCCCCGCACACGACATGGTCGCCCGACTGCAGCAGCTTGAGCACCGCGTCGAGCGCCGCGAGTCCCGAACCGAAGGCGAGCCCGTGGGTGCCGCCCTCGAGGCTGGCGACGTTGCGCTCGAGCGCCTCGCGGGTGGGGTTCTGGGTCCGCGCGTACTCGTAGCCGCGGTGGCGACCCAGCCCCTCCTGGACGTAGGTGGACGTCTGATAGATCGGCGTCATCACCGCGCCGGCGAGCGGCTCCGTCACCTGCCCGGCGTGGACCGACCGGGTGGCGAAGCCGTGCTCGTGGTCGTGCGGGAGGATTCGGGTCATCGGGGCCGGCTCGGGTAGAAGTGCCGAAGCGTAACGGTCCGCCGCGCCGGGCGGCAAGACTGCCGGATCGGTTGAAGGGTCCCCCGGTTCGCGGTTACCTTCGGATCGTGAATCAGCCCGGATCCGCGAGTACCACCGCGCGCTGTCTGGTCGTGGACGACGATGAGGCGGTGCGCCATGCGCTGGCTCGGGTGATCGAGGGCCACGGGCTGGCCACGATCGAAGCGTCCTCCGGCGTCGAGGCGCTCGCCATCCTGCAGCGCGACGGCGAGATCCCGGTCTGCATCTCCGACATCCACATGCCGGAGATGGACGGGGTCACCTTCCTCCGCGAAGCGCTCCGGCGCTACCCCGACATGGCCATCATCATGCTCACCGGCGTCGCCGACGTGTCGACCGCCGTGGAGTGCCTCCAGCTGGGCGCCCTCGACTACATCTCGAAGCCGGTGATGATCGAGGAAGTGCGGGCCCGGGTGGACAAGGCGCTGGAGAAGCGGCAGCTGGTGCTGCAGAACCGATTCTACCAGCGCAACCTCGAGACCCGGGTCCGGGAGCTGGACCGCCGCAACAAGGAATCGCTGATCAACGGCGTGCAGACGCTGGTGCATGCGCTCGAGGCCAAGGACGCGTACACCAGCGGCCACTCGTCCCGCGTGAGCCGCTACGCGGTGAAGACCGCCATTCAGCTCGGCTACATGGGCGAGCCGCTGGAGCACATCCAGCTGGGCGGCGAGCTGCACGACATCGGCAAGATCGGCACCCGCGAGGACATCCTCAACAAGCCCGGCCCGCTGAGTGCCGAGGAGTTCGAGCACATCAAGGAGCACACGCTCCTGGGCGAGAAGATTCTGGCGCCGTTCCTGAGCGAATCCACCATGGTACTCCGGATCGTGCGCTCGCATCACGAGCGGATGGATGGAGCGGGCTTCCCCGACGCGCTCCGGGAGAACGCCATTCCCCGGGAGGCGCGGATCGTCTCGGTCGTGGACGCGTTCGATGCGATGACCACGAACCGCGCGTATCGCGCTTCCCGCACGCCCGCCGATGCATTCGAGGAGCTGCGGCGCTGCGCCGGCACCCACTTCGACGCCGAGGTCGTGGACGCGTTTTCCAGCGCGTTCCGGGACGTCGCCGCCCTCCCCCTCGGCCGCTGAGCGGCACGTCAGGTCCAATGTCCGACACACTGATGATCAGTGTCTCCGGGATGCGGGGCCACGTGGGCACCGACCTCACGCCGGAGCTGGTGGCCCGGCATGCCGCCGCGCTCGGCGCCTGGGTCCGCTCTTCGGGGGCAACTCCCACCGTCGTCCTGGGCCGGGACGCGCGGACCAGCGGACCGATGTTCGCCCGCGCGGCTGCGGCGGGTCTCATGTCGGTGGGGGTTGACGTCATCGACCTCGGCGTGGTCCCGACGCCCACGGTGCAGCTGGCGGTGGAGCACCACCACGCCGGGGCCGGGCTGATCCTGACCGCGAGCCACAATCCGATCGAGTGGAACGCGCTCAAGTTCGTGGGGCCGGACGGGATCTTTCTCGACGCCGAGGCGGGCGCCCGGGTTCGCGCGCTGGCCGAGCAGGGCCCGCCCCGCGCCGGGTGGGACGGCGTCGGCGCCGTCCGCGAGGATCCCGACGCGGTCGCGCGGCACCTCGACGCCGTCCTCGCGCTGCCGGTGATCGATGTCGGCGCCATCCGGCGGCGCGGCTTTCACGTGGCGCTCGACTGCGTGCGCGGCGCCGGCGCGGTCGCGATGCTGCCGCTGCTCGAGCGGCTGGGCTGCCGGGTGCAGCGGGATCAACCTCGAGACGGACGGCCGGTTCCCGCGCCCGCCGGAGCCGGTGCCCGAGAATCTGGGCGAGCTCGGCGGCTGGTGCGGGAGAGCGGGGCCGACATCGGGCCTGGCGGTGGATCCCGACGTGGACCGGCTGGCGCTGGTGGACGAGACCGGGCGGCCGATCGGCGAGGACTACACGCTGGCCTTCGCGGTCCGGGCCGTGTTGGATGGACGCAGCAGTGAGGCAAAAAACCCCACGGTGGTCGTGAACCTCTCGACCAGCCTGGTGGTGGAGGATGCGGCGCGGCGGCGGGGCGCCGGTTGGTCCGGGCTCCGGTGGGCGAGGCCAACGTGGCCCGGGCCATACGGGACGAGGGCGCGGTGATCGGCGGCGAAGGCAACGGCGGCGTCATGCTTCCCGCGCTGCACATCGGCCGGGACGCGCCCCTGGGGGTGGCCTTGATCTTGCATCTCCTTGCCACGACTGGGGTAACGGTCGCCCGAGCTGGTCGGCGCCTCCCCCCGCTACACCATCGTGAAGGCCAAGGCACCACGGGGTCCCGAGCTGGGTCCGCTGTACGACCGGCTGCGGCACGCTTCGCCGACGCGACCGCCGACGAGCGGGACGGACTGCGGCTGTCCTGGCCCGACCGCTGGCTCCACGTGCGACCGTCGGGCACCGAGCCGATCGTCCGACTGATCGCCGAAGCACCGACCGCGGCCGAAGCCGAAGCGCTGGTCGCGGCCGGCCGAGAACTCTTGCACTGAGGGTCATGAGACGATGTGCGGCATCGTCGGCTACATCGGACCCCGCCAGGCCGCCGGGCTGCTGCTCGAGGGACTGCGCCGCCTCGAGTATCGCGGCTACGACTCCGCCGGGATCGCCGTGGTGAACGGCCACGGGCTCGAAGATCATGAAGGCCGCCGGCAAGCTCACGGTGCTGGAGCAGGAGCTCGAGGACGGCATGCCGGCGGGCACCATCGGCATCGGCCACACCCGCTGGGCCACCCACGGCGCGCCCACCACGCCCAACGCCCATCCCCACACCGACCAGTCCGGCCGGATCGCCGTCATCCACAACGGCATCATCGAGAACTCCGACGCCATCCGGAAGGCGCTCGAGCAGCGGGGCCACACCTTCAAGTCGGAGACCGACACCGAGGTGCTGGCCCACCTGGTGGGCGAGTTCTACGAGGGCAACCTCGAGGAGGCGGTCGCCGCCGCGCTGCGCGACGTGGACGGCGCCTACGGCCTGGCGTTCATCTCGGCCGACGAGCCGGGCGTGCTGGTGGCGGCCCGGAAGGGCTCGCCGCTGCTGGTGGGCGTCGGCGAGAACGAGTGGTTCGTCGCCTCGGACGCGTCGCCGCTGCTGCAGCACACCCGCTCGGTGGTCTACCTCGACGACGGCGAGATGGTGGTGCTCACCCGCGACGGCTACCGGGTGCGCAACCTGGAGACGACGCGGATCAGCAAGCCGGTGAACCAGATCGACTGGGACCTGGCGATGGTGGAGCGGAACGGCTATCGCCCACTTCATGCTCAAGGAGATCTGCGAGCAGCCGGAGAGCCTCTGCAACACGCTTCGCGGCCACCTGCTGGAGGACGAGGGCACCGCGCGCGTCACCGGCCTCAACCTGAGCGACGACGAGCTCAAGCAGGTCGAGCGGATCATCATCACCGCCTGCGGCACCTCCTGGCACTCCGGCGCTGATCGGCGAGTACATGCTGGAGGAGATGGCGCGGATCCCGGTCGAGGTCGAGTACGCCTCCGAGTTCCGCTACCGCAACCCGGTGGTGGACCACCGCACGCTGGTCATCGGCATCTCCCAGTCGGGCGAGACCGCCGACACGCTGGCGGCCATCCGCGAGGCCAAGCGCCGCGGGGCCCGCACCATCGGGCTGGTCAACGTGGTGGGCTCGACCATCGCGCGCGAGGTGGACGGCGGCATCTACCTGCACGCCGGCCCCGAGGTCGGCGTGGCCAGCACCAAGGCGTTCACCAGCCAGGTGGCCGCGCTCGCGCTGGTCACGCTCCGCATCGCCCGGCTCCGGAACCTCAGCATCCTGCAGGGCCGCGAGTTCATCCAGGCGCTGCAGGTGCTGCCGGACCAGATCGCCCAGATCCTGGAGCGGACCGAGCGAGATCGAGCAGCTGGCCGACCGGTTCCTCAGCACGACCACGCAACGCGCTCTACCTGGGCCGCGGGGTGAACTTCCCGGTGGCGCTCGAGGGCGCGCTCAAGCTCAAGGAGATCTCCTACATCCACGCCGAGGGGTATCCGGCGGCGGAGATGAAGCACGGGCCGATCGCGCTGATCGACGAGAACATGCCGGTGGTGTTCATCGCGCCGCGGGACGCGGTGCACTCGAAGATCGTGTCCAACATCGAAGAGGTGAAGGCGCGGGGCGGCAAGGTGATCGCGCTGATCAACGAGGGCGACACCGAGATCGAGCGGCTGGCCGACGCCACGTTCACCATCCCGGAGACGCTCGACCTGCTCACGCCGATCCTGACCAGCATTCCGCTGCAGCTGCTCTCCTACTACGTGGCGGTGGCCCGCGGCTGCAACGTGGACCAGCCGCGGAACCTGGCCAAGTCGGTGACGGTCGAGTAGTCGGCGAACATGATAACGCCGCCTCGCCGCACCGCGCTTGGCACTTGCAGGGCGACCGGGTCCTCGATGGTTCGAGGGCCCGGTTCTTTCGTAGGGCCCGACTCGTCAGCACGGACAGGATTGTTACGCCGACGTTGCCGGTAACCCACGTCAAAGGGCGATTTACCATATGACACACAGAGCACGCCAGGACGGTGATGGCGGAGTTGCCGGCGAAACGATAACGCCGCCTCCCCGCGCCGTGCTTGGCATGCTCGTTGTGTCGTTGGTCGTGATCCTGTTCGCGTGCAGCGATCCGAGTGATCCTGAGCCGACGGTCGGCACCCTGACCGGGACTGTTCGGGATGCGGAGACCGAGGCGGGGATCGCGGGTGTCGCTTTGTCGGTCAGTAGCCGCTCTGGAGTGACCGGGAGCGACGGCGTTTTCGAGATCGACAGTGTCCCTGCGGGCACGCGGGAGGTGACTGCCTCGAAGAGGGCTACGTGGCGCTGAGCGCGGATGTCGAGATCGAGGGCGCGGCACTGCCACCCTGGCACGGGAGCTCGTCCCCGACCTCGGACCGCCGGGTCCGGGTGGTGTCACCGCCACGACAGACGACGCGGCGCCGGGAACCGTGACCGTGGCTTGGAGCCCGCTAGCCGGGGCGACCAGCTACACGGTGTACTGGGGCACCCACCCGCCCGCGAACGTCGAGCAGGGTACGGCCGTGCCCAACGCCCCCAACCCGTTCGTCCATTCCGAGCTCAGCAAGGGAACGACCTACTACTACACGGTCGTCGCCCAGACCGCCGAGGGTCCGACACGCCCCTCGGCTGAAGCCTCGGCCACTCCCGACGGCCCCATCTCCATCGCCTTTGTGAACCCGACGCCCACACAGATCGTAGGGGCTCGATTCGTCGTATCGGTGGAGATCAGGTCGGTGTTTCAGCTCACGAGCGTGACGGCACAGGTCGAGGACTTCACCGACGAGCTCACCTACATCCCCGCTAGCGATGAATGGGAAGGTTTCTTCGAGGTCGGGGACCTGCCGTCCCCGACATTCCGGACCGTTCACTACACGGCGACCGACGCAGCGGGGAACATCGCCCGGACGGCCGTACTGGTGCAGCTCGATCACCTGCCTGTGGTGACCATGTCCACCCCGCAGGACGATGCCCTGGCCACGCCGTCGATTCGGGTGGTCGCCTCCTGCACCGACGACTCCTCCGGTGGGTGTGAGAGCCTGACGATCTCCGTGTCGGGTGCCGGCGGGACCATCACGAAGGCCGTGGGCCAGGCAACCGTGGATCAGGAGATCTCGCTCGCGGAGTTCGAGGGGCAGGTGGAGAACCTCCGGGCCGGTGGGCGAGATGTCGTCCAGGGGAGGATCCATCGGACGCCGTCGGTAATCCGCCGGGTGTACGTGGAAACGAGCTCACATCTGACACCCGTCGCCAGCAGCGGTACTGGCACGCTGATCGACGCGAGCGCCATCCATCTGCTCGCGGTGGAAGGCGGCGGGGTTGACGATGCAACGGATACGCTACGGCGAGTCGAGCGCGGGTCAGGACAGAGCACCGTGATCTACAACGTGAATCGGGAGCGAGCACGTGAAGGGAGTCTATTCCCCGGCGGAGTCATATTTCTCACCCAAGCGTCGGCTGGCGGCGGGACACTGAAGGAGTGGCGGAACGGGACCGTGAGCGATCTCCAGACCCAACCTGGCCCTCTGAAAGTGGCGCTTCCGTACGCGATCTGGTCGTCTCTGTCGGCTGCGCCTATCCGACGAGAGCTTAACACGGGGACGAACGTCACGTTGCCGGCAGTCGGAACCGCGAGCGATGTCGCGCCCAATGGCGACGTAGCGCTCTGGTCTTCCGCTCCGTACGAGGTCCACTTGTTTCAGGACGGATCAGCTACCCAGCTCACAAACGACGGCGACGGTACACTGGGTAACGTATTCCCCGTCACCGATGGGGCGCACGTCGTGTATGCCCGGACGCCGATCTTCCCCGCTTCCGGGACCAGCTCCATCCGGCTTTCCGCTTCAGCCGGCGAGATCGTCCTGGCCTCGAATGTCACCGGCGGCCTCGTTCCAGGGGATGACTACGAGGTCAACGACGGCTGGATCGCCTTCGTGCGGACTGATGCAGGAAACGTCAAGCAGATCTGGCGGCGATCGCCGGCGGGGGTCGAGTCGCAGGTGACCGTGTTCGGTTCGTCAAGCACGATCGAGGCCATGGGTCCGGCCGGAGAGATCCTTTTCATGTCGAGTGCGGTCGGGACCGAGCGTCGCTACCGGGCCGTCGCGGGAGAGGAGCCCGTCGACGTCGGCGCTGGGCTGGGGCGCGCGATCTTCATCGACGGCGTGCCGCACGTCCTTATGGGGTCGACCCTTCTACGGGTGGACTGACCCCCTCGGTCCGCTTGCGGATCACGCTGCCCTCGCCGACGATTCCGCATGACCCAATTCGATCGCAGACTATTCCTCCGCCACTCGGCCGCACTGGCCGGCTCGGCACTCATCGCGCCCTCACTCTCCGGCCTCGTGGCCTGCTCGCGTGGTGTCCGTCCCGAGCCAGGTCGAGGGGCGGCGGTGCGCCGCGCCGCGCCGGGGCAGGGGGGTACGGTCCGCTCCGGCCTGCGGGCCCGGAGCTCGCCCTGCCGAAGGGTTCAGCTACGCCGTCCTCAGCTCGCCCGGCAAAATGATGTCGGATGGTCATCCGACACCGTGCGCCTTCGACGGGATGGCAGCGTTCGCACTGCCCAACGGCAACGTCCGCCTGATCCGGAATCACGAGAACCGCAACCCGGCCGACTCGCGCGAAGGTCAAGGGCGATCCGACCACGGCCTACGATCGGAAGGGCGGCGGCGGGACCACCTCCCTCGAGGTGCGCATCGGTGATGACGGCACCGTGGAGCTGGTGCGCGACTTCATCAGTCTGAACGGCACCATCGTCAACTGCGCCGGCGGCCCGACACCGTGGGGGAGCTGGCTGAGCTGTGAGGAGAGCGTCGAGGGCCGCGTGAACGGGTGGCACCAGGAACACGGCTACATCTTCGAGGTGCCCGTCGCCGCGACCGGTCCGGTGACTGCCGTCCCCCTCAAGGCGATGGGCCGCTTCGTGCACGAAGCCATCGCGGTGGACCCCGGCACCGGCATCGTGTACGAGACCGAGGACCACTCGCCCGACCGCCGGCTTCTACCGGTTCATCCCCACCACCCGCGGCCGGCTCGCCGACGGCGGCCGGCTGCAGATGCTCGCCGTTCACGAGCGGCCGAACTACGACACGGGCACGGGTCAGAAGGTCGGGGCCGAGCTCCCGGCCCGGTGGGTGGATATCGCCGAGCCTGACTCGAGCGCGGACGGGAACAACCCGACCCGGGTCTTCGACCAGGGGTTCGCGCGTGGGGCGGCGCGGTTCGCGCGGCTGGAGGGATGCTGGCACGGAGACGAGAGCATCTACTTCCACGCGACCAACGGCGGCGACGCGGAAGTGGGGCAGGTGTGGCGCTACCGGCCCACGGGCGAGGGTCGCGGGAGCCTGATGCTGGTCTTCGAGAGTCCTTCGCGCGAGGTGCTCGACTCTCCCGACAACGTCACGGTGAGCCCGCGGGGCGGGATCGTGATCTGTGAAGACGGGGAGGGCGAGCAGTACCTGCGTGGGCTGACGCCCGACGGCGCGATCTTCGATCTCGGGCGAAACGTTCTCCACGAGGGCGAGTTCGCGGGGTCCTGCTTCAGCCCCGACGGCCGGGTGCTGTTCGTGAACATCCAGGGCTCGACGCTGGATGCCGGGACCCAGCCCGGGCGGACGCTCGCGATTCGCGGCCCGTGGGATCGGGGGGCGCTCTAGGCCGGGCGAGCGCTCCGACTGGACACGGCAGGCTGGTCCGGCAGGGTCCAGGTGTCGCCGATCTCGCGTCCCACCACCCGCCAGCTCTCGCTCCCCGCCGCCGCCAGCAGTCGCTCGCATCGGCTCGTCCACCGGCTCCCGGCTCAAGCCGGAACGTCGAGTGGTGCACCGGCAGCAGGTACTCGGCGCCGAGCGCCTGGAACATGCGCCACGCCTGTTCCGGCGACGCGTGGTTGGCGATCCACGGGTCGTAGGCGCCGATCGGCAGGATGGCGAGGTCGAGCGTCGCCCGCTCGCCGAGCGGCGTCAGCACATCGGTGTAGGCCGTGTCGCCGGCGAAGAGCACGGTCCGGCCGCCCTTGCGTGAGCAGGTATCCGCCGTATCCCCGGTGCCGGTCGGTCACCATCCGCGCGCCCCAGTGGCGCACCTCGACCGACTCGACCTCGACGCCGGCCACCGTCGCGGTCTCGCCCCAGCCCAGCTCCTCCACCTGCGCGGAACCGGCGCACGAGGTCGCGGTTGCCCGGCTGCACCACGACCGGCATCCGCCTCGGGATCGAGCGGAGCGTGCCGAGGTCGGTGTGGTCCATGTGCGCGTGGGAGAGCAGGACGAGGTCGAGCGGCGGCAGCTCGCGCGCCCGGAGCGCCGGGCGGACGAGCCGGCGGGGACCGAGCTTGGCCAGGCCGCGCCCGATGCCGATGCGCGGCTCCAGCGCGGGATCGGTGACGATCGAGGTGCCGAAGAGGTTGAGCAGCACCGTGGCGTGGCCCAGCCAGGAGACGGTGAGCCGGTCGTCGGGCCAGGTCGGGGATCGGGACGATGCGGCGCGGAGGGAATCCGGCTTATCTTCACCACGTCGAAACACCGTGCATGCCAGTCACCACGGGAAATCTACACCCCATCATGCGCGTGGTTCTGCAGCGGGTCTCCAGGGCGTCGGTCACGATCGAGGGCCGCGTGGCCGGCGCGATCGGCCGCGGGTTCTGCCTGCTGGTGGGCTTCACCCACACCGACACCGAGGCGGTGGTGGACTGGATGGCCGAGAAGGTCGCCGGGCTGCGGCTGTTCGCGGATGCGGAGGGGAAGATGAACCTGGGGCTCGACGAGGTCGGCGGCGGGGTGCTGGTGATCTCCCAGTTCACCCTCTACGGCGACGCGGCGAAGGGCCGGCGGCCGTCGTTCATCGACGCGGCCCGGCCCGAGATCGCCATCCCGCTCTACGAGCGGTTCGTCGCGGCGCTCCGCGGCCGCGGCCTCGAGGTGGCCACCGGCGAGTTCGGCGCCGACATGCAGGTCGAGATCCACAACGACGGACCCGTCACCCTCATCCTGGAGCGCCAGGCATGACTCGCGAGCCGCTCACGCTCGCCTCCACCTCGCCCCGCCGCCGGCAGCTGCTGGAGATGCTGGGCATCCCGGTCCGGGTGGTCGCCTCCAACATCCCCGAGGTGCGCCGGCCGCTGGAGACGCCGGTGGACTACGTCGAGCGGCTGGCCCGGGAGAAGGCGCTGAGCGTCCCCGGCCGGCTGGTGCTCGGCGCCGACACCACCGTCGTGGTGCGGGACGAGGTGCTGGAGAAGCCGGTGGACGCGGCCGACGCGCTCCGGATGCTGAGGAAGCTGCAGGGCCGCACCCACCAGGTGGTGACCTCGGTGGCGCTGGTGGCACGGCGAGCGATCCACCAGGCCACCGACGTCACCAACGTGGCCTTCCGCCGGCTGAGCGAGGCCTTCCTCGAGCGCCTACGTGGCCACCGGCGAGCCGATGGACAAGGCGGGGGCCTACGGCATCCAGGGCTACGGGGCGGCGCTGGTGGAGCGGATCGAGGGCGACTTCTTCAGCGTGATGGGACTGCCGATCCGGCTGGTGCTGCGGCTGCTCGAGCGAGGCGGGGGAGCCGTACCGGTTCGGCGGCGCCGCGAAGGTCCGCGCGTGGACGAGGCGGTGCCCGCGGTCTAGCCGTCGCCGGGCTCGACCGTCCCGCCCTCGCTCGCCACACTCGTCACCCGATACACCTGCACCACCTGCGTCTTTCCCTTGAGCGCCAGCTCCGGCAGGTACTCGTAGCTCCGCCTGCTCGCGGACCACCCGCGAGCAACGCCTCGCTCACCAGGATCTCGCCCGGGCCCGCCTCGGCGCAGAGCCGGGCGGCGACGTTGACCGCGTCGCCGATGACGGTGTACTCGAGCCGCCGGTGGCTGCCGATGTTGCCGGCGAAGACCTCGCCGTGGTTGATGCCGATGCCGACGCCGATCTCGGGCCGGCCCGCCGCGACCCAGCGCGCGTTGAGCTCGGCGATGGCGCGCTGCATGGCGATGGCCGCCTCGAGGGCGCGGTCGGGGTCGTCGGTGTGGGCGATCGGCGCGCCCCAGAGCGCCATGATCGCGTCGCCGATGAACTTGTCGAGCGTGCCGCCGTGCTCGAAGATCACCTCCACCATCTCGCTGAAGTACTCGCTCAGCAGCTGGGCGATCGCGTCGGGGCCCATGGACTCGGCCATGGCCGTGAAGCCGCGGATGTCGCTGAAGAGCACGGTGATCGGCCGGCGCTCGCCGCCCAGCCGGACGGCGCCGTCCTGCTGCGCGATGTCGGCCGCGACGTTGGGCGCGAAGTAGCGCTCGAAGTTGGAGCGCACCAGCGCCTCGCGCCGGATCTGCTCGGCGTAGCGGCTGTTCTTGATGCCGATGGCCGCGAGGCCGCTGAACGCGACCAGGAACTGCAGGTCCTCGTCGCTGAAGGTGTTGGCGCGCTGGTGAGGTTGTCCACGTAGAGCAGGCCGAGCACCTCGTCGCGCGGCGTCCATGAGCGGCGAGCACATGGCGCTCCGCACGCTCTGGGTGACGATGGACTGGCCCTTGAACCGGGAGTCGGCCGGCGCGTTGTGCGAGACCACCGCGACCCGCTCCTGGACCACCTTGTCGGCGATGGAGCGGGGCACCTGCTGGACCTGGGTATCGCCCAGGCGGCTCTTCGAGATCGTCGGGGACCAGCTCGCCGGTGGTCTCGTTCCGGAGCAGGATGGTGACCCGGTCCACGTTCATGACCTCGAACGTCATGTCCACCACGGTGCGCAGCAGCCGGTCGAGGTCGAGCTCGGCGGAGAGCTTCTGGGAGACCTCGAGCAGCAGCGAGAGCTTCTTGGCCTGCCGCTCCTCGGCCGTGGCGGCGGCGACCCGGAGCTGGCCCCGCGGAGCGGTCCGTCGCGGCTGGTGATGCCGGCGGGCCGCCCCCGCTCACCATGAGCTGGCGGACGATGGTGCCGCCGGGCCGCACCGGCTCGCGGCAGGGGGAGCGGCTCGGCCCCGCCGGGCGCCGGAGCCTCGCGAACCTGGTAGGTGACCTTGCCGAAGGTGATGGAGTCGTTGAGCGACCAGCCGGCCCGCCGCGACCCGGCTGCCGTTGATGCAGGTCCCGTTGGAGCTGCCGAGGTCCTTGACCTCGATCGCGTCGGCGCCCGACGGTCAGCTCGGCGTGGCGGCGGGAGATGGTCGGATCGTAGATGGCGATGTCGCTGGTCACGCCCCGCCCGACGACCACGCTCCGGCCGGGCGGCAGCTCGAAGCTCTGGTCGCCGGAGGCGCTGACGAGACGAAAGGTGGACATGGATCGAAAATAGCGGAGCGGCGGGGACGAGGGGACCGGAGGTCCGCGGGCCTCTCGCGGCGCTAGCTGGCCCGCCGTGCTCCGCCTCCGGCTGGCCGCGCCGCGAGCGCCAGGGCCAGCAGCACCGCCCGCGCCTTGGCCTCGGTCTCCCGCCATTCGGCTGCGGGATCCGAGTCGGCCACGATGCCGGCGCCGGCCTGGACCCAGGCGCGGCCGCCCCGCATGACGCAGGTGCGGATGGCGATGGCGGTGTCCAGCGTGCGGGCGCCCCAGCCGACGTAGCCGACCGCGCCGGCGTAGGGCCCGCGGCGCACCGGCTCCAGCTCGTCGATGATCTGCATCGCCCGCACCTTGGGCGCGCCGGAGACGGTGCCGGCGGGAAAGCAGGCCGCCAGCGCGGCCACCGCGTCGAGCTCCGGCCGGAGCCGGCCGCGCACCTCGCTCACCAGGTGCATCACGTGGGAGTAGCGCTCGATCGTCATGAAGGCGGTGAGCCGCACCGTGCCGAACTCCGCCACCCGGCCCACGTCGTTCCGGCCCAGGTCCACCAGCATCAGGTGCTCGGCGCGCTCCTTGGGGTCGGCCGCCAGCTCCTCGGCGAGCGCGGCGTCCTGCTCCGGCGTCGAGCCGCGGGGCCGGGTGCCCGGCGATCGGGCGCAGGGTGACCTCGCCGTCCTCCACCCGCACCAGGATCTCGGGCGAGCTGCCGATGACGTGGATGTCGTCGCAGTGGAGATAGTAGAGATAGGGCGCCGGGTTGAGCGCGCGCAGGTAGCGGTAGGTCAGGAACGGATCGGGCGCCGCGAGATCGAGCCGGCGGGACAGCACCGTCTGGAAGGTGTCGCCGGCGGCGATGTACTCCTTGATCCGGCGCGACGTCGTCCTGGAAGCGCTCGTCGGCATAGGGCGACGTGGCAGCGGCGGCAGGCCGGCGGAGCCGTCGATCGCCAGCGGCCGGATGCGTCCCGGGCGCGGCGAGCCGCTCGAGCCAGTCGTCGATCCGGGCCTCCGCGTCGCGCGTAGAGCGCGCGCGCGAGCTCCGGCGTCGGCGCCGTCCGGTCACCTCGACGTTGGCGATGACCGTGGCGCGGTTGTACAGGTTGTCGAGCACGAGCAGCGTGTCGGCCACCATCAGGATGGCGTCGGGCAGGTCGCGGTCGTCCGGGCGGCGCGTCGGGCAGCGACTCGATCGTGCGCACGATGTCGTAGCCCAGATACCCGACCGCGCCGCCGGTGAACCGGGGCAGCCCGGGCACCTCGACCGGCGGGTGCCGGCGCATGGTCCGACCCAGGTGCTCCAGCGGCGCGACGTCGGTCTCGACGACGGTCCAGCCGCGATCGGGCGTCCAGCGCTCGCAGCGCCGGCCGCGGTAGCGGAACACCTCGCGCGGGTCGGTGGCGAGGAAGGTGTAGCGCGCCCACCGCTCGCCGCCCTCGAGCGATTCCAGCAGGAAGCCGTACGGCCCGCGGTGCAGCTTGGCGAACGCGGTCACCGGCGTGTCGCCGTCGAGCACCACCTGGCGGGTCACCGGCACCATCGCCGCCGCGCCGCGCCTGCGCGGCGAAGCGTCGAAGGTGACGGTCACGGCGCCGCGGCCACGAGGTAGGTCCCGGCGGCCGGCAGGCGGCACCGAGAATGTCCGGGGCGGGCCGGGTGGACGGCAGCAGCGCGATCAGGTCGCCCGGCATGAGCTGGCCGACCGCGAGCGCCCGCTCGTACACCACGTCGCGTGCCGTACGCGGCGCGCGCCCGCGCCGGGGCGGAGAAGTAGCGCGGCGTACTTGAAGGTGACCGGTGGCGCTGTCGCGGAGCGGCAGATGTCGTCGACGTCGAGCCCGTAGACGCCCGGGCCGCGGCCGGACCTCCACCCGCACCTGGCCGCCCCCGCTCGGCGAACGCCGAGGCGGGAAAGGTCGAGCTCGGCGAAGACGACGTTCTCCGGCGGGCCGTGGCGGAGCACGATGACGCGGGGCTGGCCGGCGGCGAAGGTCACCGATGGTATCGGGTGGCGGCGGGCCGGCGGTCTCGAGCACGATGGCGTCCGCCGCGGGCACGGTCCGCACCCTCGCCGGCGGCGGGCGCATCCGACCCGGCTCGGCGCGCGCGCGCCGCCGCAGGCCGCTGCCGTGAGACAGAGCCAGCTTGCTCGTCCCCGGGCCTCCGGGATATTCCCGTCATCGACCCCCTGACAAGTGAGAGGTGAAGGTGAGAGGTGTGCGGGTGCCCCGCTGGACGATCGGTGTGCTCCTGACCGCCCACGCGTCACCGCTCGCCGCGCAGGCCTGGAACGCGCCCGGAGGCCCTCGCGCTGGTCGGCCGCGCGGTGGACCGAGCGCGCCGCGGCGCAGGCCGACTCCGCGCTCCGAAGCTATCGCACCCGGGCCCACGGCTTCGTGTTCTTCCTGGCGCAGGTGGGCGAAGGACTGGCCGAGCCGCCCCGGCTGGTCAAGGCCGACGAGCTGCGACGTGGAAGTGTATTGGCGGGCCCCCGACCGGAGCAAGCAGGTCATCCTCGGCTGGCGCGACGGCGCGTTCCTGCCCACCGACATCAACTACCACCGCGATCATCTCGGCATCGTCACCAACAACTTCGGCGACGTCATCCGGATCGGCGAGGGCGACGAGGTGCGCGACGTGGTCCATCCGCTCTCCCCGGCGCGGCCCGGCGGCGTACGACTATGCGCTCGGCGACTCGCTGCCATCCGCACCGGCGGCGGCGAGATCACCGTGCGCGAGGTGCAGGTCCGGCCCCGCTCGTTCGCCCGCCCGCTGGTGGTCGGCACGCTCTACCTCGACGTGGCCACCGCGCAGCTGGTCCGCTTTCGCTTCAGCTTCACGCCCGCCGCCTACCTGGACCGCCAGCTCGAGGACATCAGCATCGTCCTGGAGAACGCGCTGTTCGAGCACCGCTACTGGCTGCCCTACCGCCAGGAGGTCGAGATCCGGCGCCGGACGAGCTGGCTCGACTTCCCCGCGCGCGGGATCATCCGCGGCCGCTGGGAGATCGACGACTACGATCTCAACGTGGGCATCCCTCCCGCGGTGCTGGCGGGCCCCGCGATCGGCGGGCTGGCGCGGCCGCGGCCCGACGACTCGACGTGGGGCGGGCCGCTCACCGCGGCGATCGCCGGCGTGGCCGCGCCGGTCAACCGGCAGGACATGGACGCGCTCCGGGTCGAGGTCGAGCGGATCGCCGGCGTCGCGGGCGCTGGGCGGGCTGCCCTCCAGCGGCTGGCGGCCGGCTCGGTGAGCGACGTCGTCCGGGTCAACCGGGTGCAGGGGCTCGCGCTGGGCTTCGGCGGCGTGATCGGGCTGCGGGCAGCCGGGTCCAGCTCCGCCCCTAGCTCGGGTACGGCACCTCGGACGACCGGGTCACCGGCGGGCTCGCGGTGCAGCGCCGGCACCGGGCGCCACCCAGGTCTCGCTCGGCGCCGAGCGGGTGATCGGGATCTTCAGCGACCTGCCCGTGATCGCGCCGGTGCTCAACTCCCTGCTGAGCCAGGAGGCCGGCGACGACTACGGCGACTACGTCCTGCTCCAGCGCGCCGCCGCTGGCGTGCGGCAGCGGCTGAGCGGGCGGACCACGCTCTCGCTCGAGCTGGGTGTCGAGGAGAGCCGGTCGGTGGGCGTCGAGGCCTCGCCCGCCAACGGCAGCTACCGGCCGAACCCGCCGCTCGGCGCGGGAACCTATCGGGTCGTGCGCGCGGCGGCTGGAGCGGGCGAGCGGCGGCATCGCGGTCGGACCGCGACCTGCAGGGGCGGCTGGGCCTCGAGGCGGGCGAGGGACGCGGCGAATACGTCCGGGTCACCGCCGAAGGGCGCTGGCTCAGGACCGCCGGCCCGGGGCAGCTGCTCTCGCGGGTCTACCTTGGCGCCGGCACCGACGGCCTCCCGCCGTACCGCAGCTTCGTCCTGGGGGGCAGGGGGACCCTGGTCGGCGAGCCGTTCCGGGCCTACGGCGGACGGTCCGCGGTGCTGGGCCACCTGGAATGGCGGTTCGAGGTCCCGGTCCCGGCGATCGCGCTGGGCTCGTTCGCCGTCACCGGCCGGCGCATGACCGTCGCGCCGTTCCTGGCGGCGGGTTGGCCGGCCGGCCGCTGCCGGGCCTGCCCTGGACGGACACCGACGGCATCCGGCCGGTCGGCCGGCGTGGCGCTCGAGATGGTTCATGCGGCTGATCCGGGTCGAGGCCGGCGTGGGCCTGCGGGACGGGCGGATCGGGCGTCACGGTGGACGTGAATCGGGACTGGTGGGGGATGTTGTGATGGCGTCTCCCGGCTGTGGCTCCCGCTACATTTCCAGACTCCGCAATCCCCCGAGCCGCCTGATGCAGTTCACCGACGAATGGTTGGTCCCCACCGTCGAGCCCCTGCTGCCCGGTGAGGCCCTCGCGGCGCTCCGCCAGGAGGTCGCGCCCGCGCCGGTGTCGCTCTGGGAGACCCTGGTCCAGCGGAAGCTGATCGGCGACGAGCAGATCCTGGCGGCCATCGCGGCGCGGTTCCGGTTCCCGGTCGCCGACCTGTCGCGCGCTCGATCCCGGGTGGTCCAGGCCGTTCCCGAGCAGCTGGCCCGCCGGTTCAACGTCGTTCCCGTCGGCCAGACCGATTCGTACCTCGAGGTCGCCACCGCCAACCCGTTCGACATCGACGCCGAGAAGATGCTGGCCTTCGCCACCGGGCGCGAGGTGCGCATGCTGCTCGGCTCGCCCGGCGCGGATCCGCGCGAAGCTCGACGAGCTGTACCGCAGCGGCGAGGACGTGGTCTCCCGGCTGCTCGAGGGCATCGGCGGCGACTTCGAGGTCAAGGAGCTCGCCGACGAGGACGATGAGTCGCCGCGGCGAGCGCCGAGGAGGCCAGCCAGCGGCCCATCATCCGGCTGGTGGACATGATGCTCGCCGACGGCGTCACGAGCCGCGCGAGCGACATCCACGTCGAGCCGATCGAGGGCGGCGTCGTCGGTCCGCTACCGCATCGACGGCGTGCTGCGCCAGGTGATGAAGATCCCGCGGAACGCCGGCCTGCCCCTGATCTCCCGCATCAAGATCATGTCGGGGCTCGACATCGCCGACCGGCTCCGGCCGCAGGACGGCCGGGCCCGCGTCTCGGTCAACGGCGAGCCGGTGGACCTGCGGGTCTCGACCCTGCCGGCCTCGCTGGGCGAGAAGGTCGTCATCCGGATCCTGAGCCAGCGCGCCACCGTGCTGACGCTCGAGTCGCTGGGCATGCACGAGGACGAGCAGGAAGCGATCAAGCGCCTGCTCACCAACAAGGAAGGGATCATCCTGGTCACCGGGCCCGACCGGCTCCGGCAAGACCACCACGCTCTACTCCGCCATCCGGCTGGTCCAGAGCGAGGGCGTGAACATCGTGACGGTGGAGGATCCGGTCGAGTACCGGCTGGGCGCAGAACATCGTGCAGGTGCAGGTGCACGAGAAGGCGGGCCTCACCTTCGCCTCCGCGCTGCGCTCGATCCTGCGGCAGGACCCCGACGTCGTGCTGATCGGCGAGATCCGCGACCAGGAGACGGCGCAGATCGCGCTCCAGGCCTCGCTCACCGGCCACCTGGTGCTCTCCACCCTGCACACCAACGACGCGCCCAACGCGGTCACCCGGCTGGTGGACATGGGCATGGAGCCGTACAAGATCGCCTCGGCGCTCCGCGGGCGTGGTGGCGCAGCGGCTCATGCGGCGGCTCTGCCCAAGGCCTGCGGCGAGCCGCTGCGAAGGCGAGGCCCCGGAGCGCGCTCGCGCGCTTCATTCCCGCCGGGCACCAAGCTGTTCCGCGCGGTGGGCTGCCCCGAGTGCGCGCATGACCGGCTACCGCGGCCGGTTCAGCATCATGGAGGTGCTGACCATGAACTCCGAGCTCGAGCGGCGGATCGGCCAGGGCGCCACGGCCGATCAGATCGCCGAAGCCGCGCGCGGACAGCGGGCATGCGGTCGCTGTTGGAGAGCGGGCTCCGGCACGTGCTCGCGGGCGAGTCGACGATCGAGGAGCTGCTGCGGGTCACCGACGTTCCCCGCGAGGCGGAGCGCGCTCGCCCGCGCGCGGCGGACGTCCATCCGGCCGGCGCTCGGTGCGGTCGCCCCGCCGCCGGCCGCCGTCCAGCGCCGGCCGCCGGGCCGCTGGCCGACGCCCGGCGTCGTCGCTCGACTTCGACAGGGCTCGAGCTGGTGGACGAGGCCCCGGCCGACGAGGCGCCGGCGCCCTCGGGCCGGGGCGCGGGCACCTGGGTGCTGCTGGTGGAAGACGAGGACCAGCTCCGCCGGGTCATGAAGGACCTGCTGGAGCGCGAGGGGTACACCGTGGCCGAGGCGCGCGACGGGGTGCAGGCGCTGGACCAGGTGGACCGCTTCGCGCCCGACATCATCGTGCTCGACCTCAACCTGCCGGGGCTCGACGGCTACAGCGTGCTGACCCAGCTCCGCTCCCGGCCGGCCACCCGCGCCATCCCGGTCATGGTGCTCACCGCCAAGGGCGACGAGGACAACGAAGTCCGCGTCTTCGAGCTCGGCGCCGACGACTTCATCACCAAGCCGTTCCGGGCCCGCGCCCTGTCCGCCCGGCTCGAGGCGGTGCTCGGCCGCCACCGCGCTTGAGCAGGCCGCCGAACCCACCGACTCCCTCCTCCCCCGTCCGACCGATCACGCAGGAATCCCCCGGCCCGGGGGCGACCCTCCCCGACGGCGCCGAGGGGCTGGCGCTGATCAAGCCCGCGCGTGCGCGCAGCAGGCCGCGTACACCCTGCGCGCGCCCGCGCGCGCGGCGGAAGCTCAACCAGAACGAGTGCCCGTACGATCTGCCGCCCGAGCTCAAGCGCGCGGTGCTCGAGCGCGGCCGCCGCCGCGCCGTGGCAGCGCTATCCCGAGTTCGTGCCCCGGTCGTCTCGCGGCCCGGCTCGCGGCGCACTACGGCTGGGTGCCCGACGGCGTCTGGTCGGGAACGGCTCCAACGAGCTGATCCAGGCCACCCTCGCGGTCGCGCTCGCGGACGGCGACGCGGTCGTGGCGCCGTCTCCGACGTTCTCGCTGTACCGGCTGCTCACCGGCGTGCTCGGCGGCCGCTACGTGCCGGTGCCGCTGGGACCGGACTTCGCGTACGACGTGGACGCTGCTGGTCGAGACCGCCGTGCGGGAGCGGGCGCGGGTGGTGGTGCTCAACTCGCCCAACAATCCCACCGGCTCGCGCGCTGCCGGCGGGCGCGGTCGAGCGCCTGCTGGCGGAGACCGGCGCGCTGGTGGTCTGCGACGAGGCGTACCAGGAGTTCGGCGGCCCGAGCGCGATGCCGCTGCTGCGACGGAGCTCGCGCCTGGTGGTGCTCCGCACCTTCTCCAAGGCGATGGGCATGGCCGGGCTCCGGTTCGGGCTCGCGCTGGCGCACCCGGCCGTGGCCCGCGAGATCGCCAAGGGGAAGCTGCCCTACAACGTGAACCTGGTGACGCTGGCCGCCGCCGAGGTCGCGCTCGATCACGCGGACGTCTTCGCCGCGCGGACCCGGCGCGGTGATCGAGACGCGCGAGCGGTTCCTCGCGCGGCTGGTGCGGGTCGCCGGGCATCGACGTGTTTCCGACCGCGGCCAACTTCGTGCTGATCCGGTGTCGCGCGCGGCCCGCGAGCGAGGTCTTCCGGCGGCTGCTGGAGGAGCACGGCATCCTGGTGCGGGACGTGTCGGGCGCCGCCGAGCTGGCGGAGTGTCTTCGGATCTCGATCGGAACCGAGGAGGACATGGACGCGGTGCTGAGCGCGCTGGAGCAGATCCTCGCAGCCGAACCCGGAGGCCCGGTGACCGTTCGCGTCGGCCGAGATCCGCCGCACCACCAAGGAAACCGATCTCCACGTCCGGGTCGATGCTCGACGGCCGCGGCGAGTCCAGGGTCAAGACCGGCATCGGCTTCTTCGACCACATGCTCGAGGCGCTGGCCCGCCACGCGCTGCTCGACCTGACCGTCGAGGCGCAGGGCGATCTGCACGTGGACGGCCACCACACGGTCGAGGACACCGGCATCGCGCTCGGGCACGGCGATCGCCCGCGCGCTGGGCGACCGGGCCGGCATCCGCCGCTACGCCGACGCCCTGGTGCCGCTCGACGAGGCGCTGGTGCGCGCGGTGGTGGACGTCTCCGGCCGGCCCTACCTGTCACTACGACATCGAGATTCCGAAGTGGCAGATGCTGGGCGACTACGACGTCTTCCTGACGCCGGAGTTCTTCCGGGCGCTCGTGCTCAACGCCGGGCTCACGGCCCACATCGATCTGATCCGCGGCGACAACCCGCATCACATCGTCGAGGCGGCGTTCAAGGCGTTCGCCCGGGCGCTCGACGCCGCGACCACGCTCGACCCGCGCGTCGACGGGCGTGCCGTCCACCAAGGGGAGCCTGTGATCGCCGTGGTGGACTACGGGGTGAACAACCTGAAGAGCGTCGTGCGCGCGCTCGCGGCCGGCGGCCACGCCGGCCACGCTCACCACCGATCCCGACGAGGTGCGCCGCGCCGACCGCGTGCTGGTGCCCGGCGTCGGCAACTTCGGGCAGGGCGTCGCGCAACCTCGACGACCACCGGCCTCGGCGACGCGGTGCGCGAGGTGGCCGGCGCCGGCCGGCCGGTCATGGGCATCTGCCTCGGCCTCCAGCTCTTCTTCGAGACCAGCGAGGAGGCGCCCGACGCCCGCGGCCTCGGCCTGCTGCCCGGACGGGTGCGGCGGTTCGCCACCGCGCTGCCCGTGCCGCACGTCGGCTGGGCGCGGGTGGACCTGACCGATGCCGGCCGCCGGCACGCGATGCTCGGGCCGCTGTTCGACGGCCAGCCGCAGCTTCTTCTACCACGTGCACAGCTACCATCCCAGCGAGCTTCCGGCGGACGCGGTGCTCGGCACCGGCGAGTACGGCGCGGTCTTCCCCACGCTGGTGGGGCAGGGGCAACGTGATCGGCGCGCAGTTCCACCCCGAGAAGTCGCAGCGGGCCGGCATCGAGCTGCTGGATGCGTTCGCGCGGTGGACGCCGTGACCGCGGTGCGGGTCTCGCTTGGTGGACGTGTACGTGCTGCGCCCGCGGAGCGGCGGAGCGCGGCGCTCGAGTGCCTGGTGCTCCGGCGCGGCGCGGGCGGCCGCTGTCCCGGGCTCGTGGGAGACGGTGCACGGCCACATCGAGGCCGGCGAGCGCCCGCCGAGGCGGCTGCGCGGGAGCTGCGGGAGGAGACCGGGCTCGCGCGCCGAGCGGCTCTACAACCTGAGCCGGGTCGAGACGTTCTATCAGCACCGCCTGGACGAGGTGGCGCTGGTGCCGGTGTTCGTCGCGTTCGTGCGCGGCGGAGTCGTCGGTGCGGCTCGGAGCGGAGCACGACGCGCACGAGTGGCTCGCGCCGGACCGAGGCGGGCCGCCGCTTCGCCTGGCCGCGGGAGCGCCGGGCGCTGGAGGACGCCGTCCTGCTGCTGGGGACGGGGCAGGCGGGCGCGGTCGAGGACGTGCTTCGGGTATGCTAGCCCGGCGGATCATCCCCTGCCTCGACGTGGCCGGCGGGCGGGTGGTGAAGGGAGTGCACTTCGAGTCGCTCCGCGACGCCGGCGATCCGGTGGAGCAGGCGGCGCGCTACGACGCCGACGGGGCCGACGAGCTGGTCTTCCTCGACATCTCCGCCAGCCCGGACGAGCGCCGGACCACGCTGGAGATGGTGGGCCGGGTCGCCGACTCGATCTTCATCCCGTTCACCGTCGGCGGCGGCATCCGCTCCGTGGCCGATGCCGGGGCCGCGCTGCGGGCGGGCGCCGACAAGGTCTCGGTGAACACCGCGGCGGTGCGCGATCCGGCGCTGGTGTCCCGCCTGGCCGACAGCTTCGGCAGCCAGTGCGTCGTCGCCGCGGTGGACGCCAAGCGCGACGACGGCGGTTTTCGCGTGATGGTCAACGGCGGCCGGGAGGCGACGCCGCTCGAGGCCGTCGACTGGATGCGGCAGCTCGAGACGCTCGGCGCGGGCGAGATCCTGCTCACCTCCATGGATCGCGACGGCACCGGGACCGGCTACGATCTCGAGCTGCTGCGCGCGGCCGCGGCCGCGGTCACGATTCCGGTGATCGCCTCGGGTGGCGCGGGAGAACTCGGCCACCTGGCCGAAGCGCTCGAGGCGGGTGCGCACGGCGTGCTCGCCGCCACGATCTTCCATTTCCGGGCTCCACGCTCCCCGAGGCCGCGCGTTCCTGCGGGAGCGCGGATACCCGGTTCGTCCATGACGCTCCTGCTCTCTTACGCCATCGCACTCACCTTCGGTCACTGGGGACCGGTCCCGGCGGCCGCCCCCTGCGTCCGGCCCTCGCGCGCCGGCACCCAGGTCCAGGGCGAGGTCCGCGTCTGCCCCGGCCGCTATCGCATCGCGGACCCGTCCGAGCGCGGCGTCATCGTCGCGGCGGCGTCGGGGACGCGGATCGACCTCACCGGCGTCGTGCTGGAGAGCGGCGATTCGGTGCCGGGGCAGTTCGTCGGCGTGGGCGTGGCGAGCAAGGACGTGGACGGTGTCTCGGTGCTCGGCGGCACCATCCGGGGCTACCGGATCGGGTTGCGGCTCGAGGGTGGGCGAAACCATCGGGTATCGGGCTCGGATCTGTCCGGCAGCCGAACCGACGCGCTTCGGTCCACGGCCGCGCAGCCGGACACCGCGGACCGGCTCGATCCGCTCCGGCTCACGGCCTTCACCGGTACCGGCGCCGGGCTCGTGCTGATCCGCACCGTCGGGGCCAGCGTCACCGGGGTCACGGCGCACGCGGCCCAGAACGGCATCGGACTGATCGATGCGCGCGACAGCTACATCGCCGACAACGATCTCGCCGGGAACACCGGCTGGGGCATCAGCCTCTGGCAGTCCTCGCAGAACACCCTGGTGCGGAACCGGGTGCACCACACCATCCGGTGTGCGCCTCCCTCGGTGGACTGCGGCGCCGCCGCGATCCTGCTCCGGGAGGGCAGCGACTCCAACACGATCGCCGAGAACGATCTCACCCGGTCGAGCGCGGGGCTCCGGATCAGCGGCCAGGCGCCGCTCACCCGGCCCTCCATCGGCAACCTGGTCTTCCGGAACGACGCCTCCTCCACCGGCACCGCGTTCAGCGCCAGCCGCTCGTGGAGCACCACGTTCCTGGAAAACCGGGGCGACAGCTCGGCCTACGGGTTCCGCCTCGACCATCTCAATGGGAGCGTGGTCCGGGCCAACACCGTCATCGGCGCGCGCATCGCGGGCATCGTCCTGGAGCACGGCAGCGACAACACGCTGGAGGCGAACGTGCTGCTGGGTGCCCGTGTGGGCATCCTGATCAGCGCGCCGCGCCGGGGCGGCGCCGCCAGCCGCGGACACCGGATCGACGACAATGTCGTCGGCGGTGCGGAGCAGGGCATCGTGCTCAAGGGCACCAGCGGCAGCCGGGTGCGGGGCAACGTGCTGGACGGCCTTGGCGATGGGCTGGTGATCGACAACACGGGGCACGCGACCGAGGTGACCGGCAACGTGTTCCTGCGGATGAGCGGATGGTTCATCGAGGCCCCGGACCTGGCGGCCGGAGGGAACTACTGGGCCACCGCCGACGCGGCCGCGGCGTCGGCGCGGGTGAAGGGTCGGATCAGCGTTCTTCCGTGGCGGCCGGCGAGCGCGGCGGGTTACTAGCGAAGATCTCTTCTGCCAGCGCGCTGAGATCGCGCAGGCTGAACGGCTTCCGGATCTGGCGCATGCCCCCGGCGAGCGCGGTGTCGGAACCGACCCCGTTGCCGGACACCCCGACGACGAGACGGGCGCAGGTCTCGGGGTGACGCGTCGCGAGCTCCTGCACGAACAGCTCGGTCGGTCCCGCCGTCACCATCGCATCCGCCACGATCAGATCGAACGATCGCTCGCCCAGCATGCGCAGTCCCTGGGTCCCGGACCGCACCGCCTCCACCACGTGGCCCTGGGGAGTGAACAGCGCGCTCACCAGCCGGTGGACCCCGGGGTCGTCGTCCACCACCAGAATGCGGTTCCCACCCGCCCGGGGGGTGGGCTTCGGCGTCTCGGCCTCCGGGATCAGCTGGGGTGCCTGATACGCGGGCAGACTGATCCGGAACTCGGCGCCGCCCTCCGGGCCCGGCTCGTACGCCAGGATCCCGCCGTGAGCCACCACCAGTCCATAGCTCAGCGACAAGCCCAGGCCGGTGCCTTCACCGGGCGCCTTGGTGGTGAAGAACGGGGTGAACAGGTAGGAGACGAGGTGGGCCGGCACGCCCGGACCGGAGTCCCACACCCGCAGGGTGGCGTTGCCACCCTGCACCATGGTCTCGATCCGGATGCGCCGCGCCCGGCCCGGCTCCAGCTGGCTCACGGCGTGGACCGCATTGTTCACCAGGTTGAGCAGGACCTGTTGCAGCTCGTAGCGGTCGCCGAGCACGACGACTGGCTCGGGACTCAAGGCTGATTCGAGCTCGATGCCGTGGAGCTGGAGCTCGTAGACGATCAGGAGTGACGTGCGTGCCGCGACATCGTTGAGGTCGACGGCGACCTTCTCGACCACACCTTTCCGCGCGAACGTCAGCAGGTTCCGCACGATCCGGCCGGCCCGCTCGGCCTGGTCGTGGATCACGCGCAGGTGCTCGTGCGGGAAGTCGGGGTGCGGCTCCCGCTCGAGCAGAAGCTCGGCGAGGCCGGCGATGGACGTGAGCGGGTTGTTGAGCTCGTGGGCCACCCCGGACACCAGCTGTCCGATGGACGCCATCTTGTCGTTCTGGATGAGCTGGGCCTCGAGGATGCGCTGCTCGGTGACATCCTCCACCAGCAGCACCACCGGGCCGGTGCCGGCGGACGCCTGTCGTCCCGGCTGCTCGGCGAAGGGGGCGGCGGTCAGTCGCAGGACGCGCTGGCGCCGCTCCAGTCGCACCACCAGCGGCGCGGTCCGCTGGCGGCGATAGGCGGCGCGGATCAGCTCCTCCACGGCCTCGGAGCTGCCGAACAGCGTCTCGCAGAAACCGCGCCCGACCAGCTCCCGCTCGCTCAGGTCGGCGAGCGCCGCGAGCGCGCGATTGGCGCGGAGAATCCCGCCGGTCGGCCCCACGACGGCGATCCCCTCGGCGAGCGCGTTGAAGGCGGTCTCCCACTCTTCCTTGCTCTGCCGCACGATCTCGTACAATCGGCTGTTCGCCAGCACGACGGAGGCGTTGGTCGCGACGGTCGAAAGCAGCCAGAGGTCCTCGGTGGTGAACGGCCCGCCCTGGCGGTCGGCCACGGCGAGGGCCCCCATGGTGACACCCTGCGACCGGAGCGGCGCGACCGCGGCCGACCGCACCGTCACGCCGGCGATCAGATTCACCGTCGGCGTCCCCACCCCCTGCGCCACTTCGATCCGCTCGCGGCTGATGGCGAACCGCACCAGGCCCGCGTCGTCCTCCGCGGCCTCTCGGCCCTGCAACGCCTCCAGGGTGCCGGTGGCCGCCACCACTCCGAGCCGCTCCGGGTGGTCGTCGTCGGCGAGCACGACGATGGCGCCGTCGGTCTGCAGAAACCGCCCCGCGTAGCGCGCCACCTGCTCGACGATGCGGTCGAGCTGGATGGACTCGGACAGGACGTAGCTCAGCTCCTGGAGGGAGAAGAGCTCGCTGATCCGCCGGTCGAGCTGACTCGCCAGCGCGTCGGACTTGGTCTCGGCCTCACGGCTCCGCCGCCGCCCACGCGCGATGGCCACCCAGAAGCTGGCGGAGATGGTGACCACGGCGGCGACCGCCAGCCACCAGACCCGGTCATTGACGAACCAGACGATGACGCCGAGCAGCGTGACGGCGACCGCGTGGAGCGGCACCTCCCACTCGCGCCGCCAGGCCGCCATCAGCACGATCAGGGCGCCGGCGAACCCCGCCACGATCGCGAGGATGCTCGGCACGCCGCCCAGGGTGGAGGCGACGAGGGCGCTCCCACAGAGCGCCCAGGCGGCGATGGCGGACGGGGAGAGGTACCAGCGCTCGCGCGCGCGGGCCAGGTTAGGGCTCCTTCGAATCGCGCCGCGCCACGCGCTCGGTGACGTAGGCCTCGGGCGGCGCGTTGGGCTTGACCCGGATGGACTTCGCCGGGATGCCGACATTCACGTGATACGCTCGCACGTCCTTGGTCGCGACAGCCACCGCCCCGACCATCGCGTTCCGGCTCACCCGCACGCCGGCGAGCACGGTGGCGTGGTAGGTGATGCGCACGTCGTCCTCCAGCACGGTGGGTGCGTTGGTGACCTCTTTCTGGTCCACGATGCTGTGGGTGTGGCTGTAGATGTTGGCGTAGTCGGAGATGCTCACCCGGTTCCCGAGCGTGAGGCCGCCGCGGTCGTCGAGCAGGACGTGCCGGTGGACCACCACATCGTCACCGACCTCGAGGTTATAGCCGTAGGAGAATTCGGTGAACTGAAAGCACTTGAAGTTGCGGCCGCAGCGCGCGAAGAGATGCGCGGCGAGCAGGCGGCGGAAGCGGACCGCGAGGTGCACGTTCTGGCCGCCGAGCGGCGAGCGGTCGAAGCTGTACCAGAGCCAGAGGAGCGGCTTGACCCGGGCGAACTTCGCCTGGTCCACGTCGGCGTAGTACTCCGGCTCGAGCGTGATGTTCCGGGGATCGAGAGACAGGAGGGACAGCCGGGCGCCGGGGGGTGTCCGCTCGTCCGCGATCCGCTCGTCGTAGTTCCCGAAACCGGGATAGTAGATCTGGTAGAGAATGTCGCGCGCGAGCCCGGCCCAGTCGGCGCTCTTCTCGCCGAGGCGTCCCTCGATCTCGGCGAGCCAGGCGTCGTAGACCCGGTTCGTCGCATCGGGCACGGTGATCGTGCGCAGCGGCATGTGAGGCATACGGCACTCCAGGGCAGCGGAGGCGGGGCGGTCCGCGAGAGGTCGAAATCTCCTTGCGAGGCGGATGGCGGGCAAGCCGCCGCCGTCAGCGAGCTCCGGCCGGCACGCTGTCCGGACGGGTCACCCGCGACCGGGCCGCCACCCGGGCCCGCTCGCGGTCGAGCAGCCGCTGCTTGTTCTGCCAGTCCTCGGAGGCCTGACCCAGATAGGTGAAGGTGAAGGCGTCGGTGACCGGCAGGAGCTCGTCGAACACGTAGATCGCCGTCACCTGCTCCCGCACGTTGAGCTGCTGTGAGGTGAAGCGCGGGGTGAACGGCACGATCCCGCGGGGACGGAGGATCTGGTTCCGGATATTGAGGGATAGGGTACCCGGGTCGAAGCGGGCCCCCTCGCGCTGGCCGAAGAAGGTCACCAGGGCGAGCCCCGGCGCGGAGATCCCCGACATCCGGGCGACGCTGTCGATGGAGGCGCGCCGGGAGTGGATCAGGCTCTCCAGCGATTCGTACGCGTCGCGCGCGAGCAGCCGGGTGACCCGCTGATCCAGCGGGACGAAGCGGACCTCGAGCTCGTCGTTGCGGAGTCGCAGCGACAGCTCCCCCTGCGTCAGGGAGCCGAAGCCGGGGGGCGGCAACGGATCCAGGGCGCCGCCGCCTCCCTGGGCGTGCGCGCATGCCGCCAGGACCGCCCAGACGCAGCCCAGCAGCGCGATCGTCCTCATCGTGACCCTCCGACCGTAGCGAGAATGCTCTCCGCGAGCTCGACGATCCCCACCCGCGACTTGCTGCTCGTGATCTGCACCTGATCGTCGTGGATGCCGAGTGCCGCCGCCAGCTCCCTGGCGCGCTCACCCGCCGCCGTCCGGCTCATCTTGTCGGACTTGGTGAGCGCTGCGAGCACGGGCCGCCCGCCCTCGATCAGGAGTCGTTGGATCTCCAGGTCGTCCGGGGAGGGGTCGCGCCTGATATCCAGCAGCCAGACCACGCCGGTGAGCGACTCTCGGCGGACGAGGTAGCCGGTGACCAGCTCCCGATACCCGGCCCGCGCCGCCTTGCCGGCGCGGGCGAAGCCGTACCCGGGGAGATCCACCAGGTAGAAGTCGGGGAGGCGAAACGCGTTCAGCAGCGTGGTCTTCCCCGGCGTCGCGCTGACCCGGGCGAGGCCCGGCTGGCCGACCAGCGCGTTGAGCAAGCTGGATTTGCCGACGTTGGAGCGACCGATCAGGGCGATCTCCGGCAGCGCCGGAACCAGGCGCACCTGGGGGTCGGGGTAGGAACCTACGAACTCGGCGGAGCCGAGGACAGTGCGCCGCGCGTCTCCCTCTCCGGCGGGCGTGGGGGCGCGTGGCGCCGGGGGTGCGGGCATGGGCGGAATGTGTCGGGCCGCCGATTGACAGGCAAGACAATGGGGAATATCGTAGTAGGCATTTACGTATACAATTGATTCTCATTCTCACCCAAGTCGTCAGGCTCACCCAAGTCGTCCGAGGCCCCACCCCGACCGTGCGCCAGTTTCCCGCCGCCGCTCTTGCCGTCACCGCTTTCGTCCTCGCCGGCCCCTTCGCCGACTCGCTCTCCGCCCAGGAGAAGGAACCGGAGGCGGCAGGCCGGTTCTCGGTCTCCGGGTACGCCGTCGCCAACTACTACCGCTTCGATTGGCAGACCGATCCCAACCGCCGCAACAAGATCGACCTCGAGCGGCTCGCGATCGAGCCGTCGTACCTGGTGAACGACTGGCTCCGGTTCGACGCGGAGATCGAGTTCGAGCATGGCGGCACCGGAGTCACGGTGGAGTTCGATCCCTTCGAGGAGTTCGGTGAGTTCGAGACCGAGATCGAGAAGGGCGGGGCAATCGAGGTCGAGAAGCTGCAGGCGGTGTTCACGCTCAAGCCGGCCTTCAACGTCCGCGTCGGACGGATCTATGTCCCCGTCGGTCTCACCAGCTCTCACGACGAGCCCGACGAGTACTTCACCAACACCCGGCACGAGACCGAGATCGCGCTGATCCCCACGCTCTGGCACGAGACCGGGAGTGGCGGTGTTCGGCGGCCTCGGTCGAGCGCGCTACCAGGCGCTGCTGGTGACCGGACTCGATGCGACGGGGTTCAGCTCGGCGAACTGGATCGTGGGCGGATGGCAGAAGCGCTTCGAGCAGGGCGAACGCCAACGCGCTCGCGGTGGTCGGCCGGCTGGACTACGACCTCGCCGCCGAGAGCTACGTGGGCGTGTCGGGGTACTTCGGCAACAGCGCACCGAACCGCCCAAGGCGGATCTCGACGTCCCGGCCAACGTCGCCATCGTGGAGGCGCACGCGGTGGTGGAGCGGGGTCCCTTCAAGGCGCGCGGGCTGGTGCTCTACGGACGGCTGCAGAACAGCGCCGATGGTCTCGCGCGGCCAATCGGAATCTGTCCAACAACCTCAACGTGAAGCGCACGCCGGTCGCCAGCGCCGCGCTCGGCTGGTTCATCGAGGCGGGCTACGACGTGCTGCCGCTGCTCAGCGGCGAGCCGGCCCACGCCGGGGGCCAGGGGGCTCGACCTGTTCGCGCGGTACGACGATTACGACTCGATGCACGGCGTCGCGGCGGAGGTGTTCGACAACCCGCGCTGGGAGCGGCAGGTCTTCACCACCGGCCTCAACTGGCGGGTCCACCCGACTTTCCTCGTCAAAGGCGAGTACGCGCATCGCACCGTCGGTCTCGCGACCGCGAAGAAGGGAAGACACGGTCGCGCTCGGATTCGGACTGATCTTCGGCGAGTGACGCTGTGACCGCACACCTCTACTCGAAAGAGATGCTCATGCTCGGCTTGCCCCTTCGCCGCTCCGCGCGCCTGTCGTGCTGGCCCTGCTCGCGTTCGCCACCGCGTGCAGCGACACCGAGAGCGCCGCCGTCGGACGAGTTCGACGCGACCGCAGCTCCTCGCCGATGTGCCCAGCGAGGTGATCCTCCCGACCTACGTGGATCTGGAGACCAAGGCTGAGGCGCTGAACGCCGCCGTCGTCACCCTCGGCGCCGAGCGTGACGCGAGGTCAACCTGGAAGCGGCGCGCGACGCCTGGCGGGAGACGCGGGTGCCCTGGGAGCAGTCGGAAGGCTTTCTCTTCGGACCGGTGGACACCGAGGGGATCGACCCCAGCATCGACAGCTGGCCGGTCAACGTCGCCGACCTCGACGCGGTGCTCGCGAGCGGAGACCCGCTGACCAAGGAGAGCATCGACGCGCTCGAAGGGACGCTCAAGGGCTTCCACACGATCGAGTACCTCCTCTTCGGCACCGACGGCGGCAAGACCGCCGCGGAGCTGACGCCGCGCGAGCTGGAGTATCTCGACGCCGTCACCCAGAGCCTGGTGGGCGCCGTCAGCCGGCTGCGCGAGGCGTGGGACCCGGCGGGCGACGACTTCAGCGCGACCGTGGCCACCGCCGGCGAGCCCGGCAACTCGGTCTACACCAGCCAGTCGCAGGCGGTGCAGGAGATCATCAACGGGCTGATCGTGATCTGCGACGAGGTGGGGAACGGCAAGATCAGCGACCCGTTCGACCAGCAGGATCGGTCACTCGAGGAGTCGCAGTTCAGCAACAACTCCAACGCCGACTTCGCGGACAACATCCGGAGTGTGCAGAACATCTACCTGGGCGGCTACGAGGGCCGGAGCGGCGTCGGCGTACAGGGGCTGGTGCAGGCGGCGGACCCGGCGCTCGACGACACCATCGTGGCCCAGATCGACGCGGCCATCACGGCGATCGTCGCCATGACGCCGACGTTCGGTGAGGCGATCACTCCAATCAGGCTGCGGTCGAGGCCGCGCGCACCGCGGTCGGCGCCCTGCGCCAGACGCTCGAGTCGGAGGTCCTGCCGCTGGCGCAATGACCCCGCCTCCTCGACACGGTCTCGGACCGCTGCTCCTCGCCCTCGCCCTCTGGGGGTGCAGCGACGCCACCGGCAGCGGTGGCGGCGGCGGGGACGACGCGCTCGCGCTGTCCGGCGGCGCCATGACCGTGTTCGACGCGACCAGCGCGGCGTTCGAGACCCCGGCCCCCAACCTGGGTGACGCGAGCTTCGAACGTCACATGGCCGGCGACGCGCAGTTCGGGGCGACGTTCGTCACCGCGCCCGCGCCGGTCAACGGCGGCCTGGGGCCGGTCTTCAACAACACCAGCTGCGAGCGGTGCCACGTCGGCGACGGTCGTGGGCGCCCTCCCACGCCGGGCGAGCCGTTCGGGTCCATGCTGTTCCGGACCAGCGTGGCGGGCGTGGACCCGCAGGGCGGGCCCAATCCCGCGCCCGGGGTCGGTCTCCAGCTGCAGCTGCGGGCCATCGTGGGATTCCGCCCGAAGGCAGCGCGGGCGTGAGCTACGTCGAAGTGCCCGGCACGCTGGCCGACGGGACGCCGTACTCCCTGCGACGGCCGCGAGTACACGCTCGACGGAACGCCGGGGCCGCTCCCCGCCGGCCTCCTCGTCTCCCCCGCATCGCGCCGCCGGTATTCGGCCTGGGTCTGCTGGAAGCCCTGAGCGAGCCCGCCATCCTGGCCAACGCCGATCCCGACGATGCCGACGGCGACGGGATCAGCGGCCGCCCCAATCACGTCTGGGACCGGACGACCGGCGCCGTCGCCGTCGGCCGCTTCGGGTGGAAGGCGAATACCGCGTCCGTGCTGCAGCAGACGGCGGCGGCGTACAACGGGGATATGGGTGTGACCTCGTCGTTCATGCCGGCGGAGCCGTGGAGGGCCTGCCCGGGTGCGAGTCTCACGCGCCCGACGTGAACGACGAAGTGGTGCGGCTGCCCAGCACTACATCCGGACTCTGGGCGTCCCGGCCCGGCGCGGACTCGACGACCAGTCAGGCCCGCCGCGGCGAGCGTCGTGTTCCGCGACGTGGGGTGCGCCTCCTGCCACCTCCCCGAGCTTCGCACCGGCCAGCTGGCCGACGTGCCCGAGGCCTCGGGCCAGGTCATCCGACCCTACACCGACCTGCTGCTGCACGACATGGGTCCGGGGCTGGCCGACGGGCGGCCGGATTTCGAGGCCACCGGCAGCGAATGGCGGACGTCGCCGCTCTGGGGCATCGGACTCACCCTGGTCGTGAGCGGACACACCAGCTTCCTGCACGACGGGCGCGCGCGGAGCCTGCTGGAAGCGATCCTGTGGCAAGGATGGAGAAGCGGCCGCGGCGACGTCCCGGGTACGGGAGCTGCCTGCGGCCGATCGAGAGGCGCTGCTGACGTTCCTGCGGTCGCTCTAGTTCCGGGGCCTGCCTAGGCCTCGCGCTTGGTGCGCGCGCGCTCGGTGACCACCAGCGGCGCCACCCCTTCGTTGATGGCTTCCTTGGTGATCACGATCTCGCGCACGTCGTCCCGGTGCGGGAGGTCGAACATGATGTCGGTCATCATGGTCTCGAGGATCGCGCGCAGTCCGCGGGCGCCGGTGCCCCGCTTGAGCGCCTTCTGGGCCACGGCGCGGAGCGACTCCGGGTCGAACGTGAGGCCCACGTCCTCCAGCTCGAACAGCTTCTTGTACTGCTTGGTGAGCGCGTTCTTGGGCTCGATGAGGATGCGCATCAGCGCCTCCTCGTCGAGCGCCTCGAGCGACACCACCACCGGGAGCCGTCCCACCAGCTCGGGGATCAGACCGAACCGGAGCAGATCGTCGGGCTCCACTTCGGCGTAGGGGTTCTGCTTGCTCAGCTCGGGGTCGCGCTTCCGGGCCTCGTCGGCGAAGCCGATCTGCTGCCGGCCGGTCCGGGCCTCGATGATCTTCTCGAGCCCGTCGAACGCGCCGCCGCAGATGAACAGGATGTCCTTGGTGTTGATCTGGATGTATTCCTGCTGCGGGTGCTTCCGCCCGCCCTGGGGCGGGACCGAGGCGATGGTGCCCTCGAGGATCTTGAGCAGCGCCTGCTGGACGCCTTCGCCCGACACGTCGCGCGTGATGCTCGGGTTCTCCGACTTCCGCGCGATCTTGTCGATCTCGTCGATATAGACGATGCCGCGCTCGCACTCCGCCACGTTGAACTCGCCCGCCTGGAGCAGCCGCACCAGGATGTTCTCCACGTCCTCGCCGACGTAGCCGGCCTCGGTGAGGGTGGTGGCGTCGGCGATGGTGAACGGAACGTCGAGAATGCGGGCCAGGGTCTGGGCCAGGAGGGTCTTGCCCACGCCGGTCGGGCCGAGAAGCAGGATGTTCGACTTGTCGAGCTCGACGTCGGTGTCCCGGCCGTTCGAGGCGTTGATCCGCTTGTAGTGGTTGTAGACGGCGACGGCCAGGGTGCGCTTGGCGCGCTCCTGGCCGATCACGTACTGGTCCAGCACGTCCTTGATCTCACCCGGCGTGGGGACCTGGGTAATGCTGTCCGCGACCTCGCGCTCTTCGTCCTCCGCAAGGATCTCATTGCAGAGCGTGATGCACTCGTTGCAGATGTAGACGGAGGGGCCGGAGATGAACTTCCGGACCGAGTCCTTGGATTTGCCGCAAAACGAGCAGCGGAGGTGCTTGTCGTTGGACATGAACCCGCGTCGCCTGGAGTGGGTGGGGGTGCCGGAAAGGTGAATCCCGGCGCCGGGGGCGTCAAGTCTCCTTCTTGCCGTCCGTCTTCGGAACGAGGTCCTTCCGCGGCGTAAACACGCTGTCGATCAGGCCATACGTCTTGGCTTCCTCGGCGCTCATGAACCGGTCCCGGTCCATGTCGCGCTCGATGGTCTCGATCGGCTGGCCGGTGTGGAAAGCGTAGAGGGAGTTCATCTTGGAGCGGAGATAGAGGATCTCCCGCGCCTGGATCTCGATGTCGGCCGCGGTGCCCTGGGCGCCGCCCGACGGCTGGTGGATCATGATCCGGGAGTGGGGCAGCGCGCTCCGCTTGCCCTTGGTGCCCGCGGCCAGCAGGAACGACCCCATCGAGGCCGCCATACCCATGCAGATGGTGTTTACCGGGGCCCGCAGGTGCTGCATGGTGTCGTAGATCGCCATGCCCGCCGAGACGACGCCGCCGGGCGAGTTGAGATAGAGGTAGATGTCCTTGTCGGGGTTGTCGGCCTCGAGGAAGAGCAGCTGCGCGATGATGATGTTGGACACGTCATCGTTGATCGGGGCCCCGAGGAACACGATCCGATCCATCAGGAGTCGCGAAAAGATGTCGTAGGTCCGCTCGCCCCGGCTGGAGCGCTCGATGATGTACGGTGGGTAAATCGTGGCCATCGTCAGGATGCCGCCTCGTCGACAGTGGATTGGCCCAGCAGGAACGCGAACGCCTTCTCCTCGGTGATCCCCCGCTCGAGCTCGGCGAGCCGGTTCGCCTTCTGCAGCGAGCCGTACAGCTCGCCGGCCGAGACGCCGCGCGCCTCCGCCATGGTGGCGATCCGGGCGTCGATCTCCGCCTCGGTGGCACGAAGGCCCTGCTGCTCGACCACGGCGTCGAGCACCAGGTCGCGCTTCACCTGGGTCTCGGCGATCTCGTGGAACTGCTTCTCGAAGGCCCCGAGCTGGTCGGGCGGGATCCGGTAGATCTCGGCGTAGCCGTGCATCAGCCGGTGCACCAGCGACTCCGGCGCCTGGATCCCGTTGGCCTCCACCACCTGGGCGAGCAGGGACTGGCGCACCTGCGCGTCCGCCTCTCGCTCGGCGTCCTGCTCGAGGTCGGTCCGCACCGCGGCGCGAAAGGCGTCGAGGCCCTCGAAGTCGCCCATCTCCCGGGCGAAGGCGTCGTCGAGCGGGGGAAGCTCCTGCCGCTTCACCTCGTGCAGGGTCACCCGGACCTTGCGGCTCTGTCCCCGCCGCTTCTCGTCGGGATGGTCTTCGGGGAAGTGGACCTCGGTCTCGGTGGTCTCGCCGGGCAGGAGCCCCATGATCCGCTCCTCCAGCTCCGGGATCGCCTGGTTCTGGCCCAGCACCAGATCGTACGGCTGGGAGGCTCCCGCCGTCCCGTCTTCGATCGGTGCGACCTCGACCCGGACCATCTGGCCGGGCGCGGCCTTCTCCCCGGTGATCGGGATCCAGGCGGCCTTGGCCTCCTGCAGCGACGCCAGCCGTTCGTCTACGGCGCCGTCGGTCACCGCCGCCTTCCGGCGCTCGAGCTTGAACCCGCTGGTGCGCTCGAGCTTGATCTCGGGCCGCACCTCGATCAGCAGGTCGAACTCGATCGGGCTGCCCTCTTCGAACTTGAGGTTCCGCACCGACGGGTCGGAGATCGGCTTGAGCGACTCGGTGCTCTTGGCCGTCTCCCAGCCCTCGCGCAGCACCTCTTCGAGCACGGTCTGGCGGATGGCGTCGTTGAACCGCTTGCGGACCACCGCGTCGGGCGCCTTGCCGGGTCGGAAGCCGGGCAGGCGGGCGCGCTTGGCGTAGTACTTCACCGCCTTGGCCTCGGCCTCGCGCACCCGGTCCACGGGCACGGTCACGCGCAGTGACTTGGAGGCCGAATCTTCGGCGGTCTTCTCGACGGTGATCTGGCTCATTTGCCCGGGAATCTAGTTGGGTGGGGGGAAGGGGCAAACGGCGCCGCGGCACCCCATTGCCCTAGAACTCGAGGCCGCTGAGGTACCGGTAGCCGGCCCGCACCGAGGCGAGTGGATCGCGGGGATGGTCGTGCTCGACATAGAGGTGCCGGAGCCCTGCGGCGTCCCCCGCGGCCATCAGGGCCCTACGCGGCGCTGGAGACGGTGAAGCAGCAGCGGGGGTTGGGACCTTCATCGCAGCAACGAGCCACCTCGACGCCGACGACTTCGGCAAGAAGGCCGCGGATCGCCTGACAGGTCTCGGGTCGGCGGCTCACGGCGGCGGATAGGGGGCAGCCGGTCCCTCGCACCCTGAAGCCGCCCTCGACCGGCGTGGCCGTCACGTCGCCGCCCAGCTCGTTCAGGAGGCCGACCGCCTCCGCCACCCGCTGCTCCAGCGATCGAGCCGTTCCGGCCCGCGTGGAGACCAAGCGCCGTCCCGCCGCCCGCATCAGGGCCTCGGTGCGATCGGGCCCCAACTCCTGGATCAGCTCGTCCGCCAGTTCGGCCAGCACGGGGGCGTAGGCCCGGCTCAGGCGCACCGACACGTCCGGGCCGAGGACGTAGACCTGCGCCGGCTTGCCCGCCCCGGGTCCGCGGCGGACGCCCTGGGAGACCACCAGCCCGTCCCGCTCCAGCGTAGCGAGGTGGGCCCGGATCGCGTTGTCCGTGAGCCCGAGGGCCCCGGCGAGATCCTCGACGGTGCGGGGCCCCTGGCGCAGCAATGCCAACACCCGCCCTCGGGTGGTCTCCCAGAATCGGCCCGACATGTCCACCGTCATGCCCCACTCCATGTAGCTGGTCCGAAACAGGTTATAACAAACAGGCGCTACTTGTCAAATAAGTCAAAGAAATACTTGACAAATAGGTAATAGAGTGCCAACATGCCTGGGTGGGATTCGTTCGCCACGCGCTTTCACCCTACCCAGGAGCTGTCATGTACCGGATTGCCATGGCTGGCCTCGCCGCCTCCCTGTCACTGCTCGGCATCACCCCCGCCGACGCCCAGAGCACCGCCCTCGACGACCCGACGATCGTGGCGATCTTCGATGCCGCGAACACCGCCGACATGGAAACCGGCGCGCTCGGCGCCGAGCGCGGTACGACCAAGGAGGTGCGTCAGTTCGGTACCATGATGGTCAATGACCACGGAGCGGTGCGGCAGCAGGGCCGGGATCTCGCGGCCAAGCTCCACGTCACGCCGACGCCGCCGAAGGATGATCAGTCCGCGAAGGACCACGCCGCGGCGATGAGTCGTCTGAAGGCGCTGAAGGGAGCCGAGTTCGACCGGGCGTATCTGGAGCACGAGGTGGCTTACCACAAGGCGGTCATCGACGCGGTGAAGACCACGCTGCTGCCGGCCATCAAGAACGAAGAGCTGAGGGCGTTGGTCGTGAAGGTGGCGCCGGCATTCGAGGCGCACATGATGGCGGGACAGCGGCTCCTCGATGAGACGGCTCACGCGCACAAGTGAGCCGAATCCCTCCCTCAGCCGCCCGCTCGGGCGGACAGCTCGTCCACCGCCGCGACGATCACGGCGGGATCCGCACCGAGCGCGTACTCGAGACGGCCGCCGACGCCCACCACGTAGACCATCGAGGGGTGGGAGACATCGCCGGTGGCCGGGTTCCGGGCCCGTGGTACCCGCCACGCGCTGAGCGTCCGCTCCACGTCGTCCACCCCGCCGCTCAGCAGGTGCATGCCCTCGCCCAGCTCCCACTCCCGGGCCAGGTAGGCCAGCCGCGGCTCGGTGTCGCGCCAGGGGTCGAGCGTGACCACCAGCAGCACCGCACCCTTGCCCGAGAGGCGCCGGGCAGCGGTCCGGGCCGCGTGAACCGTGAGCGGGCAGACCGTCGTGCAGTGGCCGAAGGCGAACGTGACGATCACCGGTCGTCCCCTGAACCGCTCCAGCGAGACCGAGTCCCCATGCTGGTCCACGAGGTGGAGCAGCGGCGCCTTGTCGTTCACTCGCCCGGCGGCTGCGGCCGCGGCGAGGTCTTCCGGCGCGCGCACGACGAAGGGCTCGCCCCGTACCTCCGCCACGAGACGCGCGGCCGCGGCGAGTCCGCCCACCAGCCCCAGCGTGGCCCCGGCCAGGATCGCTCGGCCGATCGGTCGCGCCGCGGCCGCGCGAAATCCTTCCCGCAGCGCGTCGCCCCAGACCACCGCCAGGACCGCGATGAGCCCGACCGGCTCGCCGATCAGCAGGATCCACCCGCCGGCGTTGGGCAAGGTGTGCCGGGTCGCGCCGAAGCACACTTCGCGGGTGCGGAGCAGCCACTCGGGGGCCGCGGCGGTGAGGGGCCAGAGCGCCAAGGCCCACCAGGCGGCGGTCACGACGACGATGGCCGCGAGCGCGCCCAGTGCGAGCGCCCCGCGGCCCGTCATCGGCTCAACCGATCTTCCAGACCGCAGAGAGCACCTTCCAGTTCACGAAGAAGTAGAGCATGAACGCCGCGAGGAAGATGAACACCAGCACCAGCGTGCCCGGCGCCGGTCCCATGATCCCGCGGCCCGGCGCGTGCAGCTCGGCGTTGAGCTGGTCCACGTTGGCCGAGTGCCGCGGCGGGTGGGTGATGCCGTGTGGGCACGCCGCGCATCGCCACGCCCTCGCGAACGGTGCCCAGCGGCTCGCCGAAGAACACCGACTTGACGGCGATCGCCACGAAGCCGAGCGCGGCCGTGGCCGCCAGCGATCCCACCGAGCGCCATGATGGCGAGGACGAGGTCCACGGCCGGATTGAACTGGACGTCGAACGGCGCCTGGCTGAAGCTGATGTCCCAGTGCCGCCGGGGGACGCCGAACTGGCCCGCGAACGTCATCGAAGACGGTGAAGAACAGCATGCCGCCCGCGAAGAGATACGGCTGCATCTTCGCGAATCCCCAGAACGCCACCTTGCGCTGGAAGACGAGCGGGATCAGGTAGTAGGTCGCGCCCATGAAGGCCATGGCCGTGCCGCTCACCACGGTGGCATGGAAGTGTCCGGGCGAGCGGAGCGTGTTGTGGACGATGATGTTGATCTGCTCGGTGCCGATGGTGACGCCGGTGATGCCGCCCACGAAGCCGAACACGACCACCGAGAACACCAGCGAGCTGAACCCGGGGTCTCCCCAGGGAGCCCGCCGGAGCCAGCCGAAGAGCCCGTTGCGTGAACGCCGCGGAGTCGCATGACCCAGCTCCATGCCGGCCGGCACGGTGAAGCCGTGGATCATGCTGACGCCAGCACCGCCATGTACATGAAGTAGCTGGTGTTCACGACCTTCCACGCCGAGCCCATGCCGGGATCCACCAGCAGGTGGTGGGCGGACGCCATCGAGATGAAGAGGATGTAGAGCACGAACGCCAGCCGGCTGATCTTCTCGTTCAGCACCACCGCCCCGATCGTGAGCGCGCCGAGCATGTACCAGACGGCGACCATCGCCGCGACGTTGATCTGCTGCGAGGAATGGCCGAGCGCCCACCAGATCAACCGGTAGATCTGCGGGTCCACCTCCATGAGGCCGAGCGACCAGAGGAAGGTCGGGATATAGATGGCGGCGCCGTGCAGCAGGGTGATCACGGCGATGATGGCCGCCGTCGCGGCGCCGTAGACCACCAGCGGCAGCGACCCCGCGTACGTCCGCTCCCGCTTCGCGGCCACCAGGTTCGCGAAGAAGACTCCGGTCACGATCAGCGCGCCGACGGCGAAGAGGATGATGCCCAGGTAGAAGAGCGGATGGGCCCGCAGGGGCACGTAGGAGGTGAAGAGCACGTCCGCCCTGCCGCTCCAGATCATCGACCTCGACCAGGAGCGCGCCTCCCGCCATCAGGGCGAACGCGGCCCAGCTCACTCGCGGGACCGCCGCCCGGGCGTTGAGCAGCGCGGTGCTGGCGAAGTGCAGCACCGCCATCTCGAAGAAGATGATGAAGAAGATCAGCATGCTCATCCCGTGGACGGTGAGCACGCGGTAGTACCACTCGGCCGGCAGCAGGTGGACCGCCTGCCAGCGGGTGAGCACGAGCAGGATCGCGGCGATCGCGCCGATCAGGAGCGCCACGATCGAGATCACCGCGTTGGCCTTGACCAGCGCCTCACCCGGCAGATGGATCTGGCGGCCGGTGGTGGGACAGAGCCGGAAGGCGCCGCCGGTCTCGGCGGGCGGGGAGAGTGGCGCTCATCGGGCACTCCTCCGAGCGGGCGATCTCGCGGCCCGCGCTGTCCGTCACGATGACGCGCCCCACCATCGTGTGGTGGCCGATGCCGCAGAACTCGTTGCAGATGATCCGGAAGTCGCCGGCCGCGGTCGGCGTGACGCGCAGGCCGTAGTCGTAGCCCGGGACGACCTGGAAGTTGACGTTCATCGGGAAAGAGCGAGAAGCCGTGATTGACGTCGAGCGACGAAAGGTGCAGCGTGTACTCCGCGCCCTGCCGGAGCCGGAGGATCGGAGTCCACTGGAACGGTGAGTGCGGCGAGGTAGACGTCGCTCCCCGGCGGCGGCTCGACCACCGGAAGGCCGCGGTCGGTGCCGACCTTGTACTGGGCGATGAACTCCTGGGTCCGCTTCATGAAGGCGGCGCGGGTCGGTCTTGCGACGGATCCCGGAGGGATTCTGCCCGCCCTTGAGATGCCAGAGCGGCATCATGGCGAAGAGCACCATGCACCAGCCGAAGGCGATGCCGACCCAGAGCTTCTCGGCGCGGTGCGCCGGCTTCCACCACACACCGGTCGGGGAGTCGAGCCCGGTGTGGGTCTCGGGTGTGCGGGCGGGGCTCATGGCAGCGGCGACCGGTCGAGGGTCATCACTTCCCAGAGGCCCCACGCCGTGTAGAACGCCACCATCACGAGGATACCCGCGAACATCAGGAGGAACACGTTGTCGAAGAGTCGCTGACCCAACGGGATGTCCCGCGGTTCTGCATCGTCGTCCATGGCATCTCCTGGGATCAGTGGCATCGGAAGGCTTGGAGTCGCACGACAATGCAGGATGGACAATGCGGGCGCAAGCGGTCGTCACCAAAGTTCACCGCTAATTAATGACTTCTTCATAGTCCCACGCAGCGAGACCATTATTCTATGGCCCATGCCTGACGCACAGCGCCGTGGGCGGCGGCTGCTGGCTGCTGCCGACGCCCTCGTCAACCGGCTCTACGGCTCCCATCTCAATCCCCTCTACCAGAGCGGCACCATCGCGGTGGCGCTGTTGCTGGTGCTGCTGGTCACCGGCCTGTGGCTGGTGGTGTTCTACCGGGTGGGCACGCCCTGGGACTCGGTCGCGCGGATCACCCAGGACCGCTGGATCGGCAACTGGGTGCGGGGGGTGCACCGCTACGCCTCGGATGCCGCCATGGTCGCGACGCTGGTACACGGGATCCGGATCGTCGTGCAGCGGCGCACCTGGGGACCCCGCGCGCTGGCCTGGGCATCCGGTGTGGTGCTGCTCGGCCTGGTCGCGGTCTGCGGGGTGACCGGCTTCGTGCTGGTGTGGGACACCTTCGGGCGGGCGATGGCGGTCGAGGCCGCCCGCGTTCTCGATGCCCTGCCCATCCTCTCGGAACCGGTGAGCCGCGCCTTCCTGGGCGAGCGGCCGGTGCCCGGCACGTTCTTCTTCCTGACCCTCTTCGTCCATCTCACGATCCCGCTGGGCATGGGGCTCGTGCTCTGGCTGCACGTCTCCCGGATCGCCCGTCCCACGCTGCTGCCACCGCGGCGTCTCACCGTCGCCGTCGTGGGCCTGCTCCTCGCGGCGGCGCTGATCGCCCCGCTCGGCATGGAGCCGGAGGGCGACGCGTTCTCGGTCAGCAGCCGCCTGACGGTGGACTGGCTCTACACCTGGTGGCTGCCGCTCACGAGCACGTTGTCTCCGGGCGTGGTCTGGCTCTCCGGCGTCGCGGTGACGGCGGCGCTGCTCCTGGTGCCGCGGTGGACCCGCCCGAAATCGGGGGAGCGTCCGCCTTCCTGGGTGGACGAGGCGATCTGCGTCGGGTGCCATCAGTGCGCGTGGGACTGTCCCTACGAGGCCATCACCATGATCCCGCGGGACGACGGCAGAGCCGACGTGGTGGCGCGCGTCGATCCGGCACGGTGCGTCAGCTGCGGGATCTGCGCCGGCTCCTGCGCGCCGATGGGCGTGGGACCGCCGGGGCGCACCGGGCGGGACCAGATCGAGCGGGTGCGCGGGTTCCTGGGCCAACCCGATCGGAAAGCCGGAGAGCTGGTCGCGATCGCCTGCGTGCAGGGAGCGGACGCGCTGGCCGACGAGATCCGGCGGGAAGGCGCGGTGGTGTACCCGGTTGACTGCGCCGGCAACCTGCACACCTCGGTCGTGGAGCTGCTGGTGCGCGGCGGGGCAGGCGGAGTGCTGGTGCTGCCCTGCCCAGCGCGGGATTGCCGGAATCGGGAGGGCCCCCGCTGGCTCCAGGCGCGGCTCTACGATGGGCGGGAGGCCGAGCTGCAGGCGCGGGTGGATCGCCGCCGGATCGCGGTGAGCCCGGCAGGTGCGCGAGAGGCCGGTACCGTGCTGGCCGCCGTGCGCGCGCTCCGAGAGGTGGTGCGCGAGCTGGATCGCCCGAATGCCGAGACGCGGCCGGAACCCGATACGACCTGCGAGCCGGCGCCACCGCCTCGTCGAGGAGCGCGCCGATGAGGGGGACCACGCGGCGGGCCTTGGCCGTCCTCCTCGCGATTGTGGTCACGGCGGCGCTGGTCCTGCTCTCGCGCGCTGGATACGCGACCGGTCGCGGGACCGAGGGGCTGCTTCGGCTGTCCTGGAGCGGGCGCCCCGAGCGCATCGAGCGGTGCCGCCGGTACACCGACGAGGAACTGGCGGAGCGTCCGGCGCACATGCGGCAGCGGCTGGAGTGCGAGGGAAGCTCTGCACGCTACGGGCTGCGGGTGGAGACGGATGGACGGGCCGTGTCGCTCGACACGGTGACCGGCGGTGGCCTGCGCGGCGACCGGCCGATTCACTTTCTGGGGGAGTATCCGCTGCTGCCCGGGGCCCGTACGATCAGCGTCGAAGTGGTGCGGGTGGACACGACGGACGCGGACGGCGAGGAAGCGGAAGATCAGGACGACGCCGAGGATGAGGCTGGCGCTGACGATGACGAAGACGCTGAGGAGTCGAGCGGGCTCGAGTCCGACCGTGGCGTGCGGGAGCGCGAGGAGCGGAAACGGCAGCGGCAGGAGGCGTTGCCTCCGCGGCTGTCGTTGGATACGACGGTGACCGTGGGACGGGGTGAGGTGGTCCTCGTCACGTATGACCGGGGGGTGCGGCGGCTGGTGATGGTCGGCGGATCGCGGCAGTAGGCCCGAGTTGGAGCGAGCGGGCTGTCACCCGACGTGTCCCCGAGCCGTTTGGCATAGTCGCCCCCGAGCCACAGCGACGGCGACCGCTACCGTTTCTGCTGCGGTTCTCCGGCAGAAACAGGCATGTGGGGATATGAAAGCGGTGCCCAAGACCCTCGTACAGCGCGTTGACTGCGCTGGTTTGCTCTTCCACGGTGAAGAGATGGTCACCGGGGTTTTTTCTTCCAAGTGGCTTCGCAATACAACTCCACGCCGTGCCGCGCGGTTGATGGTGCGTTGGTGCTGGCGAGCTAATCTGAGGCTCAGACCGAACGATCCCCCTTGGTCCTGCATACCTCTCGCCAATCTCCCTCTTACTTCCCCGCGACCAGCCGCTCGAAGCGCGGGTTGCCCCGAAGCGGGGCGAAGCTGGGGTCGATACGGAGCCAGCCGGGGGACAGCGTAGTAGGGTAGCGTGAACAGCGGCTCCAGCCTGGCGAGCGCCTTCTCTGGCTCACCCATGATGGAGTAGGTCCAGGCGAGCACGTCGCTGGAGATCCGCCCCTAGCAACGCGTTCCTGCTGATCGGCATGAGTTCCACGCCCCGCTCGCCCTCACGCATCGCCTCGGCGCGCGCCCCAGGTAGCGCGAGCGCCAGGCCCAGGTACGTGTGGGTCGGCGCGTCCTGGGGCACGTCGCGGAGCCGGGCTTCGAACGCGAGGCGAGCAGAGTCGGCGTAGGCTCGCGCGACATCGGAATCTCCCCGGAGCGCGTGGGTTTCGGCCAATGCCAGACCCCACGCGGCGCGGTTGCCGCCGAACGGCTCGGGCGAGAGCCGCAGAAGCAGCCGCTGTTGCGCGTCGTCCAGCACCCAGTAGAGATCGACCGTGGCGATGTGGGCCACCAACTCCGCGGGGTCCACCTCCCGTGGCACCGCTCGGAGAACCGCCCGTGCCCCGGCCAGGTTGCCTTGCGCTAGGTGGACGGACACTACGGTGGCGATCACAGTGAGATTGGTCGGCGCCAGCCTGCGGGCGCGCTCGGCGGTGGCGAGCGCCTCAACATGGCGACGGCGGGTGAGCAGTGGCCAAGTAAGGCTGCTCGCAATGTCTACAGAGAGGCGGATCGAGCGCCTCAGCTTCTCGCATGTGCTCGAGTCCCTCGTCGAACCGCCCAAGGAGGAACTCGCCCCACCCGGCCCAGGCCAGGAGCCTGGGGTCCTTGGGCGCGAGTTGCCGCCCCTTTGCGTACTGCTCGAGGGCGCGCGAAGGGTCGTAGCGCACGACCTCATAGTAGTTCCCGAAGGCCAGGTAGCCCTCGGGGCGCTTGGGCGCGAGTGCCACCGCCCGCTCGGCCGCCCGTTGAGCGGCCGTCGCTGCCGCGGGGCTCGGGGCGTTCCAATAGAGCCGAGAGTGTGCGCGCGAGAGCTGCGCCCAGGCTAGAGCAAAGCCGGAGTCCAGAGCCACCGCCCGCTCGTAGTACTGGCGCGCCCGCGTGAGTGACGCGAGGTCGCTAATGGCAAGCCCCTCAGCCGCCTGCTCGCCGCGGAGGAAGGCGTCGTAGGCGGCCAGGTTCTCGGTGGACCGCTCGCTAAGCCGCTCGCGTTCGCCCGCCTTGAGCGCCACGCCAAGCCCCTCGGCCACCCGCGCGGCCACGTCGGCCTGCACCTGGAACACGTCGGTGAGCGCCGCATCGAAGGGCTGCTGCCACGTGGTCGAGGCGGTCGAGACCTGGACCAGCTCGGGGCTCACCCGCACCCGGCTGGGTCCGCCCGAGTCCTTGTCCCACCGGACCGTCCCGGTAAGCAGATAGTCGACGCCCAGCTCCTGCCCGATCTGCCGCGGGCTCTTCGTGGTCTCCTTGTACTGGACCGAACTGGTGCGGGCGATCACCTCTAGGCCGGGCAGCGCGGCGAGCTTGCCGCGCACCTCGTCGGTCACGCCGTCGGCGAAGTACCCGTCCTCGGGGCGGCCGAGGTTCTCGAAGGGGAGCACGGCCAGCCGCTTGGGACCGGCGGTCCCGGCTTCGGGGCGGGTGCGCAACCAGGCGAGTAGCACTCCTAAGCCGAGGAGGATGCCGATCGCGAGCGTGGCCAGGCCGGCTGGCACGCGCCGACGGGGTGTCGGCTTCAGTGGTGCAGCCGAGGTCGCCTCGCGGGCCGGACGCGGCAGCCAGGGCGCCTGCCGCTGGTGGGCTCACCTCAGGGAGAGCAAGCGCCCGGGCGAATTCGCCGGCCGTCTGGAAGCGGTCGGCCGGCACTTTGGCCACCGCCCGTTCCACCGCCCGCTCCAAGGCGAGCGGCACGCCGGGTCGTACGACCCGCATTGAACGGGGCGGGTCCGCACGGTGGCGGGCGATCACCGCCTGCGCACTCGGCCCGGTGAAGGGCGGCTCGCCCGCGAGCATCTCATAGAGCACGCACCCGAGGCTGTACACGTCGCTGCGGCCGTCGAGCGGGGCCCCTGAGCTCGCCTGCTCGGGCGACATGTAGGCCGGGGTGCCCACCGCAGTGCCGGCCTGGGTCAGCGTCTCGCCCCCAGCGCTGCTGACAGCCTTGGCGATGCCGAAGTCGGCCAGTAAGGCGTGGCCTTCCGTCAGAAGGATGTTGTCGGGTTTGATGTCGCGGTGCACGACGCCGTGACGGTGCGCGTAGTCCAACGCCTCGGCTACCTCGCGGGTGAGCCGGACGGCGTCCTCGATCGGCAACTGCACTTCGCGGTTCAGGCGGTCGCGCAGGCTCTCGCCCTCGACGTACGGCATCGTGTACCAGAGCCGGCCTGCTGCCTCGCCCGAGTCGAACACGGGCAGGATGTGCGGGTGCTGGAGCCCGGCTGCCGTCTCGACCTCGCGCAGGAAGCGATCCGTGCCGAGCATCGCTCCGAGTTCGGGGTGGAGCACCTTGAGGGCGATGGGCCGCTTGTGCCGGAGGTCGCGAGCGAGGTACACGGTCGCCATGCCGCCGCGCCCGAGTTCCTTCTCGAGCACGTACCGGTCGCCCAGAGCAGCATTGAGATGGTCTACGGTGTCGGTCAGTTGTACGTCCTGGAGGGGGCCAACCCGCCCAGCTTAGTAGTCCGACTGGCTTCTAGCCAGTAGGACCCCAGCAGCCAGCAGAGCTCGGCCAGGCAGGGCTTTCGACAACAGTCGACAATATCAGGTATTAGACATCGGAAGTGACATCCCAAGATAAGAGCCTCTCGATCGAGAGGCTCTAAGTCGTTGCATGCGAACGCCGGGAGTCGAACCCGGACCCCTTGCGGGACAGGATCCTAAGTCCTGCGCGTCTGCCAGTTCCGCCACGTTCGCGTTGCCCGAAGGATAACTCACGACGGTCGGTCGCCCTACCGATACGTGCGCGTGCCGGTGGCCTTGAAGCTGGCATGAACCACAAGCCCCTCCCGAAGCCCCAGCTCACCCACCGCCTCGCGCGTCACTTCCGCCACCAGCGGCGGCCGGGTGCCGAGCACGACCCGCAGCCGATCGCCCGAGGGCGGCTCGGGCGCCAGCTCGAGGATCGGCCCGGTGAGCACGTTCTGCGCACTGCCCTCGGGCGGCCGGACGTGAATGGTGATCTGCTTCGGATCCACGGCCACGAACAGATCGCCCGCGTCGCCCGCATCGGACACCGCGAGATCGCCATCGCCCGTCCGCACGACCGTCCCCTCGCCACTCGCTCCCGCCACTCCCGCGAACAGATTCGTGCCCATGAGCTCGGCGACGTAGCGCGACCGCGGGTAGCGCAGGAGCTCGTCCCGCGTGCCGATCTGCGAGACCCGGCCGCGCTCGATCACCACGATCCGGTCCCCGAACAGCAGCGCTTCGATGGGACTGTGGGTGACGTACAGCGTGACGCAGCCGAGCGCCCGGAGCAGATCGCGCAGCTCGCCGCGGATCACCCGGCGGGTCTGCAGGTCGAGCGCCGCCAGCGGCTCGTCCAGCAGCAGGAGCCGGGGATCGAGGACCAGGGCGCGCGCCAGCGCGGCACGCTGCTGCTGGCCGCCGGAGAGGGACGCCGGCCGCCGCGACCCCAGCTCCGGAATCCCGGTCCGCCGGAGCGCCGCGGCCACGCGAGTCGCGATCTGACCGCGCGGCGTTCCCGCCGCCTCGAGCCCGAAGGCGACGTTCCGCTCGACGCTGAGATGTGGAAAGAGCGCGTAGTCCTGCGCCACGTACCCGATGTGGCGCCGCCAGGCGGGGACCGCAATGCCCGCCTCGGCATCCGCATAGACCTCGTCATCGAGGGTCAGCGTTCCGCCCTCCGGCTGATCGAGACCCGCCGCGAGGCGAAGGATGGAGGTCTTGCCGGCGCCGCTCTCGCCCACCAGCACGGTCGTCGCGGCGTCCGGCGCCTGGAACGCGACGTCGAGCTCGAACGCTCCGCGGCGACTACGAAGCCGGACGTCGAGCACGGCGGAGCGGAAGGGCGGAGTCGGGGGCCGCGAAGCGGATGGCCAGGAGGACGGCGACCGACAGCGCGAGGAGAAGCACCGACATCGCCACGGCGGCATCGAGGTCGGTCTGGAGCGCGAGATACACGGCGAGCGGCATGGTCTGGGTCACGCCCGGCATGTTGCCCGCGAACGTGATGGTGGCGCCGAACTCTCCCAGCGCCCGGGCCCAGGTCATCGCGGCACCCGCCAGCAGGGAGGGGAAGGCGAGCGGGAGCATCACGCGCATCAGGGTGCGGGCGGGCGAGGAGCGCAGCGTCGCCGCCGCGTCGAGATACCGGGGATCCACCTCGCTCAAGCCCGCGCGTGTCGCCGCGATGAAGAAGGGCGCCGCCACGAAGACCTGCGCCATCACGACGGCGAGCGTGGTGAAGGGAATCGACAGTCCGACCGCCTGGAGCACCCCGCCCGCGAGCCCGTTGCGCCCGAACGCCAGCAGCAGGCCCACTCCCGCGACCGTGGGCGGCAGCACCATCGGCAGGTCGATCAGCACTTCCACCAGGCGCTTGCCGGGGAAGCTCCGGGTGGCGAGGAGGTACGCGACCGGCAGTCCCAGCAGTGCGACCACCAGCGTGGCGGCCACGCTGGTGAACAAACTGAGCCGCAGCGCCTGGAGGAGGATCGGGTCCCCCAGCCGCGCGAGCAGCTCGGCCGTGGGGACCCGTACCACGAGCGCCGCGATCGGGAGACCGAGCAGCGCGACGAGGCAGGCCGCCGCGAAGCCGGCCAGCAGGGCCCCCACACCGCCTCGGGTCAGGGCGTGGCGCTCACCGGCATGAGGCCGTGCTTTGCCAGCACCCGCTGGCCTTCGGGCCCGGTGACCAGGTCGACGAACGCTCGCGCGCCCTTGGCGTTCGCCGCGCCCGCCACCACCGCGATCGGATAGCTCGCGATGACGTTGGCCTCGTCCGGCAGCTCGAGGACGGTGACGTAGCGGGCCACCGGCGCGCCCACGTCGGAGCGATAGACGAACCCGGCGTCCGCCTCGCCGAGCTGCACCTTGGCCACGACCGCCTTCACGTTCTCCTCCTGCGACACGACGTTGCCGAGCACGTGCTCGGCGTATCCCTCGGGATACCCGTTGACGCCGGCGAGGTTCTGGATCGCCTCGCGAGAGTACTTGCCGACCGGGACCGCTTCGGCGCCGACCACGAGCTTGATGCCGCGCCTGGCCAGGTCCTGCAGGCGGCGGATGCGGCCCGGATTGGACTTCGGGACGATCACCACCAGGCGGTTGTGCGCGAACACCCGCGGCTCGCCGTCGGTGAGCTTCTTCTCCTCGAGGTATTCCATCCAGCGCTGGTCCGCCGAGGCAAAGACGTCGGCCCGAGCGCCCTGCTCGATCTGCACGGCGAGCTGCTGCGAGCCCGCGAAGTTGAACCGCACCGTCACCCCGCCCGGCAGCATCGGCCCCAGCTCGCGGAACGCTGCGGTGAGGGATGCGGCCGCGAACACGGTCAGGCCGCCTCGCGGCGCGGCGTCCTGCGCCGCCGCAGGGGCAACGCCGAGAAGGGCGACAAGGGCGACGCGCCACAGTCTCGTCATCGCGGAGCGGACTCCTTCCCGATCATGATCTCGGTGGACTTGATGACGGCGACGACGGCGTCACCGAGGCGCAGGCCCAGGCGTTCCGCGGAGCTTCGGGTGATGATGGAGACGAGCTCCTGGTCGCCGACCTTGATGCGCACTTCGGCCATGACCCCGTCGATGAGCAGCGCGGCCAGGGTTCCCCGCAGCTGGTTCCGGGCGCTGAGGTCGAGGCCGGGCACCTCCTCCTGCGCGACGACGCCGAGCGCCTGGTCGAGGTCGCGGCGGTCGAAGAGCCACTTGCGTCCGACCCGCCGGCCGGGCAGCCGACCCTCGCGGGCCAGGGCCTGGACCCGCTTGACGTTGAGCCGAAGGTACTGGGCGGCCTCACTGGCGCTGATGAGCTGCATACCTCACCCCGTTGTACTCTATTATCCCTAAATGTACTCTATCGTACCTGACGGTTGCCGTCAAAGCAACGTAAGGCAACTTCCAGCGAGCAGTTTTTCAAGGGGTCGGTACGGCGCTGTTGCCTACTGGGGCACTTTGGCTGCAGTTAGTGGGGAAGCCTACGCGGTGCGCTCCTCGCTCCAATCATCATAGAGCTCGTTGCAGTAATCCACCTTCGCGGAGCTGAGCGTCTTCACCCGCCGGCCGTCCGTCAGCACGGCGAAGGCGCAGAATTGCGCCACGGTCGGCTTGCCGTTGGGCCCGGTGCATTCGCGGACCGCCTGCTCGTTCACCGCCACCCATACCGACCGTCCGGGGTTCGCGCGCTGCCACGAGGCGCAGCGCCCGTTCTGATCCAGGTCCACCTGCATCCCGGTCGGCTGTACCTCGATCCGGCTCACCTTGCCTGGCCGCCGGCTTCTTGCCCGGCACGGCGGGCGCCGAATCGGCCTTCGAGTTCCCCGCGGCCGGGCGCACGAACTGCCACGGCGTGCAGCTCTCGCGGCTCAACCGTCCGCGCGTCATCGGCGCGACGCAGGAGTAGCCGCTGGCCGTCTGTCCCTGCGCGGGCGCGGGGACCCAGAGCGTGTCGACGTGCTCGTCGGCGGGGACGGTGGAGACCCGCGACACCTGGCCGTCGTTCATTCCCACCTCGACGCGGGCCGACTCGGCCAGCTCGGGTCCGCGGGGGAGGACCAGGCGCCAGTCCACCGCGACCCGCAGCGAATCGCCGTCCTGCGTGATGTTGGAGCGCACGTCGATGGCGAGAACCGGAGCCGACGGCCGCTGTTGGGGACGGAGCGCGACGTACCACACGCCCACGCCGAGCGCGAAGAGAAAGAGCAGCGGGACGACGAAACGGCGGCAGCCACCACGACCGACCGGCTCGATGTCCACGACCTTGGCTCCGACCGTCACTACCGCGCCGGCCCGAGCACGTCGACACCCTGCTCGAAGACGATGTCCACCGGGATGCCCTTGGAGCCCAGGCGGTCCAGGTCGCCCTGGAGCTCGGCGGGAATGGTTCCGCGCTCGGTCATGAAGCGGCGGACGCCTTCGTAGTCGCCGTCACCCTGATACCGCAGAATCACGGCCGCCATCGAGTCCACCGCGACCCGCATCCTGGGAAAGTCCACCCGGTACCGGCCGCTGGCGGAGTCGCGGGTGAAGGCGCCGAGCTGCTGCAGGAAGGAGAGCTCCGCGGTGTTGGCACGGCCGTGGGCGTTGGCGGCTCCGAATCGGATGGATCGGAGGATGCCGGCCAGGAAGGTGACGTAGTTGTCGTCGAGATCGGCGTCCGGCATCTCACCCTGCTGCTGCAGCCGGGTGATCATGTAGAGGCCCAGGATGTCGGCCTTGCCCTCCTCCAGCGCGCCCGCCTGCTCCTTGAGCGCGTCGCGAACGGTGCCCTTGCCCGCGACCGTGTTCTTGATGCCCAGCCCGTGGGCCACCTCATGGAACATGACGTTGGCGAAGAAGGCGTCGAAATCGATGTGCTGGCGCTGCTCGTCCGCGATCAGCTCCTCGCCGATGGGCGTGAGGATCCGGTCGAACTTGGCCCGCATGGCGTTCTTGAGCTGGAGCCGGCGGGTACCCTTCTTGAGCTGCACCTGCTCGTCGTTGGGGAGATTGATGGCGATGGTCTTGGAGCCCGCGTTCGCCTGGCCGCTGTAGTACACCGCGTCGTAGGCGTTGAGGTCGGAATCGGTACCGGGCTTCTCGCGCTTGTACGCATCCGGCACCGGCAGGCCGCGCTGCAGGCCGGGAAGAAGCTTGGCGTAGCGGGCGAGCCGCTCGCTCCACCCGCGATCCTTGATCAGAACGTAGGCCTCGTGGGCAGCCTTGTAGCCGAAGAGGGCATCGTCGTAGGTCTCGATCGGACCGATCACCACGTCGATGCCGTTGGACTTCATGTCCATCCAGGCCAGGTCGCTGGGCTGGTAGTCGTCGGTCTCGAGCGCCGTGGCACGAAGCGCGAGATAGCGCTTGAGGCCCTTGTCCTCGGCGAGCGCGGCCGCCTCACGCAGCTTCGCTGCCGCCCGGCGGGTCGGCTCGGGATACGCGACGTGATAGGGCACGGTGACGAGCTTGCCTGAGGAATCGCGCCGGACCAGGGTGTAGAGTCCGCGAAGCGCCGCGCCCGCGGCCGCGCTTGCCTTGGCCGCGCTGTCGAACTCCTCCTTGGACATGTCGGCGGGATAGAACGCGGCCCCGGCGGGCCGAGGACCGACGCCGGACACGAACGCCGCGTTGCCGTCGAGCCGATCCCAGGGCCCGTAATTGAGGTCCACGTACCGGCGAGTCAGGCTGTCGGTGACTCCGCTCAGCAGCGAGTCGCGCGCGGGATACGCCTGCTGCCAGAAGATGGTGTCCATCTCCTGGGCGGCCTCGATGAGCAGCGGGAGCATCCGGCGCTCCCGGTCGCTCAGGCCGGACAGGTCGGCGGTGAGCCGGACCGGTGTGTATTGCGCCAGCTTCTGGTCAATGGTCGGCCCGGCGCCGGCCTCGGACACCGTGGTCTGGTCCCGGTCGCTTCCACCGCATCCGGCCACCCCGATCATCAGGGCCGATCCCGCCGTTCGCACCCACCGGTTCATGCGCGTCGCTCCATGTCCACTCCGTCTCCCGTGACCCGTCCCGCCCGACCGCCGCTCCCTATCCTATACCCCCCGATCCCGCGGCTGAACCCTTCAGCGCCCCTCCAGCTCCCGCTCGCCGGGCACATGCCGGTCGGCCCGGCCTTCGCCCGGATGCGTCTTGGCCTCCTGGTACCGCTCGCCCTTGAGTCGGATGAAGGTCACGAACTGCTCGTACTCCTCTTCCGAGAGCGCGTCCGCGATGCCGGGGACCAGGCCTTTCACCAGCGTGATGCGTTCCTCCAGGGCCAGCGTGCCGGCCTGGTCCACCAGGGCCCTGATGGCCGGGTGATTCATCCATGCGGTCTCGGCGGAGGTGGTCATCGGGTGACTCCGGGTGGAGTGTCGGCTCGTGGCGGATGCCTGCTAACAGAAGGGACCGCGAACGCGGCCCCTTCCGATCATACTTGAAACCCGATTACTGGCCGGCGCCAAGCCGGATCCGTTCGACCCGGCGGCTCTGCGCGCGCGGGTTGTAGATGCGAAGCGTGACGATACTGCCCGGCTTCTCCGCCATGAGCGCCTTCCGGAGGTCGCCCTCGGTGCGGACGGCCGTGCCCTCGACCGACAGGATGATGTCCGGTCCGCCCCGCTGCGGGTCGGCGAACAGCACCTCCCAGGCGGGGCCGCCCGCCGTCACGTCCGTGACGATCAGGCCCCGGGTATTGGACGGCAGCTGCAGCTCGGCGGCGGCGTCGGCGGAGACCGGCTCGACGCTGATTCCCAGCCGGTTCATCGCGGTGCCGCCCGGGGCGCCTTCGCCGGGTGCGGCGGCACCGTCCGCCGCGGCGAGGTCCTTCGTCTCGCTGAGGGCCTGCAGCTTCACTTCCATGCTCTTGCGGACGCCGCCCTTGCGGGCGATCTCGACCTTCACGACCTCGCCCGGCTTGCGGAAGCCGATCACCTGCTGGAGCTGCCCCACGTACTCCACCGGCTTGCCGTCCACCGCGACGATGATGTCGCCCGGCTCGATCCCCGCCGCCCTCGCGGGCGAGTCGTCGCTGGGAATGTCCTTGACCACGACGCCGCGGATCGCCGGCAAGCCGACGTACTCGGCGTCGGTGAGCGAGACGTCGGCGATGGAGACGCCGAGCGCCGCGCGATGCACCTTGCCCGACTCGATCAGCTGGGTCATGACGGTGCGAGCGAGGTTGATCGGAATCGCGAAGCCGTAGCCGGAGTAGAAGCCGGTCTCGCTGGCGATCGCGCTGTTGATGCCGATGACTTCGCCGCGGACGCTCACCAGCGGCCCGCCCGAGTTGCCGGGATTGATCGCCGCGTCGGTCTGGATGAAGTCCTGAATGCTGCCCTGGCCACGCCCCGGAAGTCCGTTGAGGGCACGCCCCTTCGCGCTGACGATGCCGGAGGTGACGGTGAAGGTGAGGCCCTCGCCCAGCGGGTTGCCGATCGCCAGTACCCACTCGCCCACCCGCGCGTCGTCGCTGTTGCCGAGCGCCATGGGGGGCAGCTTGGTCGCGTCGATCTTGACCACCGCCACGTCGGTGTTGGGGTCGGTGCCCACCACCCGGGCCTTGAACTCCCGGCGGTCGAGCAGCCGGACCGTCACCACCTCGGCGCCCTCCACCACGTGGTTGTTGGTCAGGATGTAGCCGTCGGCGGAGATGATGAACCCCGACCCGCTGCCCTGCTCGATCTCGGGCTGGTTCCGGAAGCGGGGGAAGAACCGCTCCATGCCGGGCGGAACTCGCTGCTGCTGCTGCGTCGTCCGCTCCGTCCGCTGCGAGCGGATATAGACCACGCTGGGCTTCACGTGTTCGGCCACGGCGGCGAATGACTCGCTCAGGTCCTGGAGCGGTCGGGCGGCCGGGATGGAAGGCGCGGGTACCTGGGCGATGGTGGCGGTTCCGCGGGCCTGTTCCTGCGCCGACGAGCGGCTGGGCAGGTCGAGCAGCCCCGCGAAGAGCAGCCCCAGAGCGAATGCCAGGGCGACCAAGCCCCCGAACTTCAGCCAGTTAAGCGATCGTGCTGACATCGAGCGTCCTTCGGAAAGCGTTGGGGTGGCACGTCCTGCCTGGAATAATACTACACGGTCCGGGGCCCGATTGTGTCGGGAGCCGCGTAGCGGCCGCCTCATGTCGAATTGGCAGGGTAGAAGAGCTATGAGCTATGAGTTAGAAGCTATGAGCTATGAGCTATGAGCTAGAAGGCTGGCTTTCGCGGGCTGTATCGCGGGAGGCAGGAATCGATATGTTTGAGAGGGTTGGGTCCTAGCTCCGATCTCCCGGCTCCCAGCTCATAGCTCGTAGCTCATAGCTCATAGCTCATAGCTCATAGCTCATAGCTCATAGCTTCCAATGCCCAAATCGCGTCTCGTGTCGCCGTCGCCCGCCGGCCCCCTCGATTTCCCGGTGTTTCCCCGCAACCCGGGGATGCCGCTGGAGTTGGAGTGGGTGGAGGAAGTCCGGGTGAACCGGAGCGCGGTCGAGCGTCGCTCGGCCACGCTGCGCACCCGACGCACGGTCAAGAAGGAATGGCAGGCCGCCTGGCTGCTGCGGGCGGTGACGCTCATGGATCTCACCACGCTCTCGAGCGACGACACGCCGGGGCGGGTGCGGCGGCTCTGCGCCAAGGCCCGGCGGCCGGTGCGAGAGGATCTGCTGGAGGCCATGGGCGCCGAGCAGCTCCCCATCCGGGTGGCGGCGGTGTGCGTGTACCACGCCTTCGTCGAGACCGCGGTCGCGGCGCTGGACGGCTCCGGCATTCCGGTGGCCGCCGTCTCCACCGGATTTCCGGCGGGCCTGTCGCCCTTCGAGCAGCGGCTCGCCGAGATCCGCGCATCGGTGGAGGCGGGCGCCGACGAGATCGACATCGTCATCACCCGCGCGCACGTGCTCACCGGGAACTGGCAGGCGCTCTACGACGAGGTGCGCGCGATGCGTGACGCCTGCGGTGACGCCCACATCAAGACCATTCTCGGCACCGGTGAGCTGGGCACCCTCGCCAACGTCGCCCGCGCCAGCCTGGTCTGCATGATGGCCGGCGCGGACTTCATCAAGACCTCCACCGGGAAGGAGAGCGTCAATGCCACCCTCCCGGTGGGGCTGGTCATGTCACGCGCGATCCGTGAGTACGGCGAGCGCACCGGGCACCGGGTCGGGCTCAAGCCCGCGGGGGGGATCCGCGCGGCCAAGGACGCGCTCGAGTGGCTGGCGCTGATCAAGGACGAGCTGGGCGATCCCTGGCTCCGGCCGTCCCTCTTCCGCTTCGGCGCGAGCGCGCTGCTCACCGACATCGAGCGGCAGCTGGAACACTTCGTGACCGGCCGATATTCGGCGGCTCACCGACATCCGACGGGGTGAGGGATGGCGTCCATTCCCGAGATCTTCGAGACGATGGCCTATGGCCCGGCGCCCGAAGCGGTGGCGCCGGCGAACGCGTGGCTGGAGGCGCATCAGCGGCGCTTCGGGCACTTCATCGCCGGCACCTGGTCGCCCGGCGAGGGTGAGACGTTCGAGACCGCGAACCCGGCCACGGGCCGGCCGCTTGCCCGGCTGGCGCAGGCGGGCCCCGGGGACGTGGACCGCGCGGTGCGAGCCGCCCGAGCGGCCCAGCCCGGCTGGTGGGAGCTCGGCGGACACGCGCCGGGCGCGCCATCTCTACGCGCTGGCCCGGCACATCCAGAAGCACAGCCGGTTCTTCGCGGTGCTGGAGTCACTCGACAATGGCAAGCCGATCCGGGAGTCGCGCGACATCGACGTGCCGCTGGTGGCGCGGCACTTCTACTACCACGCCGGGTGGGCGCAGCTCATGGAGCGGGAGTTGCCCGACCGGGTGCCGGTCGGCGTCATCGGTCAGATCATTCCGTGGAACTTCCCGCTTCTCATGCTCGCGTGGAAGGTCGCGCCCGCATTGGCGATGGGGAACACGGTCGTGCTCAAGCCGGCGGAGTTCACCTCGCTGACCGCGCTTCGCTTCGCCGAGCTGTGTACGGAAGCCGGACTGCCGGCCGGCGTCGTCAACATCATCACGGGTGACGGGCGCGCGGGCGAGGCCCTCGTCGCCCACCCCGACGTGGACAAGATCGCCTTCACCGGGTCGACCGATGTGGGTCGGTTGATCCGCGTGGCGACGGCGGGCAGCGGCAAGAAGCTCTCGCTCGAGCTGGGCGGAAAGTCGCCGTTCCTGGTCTTCGCCGACGCCGACCTCGACAGCGTCGTCGAGGGCGTGGTGGACGCGATCTGGTTCAACCAGGGCCAGGTCTGCTGCGCGGGCTCCCGGATTCTGGCGCAGGAAGGCGTGGCCGACCGGCTCGTCGCCAAGCTGAAGGCGCGGATGGAGACGCTGCGCGTGGGCGACCCGCTCGACAAGGCCGTGGACATGGGGGCCATCGTGGCCCCGGTGCAGCTCGAGCGGATCGAGACCCTGGTCCGCCGAGGGCAGGAGGAAGGCGCCACGCTCTGGCAGCCGTCGTGGACCTGCCCCCGTGACGGATGGTTCTACCCGCCGACCCTCTTCACCGAGGTCTCCCCCGCCGCGACGATCGCGCAGGTCGAGATCTTCGGGCCGGTCGTGGTCCTGATGACGTTTCGCACCCCGGCCGAAGCGGTCGAGCTCGGCAACAACACGCGCTACGGACTCGCGGCGAGCCTCTGGACCGAGAACATCAATCTGGCGCTCGACGTCGCGCCCCAGCTCCAGGCGGGGACCGTCTGGATCAACTGCACCAACGTGTTCGACGCCGCCAGCGGCTTCGGCGGGTACCGGGAAAGCGGCTTCGGGCGGGAGGGGGGACGCGAGGGGCTTCGGGAGTACGTGAAGTGGACGACAGGCGGACATGCGGGCGGGAGGAATGGCGGGCGGTCAGGAAAGGCCGCCGCGAAGGCACGCCGCCGGCCGGCATCGGGAGCGACCGCAGCGATCCGCCAGTGGGCCGGGCCGTCTGTCCGGGCTGCCGCCGATCGACCGCACGCCCAAGCTCTATGTCGGCGGCAAGCAGGTGCGGCCCGACTCGGGCTACAGTCTGCCGGTGCTCGACGGATCGGGGCGGCGGATCGGGGAAGTGGGCCACGCGAACCGGAAAGACATCCGGAACGCGGTGGAGGCGGCGCACAAGGCGGCCGGCCCGTGGGCTCACACCACCGCGCATGGGCGGGCGCAGGTGCTCTACTATCTCGCGGAGAACCTGGCCGCCCGGGCCACGGAGCTGGCCGGACGCTCGAGCGACCGGGAGGTGGAGCTGGCGGTCCAGCGCATCTACACCTGGGCCGCCTGGGCCGACAAGTACGACGGTCTGGTCCACCACACACCCTACCGCAACGTGACGCTCGCCATGCCGGAGCCCATCGGGGTGATGGGAATCGTCTGTCCTGACGCCTATCCGTTGCTGGGACTGGTCTCGACCGTGCTGCCGGCGGTCGCGCTGGGTAATGCGGTCATCGCGATCCCCTCTTCCACTGCACCGCTGGCCGCGACCGATTTCTACCAGGTCCTCGACACCTCCGACGTGCCGGCCGGCGTGGTCAACATCCTCACCGGGCCGCGCGAGGAGCTGACCCCGACGCTGGCGTCACATGACGACGTGGACGGTCTCTGGTACTTCGGCGACGCGGAGGGCTCCACCGAAGTGGAGCGGCTCTCGGCGGGGAACATGAAGCGCACCTGGGTGAGCTACGGGCAGGAGCGGGACTGGACCGACTCCCGCCAGGGTGAGGGCGACGAGTTCCTGGAGCACGCCACCCAGGTGAAGAACATCTGGATCCCTTACGGGGAATAGGTGGCGGGCGGACGGGCGGACGGCGCGGCGAACGGGCGGAAAGAAAACGGGCGGCAAGAAGAACGGGCGGGAGGGACCAGTCTGATCGACTGAGCCGTCCGCCCGTCCGCCCTTTCCGCCGTCTTCTACCGTCTTCTACCGTCTTCTACTTCTTGTTCTCGTCCACGATCTCGTAGTCCGCCTCGACCACGTCCTCCTGGCCGGCCGGCTGCTCGGCCGATCCGGGCTCGGCCCCCGGGGCGCCGGCGGTCTCTTCCTGACCAGGCGCCTGACCCGACTGGTACAGGGTGGCGCCGGCCGCCGAGTAGGACACGTTCAGCTCTTCCAGCGCCTTCCGGATGGCGTCGGGATCGCCGGTACGGAGGGCCTGCTTGCCGCCCTCCACCGCGGAATCCAGCCGCGTCTTCGCGTCCGCCGGGAGACGATCCACCCACTCCTTGCTGTCCTTCTCCACCCGGTACACGAGGCTGTCGAGCTGATTCCTCTGCTCGATGGACTCGCGGCGCTGCTTGTCCTCACTGGCGTGCAGCTCGGCGGCCTTGACCATCTTGTCGATGTCCGTGTCGCTCAGGCCGCTGGACGCCTCGATCCGGATCTTCTGCTCCTTGCCGGTGGCCTTGTCCTTGGCGCCGACGTGCAGGATGCCGTTGGCGTCGATGTCGAACGCGACCTCGACCTGCGGCATGCCTCGCGGTGCGGGCGGAATGCCGGTGAGCTGGAACTTGCCGATGGTGCGGTTGTCGCTGGCCATCTGGCGCTCGCCCTGGAGCACGTGGATCTCCACCGTGGTCTGGTTGTCCTCGGCGGTGGAGAAGGTCTCCGACTTCTTGGTCGGGATCGTCGTGTTGCGCGGGATCAGGACCGTGGTGACTCCACCCAGCGTCTCGATGCCGAGCGAGAGCGGCGTCACGTCGAGCAGCAGCACGTCCTTCACCTCGCCGCCGAGCACGCCGCCCTGAATCGCGGCGCCGATCGCCACGACCTCGTCCGGGTTCACCGAGCGGTTGGGCTCCTTGCCGAAGAAGTCCTTCACGATCTGCTGGATCTTCGGGATCCGGGTCGAGCCGCCGACCAGGATCACCTCGTCCACCGCCTTGGGATCGAGGCCCGCATCCTTGAGGGCCTGCTGCATCGGCGGAATCGTCCGCTGGATCAGGTCGTCCACCAGCTGCTCGAACTTGGCCCGGGTGAGGCTCAGGTTGAGGTGCTTGGGCCCCGACTGGTCCGCCGTGATGAACGGCAGGTTGATGTCGGTCTGCGTGGTGGTGGACAGCTCCATCTTGGCCTTCTCCGCCGCCTCCTTGAGCCGCTGGAGCGCCATGGCGTCCTTGGAGAGGTCGATGCCCTGGTCCTTCTTGAATTCGGCCACCAGCCAATCGATCAGCCGCTGGTCGAAGTCGTCGCCGCCCAGGTGGGTGTCGCCGTTGGTGCTCTTCACCTCGAAGACGCCCTCGGCCAGCTCGAGCACCGAGATGTCGTAGGTGCCGCCGCCGAGATCGAAGACCGCGATCTTCTCTTCCTTCTTCTTGTCGAGCCCGTACGCCAGCGCGGCCGCGGTGGGCTCGTTGATGATGCGGAGCACCTCGAGCCCGGCGACCTTGCCGGCGTCCTTGGTGGCCTGACGCTGCGCGTCGTTGAAGTAGGCCGGGACGGTGATGACGGCCCGGTCCACGGTGGTGCCGAGGTAGTCCTCCGCGGTCTGCTTCATCTTCTGAAGGATCATCGCGGAGATCTCGGGCGGCGTGTAGCGCTTGGCGCTGATGTCCACCGCCACCAGCCCGTTGGGCCCGTCCACCACCTTGTACGGGACCTTCTTGATCTCCTCCTGGACCTCATTCATGCGACGGCCCATGAAGCGCTTGATGGAGAAGATCGTGTTCTTGGGGTTGGTCACGGCCTGACGCTTGGCCACCTGTCCCACCAGGCGCTCGGCGTCCTTGGTGAACGCCACGACCGACGGAGTGGTGCGCCCGCCTTCCGCGTTGGGGATGACGACGGGGTCGCCGCCCTCCATGACCGAGACGACCGAGTTGGTAGTTCCCAGGTCGATGCCGATGATTTTCGACGCCATTTCGGCTCCAGTTCGAATCGTGTAAGTCGTTGCCAGCGGTTGCCCTTCTGACATGCAGAGAGCGTTCGCAGGGTGATTGGGCAAGTCCTGTACCCGTATTTGCTGCCATTGTGGCAGCGAATCCTGGGTCTCAGACCTCTCGTGACCGGCCTCACGACCCCGTTCGGCTTCATTCGTTACTGTGGACTCGTCACCGGGAACCATGGCCCTTCCGGGCAGGATCCTGGGATGGAGCGCTGACGCCGGAAATCGATCTCAAGGAGACGACCATGCTGTGGACGATCTTCGTGGTTCTGCTGGTCCTGTGGCTGCTGGGAGTGGTTTCGAGCTATACGCTGGGCGGGTTCATTCACGTCCTGCTGGTGGTGGCGGTCATCCTGGCGGTGATGCAGCTGATCCAGGGAAGGCGCGCGCTGTAGCGAGGCCGCACGCTGTAGATCGACCAGTGGCGGCGGGGGCAATGCCTTCGCCGCCACGCTACTATTGATCCCATGTTCCCCTATCGCGACGACAATCCGACCCTAGGGACCCCGTTTGTCACGGCGGCCCTCATCGTCATGAACGTCGTCGCCTGGGTGCTGATCCAGGGTATGGGCAGCGAGCCTCTCCTCTCCAAGTCGGTCTGCGAGCTCGGCCTCATCCCCGGGGATTTCCTGGGCCGACTTCGCCCCGGCGTCTCCATCCCGATGAGTGAGGCGACCGCGTGTGTGATGGACGCGGAGCGGAACCTGTACACCCCGCTCACGTCCATGTTCCTGCACGGCGGGTGGTTCCACCTGATCGGCAACATGTGGTTCCTCTGGCTGTTCGGAAACAACGTCGAAGACTCGATGGGGCACGTCCGCTACCTGGTCTTCTACCTCCTCTCGGGGCTGGCGGCGGCAGGGGCGCAGACCTTGGTCAATCCCAACAGTGCGATTCCGATGGTGGGCGCGTCGGGGGCGATCAGCGGCGTGATGGGGGCGTACATCGTGCTGTACCCGCGCGTGAAGGTGCACATGCTGGTGGTGCTCGGCTTCTTCATCACCCGGGTCGCGGTGCCGGCGTTCGTCATGCTGGGGTACTGGCTGCTGCTGCAGGTTCTGGGCGGGCTACCGACACTGGGAGACGAAGGGGGGCGTGGCGTTCTGGGCCCACGCCGGTGGGTTCGCTGCCGGGGCGCTGCTGGTGTTCCTGTTCAAGGACAACGATCTCGTGGCCAAGCACCGGGCGGTGGCCGGGACCATCACCCACGGGCTGGGGTATCGCGAGCGCTAGGTAGCCTGGGCCGAGGCACCAGCGCCCTCCAGGCGGGGCGCAGGTGAATCAGTGACCTGCCGGTGTGATCACGATGTCCCGCTGCAGCAGTTTGGCCAACACATCCGCCTTGCGTGACGCTCCCCAGCACTCCAGCCCCAGATCCGCCTGCGCGGTGGCCGGCTTGACCTTGATCATCAGGGCCTCGGGACTCAGCTTCGCGGTCAGGGTGTCCACCGCTGCCGAGTGGCCGCGATCGAGGCCGTCGGCCACCCTGAGAATGGCACTCAGCCGGCGGACGACGTCCTGATCGGCGAGCGGCAGGGCCGCGAACTCGGGGTGCTTCCTTCGCGGTCCGGTGCGGCGGTGGTATCGGCTGATCAGCGCCACGAGCCCCCGCTCGCGCGGCGCGAGGCCCAGCCGCTCGGCGTGGGTGATGAGGCTGTAGCTGTGCTTGTGATGTTTCCGGTAGCTCACCAGCTGTCCCACATCGTGCAGCAGTCCGGCCGCTTCGAGCAGGAGCTGCTCCTCCGGTCCGCATCCAAGAGTCCCACCCAGCTGGTCGAAGAGCTGAAGCGCCAGGCGGCGGACCTGCTCCACATGACGGCGGTCGCTCTGGCACCGCTCGACGAACTCGCGAAACAGCCGCAGCGGGTCGCGCACCACCGGCTCTTCGGCCCCCGCCATCTCCAGCAGCAGTCCCTCGCGCAACCCGAACGCGCTCACCGTGATGTTGCGTGACCGCACCCAATCCAGCAGCTCCGCGGTCACGGCCAGGCCGGCGAGGATGATGTCCGCGCGCTCGGGGTTGAGGCCAGGGACCTGCTTGCGTTGCTCCGGGGTCCGGCTGGCCAGCCAGTCGAGCAGGCGCTCCACTTCTGCCGTCTCCACGGCGACACCATGCACGGTGTCGCCCGCGGGGACGCCCCGACGGGCCTGGCTGATGCGGCCGAGGGTGGTGAAGGTGCCACCGGACCCGATGACGGCGGCCGCGGCCCACTCGCGGTTCGAAATCTCCCGCTTGAAATGGCGACGGATGTGCTTCCTGAGCGCGGTCAGCTCGCGCTGGATGGAGCGCTTGCCGGGCAGGTGGAGCTCGGTGAGCCGGACGGCGCCGAGCGGGAGGGAGAGGGTGAGCTCGACCAGGCCGTCCACGGCGCCGATCAGCTCCAGGCTGCCGCCGCCGATATCGGCCACCAGCGCGCGCTCGCCCGCCAGCGGGAAGTGGTGGGCCACCGATCGATAGGAGAGCGCGGCTTCGGCCTCGGCGTCGATGATCCGGAGCGGGATATCCAGCTCCTGGCGCACCCGCCGCACGAACCAGGGCCCGTTCTCCGCCTCCCGCACCGCCGCCGTGGCGACGGCCGCGATCCGCCGGACTCCGCGCCGCTGGCAGACCTCGCGCATGCGGCCGAGCGCCTGGATGGCGCGGTCCATGGCCGCGTCGTTGAGACACCCGGTGCGCGCCAGGCCCGCGGCCAGTCGCGGCTGGTCCTTCAGTTCGTCGATGATGGCGAGGCCGGAGGCGGGGTCGTACTCGGCGACGAGCAGCCGGACGGAGTTGGAGCCGACGTCGATCGCGGCGATCCGCTCGCGCTCGACGCCGTTGCCGCTCTCGGTCATGCCGTGGCTTTCGCCTCGCCCCGATCCTCGGCGTGATGTTTGATGGATTTTCCCTCCACCAGGAAGACGACGTCCTCGCCGATGTTGGTGGCGAGGTCGGCCACCCGCTCCAGGTTCCGGCTCACCAGGAAGAGCTCCATGCCCGCGCCGATCATGTGCGGGTCTTCCATCATGTGCGTGAGCAATATACGGAATACCGAACCGTGAAGCTGGTCCACCTTGTCGTCCCGGAGGCAGACCTCCCGGCCGGCCGCCGCGTCGCCGCGGATGAAGGCCTCGAGCGCGTCCGACAGCATGTCGCGGGCGAGGCGTGCCATCTCGATGATCTCCGGCTCGGGCGCGATCGGCCGGCTCTGGTTCAGCCGCTCGGCCGACTGGGCGATGTTGACCGCGTGGTCGCCCACCCGCTCGAGATCGTTCGCGATCTTGAGCGCGGAGGTGAGCATGCGGAGATCCCGCGCCATGGGCTGCTGGAGTGCGAGGAGGTTGATGCACTGCTCCTCGATCTCCACCTCCATGCTGTCGATGACGCGGTCGCCCCTGATGACGCGCTGGGCCTTCTCGGTGTCGCGCTCGAGCAGCGCCTCCACCGACAGGCTCAGCGCCGCCTCGGCCTCACCCGACATGGTGAGAAGGCGGACCTTCACGTGGCTCAGCTCGTCGTGGAAATGCCGATGGACGTCGAGGCTCATCCGAACCTCCCGGTGATGTAGGCTTCGGTCCGCTCGTGCGCCGGGCTGGTGAAGATGCGCTCGGTCTCGTCGAACTCGACGAGCCGGCCGCGATCGAAGAAGCCGGTGTAGTCGGACACCCGTGCCGCCTGCTGCATGTTGTGAGTCACGATCACGATGGTGTAGTCGCGCTTGAGCTCGAAGATCAGCTCCTCGACCTTCTGGGTGGCGATGGGGTCGAGGGCGGAGCAGGGCTCGTCCATCAGCAGCAGCTCCGGCTGGTTGCCCAGCGCCCTCGCGATGCAGAGACGCTGCTGCTGGCCGCCGGAGAGTCCGGTGGCCGGCTCGTCGAGACGGTCCTTGACCTCCTCCCAGAGCGCGGCCTGCCGGAGGCACCGCTCCACCAGGTCGGGCAGGTCGCGCTTGGTGACCAGGCGGTTGAGCGAGGGGCCGTAGGCGACGTTGTCGAACACCGACTTGGGGAACGGGTTGGGCCGCTGAAAGACCATGCCCACGCGCTGTCTCAGCGCCACGAGATCGGTGCCGGGACCATAGACGGAATGGCTCTCCACCAGGATGTCGCCCTGGTGTCGGGTGTCGGTGATGAGGTCATTGAGCCGGTTGATGGACCGGAGAAAGGTGGTCTTGCCGCACCCCGACGGCCCGATGATGGCCGTGACCGCCTTGCGGTCGATGTGGAATTCGAGATCGCGGAGCACCTGGCGATCGCCGTAGAAGAAGCTGAAGCCACGCACGTCCACGGCCGGCGCGCCCCGTTCGGCGGGCTCGAGGGCGGGGGGCCGGGGCGCCAGCGTCGCCCGCGGCGTGGGTACGAATGCGGGCTTGGGTTTCATGATGGCGGTCATCCGAATCTCCCGGTGATATACGCTTCGGTCTGCTCGTTCCGCGGCGCAGTGAAAATCTGCCGCGTGGGGCCGGTCTCCACCATGGTGCCCAGGTAGAAGAAGGTGGTGGTGTCCGACACCCGCGCCGCCTGCTGCATGTTGTGGGTCACGATGATGATCGTGAACGAGTTCTTGAGCTCGAACAGCAGCTCCTCGATCCGCTGGGTGCCCTGCGGGTCGAGCGACGCGGTCGGCTCGTCGAGCAGAATGACGTCCGGTGTGGGCGCGACGGTGCGCGCGATGCAGAGCCGCTGCTGCTGTCCGCCCGAGAGCGCCATGGCGCTGGTGTGCAGCCGGTCCTTGACCTCGTCCCAGAGCGCGGCCTGGCGGAGGGAGCGCTCGACCACGCCATCCAGGTCGGTCCGCGACAGCCGGCCGTGCACGCGCAGCCCCGCCGCCACGTTGTCGTAGATGGACATGGTCGGAAACGGCGTGGGACGCTGGAAGACCATGCCGATCCGGCGCCGCAGCTGCATGGCGTTCACCCGTGGCGCGTAGATGTCCTCCCGGTCCAGCAGCACCCGCCCGGTGATCCAGCCGCCTTCCACCAGTTCGTGCATCCGGTTCAGGGTGCGGAGGAAGGTGGACTTCCCGCACCCGGACGGCCCGATCAGGGCATGGACGCGGTACGCCGGGAAGGCGAGGGAGACGCTCTTCACGGCGGTGAACTTGCCGTACATGGCCGTGAGCTTGTCGGTCTCGACCCGGATTGCGGTGGGGGTCGCGACCGTGGGCGGCGGCGGAGCCGCGGTGCGGAGCAGCGCGTCAACCATTGAGCGTGAACCTCCGGCCGATCGCGAGTCGCGCGCCGAGGCTCAGCACGAACACGACCATGATCAGGACCAGCGCCGCCGCCCAGGCGTAGCGATGCCACTCCTCGAAGGGCCCCGTGGCGTAGGTGAAGACGGTGAGCGGCAGCGCGGCCATGGGCTGATCGATGTCGAGGCTCATATACTGGCTGCCGAGCGCGGTGAAGAGCAGCGGGGCGGTCTCGCCCGCGATTCGCGCGACCGCGAGCAGGCTGCCGGTGACGATGCCGGGCAGCGTGGTGCGCACCACGATGGACAGACTGGTCCGCCACCGGGGGTAGCCGAGCGCGAGCGCCGCCTCGCGGAGCGAGTTCGGCACCAGCTTGATCATCTCCTCGGTGGTGCGGAGGACCATCGGGATCATCAGCATGGCCAGCGCGGCGCTCCCGGCGAGAGCCGAGAAGTGTTTCTGGGTCGCCACGATCCAGGCCCAGGCGAAGACGCCGACCACGATCGAAGGTGTCCCGTTCATCACGTCCGCCACGAAGCGGGTGACCCAGGTCAGCCGGCTGCCGGGATACTCGGCGCAGTAGATGCCGGCGGCGATGCCCACCGGGAGTCCGATCAGGCTCGCGGTCCCCACGATGATGAGCGTGCCGACGATGGCGTGCGCCACGCCGCCACCGGTCTCGCCCGCGGGGGCGGGCATCCGGGTGAAGAAGTCGAGGGAGAGGCTGCCGGCGCCCTTCACGATGAGGTCGCCCAGGATGAAGAAGAGCGGCAACAGGGCCACGACCACCGCGCCCACCATGAGCCCGACCATGGCGTTGCTGGTCGCTCGCCGGAGCGTGCGCCGGTTCACAGTGCCTTGCTCCCCACGCCGGAGCCGCGCGCCACCCGCCAGATCAGGAGCCGGGCGCAGGCATTGACCAGCACCGTCACGATGAAGAGCAGGAACGCGACGTAGGCGAGCGCCGACAGGTGCATGTCGCCCACCGCTTCGGAGAACTCGTTGGCGATGGCGGCCGCCATGGTGTAGCTCGGCGCGAAGAGCGACGCGGCGACTTCATGGCGATTGCCGATCAGCATGGTCACGGCCATGGTCTCGCCGAGCGCCCGGCCCAGGCCGAGAATGACGGCCCCGATGATCCCGGACCGGGCGTAGGGCAGGACGGCGGTGATCACGGCTTCCCACCGCGTGGCGCCGAGGCCGAGCGCGGCTTCCCGCTGGGTGTCGGGCACCGCCATCAGCACCTCGCGCGAAACCGACATGATGTACGGCATCACCATGATCGCCAGGATGATCCCGGCGGACAGCATGGAGGGGCCGTAGATGGGGCCCTGGAAGAAGGGGAGGAATCCGAACACGTCGCGGAGCAGCGGAAAAACGCTGGTCCGCAGAATCGGAATGAGGACGAAGATGCCCCACAGTCCGTAGACGACGCTGGGGATGGCGGCCAGCAGCCCGATGAGAAATGCCACGGGCTGGCGGATGCGTTTGGGGGCGAACTCGGTCAGGTAGATCGCCACGCCGAGCGAGAGCGGCACCGCGATCGCCAGCGCCACCAGCGACGAGATCAGGGTGCCGAAGATCAGGGGAAACGCGCCGAACTGCTCGGCCACCGGATCCCATCGGCTGGAGGTGACGAAGGTCAGGCCGAACTTGGCGATCGCCAGCCGGGATCCCATCCAGAGCTCGTACACCAGGAAGCCCAGCAGCACCGGGATGGCCAGCGCGGCCACCGTGAGCAACCCCCGAAACACCCGGTCGCCGTAGCTCGCCTGCTCCAGCGACGGCGGCTCGCTGGCCGCCGGCCGGGTGGGTTCCACGAGGGTGGTGGTCATGTCGGGATGTTACCCTCGGCTCCCGGGGGGGCCGTCACGGATGTGTAACGGCCGCGTCACGGCCCCGGGAAGGGTTTCAGCTTGGGACCCGCTTCTGCACCAGCTCGATCACGGGGACGGGCAGCGGCGCGTAGTGGAGATCGGCCGCCATGCGCTGGGCCTCGGGCTGCAGCATCCATTTGACGAAATTCCGGATCAGCGCGCCCTTCGCGCTGTCGCGCGGCTCGGTCTGGATCAGGAGCCAGGTGAAGGAGGCGATGGGATACGCCCCGTCACCGGCGGCGTTCGTGATCGACACCCGGAAGTCGGTGTCCGCCTTGAGATCGGCCGACGCGGCCGCGGCCGTCACGCTCTTCAGGGACGGCTCCACGAACTGGCCCTCGGCATTCTTGAGGTCGGCGTAGGGCAGCTTGTTCGAGATCGCGTAGATGAGCTCGACATAGCCGATGGCGCCGTCCGACTGCTTCACCTGCTGGGTCACGCCCTCGTTGCCCTTGCCCCCGAGCCCGATCGGCCATTGCACCGATGTCGCGCTCCCGACCTGCTGCTTCCAGTTGGGCGACACCTTGGACAGGAAGTCCGTAAAGATGAAGGACGTGCCCGACCCGTCCGAGCGGTGGACCACGATGATGTCCTTGGCGGGCAGCTTGACCCCGGGATTGAGCGCCGCGATGCGGGTGTCGTTCCACTTGGTGATGCGGCCGAGGAAGACGTCGGCCAGGGTGGCGCCGTCGAACCGCAGGTGGGTCTGGCCGAGCTCGGGCAGGTTGTAGGTCACGACCACGGCCCCCAGCACCGTCGGCACGTGGACCACATTGTTCCCGGTGGCGGCCATTTGCTGGTCGGTCATCGGTCCATCGGTGGCGCCGAAGTCCACGGTGCCCTCGGTGAACTGGCGGATCCCGCCGCCGGACCCGATGGACTGGTAGTTGATCCGCACGCCGGTCTCCTTGGCGTACGCATCGAACCACTTGGTATAGATCGGATTGGGGAACGTCGCGCCGGCGCCGGTGAGCGCGCCGCCCGCCGCGGCCGTGCCGTCACCGGCCGCGGAGTCCGATGCGGCGGCACCGGCGGGAGGCTTCTCGCCGCCACAGGCGGTGAGCAGGACGAGGGCGGCAGCGACGGGAAGTCGGATGGTCACGATGAATACTCCTAGTTGGCGGCGATCGCCTTGCCGCCGGCCTTCAGCGACCCCAGGCGGTCCTGCACGAGTGCCACGACCTCGGCCGGCAAAGGCGCGTAGTTGAGGTCTGCGGCGATCTTCTGTGCCTCGGGCGAGATCATCCAGGTCAGGAAGTCCCTGATGATCTTCGCCTTCTTCGGATCCTTCCCATCCTTGTGCACCAGCAGCCAGGTGAACGACGCGATCGGATACGACGCGGCCCCGGGAGCGTTGGTGATCGACACCCGGAAGTCGGTGTCCTTCTCCAGCTTGGTTCCGGCGGCCGCGGTGGTCACCGATTCCAGCGACGGGGCCACGAAGCTGCCGGCCGCGTTCTTGATCGCCCCGTATCCCAGGCCGTTCGACAGGGCATAGATCAGCTCGACGTAGCCGACCGCACCCTCGGTCTGCTTCACCTGCTGGGCGACGCCTTCGTTGCCCTTGCCGCCGAGCCCCACGGGCCAGTCCACCGACGTGGCGAAGCCCACCTTGTCGCGCCACTCGCGGGAGAACTTGTTGAGGAAGTCGGTAAAGATATAGGTCGTGCCCGAGCCGTCGGAGCGGTGGACCACGATGATGTCCATGGCGGGGAGCTTGACGCCCGGGTTGAGCGCCGCGATCCGCTTGTCGTCCCAGCGGGTGACCCGGCCCATGAAGATGTCCACCAGCACCGCCCCGTCGAACTGGAGCCGCGTCTCCCCCAGCGCCGGCAGGTTGTAGGTCACGACCACGGCGCCCAGCACCGTCGGCACGTGCACCACGTTGCCGTTCACGGCGGCGATCTGCGATTGGTTCATGGGTCCGTCGGTGGCACCGAAGTCCACCGTGCCCTCGGTGAACTGGCGGATGCCGCCTCCGGAGCCGATCGACTGGTAGTTGATCTGCACGCCGGTCTTCTTGTTGTAGGCGTCGAACCACTTGGTGTAGATCGGATTGGGGAACGAGGCGCCGGCCCCGTTCAGGGTCTGGGCTCCGAGCGGTGCGGCCAGCAGCAGCGCTCCGGTGAGTGCCAGGGTGACAGTCCGCATGGTGTGCGATTCCTCGGTGTGTCGGCCGGTTGCCGTCGTCGCGCTCAGAAGTTCACCGCCAGCATGCTGCGAATGCCGCCGATGCTCTCGGCGCCTTCGGCCTGGAAGCTCTGCCGTTCGTAGGCCACACGGATCCATGCCCGGCTCGACATGTAGAGGCCGAGGCCGGCGGTCACGAGCGTGGCGCCGTTGTCGTCGGTATCGGTGTCCGGATCGGCCAGGTCCACCCGGGCGAACGGCTCGACCGCGTAGAGCCAGGAGGTGGGGCTGCTCATCCGGATGTTGTAGGCGGCCAGGCCCTGGATGCCGCGCATCTCGAGCTTGGCGGCCGAGGCGTCCTTCCCCTGCAGGTATTCGACGAGCGCGTAGAGCCCCTCGTCGCCCGGCTTGCCGTATTGCGCATCCAGGTCGAACGCGGTGTTGCTGAAGCTGGAGTCGGCCACGCCGTCAGTGGTCACGATGGCGTCGTGGGTGAACCAGGAGGCGCCGACGTCGATCTTGGCGGTCACGGCCGCGGTGGCGCGGGCGCCGAAGCTCTTCTTGTTGTTGACGTCGTTGAGGCTCTCGCCCTGCCCGTTGTACGCCCCCAGCTTGACGGTGACGAGCCGCACGTCGTCCAGCTGGTGCTCGAGGCGCACGCTGGCCCCGACGTCGTGGGAGAGGAACCCGGCCGAGGCGAAGAGGTCGTTGGAGCCCCGCGCGAGCAGGCCCTGGCCGGCTCCCCGCTCCATGCTCGCCAGATTGTTGGACGACGTCAGCTCGTAGCGGCTGTAGGGCCGCTTCTCCTGCCCGGCCCGGAGGTACAGGGCCGACTTGTCGGCCTCCTTGCTGAACCGGACGTCGATGTACGCGTCTCTGAGCCGCAAACCGCTCCGGCCGGTGGTCCGGCAGGTGATCGTCGGCGTGCCGCCGCCCGCCGGCACCTCGTCCGAGGTACAGGTCGTGACGAGGCTGGAGAGGTTTCGGCCGCCCTCGAAGGAGGGCTGGATGTAGACCGACACGTTCTCGGAGATGTTGCCCCGCGCCTCGATGCGAGCGCGACGGGTAAAGACGTTGCTCTGGGCGCCCACCTGCGACGCATACGCCTCGTTGTCGAAGTAGTAGAACTGCTCCTGCAGACGACCGGTCACCTTGACGTTCGGATAAGTCGTCTGAGCCGAGCAGATCCCCGGCGGCGACCGCCAGGACCAATCCTCCACTCACGATCCCGCGAGCCAGCACACGCATGCGCGTCCTTTCCTGCTGAGGTGGTGCCCAAGGTCTGTGATCGCGATGAAGAAGCCCGCGCCCCGTCACGAAACACGCGTTGCTCTGTAACAGCCACGTAACCGGGGGCACTCAGACTGCCCCCACGGGGGGCCGTGACGGTCCCGTTGCATTCTCGTGTCGAGGCCGACACGTCGCGGTTCGACCTTGCTGCCTTCTCCAACCCCTGACTCGATGACCATGCGATTTCCGGTTCGGTTCGGCCTCGGCTTAACGCTCCTGCTCACCATTCCCTCCGCGCTTGACGGCGCAGGGAGTGGGTCGCATCGTGGGCCGGGTGGTGGAGGCCCAGCAGGGCGCTCCGGTCGCCGGTGCCACGGTCGAGCTGGTCGGGACGGATCAGCGCTCGGTGACCGCGGTGGACGGCCGCTATCTGCTCGAGCGGGTCGCGGCGGGGCCGGTGTCCCTCCGGGCGCGGATGATCGGCTTCGGCCCCAAGATCGTGACCGGCGTGGTGGTGCCGCCGGGCGGGTCAGTAGCCCAGGACATCGCGTTGTCGCCGGAGGTGGTCCAGCTCCAGGAGATCGCCGTGACCGCCGAGGCGGAACGCGGCACGGTGAACCGGGCGCTGGACGAGCAGCGCAACGCCACCAACATCGTGAGCTCGGTGACGGCGGAGCAGATCGCCAGGAGCCCGGACAGCGACGCGGGCCAGGCGGTCCAACGGGTCAGCGGCGTGAGCGTGCAGGACGGCCGGTATGTCTTCGTCCGAGGCCTGGGTGAGCGCTACACCACGACCTCGCTCAACGGCACCCGGGTCCCCAGCCCGGAGCCGGAGCGGAAGGTGGTTCCCCTCGATCTCTTCCCCGCCGCATTGCTGGAAGGCATTACCACCTCGAAGACCTTCACGCCGGATCAGCCGGGCGACTTCAGCGGCGCGTCGGTCAACCTCAAGACCCGAGAGTTCCCGGCCCGGCGGGTGATCACTTTCTCCGCCTCGGGCGGCCTCAACACCGCCGCGACCGGCAAAGAGCTTGCGCGGGCGCCGCGTGTGGGGAGCGAGTGGCTGGGTTTCGCGGGAGCGGAGCGGAACCTTCCCGGCCCGCTCAGCCAGGTGAACAGTCTCGCCGGGAGGAGCCGCGACGAGATCAACGGGATGATCGCCTCGTTCCGCAACGCCTGGTCCCCCCGCTTCGGGGACGGCTCCGCGAACGGCGGGTTCGGCCTCACCGTGGGCGGCGAGGATCCGGTGCTGGGCCAATCGATCGGGTACATCGGCTCATTCACCTACTCCAACGGCCAGGAAGTCCGCTCGGAGGAGAGCCGAGCGCTGATCCAGGCCACTACGGACGGCTTCCGGCCGATCAATAGGAGTAACGGGGGCACGGTGCGGAGCAGCGTGCTCTGGGGAGGGATCCTCAACCTGACCACCCGGCTGGGCGCCAACAACAAGGTCGCCTTCAACAACACCTTCAATCGCAGCGCCGACAACGAGGCCATCGAGCTCGCCGGGGAGAATGAGGAGTTCGACGTCGACCTGGATGTCACCCGGCTGACCTTCACCGAGCGGACCGTCCGCTCGCACCAGGCTACCGGCGAGCACCTGCTCGGCGACCGCCACGTGGTGGACTGGTCGCTGTCCACGTCCCGGGTGGACCGCGACGAGCCGGACCGCTCCGACCTGGCCTACATCACCCGGATCGACCCCGTCACCGGCAGCTCCACGCCGACCACTTGGTTCGGAGGCCCCCGCTCCGCCACCCGGACCTTCAGCGAGCTGCAGGAGCGGAGCTCCGAGGTCATGGGCAACTACCGGCTGTTCCTGGGGTCGGCCGGCAATCCGATCACCGTCAAAGTCGGCGGCGGCTACCGGGCGGTGGACCGGGACGCGGACAGCCGCTCCTTCGACATCACGAACCGCGGGCTGTCGGTGTCGGACCGGGCCCTCTCGCCGGAGCAGATCTTCGCGGGGCCGTTCGCCCAGGACGGGCGACTCTCGCTCTTCATCAGCTCCTTCGGCGGCCGCTACGATGCGCGCGACCGGTTGAGCGCGGGCTACGGCCAGGTCGAGATGCCGCTGACTTCACGCCTCCGGCTCATCGGTGGCGCCCGGGTGGAGCACTGGGACCTGGAGCTGAACTCGTTCGATCCCCAGGGGGTGCCGTCGGCGGTCGCGCGCACCAACACCGACGTGCTCCCCGCGCTGTCCCTGAACTACCAGCTCACCCAATCGCAGATCGTCCGTCTCTCCGCGAGCCAGACGCTCTCCCGGCCGGAGTATCGCGAGATCGCGAACACCAGCTCCTTCGAGCCGATCGGCGGCGTCATCACCTTCGGCAATCCGGAGCTGCAGCGCGCGCTGATCCAGAACTACGACCTCCGCTGGGAGTGGTACCCGCGCGCGGGCGAGACCTTCAGCGTCGCGCTGTTCGCCAAGCGGTTCTCCGATCCGATCGAGCGGGTGTTCGTGTCGCTCACCGGCGCCCTGGCCAACAGCTTCGTCAACGCGGAGCGGGCCGACAACTACGGCCTCGAGCTGGAAGTGCGGAAGAATCTCGACCTGGTCTCGCCGGCGCTGAGCGCGCTGACGCTGTTCGCCAACACCACGCTGATGCGGAGCCGGATCACCCCGGGCAACGACGTGCTCACCAGCGCCGACCGCCCGATGGTGGGCCAGGCGGAGTACGTGGTCAACGGTGGGCTCACCTACGCCGGGCCCGGCGGCGTCAACGCTACGGCGCTCTACAACGTTGTCGGCGCCCGGATTCTCGAGGCGGGCGCGCGACCATTCCCGGACACATACGAGCTGGCCCGGCACGTGGTGGATCTCTCGGTACAGGTGCCGGTGCTGGCCAACACCTCGATTCGGCTGGACGCGAAGAATCTGCTGGACTCCCCCTACCGCGTGGAGCAGGGCGGGATCACCAGGCTGCGCTACAAGGCCGGCCGGGTCTTCGCCTTCGGCGCCAGCTGGTCGCCCTGAACCGGGTGACCGGATCGTGACGCCCGCGTGCTCTCGGCGCTACCCAAAAGCGTTGCTTACCCGATGCACGATTCGGACAGCCACTCGAACCCTTCTCCTCACGAGGACCTGATGCCGTTTTCCCTGCGTGGGCTCCGCGCGACAATGGCGGTGCTCCTCGTCGCGGGCCTCGCCGCCTGCGGCGACGACGACAACACCAATCCGCCGGCGACACCACCGGCCCCAACCGGGCTCGCCGCCACTCCCTCGGGCGACGGGTCGAGCATCGAGGTGACGTGGAATGCGGTCACCGGTGCGACGGGCTACACGCTCGAGCGCGCCGAAGGGGTTCCGCCGGGCACCTATGCGCCGATCGGGGGCACGCTCACCACGACGACGTACAGCGACACCGACATCGAGCTCGATGTCTCATACAGCTATCGCGTGGCCGCGATCAACGACGAAGGCACCGGCTCCTTCAGCAGCACGGTCACCGCCGGTGTGGCGGGTGAGGCGGTGGACACCCTCACCGGCAGCATCACCGCGGATCGCACCCTCTTCGCCGACACGCTCTATGTCCTGAGCGGCTACGTCAAAGTGGCCAGCGGCGCGACGCTGACGATCGAGCCGGGGACCACGATCGTGGGTGACGTCGGCGTGGCCGGCAGCTCGCTCTGGATCCTCCGCGGCGCCCGGATCGAGGCCGAGGGCACCGCCGACGCGCCGATCGTCTTCACCTCGGGACAGCCGGTGGGCTCCCGCGCGCCGGGCGACTGGGGCGGGCTCCTCATCATCGGCAACGGCATCATCAACCGCGCGCCGCCGGTGCTCACGGAAGGCCCGCAGGGTGTCACCGAGACCTATTCCGGCGGGACCGACAACGCCGACAACAGCGGGACGTTGCGCTACGTCCGCATCGAGTTCGCCGGCTACGACGTTTCGGGCGGCGCCGGCCAGGAGCTCAACAGCCTGTCGCTCTACGCCGTCGGGTCGGGCACCACGCTCGAGTACGTGCAGACCATGGCCGGCCTCGATGACGGCTTCGAGTGGTGGGGCGGCGCGGTGGACGGGCGCTACCTGGTGTCCTACGAGTCGGGTGACGAGCACTTCGACTGGACCGAAGGGTTCCGCGGGCGGAACCAGTTCGTGATCGGCTTCCAATCGGTGCGGTTGGATCCGGCGGCAGGGTCCGGCGTGCTCTCCAGCGATCCTCAGGGCTTCGAGGCCGATGGCTGCAATGGCGACGGCTGCGCCGCCGGCTTCGCCTCGACGCCGTTCTCGATTCCGGTCTTCGCCAACTTCACGCTGATCGGTCCGGGCACCGCGACCACCCCGAGCGCCTCGGGTGACGTCGGCATGGTACTGCGCCGGGGGACCGGCGGCTATCTCACCAACGGCATCGTCGCCAGGTGGCAGAACCAGGGCCTCTCGGTCCGCGATGCGGAGACGGACGCGCTGCTGACGGCCGACTCCCTCAATCTGTCCAACATCCTCCTGGCCGAAAACGGCGCCAACTACGACGAGGACGGCGGCAGCAACTTCGGCGTGGCGGCGGCCTTCGCGGCGTCCAACCACGTTCTGGACGCCGGCAGCGCGGCCACGCTGATCACCAGCCTCACCCCGGCCTCGCTCGACTGGACTCCGGCGGCTGGCTCGGCGGCGGAGACCGGGGGCGGGACCGTGGTGATTCCGCCCGAATACACCGCGGCCTACTTCGGCGGAACGCTGGCCAACACGACATACTTCGGTGCGGCCGATCCCGCCGGGTCGAAGTGGTGGGAGGGCTGGACGAACTACGCGACGGAGTGACGCAAGGGTGAGCGGGACGGGCAGGCGGGGCGCCGGTAGGCCCCGCCTGTTCGTTGCCCGATCCGTGCTGGTGGTCTCGAGACAGGGAAGGAATGCGTGATACGAACGAGTGGGTGGGTATGGGTCGCAATGCTCGCCGGAATCGTGGGCTGCACGGGGCGCGAGGCGCGCGTCAAGCAACCCGAGACCGGACGCGCGGTGGATAGCCTGGTGCCCCGCGAGGTGGCGCTGCAGAAGTTCCGGGAGGGGCTACCGCGGGTGGATTCGCTGGCCGGAGGAGCCACCAGCCGCGATGCGCTGGTGGCCGCATTCGTGCGCGCGCTCGGCGAGGAGGACACCACCGCACTCGCCGAAATGGCAATCACCCCATCGGAGTTCGCCTACCTGTACTACCCCACGGCGGCTGAGGGCAAACCCCCCTACGATCTGGAGCCGAGCCTCATGTGGTTCATGCTCTACGAGCGGAGCAACCAGGGTCTGCGCAAGGCGTTGCAACGCTATGGAGGCGCTCGCAGGAGGCTGGTGAACTACGACTGCGGTTCCACCCAAGTCCACGAGGGGGAAAACACCATCTCGGGTCCCTGTGTGATTCGGTGGGAGGGTACGTCAGGGGACACCGTCGCCGTGCGGCTGTTCAGCAAGATTCTCGAGCGATCCGGCCGCAGCAAGTTCCTGAGCTACTCGAATCCGTTGGATTAGTCAGGCCCAATCCCACCTCGGCTGGTCACGAGATACAGCTCCATGCTCAACGTCGCGGTAGCAGCCTCGTAACGCGACGCCCCACCGTATGGCTCCCCAACGCCGCGATTCCTATCATCGGTCCGACTCGCTTCCCCTCGGTCCGATTTGCTAGGCCGCAATGCCATCACAGTGGAAAGGATGCCCCGACCATGACCAGTATCGACCGCCGTCATTTCATCCGCCGGAGCGCGGCCGCCAGTGGACTGCTACTCGCGCCCTCGCTCACCGGCCTCATCGCCTGCGCCAACGACCCCACGGCCTCCAGTAGCGCGCCCGGACTCAAGCAGGCCCGCAAGGGCGAGGGTGGTTATGGCGAGCTGGTCCCCAGCACGGACGTCGGTGAGCTCATCGCGCTTCCCCGCGGGTTCCACGCGGCGATCCTCAGTACGGCGGGGACCGAGATGGTGGGCGGGGCGGTCCCCTACGCCTTCGACGGCATGGCGGCATTCGCCGCGGCGAACGGGCTGGTGCGTATCGTTCGTAACCATGAGCTGCGGGACACGCCGGAATTCGGCTCGTCCGCATTCGGTGGCGATCCCTACGACGGCAAGGGGCCGGGCGGCAACACCACGCTGGAGGTGCGGGTCCACGCCAACGGCCGCGCGGAGCTGGTGAAGCAGTTCGCCAGCCTGACGGGCACGTTCACCAACTGCGCGGGCGGTGCGACACCCTGGCGCACCTGGATCTCATCGGAGGAGGCCACCGCCGGCATTCGAGCGGGATTCGAGCGCAACCATGGGTACAACTTCGAAGTCCGCGTGGACAGCGATGGGATCAGCCGTGCCGTCCCCCTCAAGGCCATGGGCCGTTTCGATCACGAGGCCGTCGCGGTCGACCCTGAGACGGGCATCGTCTACCAGACGGAGGATCGCACCCCATCCGGCTTCTACCGCTACAAGCCCGACACCTACGGCCGGCTGCGTCAGGGTGGCGAGCTACAGATCCTCGCGATCGACGGACACCCCCAGTACAACACCATGACCGGCCAGCAGCGCTTCGCGCCGCTGAAGGTGAAGTGGGTGCGGATCCCCGAGCCTGACTCGAACCTCGGCGAGCTGCCGAGCGGCTTCGTGTACAACCAGGGGTTGGAGCGGGGGGCCGCGCAGTTCGCGCGGCTGGAGGGCTGCTGGTACGGTGACCGAAGCATCTTCTTCAACGCGACCAGCGGGGGTGACGCCGGCGCGGGACAGGTGTGGCAGTATCACATCGGCCGGCGCGAGCTGCAGCTCATCTTCGAGTCGCCCTCCACCGAAGTGCTCAACAGCCCTGACAACATTTGCGTGAGCCCGCGTGGCGGGCTCGTCATCTGCGAGGATGGCAGCGGAGTCCAGCACATCCGGGGCTCACCAGGACGGGCGAGATCTTCGACCTGGCCCGTAACGACGCGAGCGGAAGCGAGTGGGCGGGCGCATGCTTCAGCCCGCAGGGTCGCACGCTCTTCGTCAATCTCCAAGGCGAGACCCGCCCCCTCCAGAACCCGTCTGGCGAGAAGGGGCTGACGTTCGCGATCTGGGGTCCGTGGGAGGATGGCGCGCTCTGACGGCCACACGCGGCGGTTGGGCTTTCGGCATCACACCTGAAGCCGGGCCGCCGCTCCCCAGGTCATCGGCACTCCGGCACATCGTGCGGCACCATCGGACGGGAATCAACTAGGTCAACTGAGGGAGACATCGCGGTCGAGCACACCTGAGGCCACACGGAATGACGGCGTGGGGCCACGACTAGTGGCCGAAGCATCCCTCCAGGACCACCGTAGTGGCGAGCGCCAGCATCTGGCCCACCAACACGTCGCTCGGGTAATGCACGCCGAGCCGCACGCGCGAAAACCCGACCAGCAGGGCGAGAACGATCAGCGGTGCACCCCAGACAGGAAAGACGAGCGCATAGGAGAACGCCACGGCGAGGCTGGCCGTGGCGTGTCCTGACGGGAACGAGAACCGATCCGGTTCTCCTATCGCGGGCTCGATGCCGCAGCCGCCTGCAGGTCGACCCCGGCCGACGGTTCTCTTGGCCGCCTGGACCAACAGGTGCGACACGGCGAGCGATGCCATCGCTAGCTCCGACGCTCCGCGTACGTCGCCGCCGAGAAACCAGGGCAGTCCGGCGGCGCCGATCGACACCGCCGTGCTCCCGAGGTGGGTGACCGCGCGCCATCCCCACCGCACGCCGCGCGAAGCGCGGGGTGATATCGCGCACCGCATCATCAGCGCCCGATCGTGGGCGTCGAGTCGGACGAGCAGCGGGGCCGTCATCGGCGTGAACGATCGGGCAGCGGTGCCACCGCGGGCCGGTGATCCAGCCACGCGGTCGTAACAGAAGCGTCATCCCACCGTGACGCTGCCCCATGAGGTTGCCCGGAACCTCACGTGGATGGGGCATGCGGATCCTGTATTGCACCGATACCTACCCGCCGCAGATGAACGGCGTCTCGATCGTCACCGCGGTGTCCGTGGAAGGCCTGAGCGGCCTCGGCTGGGAATGCGCGGTGGTGGCTCCGCGCTATCCCGGCGGCGGCCAGGGCGCGGAAGTCATGAGCGTTCCGAGCATGGCCATGCCGTTATACCCCGAGATCCGTCTAGCGAGCCCGCGGGTCGCCGATCTGACCGACCTGATCGGCCGATTCCGTCCGGACCTGGTTCACTGTCAGACCGAGTTCGGCATCGGCCGCGCCGGGAAGGCGGCGGCGCGCCGAGCCGGTCTTCCCCTCGTGTCCTCGTATCACACCGATTTCGCCCGCTACACCGAGGCCTACGGCGCGGGCTGGCTCAAGCGGATGGTGAGCCGGTACATCGCGGGGTTCCACCGCACCAGCCGGCGGGTGTACACCCCGTCGACGGTGGCGCGCGAGGACCTCCTGCGGCTCGGACTGACGGACGTCGAAGTGTGGGGCCGCGGGGTGGACACGGAGCTCTTTCACCCAGGGCGGCGAGGCGACGGGTTGCGCGCCGTCCTGGGGATGGGAAGCCGCTACACCTTCCTCTATGTGGGCCGCCTCGCATCGGAGAAGCGGGCCGATCAGGTGCTCGACGCATTCCGTCTCGCCACCGAGATGATGCCGCAGGGCGTGATCCACATGGTGATCGCCGGCACGGGACCTCGCGAGGCGGAGCTGCGGGCGCGTGCACCGGCTGGCGTGACCTTCCTCGGACTGCTCGACCGGCGAAGCCGGCTCCCTGATCTCTACGCCAACTGTGATGCGTTCGTGTTCGCCTCAGTGACCGAGACGCTCGGCCTGGTGGTACTGGAGGCGATGGCCAGCGGCCTGCCGGTGATCGCTGTGCCGGAGGGCGGCGTGCGCGACCATCTCCGCGACGGCCGCAACGGAGTCGCGTGCCGGGAAGGCGACGTGCGCGGCATGGCAATGGCGATGGTGCGGCTCGCGACCGAATGGGGGCTCAGCCGGCGGCTGGCTCGGGGGGCTCGGCACACGGTCGAGGGGCTGACTTGGACCAGGGAAGTGGAACGGCTGGACAGCAGCTACCGGGAAGTTGTGGAGGGTGCCACCGGCGCCGGCGCGGCGCGACCGGCCGCAGTCAACTACTGATGGCGGCCACGCCGTCGGGGAACCAGCAGGTCACCGTGGTGCCGCGTCCGCGCTCGCTCTCGGCGCCGACTCTACCGCCATGAGCCTCGACCAGGTGCTTCACGATCGCCAGGCCCAGACCGGTGCCGCCCTCCTCGCGGGACCGCGAGGCATCCGCCCGGTAGAACCGCTCGAAAATGCGGGGCAAGTGCTCGCCGCGTGATGCCAGCGCCGTTGTCGCGCACCGCGACCGCGACCCCGGCGTCCTCCCGCCGCGCCAGACAGGCGATCGCCCCACCTGCCGGTGTGTGGCGCAGCGAGTTCTCCAGCAGGTTGATCAACACCTGGCTTAACGCGTCCAGGTCGGCACACAATTTCTCCGCTCCCGGCGCGATCTCGACCGTGAAGGTGATGTCCTGCGCGCCGGGCCGCGCCGACACCTCGGTCCACGCTTCACGCGCCGCGGTGGCCACGTCCACCTCGGCGCGAGCAGGTTGCCAGCGGCCGGCCTCGATCCGCGAGAGGTCCAGGAGATCGTCCACCAGCCGCTGCATCCGCTGCGCGTTCGCGAGGATCGTCCCGAGAAACACCTGTGCCATCTCCGGATCGGGCGGCAGCGACAACAACGTCTCGGCGTAGCCGGAAATCGAGGTGAGCGGCGTCTTGAGCTCGTGGGAGACATTGGCGACGAAATCCCGACGCACCGTCTCGAGCCTGCGCTGTTCGGTGAGGTCATGCATCACCAGCACGGCGCCGCCAGCCGGCAGCGGGCGCGCATTGAGCAGCAGCGACCGCCCGTCCAGCTCCACCTCGCGATCCTGGACCGGCATGCCCGCGAGCACCGTGTTCACCACCTCCCGCGCGGCCTTGGCGCGGAACAGCTCGGCGAGATCCGGGAGCGCATCGAGCTGATCGTAGCCGAGGAGACGGCGGGCCGCCGGGTTGGCCGTCGAAATGCGGCCTCGCTCGTCGGCCGCGATCACACCCTCCACCATGGATTCGACCAGCGCGGCTGACTCCGCCTGCTCCCGGCGCAGCTCGTCGAAGCGGTCGGCCAGCTGACGGTGCATCTGCCGAAGCGCCTGAACCAGCTGGTCGATGTCGGGCACGCCGGATCGGGGGAAGCGAGGCGGGGAACCGGCCGCGATCGCGCGGGCCGCCGTGGTGATGCCGGTGAGCGGCCGTGCGATGGAGCGAGCCGCCACCAGGGCGAAGACCGTGCCGACCAGCAGGGCCAGGAGTGCCGCGCCGGCCACCGCGCCCTGGGCCCGCCGCACGATCTCGTCCACCTGGCCCAGGCTCGCGGCGACCCGGATGGCGCCGGGACCGCCCGGCACGGCCACGTAGAGCAGCGTGCGGCCGACCGTCTCACTCCGCCGCGAGGCGACGCCCGTCTTGCCGTCCAGCGCGGCCCGGATCTCCGGACGATCGATGTGGCTCTCGATGGCGGGCAGCGGACCCGGAGGGAAATCGCTGTCGGCGCGGACCCGGCCGGCCGCGTCCACGATGGTGATCCGGCGGTTGTTCTGGCCGGCCAGCCGGCGAACGCTCTCATCCCACGTGGATGAGTCCGGCGCCAGCGCCTCGCGAATGAGCCCGGCCTCACTCTCGAGGGAGCGCTCGATGTCGCCCACGAGGTCGCGCCGCAGCGACCGCTCCGCGGCAAACAGCAGCACGGCGACCGCGAGCACGAGGACCAGCAGCGTCCCCGCGACCAGCCGGGTCGCGAAGGTCACCGGGTCCGGACTCCCCGCTCCGTTCCCTTGAACCGATAGCCGAAGCCTCGCACCGTCTCGATCATCTTGCCGGCGTCGCCGAGCTTGGTGCGGAGGCGCTGCACGTGCATGTCCACCGTGCGGGTCTGGATGTCCGGCTGAGCCTCCCACACCGTCTCGAGCAGCTGGGGGCGGGTCTGCACCCGTCCGCGCCGCTCCACCAGCGTGAGGAGCAGCTTGTACTCGGTCGCGGTGAGGCTCATCTCCTCGCCGGCCACGGTGGCGCGATGGGCGCTCCGGTCGATCGAGATCGGGCCGGCGGCGAGCGTCGACCCGGCGGTGACCGGCGGCGAGCCGAGCCGGCGCAGCAGCCCCCGCACCCGGAGCGAGAGCTCCTGCGGAGAGAAGGGCTTGGTGAGGTAATCGTCGGCGCCGAGGGTGAGGCCTCGGATGCGGTCCGTCTCTTCCCGCCGCGCGGTCAGCAGGATGACGCCGACGTCCTTGGTCTCGTCCCGCTTCCGCAGCTCGGCCAGGATGTCGTAGCCGGAGATTCCGGGCAGCATCAGGTCGAGGATGACGATGTCGGGCTTCTCCTCGCGCGCCGCCTTGAGCGCGTCCGGCCCGTTGGCCGCGGTGGAGACGCGAAAGCCCGCCTTGGCCAGGTGATAGGCGACCAGTGCCGTGATGTCGGGCTCGTCGTCCACGACGAGGATGCGATGCGTCATGTCGGTCTCCTGCTCCGTGTCAGCGAGCGAACGGCCGGCGGCTCCTGCACCCGGGCGTGCGTGTGCGAGCGGCTGCGGTCCGCCGCCCGATTGCGCTCCGACCGCATCTCGGAGTCGTCCTGGATCACCGCCTCGAGGATCGCCGAAACCAGGCGCCCGGGGACGCCCGCGTCCCGGCGCAGCCGGTAGAGCACGAACTGAGCGATCGGCGTGTCCCGTACCAGGTCGGCCTTGCGAAGGACCTGCAGGTGGCGGGAGACGGTGGGCTGCGGAAGATCGAGCACGTTCTGCAGGTCGGAGACGAAGAGCGGAGCCGCGGCGAGGCAGTTGAGGATCCGGAGCCGGGTGGGCTCGGCGACGGTGAGGAGGATCTCGGTGGCCGAGGGGGCGCTCATATTCGCTGTAACATATATATGGCTGGGAGAATGAACAAGAGGGTGGGCCGCCTCCCCCGGCGCCCCGCCGCCGCACCGTCCCATCTATATTCCCCCGCGATGCTCTCGCTTCTCTTCGCAGCATCACTCGCCGTCGCCCAAGCTCCGGACAGTGCCCACGTCGTGCTCGTCGCCACGACCGACGTGCACGGCCGTGCTACCGCATGGGACTACCTCGCCGACCGCGAGGGGCCCGGAGGGCTGACCAGGGTCGCGACGGTGGTGGATTCGCTCCGGCGGCGATACCCGGGGCAGGTGGTCGTGCTCGACGCGGGCGACCTGCTGCAGGGAAATCCGTTCGCGGCCTACGCCGCCCGGAACGATCGAGATGCCCCCAATCCCATCATCGAGGCCATGAACCTCGTCGGCTACGACGCGGTAACCCCCGGGAATCACGACTTCGACTGGGGCGTGCCGACGCTCGAGCGGGCCCTCGCCGCGGCCGCCTTTCCATACGTCAGCGCGAACATCTTCCTCGTCGCGCGCGACAGTCTGCTGGTGCGGCCCTACCGGGTCCTCCGCCGGGGCCCGGTGCGGGTCGCGGTGACGGGGTTCACCACTCCCGGGCGCGATGGTCTGGGACCGCGAGCAGCTGCGGGGACGGCTCCGCGTCGGGCGGATCGAAGCCTCGGCACGCGCGACGTTCGCCGCCATGCGGCGAACCTCGGAGCTGGTGGTCGCCCTGTCGCACAGCGGCATCGCCGGCGGCTCGACCTACGACACGACCGGCGTCGGGCCGGAGCACGCGGCCGGCGGCTTCGCGACGCTCACCGCGCGACCCGACGTCGTGATCGTCGGCCATTCGCACGGCGAGATCCGCGATTCCGTGCTCGGTGGCGTTCACTTCGTGCAGCCACGTCCCTACGCGGCCGGTGTGGTCGTGGTCCACGTGGACCTGGCGCGGCCCGAGGACGGGGCGTGGGCGGTGCGCGACATTCGCACCGACCTCGTCGCCACCCGGAGCGTGGCGCCATCGGCGCTGCTGGAGCAGCGGCTGCGCCCGGTGCACGACTCGGTGCGCGCCTGGCTGAGCGCCCCGGTGGCGATCGGTGTCGCACCGATGCCTGCCTCGGCCGCCCGCGCCGGGCCGGCGCCGCTGCTCGACTGGATGCTCGAGACGCTCCGCCGCCGCGGGGGAGCGCAGCTCTCCGCCGGACCGGTCTTCGATCTCGGCGCCGGCCTCCCGGCCGACACCATCCGCCGCCGCGACCTGCGCCGCCTGTATCCCTTCGAGAACACGCTCCGCACCATCCGGATCAGCGGCGCGCAGCTCCGCGCCTACCTGGAGCACAGCGCCGAATTCTTCCGAGTGGATCCGGCGGGCAGAGTCGCGCTCAACGAGGCGATGCCCGGGTACGACTTCGACGTCGTGCGGGGTGCGCGCTACGACATCGACCTGCGACAGCCGGTCGGCGGCCGGATCACGCGGCTCTCGGTCGGCGGCCGCGCGGTCGAGCCGCAGGACACGTATACGCTGGCGATCAACAGCCACCGGCAGGCCGGCTCGGGCGGTTACGGCATGATCGCCGGGGCGCCGGTGGTCTCCGACAAGGGTGAGCGGATCCAGGAACTGCTCGAGGATGAAGTCCGCCGCCGGCCTCCCGACCCTGCGGCCGTCGCTCCCTCGGAGTGGCGGATCGTGCCGGAGGTGTCGGCTGTGGCCGTCCGCGAGATCTACGACATCGCCCCCCCGCCGCTTCCCGCCTCGCCGCGTGATACCGTCGTCCTCCGCGTGCTCGGCACGGCGGGGCTGCATGGACGCCTGGGTGCCTCGGCAGGAGCGCTGACCCGCACGATGGACAGCCTCGGCACCGACTGCGCCTGCCCCACGCTGAGGCTCGACGGCGGTGGCGCGGCGGATGGGCGCGCGGCCGTGCCGGTGCTCAATCGGATGGGCTTCGCGGCCTCGGCCCTGGCCGAGCGGGACTTCGACCGATCGGCCGACACGCTCCGCGCCCGCATGGCCGACGCCTCGTTCCCCTGGCTCGCGGCCAACGTCTTCGACAGCGCCTCCGGCGCGCGGCCGTCATGGGTGGTGCCGTTTCGGATGGTGGATATCGGCGGGAGGACGGTCGCGGTGGTCGGCTACGTCACGCCCGACACCAAGACCAGCCAGGCGGCGGAGCGAACCCGCGGGCTTCAATTCGGCGGGGGTGAGCTGGGTCTGCACGGCGCGCTCGCCGAGGTGCGGCGGGCCCGGCCCGCATTGACCGTCGTGCTGGCGAACGCGGGGGCCACTTGCGATGGCCCGCGATGCGACGGTGAGCTGGTCCGACTGGCGGAAGAGCTGCGTGGCTCCGGTGTGGACCTGGTCGTCGGCGGCGCCGGTGGGCAGGCGGTGGACACCCGCATCGGGGGGATCTCGGTCGTGAGCGGCGCCGGGGCCCGCTCGCTCGCGGTGGCGGACCTGGTGAAGACGACCGGAGGGAGCCTCGAAGTCCGCGCGCGACTCGCGGCCGTGGGTGCGGGCACCGCGGCGCCGGGCACACCGCTCGCCGCGGCGCTCGACACCTTCGGGCGCCGGACCGACAGCCTCGCCCGGCGGACCCAGGCCCGGCTCAAGCGGCCGCTCGCCCGCGCCGGCGCCCAGCATGCGCTCGGGGGTGTGATCGCCGAAGCGAGGCGCAGCCTCGCGCGAGCGGATCTCGGCCTGGTGCGGAACGCCTCGTTGCGCGCGGACCTCGCCGCGGGCGCGGTGACGCTGGAGAAGCTGCGTGAGGTCGAGCCCGCGGGCGGCGACCTGGTGCGCCTCACGCTCACCGGGGTGCAGGTCCAGACCATGCTGGAGCATGCCCTCGAATCGGACGACGGTCCGAGCGTCCATCTGGCCGGGGGACGGGTTCGCTACGATCCGCGCGCGCCCTCGGGCCGGCGCATCCGGGCGGTGACGCTCGGATCCGGTGGGAAGCTGCGTCCACGCGACAGCTACACCGTCGCGACCGACGACTCGACCGCCGCGGGCACCGGCGGTTATCGCATGCTGGTCGGCCGCCCGGCCGAGCGGGTGGGGCTGCTGGACGTCGAGGCGGTGGCGACCTACCTTCGGCGCCTCCCCCAGCCGGTCGAGGTCGAGGCCTCACCGGCGTTCCAGTCCACTCGGCCCTGAGTCCATGAGAGTCTTCGTGAATGCGGCGGCGGTCGATATCGGGGCGGGATCCGACGTGCGGGCCGCGGTGCGCGCGCACGACGCCGCGCTGGAGCAGCGCCTCGCCGCCGGCGGGGCATTCGTGACCGACGCGCGCGGCCTCGAAGTGCCTCTCGACGGAGTCCTCGCGGAGGGCTCGATCCTCCGCGTGGTCGTGAGCGCGCGCCGGCCGGCGGGAGTGGAGCCTGATGCTGACGCGTGAGCTGCTGGCCCGTCTCCCCAAGGCGGAGCTCCATACCCATCTCGACGCCGCCCTCCGGCCCGAGACCATGATCGAGCTATCGGGCGCGGCCGGCTTCACGCTCCCCACCACCGACCCGGTCGCGCTCCGACGGTTCATGCGGGTGGACGACGCGTCGAACCTGGAGGACTATCTCCAGCGGTTCGAGTACACCATTCCCTTGCTCCAGACCGAGGAAGCGATCGAGCGGGTCTCCTACGAGATGGTGGAGGATGCCGCGCGCGACGGCGTCCGCTACCTGGAGGTCCGCTACTGTCCCTGGCTGAGCCGGCATCGCGGGCTCTCGATGGAGCGGGCGCTCGAGGCGGAGTTGGCCGGGCTCGCCCGCGGCGAGCGGGACTTCGGGGTGGTGGCCCGGGTGATCAACTGCTCGCTCCGCCACTACGACCCGACCGTGTCGCTCGAGATCGCCCGTCTCTCGGTGGCCTACCGCGATCGCGGAGTGGTGGCGTTCGATCTGGCCGGGGGCGAGGCCGGCCGGCCGGCCGGAGCCCACCGGGCCGCGTTCGACCTCGCCGCGGAAGGGCGGCTCGGTGTCACGGTGCATGCGGGTGAGGCCGCCGGTGCGGAATCCATCGCCGACGCGCTGGACCACTGCCATGCCGACCGGATCGGCCACGGCACCCGGTTGTACGAGAATCCCGCGCTGCTTCGCTATGTCCGCGACCGGCGCACCCTGATCGAGATCAACATCACCAGCAACGTGCAGACGCACGCCGTCCCCGAGGCGTCGGCCCATCCGGTCCGCCAGTACTTCGACCAGGGTGTCGCCGTCACCCTCTGCACCGACGGCTGGCTCATGTGCGGCGTCACCCTCAGCGACGAGTACTGGCTGGCGCACACCGCGCTCGGGTTCACCCGCGAGGAGATCGATCAGATGATCATGACCGGCTTCGAAGGAGCGTTCCTCCCCTTGCCCGAGCGGCGGGTGCTGAGCGAGCGGGTGCGCGCCGAGCTCCAGGCGATCCAGTGAGCGCGCCGCGCGTGCTGCTCGCACTCGCCCTGTGCGCGCTCGCCGTGGCGGGCGCGTGGCTGGTGCCGGGACTCGCGGGCCGAGGGATGAGCGCCGTGATGGCGCAGGCCCCGGCGGCCCCGCAGGCCGACTCCACGGTCACGGTCGTTCCGCCCGCGCCGCGAGCGGCGACGACCACCGGTCTGGGGGAGCGGCTGACCGGTCTCTTCGGCCTGGCGGCCATCATCGGCATCGGCGTCCTCTTCTCCCGCGACCGCCGGAAGATCCGCTGGCCGGTGGTCGGCTGGGGACTCGCCCTGCAAGTGGTGTTCGCGATCTTCGTGCTCCGGGTGCCGGCGGGGCAGGCGCTCTTTCGCCGGCTGGGCGACTTCGTCACGACGCTGCTGCACTACTCCTACGAAGGCTCGTCGTTCGTGTTCGGGGAGCTGGGCAAGCCGAACTCCAGCCTCGGCGTCATCTTCGCGTTCCAGATCCTGCCCGCCATCATCTTCGTGTCGGCGCTCTTCGCGATCATGTATTACCTGGGCGTCATGCAGGTGATCGTGCGCGCCTTCGCGCTGGTGATGAGCCGGATCATGGGGGCGAGCGGCGCCGAGAGCCTCAACGTGGCCGCCTCGATCTTCATGGGCCAGACCGAAGCCCCGCTCACCATTCGTCCCTTCCTGCCCCGGATGACGCGCTCGGAGCTGATGACCGTCATGACCTCGGGGATGGCCCACATCTCCGGCTCCATCATGGCGGCCTACATCGCCTTCGGCATCGAGGCCCGGCACCTGCTCACCGCGGTCATCATGACGGCCCCAGGCACCATCCTGATGGCCAAGATGTTCGAGCCGGAGACCGAGACGCCGGAGACCTACGGCAACGTCAAGCTCGCGATCCCCAAGACCGATGTGAACGTGGTGGACGCCGCGGCCCGGGGAACCAGCGAGGGGCTGCATCTCATGCTCAACGTCATCGCGATGCTGGTCTCGTTCATCGCGCTGGTGGCCCTGCTGAACGGCGGCTTCGGGGCCGTGCACGGCTGGCTGCCGTGGTTCCCGGAGAACCTGCAGACGGTGCTCGGATGGATCTTCCGGCCCGTGGCGTTCATCATGGGCGTGCCATGGCACGACAGCGGGGTGATCGGCAGCCTGCTGGGCACCCGGATGGTGCTGAACGAGTTCATCGCCTTCGCCCAGCTGGGGCCGATGCGGGAGACGCTCGATCCCCGCTCCTTCACGATCGCGTCGTTCGCCCTCGCGGGCTTCGCCAACTTCAGCTCCGTCGGCATCCAGCTCGGCGGCATCGGCGCGCTCGCGCCGGAGCGGAAGGGCGACCTGGCCCGCCTCGGCTTTCGCGCCATGATCGCCGGGACCCTGGCCAATTTCCTCTCCGCCACGATCGCGGGCATTCTCCTGTGACCGCCGCTGACGGGCCGGCCGCGCGGGTCGCGGCGGCCGTCCGGTCCATTCGAGATCGGCTGGGTCCCGTCCCCGACACGGCCATCGTCCTGGGCAGCGGTCTGGGCCGGCTCGCGGGCCGGCTGGAGGGGGCCCGACGTGTCGCGTATGGCGAGATCGCCGGGTTTCCCCCGACCACAGTCGTCGGGCACCATGGCGAGCTGGTCACCGGCACCCTGAGCGGCGTGCCTCTCCTGGTACAGAGCGGGCGCTTTCATCTCTATGAGGGTCACTCGGCCGAGACCGTGGCGCTGCCGGTGCGGGCGATGGCCGAGCTCGGCGTGCGGACCCTGATCCTGACCAACGCCGCAGGCGGCATTCGCCGCAGCTTCGCGCGGGGCGCGCTGATGCTGCTCGCCGATCACGTCAACTTCACCTTCCGCAATCCTCTCACCGGCCCGCTGCTCGACGGCGAGGAGCGATTCCCCGACATGTCCGAGCCCTACGACCCCGCCCTCCGTGCGCGGGCGCGCGCCGCCGCACGCGAGCGGGGGATCGCATTGGAGGAGGGCGTCTACATTCAGCTGCTCGGTCCGAGCTACGAGACGCCGGCCGAGATTCGAATGGCTGAAAGGCTTGGCGCCGATGCGGTCGGGATGTCCACCGCGGTCGAGGTGGTGGTGGCGCGGGCAAGGGGGATGCGCTGTCTGGCGTTTTCGACGATCACGAACCCGGCGGCGGGGACGACGCTGGAGCGGCTGGATCACTCCGAGGTGATGGCGGTGGCGGCACGGGTGGGCGCCGACCTCGAGGCACTGATCGAAGGCGTCATCTCAGCCTGACGGCCGGGCGGGCACCGTGTGGTTCAGCGGCCCGTGCCCGGAACCGATCCCGGGCGCGGCCGCGATGGCTCGATTCACATAGTCGAGCCCGTCGGACACCGCGGTCTCCAGATCCCGGCCCAGCGCGAGCCCGGCGGTGATCGCCGCGGAAAGGGTGCAGCCGGTGCCGTGACCCGAGCCGGTGCCGATGCGCGCGCGGCGGAAGGCTCGCATGCCCTCGCGCGTCACCAGCAGGTCGACGATCTCGTCGCCCGCCAGGTGGCCGCCCTTCACCAGGGCCGCGCCGACCCCGTAGTCGAGGAGCGTCTCGCCGGCGAGAGCCATCGAGGACTCGTCGTGGACGGCGCGTCCGGTGAGGATCGCCGCCTCGTCGAGGTTGGGCGTCACCAGCGCGGCGAGCGGAAGCAGGCTCTCGCGCACCACGTCCTCCGCCTCGGGAGTCAGGAGCCGGTGGCCCGACGTGGACACCATCACGGGGTCCACGACGAGGGGGGCCCAGCCTGCGTCGCGGATCGCCTTTCCGACGAGCCGGACGAGAGCCACGTTCGCCAGCATGCCGGTCTTGAGGGCCGCGGGAGGCAGATCGTCGGCGAGGGCGGCGAGCTGGGCCGCGACCATCGCCTCGGACACGGTTTCCACCGCGTGCACGCCGCGCGTATTCTGCGCGGTCAGCGCCACGATGACCGAGGTGCCGAATACCCCGAATTGCTGGAACGTCTTCAGGTCGGCCTGAATGCCGGCCCCGCCGCCGGAGTCCGAGCCGGCGATCGTGAGCGCGATCTTCATCGCACGAGCGTGTGCATGAGCAGTTCCCTCCAGACGATGATCCGCGATCTGCAGCGACGCCGCGGCCGCGAGCGCCGCGGCCTCGCGCTCGCCGAAGGCGTCCGGCTGGTCGAGGAGGCGCTGGGTGCCGGCGTCCCGCTGCGCGGAGCCGCGATCTCGCCGGCGCTGGAAGGTACTCCCAGGGGAAAGGCGCTCAAGAGCGCGCTGGAACGGCAGGGAGTCCGGGTGGAGGCGGTGAGCGACGGCGAGCTCGCGGGCCTGGCCGACACCGAACATCCGCAGGGCGTGGTCGCCGTGGTCGAGCCGCGCGACTGGTCGCTCGACGACATCGCGCCGGCCCCGGGCTCCCCGGTGCTGGTGCTCGACGGGGTGCAGGACCCGGGCAATGTCGGCACTCTGCTCCGCACCGCCTTCGGCCTCGGCGCCGCGGGGGTGATCGCGCTCAAGGGAACGGCGGACCTCACCAACTCCAAGGTGGTGCGCGGCAGCATGGGCGCGCTGTTTCGCCTGCCCGCGGTCCCCAGCGATGTGGCCGGATATCTGGCGTGGGCGCGGAAGCATCAGGTCGAAACCTGGATTGCCGCCGCGGATGGCGAGGCGATCGTTCCCGGTGCGCTCCGCGATCACCGTGGTGTCGTCGCGCTCGCCGTGGGCAACGAGGGTGCCGGTGTGAGCGCCGCCCTTGCCGCGGGCGCGGGCCGGCGGGTGGCGATCAAGCTCGCCCGCGGGGCCGAGTCGCTCAACGTGGCAGTCGCCGCCGCCATCCTGCTGCGCGAGGTCGCGCGTGTCGATTGAATCGTATTTCCCGCCGGCTCTCATGATCACCTACTTCGCGCTGGTGGGCGCGGCCCTCGGCAGCTTCCTCAACGTCTGCATCCTGCGGTGGGGCGCCGAGCCCAAGCAGTCGGTGATGTTCCCGCCGTCGCGCTGCCCGACCTGCGGTCACGCCATCCGCTGGTACGAGAACATCCCGATCCTCAGCTGGCTGGCGCTGCGCGGCAAATGCTCCGGCTGCGGTGCCCGGATCTCACCCATGTATCCGGCGATCGAGGCTGCGACGGCGGTTCTCTGGGGCGGATCGGTGGCGCTGTTCGGACTGACCCTGCCCGGGATCGAGCTCGCGGTCGCGTCCACCCTGCTGCTCGGCATCGCGGTGAGCGATGCCCGCGCCTTCATCATCCCGCACGAGTTCTCCCTCGGCGGGACGGCCATCGCCCTCGCCTTTGCGCTCTACCCCGAGCCCGCGGCGGTGCTCGACGCCGTTCGAGGCGCGCTGTTCGGCGCCGGACTGGTGCTGCTGGTCGGCGAGATCAGTGAGCTGGTGCTCGGACAGGAGGCGATGGGCGGCGGCGACTGCGCGCTCATGGGCATGATCGGCGCCTTCTTCGGCTGGGAGTCGGTGTGGCCGGTGCTGGCCCTCGGCGCTTTCATCGGCATCCTTCTTCACCTGCCTGCGCTCATCCGGCGCTCTGAGCCGCCTTCTCCAGAGGCCGCCCCGGATCCCGGACCGGGACTGCGCTGGGGCAAGGTCTTGGTGCTGCTGGCGGGAGGTCTCGTCCTCGCGGGCCTCATGGGATTGGCGGTGTGGGCCGGGGTGATCGGCGGAATGCTCCGCGCTATCTACAACGGCATCGCAGGTGCGGGCGCCGCCTACTACGTGTCGTTCCTGCTGCCCCAGCGGGTGCTCGGCGGCCCGGTGATCCAGGTGTGGGGACTGATCGGCGCGGCGGTCGGGATCGCGGTCGGCGCCAGGCACTGGCTCGGCGCAGTCGCGGGACTCGCGATCGCGGCGGGAGCGTGGGCACTGGCGCGGGGACGCACGGTCAGCGCGTCGCCCGAGACCACCGGCGAGCTGAGCGCGCAGGGCTACCTGCCGTTCGGGGTGGGACTGAGCATCGCGGCGATCATGCTCGCGTGGAGCGGCGGGATCGAGCGGGTGCGGGAGATCTTCGTGGAGATCGCGCCGGGGCTCGGACTCTGATGCGGCGCGCATCGTGGCTCCTCACCCTGACCATGCTGATCGCCTGCCGAGGGGAGGCGCGCCAGGGCCTTCAGGCGAGCGGCGACGCGGATCTCGCGAGGCTGGTGGACAGCCTCCGCGCCCCGGTCGAGCAGTCCACCGGTCTCCGCTTCACCGCTCCGCCCAGGTCGGCGATGCGGAGCCGCGACGCGGTGCGCGCGTACCTGCTCGCCAAGCTCGACGAGGAGCTGCCCCCCGCCCGGCTGCGCGGGTTGGAGACCGCCTACCGGCTCTTCGGCCTCCTGTCCGACACGATCCAGCTCCGGCCGCTGCTGCTGGACCTGTACACCGAGCAGGTCGCCGGCTTCTACGATCCGGATTCGGCCATGCTCTTCGGCGTCGAGGGCGCCGACCGGACCCAGCTGCGGCTGGTCCTCGCCCACGAGCTGATCCATGCCCTCCAGGGCCAGCACCTGCCGCTCGACTCCATCCTCGACGCCCGGGAGAACAACGACCGGCTCGCTGCGGCGCAGGCGATCCTCGAGGGGCAAGCCACCCTCGCCTCGCTCGACGTGCTCGCACCGGGACAGCACATCGCCCAGAACCCGCAGTTCTGGGAGCTGTACCGGGACCAGGTCCGCCAGCAGCAATCCTCCATGCCGGTCTTTCGGCGCGCGCCCCTGGTGCTGCGCGAAGCCCTCATCTTTCCCTACCTCCAGGGCGCGGAGTTCATGCACTGGTGGCGGACCGAGCGTCAGGAGGGCCTGCCCTACGGGTCACGCATGCCGGTCTCGACCGAGCAGATCCTGCACCCGGCGCGCTACAGCAGTGGGGACACGCCGGTCCCCCTCACCTTCGCGGCCGACACGGGCGTGCTCTACGAGGACGTGCTGGGGGAGGCCGAGATCCGCGTCATTCTCGCGAGCCTCGCGGGCTCGGATGAGGTCCAGACCGTCATGCCGATCGGGTGGGGAGGGGACCGCTACCGTTTGTATGGCTCGCCAGGCGGCGAGGCGCTGGTGTGGTACGTGGTGTGGGACGACGCGCGTGCGGCGGAGCGCTTCCAGCGGAGCGCCACCGGTCTTCGGGGCGCCGGGAGGCCCGGCTACCGGGCGACGCTGGACTCGCTCACCCTGGGTGGTCGGGCCGCGACGCGCTTCGTGTTCGCTCCGGAAGGATGGGCGCGCTGGGACCGTCTCCCTGAAGCGACCGTGGCGGCAGAGACGCCGTAAAGCAGCTCAGGGACCGCGGCGGGGCTCCATCAACGGGCGTATCCGGCCAGGTGAGATGCGGTGTAGAGGATCAGACCCACCAGTCCGCCCACCAGCGTGCCGTTGATCCGGACGAACTGCAGATCGCGGCCCACCGCCAGCTCCAGGCGCTTCGAGGTCTCCCCAGGGTCCCAGTTGCTCACCGTGTGCTCGATCAGTCTCCCCACCTCATGGCGGTGCTGGTCCACCACGCGGAGCACGGCTTCGGCGATCCAGCCGTCGAGCTTGGCCAGCAGCGCCTCGTCCTCCAGCGCCCCGTCGGCGAGCGCGATGAGCCCGCGATCGAGGGCGCCGGGTGTGGCGTCGTCGTCGGTCTCCGACTGCCGATCGAGCACCTGCTTGACCTCATCCCACAGCGAGGCGCTCAGGCGGCGGCTGGTGGGATGGTCGAAGAGCTGATGCTTCAGGGCATCGGCGCGGGCGATTGCTTCGGGCGATTCCTGCAGCCGGACGATCCAGTCGGTGAGCAGCTCGTCGAACTGACGCCGCATCGGATGCGCCGGGTCGGTCGCGACCTCCAGGAGCGTGCGCTGAATCCCGGCCACGACCTTCGCGTGCACCTTCTCGTCCACGAAGGTCGGCACCCACCAGGGGCTCTCCGCCTGAATCCGGCCGCGAATGAAGGGCTCGTTCTCCATGATGAGCCCGGCGAGGCCGTTGATGACCCGGTCGAGCAGCTGCTGGTGGCGGTCGTTCGCGGTGAGGAGCATCAGTCCCTTGGCCAGCACCGGCGCGATCGGCCGCTGGCGCAGCGGCTCGATCACGCTGCGCTCGAGCAGCGCATGCACGTCCTCATCCTTCACCACCTCGCTGGCACTCCGCAGCGCCGACGCGGCGTGGCCGGCGAGCGAGCGGGCATTCTCGGGACGGCGGAGCCACTCCGCCACCCGGCGGCTGGGCCGCACCGCCAGCAGCTTCGCGCCCAGCACCTCGGGCGAGAGGAAGTTGTGCTGGACGAAGTTGCCCAGGGTACGCCCGATCCGGTCCTTCCGCCTCGGGATGATCGCGGTGTGGGGGATGGGGATGTTGAGCGGGTGGCGGAAGAGCGCGGTGATGGCGAACCAGTCGGCCAGGCCGCCCACCATGGCCGCTTCGGCGGTCGCCCGCACGTACCCGACCCAGGGATGCGCCTGCTCCACCACCAGGGCGACCAGGAAGACCGCGGTCATGGCGACCAGCAACCCCGTCGCCCGCCGCTTCATCCGGTCCAGCTGGCGCTGCTTGGCCTCGGCGTCGGCGACCTGGGGAATCGCCACGGTGCCGGGCTCGGGAATGGTCATGGGGGGAAGATAGGGGCGGACGGGCGGACGGGCGGAAGGGCGGAACGTGAGCGGTGGGAGATCGTGGTCGGGGCAGGCGACTGCCCCCGGAGCTTTCCGGCCGTCCGCCCCTTCCGCCCGTCCGCCTCCGCCCCGTTGCCCCAAGCCCGTAAATCGGCTATCCTTGAAGGCTTATGTTCGACGAGCTGTCCAGCAAACTCAACGCCACGCTCCGCAATCTCACGGGGCGGGGCGTTCTTACGGAAGACGCCGTCAAGGAGGGGCTCCGGGAAATCCGGCGCATCCTTCTCGAAGCCGATGTGAGCTTCGACCTGACCCGCGACTTCCTGGAGCGGGTGCAGGCCAAGGCGATCGGTGTCAGCGCGCTCACCGATGTGCGGCCGGGGCATCAGCTGGTCAAGATCGTGTACGACGAGCTGGTCGTGATGCTGGGCGAGAAGCAGGCGCCCATCACGTTCGCCACGGTGCCGCCGACGGTCATCCTGCTCGTCGGGCTTCAGGGCTCGGGCAAGACCACGACGGCCGGCAAGCTGGCGCGGCGGCTCAAGACGGAGCAGAAGGCGCCGTTCCTCGTCGCGGCGGACGTCTATCGCCCCGCGGCGATCGAGCAGCTGCAGACGCTCGGCAAGCAGATCGACGTCGGCGTGCACGCGGACGTGGGCTCGAAGGACGTCGTCAAGATCGTGCGCGACGGGATCGCCGCGGCGGGCAAGGCCCGGGCCCGCACCGTGCTGGTGGATACGGCAGGCCGGCTGCAGATCGACGACGACATGATGGGCGAGCTCACCCGGCTCAAGGCCGCGGTGAAGCCGCACGAGATCCTGCTCGTGGCCGACGGCATGACCGGCCAGGACGCGGTCCGGATCGCCAAGGGCTTCCACGACGCGCTCGGCATCACCGGCGTGGTGCTGACCAAGATGGACGGCGATGCGCGGGGCGGCGCCGCGCTCTCGGTCTACGGCGTCACCCACGCGCCGATCAAGTACATCGGCGTGGGTGAGAAGCTCGACGCGCTGGAGCCGTTCCACCCCGACCGGCTGGCCGGACGGATCCTGCAGCAGGGCGACATCCTGTCGCTGGTGGAAAAGGCGCAGGGCGCGGTCGACGAGAAGGAAGCCGAGCGGCTGGCGAAGAAGGTCACCTCGAAGAAGGGCCTCGATCTCGAGGACTTCCTCGGCGCCATGCGGCAGATGCAGAAGATGGGTCCGCTCAAGAACGTGCTGGGGCTGCTGCCGGGCGTCAATCCGGCCATGCTCCAGGCGGCCAAGGTGGACGACAAGAAGATGAAGCAGGTCGAGGCGATCGTGCTCTCGATGACGCCGAAGGAGCGCACCAACCCGGACATCATCAACGGGCAGCGCCGCCTCCGGATCGCCAAGGGCTCGGGCCGCTCGGTGCAGGAAGTGAACACGCTGCTGGCGCAGTTCAAGCAGATGCAGAAGGTCATGAAGACGGTGGGGAAGACCGGGGGCATGGGCGGACTCAAGCTCCCGTTCGGCCGCGGCCCTTTCCCCGGGTAACCCCGCACACACAGGAACGGACATGGCAACACGAATTCGGCTGCGTCGCGTCGGGCGGAAGAAGCTGCCGCTCTATCGCATCGTGGTGGCGGACCAGGAATCGCCCCGCGACGGGCGCTTCATCGAGGTGATCGGCACCTACAACCCCAAGGGCGAGACCGCCGCGGACAAGATCACGGTGGACGCCGACAAGGCGCGCGACTGGATCGCGCGCGGGGCCACGCCGTCGGACACGGTGCAGTCGCTGCTCAAGCAGGCCGGAGTCTTCAAGCCGACCGCGGTCTAGTGACCGGCGCCCGCCACCTGGTGGTGGGCCGGCTGAGGAAGCCGCACGGTCTGAAGGGCGACTCCACCCTCTTCCCGCTCACCGACGATCCCGACACGGTGTTCGCGCCGGGCCGAGCGGTGTGGCTGGTGGGGCTGGACGGCGAGACGGTGGCCGGGCCGATCACGATCGAGCGGAGCCGGTCGTACCACCGGCAGTGGCTGATCAAGTTCGTCGGGGCGGATGGGCGCGATGCACTCGACCCGTGGCGGGGGCTCTTCGTCGCGGTGCCGTCCGATCAGCTGGCGCCGCCCTCCGGCGACGAGGTCTACCTCCACGAGCTCGAGGGGTTCTCGGTCCGCCTGCCGGACGAGACGCCGCTGGGGCTGGTGAGCGCGGTGTACGAGCTGCCGTCCGGCGTGATGATCGAGGTGCAGGGGCCGAAGCGCGAGTTTCTGCTGCCGTACAAGAAGGAGTTCGTGCGCGAAGTGGACCGGGAGGGGCGCCGGTTGGTGGTGACGCCGCCGGAGGGTCTGGTGGACATCGCCGCCGTGCGAGACGACAGGTCGAGGGAAGGGTGAGCGGTCCGCCCGTCCGCCCGTCCGCCCGTCCGCCCCTGTTGATCGACGTCGTCACCCTGTTCCCCGAGGTCATCGCCCCTTTTCTGGCGGCGAGCATCCCCGGGCGGGCGGCGGCAGCGGGTCTGGTCCGGTACAATCTGGTCCAGCTGCGCGACTTCACCCACGATCGGCACCAGACCGTGGACGACTACGCCTACGGCGGCGGGGCGGGGATGGTGCTGAAGCCGGAGCCCTTCTTCGAGGCGGTGGAAAGTCTCGAGCCGGCGGGGCCGGTGGTGCTGCTGTCGGCGCGGGGCCGGCGATTCGGCCACGACGACGCGGTGCGGTTCGCGGTGGGGCAGCGGCTCACGCTGCTCTGCGGGCACTACAAGGACGTGGATCAGCGGGTGGCCGAGCGGTTGGCCACCGAGGAGCTGTCGGTCGGCGACTTCGTGCTGTCGGGCGGCGAGGCGGCGGCGCTCTGCGTGCTGGATGCGGTGGTGCGGCTGCTGCCCGGGGCGCTCGGGGATCACGAGTCGGCCAGCTCGGACTCGCACTACGAGGGGCTGCTGAGCCCGCCGAGCTACACCCGGCCGCCGGAGTATCGGGGGCTCGCCGTGCCCGAGGTGCTGCTGTCGGGCGATCACGCGCGGATCGCGGCGTGGCGGCAGGCTCAGGCGGAGCGGCTCACCAGGGAGCGGCGGCCGGATCTGTGGGAGCGGCACCAGGACCAGGAGGCCCGCGAGGGCGAGTAGGCCACGGGGAATCCCCGGCTGGCGAACGGCGGGGCAGTACACCAAGTTCAAGCGCATATCTGCGCGGAGGATCGACCAATGGAACGGCTGGCAGAGGTGGCCCGTGAGGGCTTGCGCACGGACATTCCTGCATTCGACCCGGGTGATACCGTCCGCGTCATGGTTCGCGTCCGCGAGGGCGACAAGGAGCGGCTGCAGGCGTTCGAGGGGCTGGTCATCGCCAAGCGGGGCGGCGGGATCAGCGAGACCTTCACCGTGCGGAAGATCTCCGCCGGCGTCGGGGTCGAGCGGCTCTTTCCGATGCACAGCCCGACGATCGCCTCGGTCGAGCTGGTCCGCCGCGGCCGGGTCCGCCGCGCCAAGCTCTACTATCTGCGCGCGCTGAGCGGCAAGGCCGCCCGCATCCGGGAGAAGCGCGAGGGCTGAGCCGATGGCCGTACGCCCCTCGCTGAAGCGGGAGCGGGCGGCCTGGGCCGAGGAGCATCTGCTCGTCGGCGTCGATGAAGCGGGCCGCGGCCCACTGGCGGGACCAGTGGTTGCCGCGGCCGTCGTGTTTCCAGCCCGGTGCGCGGCGGTGCGCGGGCTCCGCGACAGCAAGGTCCTGCCGCCGCGCGGTCCGCCTTCGGCTCGCCGTCCGGATCCGCCAGCGCGCCCTCGGCTTCGCGATCGGCGCCGCCTCGAGCCGCGAGATCGACCGGCTCAACATCCGGGTGGCCACCGCGCTCGCCATGCGCCGCGCCATCGCCCGGGTGCTGCTGCCAGAGCCCGCTCGCCGCGTCCATGCCGCACCGCATCCTGATCGACGGACTGCCGCTTCCCGAGATCGGCTTCGCGCACGAGGCGCTGGTGGACGGCGACGCGCGCTGCCAGTCGATCTCCGCCGCGGCGATCCTGGCCAAGACGGTGCGCGACCGCCTCATGCAGCGGCTCGCGCCGCGCTATCCCGGCTACGGCTGGGACACCAACGTCGGCTACGGCACCGAGGAGCATCAGGAGGGGCTCCGCATCCACGGTCCCACCCGCCATCACCGCCTCACCTTCGCGCCGCTCGCGCAGCTCTCGCTGTTCGCGTAGTCTCCGAGCCGACCGACACGATCAGCCTCCGCCACCCGCTCTCCGGCACACTCGTGCGATTCAACCCGCTCCTCATCGCGATGGCCCTGCTTCCGCTCGGAACCGTGTCCGCGCAGCGCAACCTCGAGCGGGTGCAGAGCAATCTCGAGCGGGTGGTGAACGGCAGCTTCACGCCGTCCCACGACTACGACCTGGTCCACCAGCGCATCGAGGTGGAGCGCTTCGACTGGGACTCGACCTCGTTCGACGGCCGGGTGACCACCACGGTGGTCGCTCGACGGCCGGGCCTCGACCGGGTGGTGCTGGACATGGAGCGGCGGCTCGAGGTGCGCGGCGGTGACGGCCCGGCGCAGGTGCGCTGCGGTACGACCGGCCCGGCGATTCGCTGGTGGTGCGGCTCGCGTCGCGCCGTCGCCTTCGGCGACACGGTGCGGTTCACCGTCGCCTACCGCGGCGCGGATCGAGCAGGGCCGCGGGCTCTACTTCTTCAAGGAGGAGCCGGGCCGCCCGCACCGCCCGCAGCAGGTGTACAGCGGCGGCGGCACCGACGGCAATCCGCGCTGGATCCCGACCTACGGCGCGCCGCACGACAAGGCGACCTGGGAGCTCATCGCCACGGTGCCCGCGCGCGCTCACCGTGGTGTCCAACGGACGGCTGGTGAGCGATCGCCGCGTGCCCGGCGGACTGCGGACGACGCACTGGGCGCAGGAGAAGCCGGCCTCCACCTACCTCATCTCGCTGGTGGCGGCCCGCTGGTGAAGGTCACCGACCGGTGGCGCGAACGTCCCGCTCGAGTACTACGTCTATCCCGAGGACAGCGCGCTCGCCCGTCCGCTCTTCGGCATCACGCCGGACATGATGGAGACCTTCGGCCGGCTGACCGGCGTGCGGTATCCGTGGGACAAGTACGCGCAGACCACGGTCGCCGACTTCATCGGCGGCATGGAGAACGTCGGCGCGACGACGCTGGTGGACTGGCTGCCCGACGCGCGCGCCTACCGCGACCGGCCCTGGTACCAGCACGACGCTGATTCCGCACGAGCTGGCGCACCAGTGGTTCGGCAACCTGGTCACGGCGGAGAACTGGGCCAACTACTGGCTCAACGAGGGGGCCGCCAGTTCATGCCGGGCCAGTACTGGGGCGCCAAGCTGGGCCGCCACGCCGAGGAGGACTTCTACCTCGAGGAATACCGCCAGTACCTCGGGCGCGACGCCCGGCGCCGGATGCCGCTCGCGGCGTACAACTCCAACAACGTCTATCCCAAGGGCGCGCTGGTGCTGCGAGATGCTCAAGCAGCACCTGGGCCCGGAGCGGTTCTGGGCGGCGATCCAACCGATATCTCACCGAGCACGCCGTACGGCAACGCCACCAGCGACGACCTTCGCCAGGCGGTGCTCGACGCCACGGGTCGAGAGTCTCGACTGGTTCTGGTCGCAGTGGATCTACCAGGCCGGGCTATCCCGAGTTCGACGTGTCGGCGGCCTACGACTCTTCGCGCGCGCGGTGCTCACCCTGACCGTGCGGCAGACGCAGCGGGACACCGCGACGGCCGGAGCCGACAGCGTGCGATTCACTACGCCCCAGGTCTTCCGTGCGCCGGTGGCGATCCGGGTGGGGACGGCCGCGGGCGACGTGGTGACGCGGGTGGTGATCGACCAGCGGGAGCAGGTGGTGCGGATCGAGGGGGTCCGCGGTGCGCCCACCATGGTCGTGTTCGACGACGAGAACGCCGTGCTCAAGACGCTCGCCTTCCAGCAGCCGACGCGCTGGCTCGCCACCCTGCTGCAGCGGCACCCCGATCTCTGGAACCGGAGCTGGGCCATCGGTCAGCTCGCCTCGCGAACCAGCGACACCGCTGGCGGCGGCCGCGCTGGCGCGGGCGGCGACGTCCGCGGACTACGACCTCACCCGCGCCGAGGCGGCGACGGCGCTGGGCCGCTTCGCCGGCGAGTGGGCGCGGCCGGCGCTCGAACGCGCGCTCGCCGATACCTCGGCGCGGGTGCGCCGCGCGGCGGTCGAGGGGTTGGCCAGGGTGGGCGGTGAGGGTGTGGCGGACCGGCTGACGCGCCGTCTGGAGTCAGGATCCCGAGCGATCGGGTCCGCGCGGCCGCGCTGATCGGGTTGGCGCGCCTCGCGCCCGCCGCATCACGCGGAGCTGGTGCTGAAGGGGCTTCGTACCCGCTCGTACCAGGAGGGCATCCAGAACGCCGCGATCTCGGCGGTGGTGCAGCGGCCCGACTCGGGGCTCGTGGCCGAGCTCGAAGCCATCGCCGGCGATCAGGTCCTGCCGGTCACGGCGCTGGCCGCGCTGGCGGCGCGGGGTGACGCGACGGCGCGTGCAGCGCTGGAGCGACTGCTGACCGATCGGCGAAGCTGGGTGCGGGCGTGGGCCCGGGAGGTGACCGGTCAGGGCCCCGAGGGGTGATACAGCAGGATCTTCTGTATCGCCCGCAATCGCTCCGCGAAATCCAGGGGAGTCAGATCGTACACCTCGTCATCCGCCCCGGTCAGCGCGCTCATCGCGGCGGCGGTGGCGCCCTCTCCCATCTGCATCTCGGATTTCCGAATCAGCCTGATCTCGCTGATCCGGTCGATCGGAACCGCGACTGACGAGTCGCTCTGGCGCACGATGAGCGAGTCGCCATCCAGCCGCACCAGTCGAACATCCCACACATACTCGTCACTCCCCAGCGCGATCTGCCACCGGTCGTTCGTCTGCGCGGCCGCGCCCCTGGGCAGCAACGCGAGCGCGGTCATGGCGAAGCTGGACAGCGCGACGCGCAGACGGTGGCAAGGGATCATGGATCAATCTTAGCTCACCCGGATGCCCCGCACATCGGGAGCGTGTCTCCTCTCACTGCCCCTCGGCAAGTATGGCCACCGGCACACTGTGCCAGTGACCGATGACGACGCCCGCGCGGCGGTAAGCCGCCAACATGTACTCCGGCACCCACAGAGGAGGACGGGTTGGCGGAACCGGTCGGAGCGGGTGATTCGGGGTTGGTGCTGCTGGTGGACCATGACGTCCACTCACGGCGGCAGGTGCGGCGGCTGCTCGAGCTCCGCAGCCTGGAAGTGGTGCAGGCGTCGAACGGCCTGTCGGCGCTGGAGCTGGTGCAGCGGTTGCCGCGGAGCTTTCGCCTCGTCCTCACCGAGCTCGATCTTCCCGGCCTTCCGGGTGCGGTGATCGTGGAGACCCTGCGGCTCTTCCGCCCCGACCTGCCCGTGCTCTGCATGTCGGGGGCTAGGGTGACGACCGGCGGGTCCCGGCGCTGCCTCGCGAAGCCGCTGCAGGGTGGCGACCTGGATGCGGCACTGGGCGAGAGCGAGTCGTGGGGGTCGGAAGGCCTGAAGAATCTGGGAGACGGTGTGGCGGAGCGGGCCAAGGCTCGATTCGCCGCCGCGGGGGATCTGGTCGAAGCGGCACTGGAGCTGGCCCGGGGCATGCCGGGCGGCGAGCGGAACTAAGGCTCCTTGCGGCGTGCCACCGAGCTTTCCTGGCTGCTGGGCCGGCGGGACTGAATGGCCCGGTCTACCGCGTCGAGAAGCTCTGCCCGTGTGAACGGCTTGGCGAGGAACCGCACCCGTAGATCCTGCAGACCTTCGCGGGCCAGGATCTCCGCGGGGTAGGCGGACATGAACAGGATGTTCGGCTCGTTCCACTTCTCCCGGATCATTCGCACCAGGTCCACGCCGTTCACCTCGGGCATGACCACATCCACCAGTACCAGGTCGAGGTGGCCGTGCAGCATGTCGATGACCTCGAGGGCCTCGACTGCCCCCGCGGCCTCGAAGACCCGGTAGCCCGCCTCGGAGAGAGTGCGGAACGAGATGCGGCGCACCACCCCGGCGTCGTCGACGACCAGGACGGTGCGGATGAGAGGGATCTGGGGGCTGTTGAGGCGGTCGCTGTCCATCTCGGCTGGCGTGGTGGTCCACTTACCCAACTGGCGAGCTTTGATCACTAGCGCCTAGACCACGTGGTGGGGCGGTGACGGGCGTCACGTTCCGGGCTTGATTTGAACGTCCCTCTGCAGACGTGCCGCGATCCCCGGAGGGTATCCACAGGGCCGGTGAGCGCCGGATTCGTCAGGGCAGTCCGATGACGCTGCCTACGCCGGCGTAGGCGTACTGTTCCTTCCAGGTCTTCTTGAATCGGTAGAATGCCGGCTCCCCGGTGCAGTGGCCCGGTGCGACGCGAGCCACCTTGTAGGTGTCGTGGAGCGCGGTCGCGATGCGGGCGATGACATCGTCCGGGGCCGCCGGCAGATGGAAGCCGCCGAACACCATGTGCACACGCTGGTCAATGCCGGTGGCCGCCTCCACGATCTTCTCGATTCCCGGATGCGAGCACCCCGCCACCACGACCATCCCTCGTGGCGTCTCCAGGGCCAGTGACAGTTCGCGCAGTTCCTTGGTCCCGACCGCTTCGGAGACCAGCGAGATGATGTGCACGCCAGGAGCCACCTCGAGCGTCGAATCGACCGTCACGAATGTACCGCTGGGCCAGGCCGTACCGAATTCGAGCGTGTCCTTGGCATGGCCGTCGTAGTATCGCATCTCCTCCGGTAGCGAGTCTTGTTTCCGGTAGAACTTGCTTGGCAACGCGCTTCCGAACACACCGAACGCCTCTTTCGGCGCGTAGATCGTTGCCGTCGGGTTGACGCTCAACAAATAGTTGAGACCCGCCGTGTGGTCGAGGTGGCGATGCGAGATGACCACGAAGTCCAGCTGCTTCAGGTCAACGCCTGCGGCCTTGACGTTCTGGGCGAAGATCTCGGGATTGTTGCCGGTGTCGAACAGGATCCGCTTCCCGCCGTGCTCGATGAGTGCGGAATACCCCCAGTCCTTTTTCATTCTCGGAGACTTCCCGAACGCGTCATACAGGATGGTGACGCGATTTACCGGGTCCACCGGGCGCTCGTGCAAAGCGTACCCGCTAAGCAGCAGCACGAGCGCAAGCGCTACCGTGGAGCGGCTGTCGATAGGACATCTCGCCTCCCGTAACCATCTCATGAATGCCGGGGTAGGATCAACACCCAGGCCAACTGGACGCAGCCGAGGAAATTTCCCAGATGATACTCCACCCGACCAGCACCTGGCGGTAGTACCTCTGGAGTATAGCTGTGGAGTACCTCGCGCATCTGGAGCCTTCGCCTGGCCACGATGCCCTCGAGGTCCAGCCCCTGGGCGGCCTCGACAGAAACGCTTGTGTAAGCGATTCACTCCAAAGATGTTTGGTGCACCACGGGGGCGTAGCTCAGCTGGTAGAGCAAGGGACTTTTAATCCCTAGGTCGTGGGTTCGAGTCCCACCGCCCTCATAATCCAAAGTGCTGCTAGATAGCAATTTACAGCGTAGGATGAATCAATGGCCTGCGCTGCGAAGGAGTGTTTGTGTGCGGATTGTGTGCAGAGCTCTAGTAACGACTGGGAGCGATGCAACGATGTTTACCGCATTATCTCGCCCACGCGGAAGTCTCCACGGATGACGCTCCGCACGCTCGCCCTAACCGACCTAACCGACACCGTGGCTGAGCGCTTTATCGACGGGAATGGCGTCATCTGGACTGGTGCTGGCGTATCGGCTAGGCCGCGGGACTTCGACGACGCGTCTGCCGCATGGAATGTGGGACTTCCGAGCGCGGATGCACTTCGGCGGCACCTCGCCCGTCGCCTTGTGCCCGCGCCTAGTCAGCAGGACGGGCTAGCCGAGGTCTCTCAACGCTATGAGCAGCAGTTCGGGCGCGAGCGCCTCAACAAGGTCATTGCGCTCTACCAAGCCCGCCATGCGACACCGCCGCAGTTTTACGATCGCGTGGCACAACTGCCAGCGGAAATCGATACCTTCGTCACCACGAACTACGACCCGTTCCTATATGCTGCCTTGGCCCGCGCACGAGATCCAATCAAGATCGTCCGTGGACATGCGCTGCACACGGCGGACCGTTCCCGTCCTGTCGTCTACATGGTGCACGGCGACGCCGCCGACCCCTCACGCTGTGTAGTCACCACCGAGGACTACGTCCGCTGGGAGGCCGATACAGGCGTGCTGCGGTCGCTGATTCTCAACCTTTTTCTGCAGCGGACGGTGATCGCAATCGGTTACCGGATTCGTGACCAGCACTTCCACAAGCTCCTCAGTAAGGTCGGCGACGAAGTAAGGGGGTCGGGAGGCACGCCACATCCTCTCTACGTGGTAGACCCGAAAGCGACCGAGGCTGACTTCGCCGCATACATCGCGCCGCACTACAACCTGTTTCTCGTGCCGGTGAGTGGAACGGATTTCCTGGGCTGGCTCACCGCTAGAATCGGAAAGGTGCGCCGAGCGCGCGCGGCCGCGGTTCTCGAGGGGTCGGTGGACCAGCCTCGCGTCGCTGCGGCCCGCGCTGCTCTGCATGCCATACCTCGCGAGCCGATCACGGACGGGACGGCCAACCCTGCTGTGGCCGCTGCAGTCGCCCGCCGGCGTGCCCAGGCGCACGAGGCACTCAGCAATGCCCTTTCGAGGAGGGCCGATGGCGGGAAGGACTCATGGAGCGAGCTCGTGCGGTTCGCGACTATCGGGATGGTGGTGAGGCTGGTCGCGCGGACGACCTGTTCACGATAGTCATGAACGAGGCAGTATTCGAGCGTCGCGACGCTGGGTTCGCGGTTATGCTGCGGCGCAGCATGCGGCCTTACACCAGAGGGGTCGGCTTCCACCCGGATCCGGCGGCCGCAGCGCGTGCCATTGCATTCGGAGATGCGTTGGAGGGTGAGCACGGGAAGATGCTCCCCAATTACGCAACAGATCTAGAAAGTCGCGCGAGGGCGGCTGCCAGCCCTTCCGAGCGCCAGTTGCTTGAGGGGCAGTTCGTACACCTCCGCGCGGAGCATGTAGTCAGCCAACTCGACTTTGCGTTGGCTAGTCAGGAATACGCGCGCGCTGCTGAGCTCACCGGGGACTCTCAGCCTATCGTAGCCGTGGACTTCCGTATCCGCGCCCACCTGTTCAGAGGAATGGGAGCAGATACTGCCGCGGCTCTGGAGGGATTGCGGGCCCTCCAAGTGCCCGACGAACTGCAGGAGCCTCGGCTCCGCGCCATTGGATGGCTTGCGTGCATTGCCGGTTACGTGGATGAAAGTGTGTCCTCCTTCCAGAGTGCCGCTCGGTTGGCGGTTCAACGAGCGGACCAACTCGCTGCGTCCGCGGCTTTCCGGGACGCTGAATGGGCGGAGCAGCGGCGGGGTGGCTTCGCCTGGCAGGACGACCCGCCTGGGCTCATCGCCTTCAGGTTGGAACGCGCAACGGTTCGTCACAACGCTCGCCAAACAGTCGATGCGCTCCTAGAGCGTGCCGACCGCTTCCTGATTAATGGCGATGCTCGTAACGCCCTGATCGCGGCTAGTGCAGCCCAGCGACTGGGCTACGACGAAATCAACCCGGCATCTGTCAGTCGAGCTCGGGTGCGCTTGGTGCGGGCTTGGAGCGCCGTGGCCATTGAAAACCAAACCGAGGACGCGCTCTTCTGGGCGCTCTACTATGTCGGGGCAGCCCGAGTCGAGTTTGAGAAGCGGCATGGCGCAGCGCTGGTCGAGCCGCTTCGCAGCGCGCTCCAAGACCCAGGCCGCCGCGCACTCGTTGAAAGGATCGTGCACGCGCTCGCCACCAAGCCCCTAGATGCTGCCGAGCGCACGGGAATGCTACGGGTCCTCCAAGACTTGAGCGAGCTGGTTGATCCTGAACTCGTGCACAAATACATAACGAGCGGAATAGTCGGCGGGCTCGCAATGGGGTGGGGCGGCTCAAGGACAGATTCTGCTGGCGCGGCCATCGAGCTCACGTGCAGTGTTGCCGACAAGTTTACGCCAGAGGACGGGCGGCAGTCCTCGAAGCCTTGGCTGCTCTTGGTGAGCGATCCGCGTGGCCCCGCCACAGAAACCTTGTCCGCGCGCTAGCCTGCGCCATTCACAGTGCGGCGCTACCTGTGGATGGTGGTGCTGCCCTGCTGCAGCGCTTGGGAGAACTCCTCGCGGGTGCGAACGCAGGGCAACACATGGAGGAGAGTTGGGCGGCCGCAATGGCCCTTGCCGTCTTAGCAACCAGAGCCACTGGTAGGGTGCGGGAGCAGGCTCTCGAACTTCTGGCTCACGAAGGCCGCGCCGGACGCTGGCCGGGGCTCAATACGGTCGCGGGCCGAGGCGAGATGATCGATAGGGCGCTATTCGACCAGTACCTTCACTGAGACCACTCGGCGCGTTAGGGATCTCACTGTTAGCGTGGAACCGGGCTCTTACGGCCCCAGCGATGGCGATTACGCCGAGCTCACCCTTCAAGGGGGCCGGCATGCTTCAGTTGAGTGTGTTAGGCAAGCGATCACGGCAACGGCGGCGTTGCTCGGGCACGATGGGCAGTGGGCGTCGAAGCGGGCCGTATGGCTCTTCTACCAAGTCCGCCTCATTCGAGGCCGTCCGGAGGAGCTGACGACAGCGCTTCCGGTCCTGCTTCGGCTAGCGGGAGGCAACATTCAGCGCCCAGGAACCCTCGAGGATTGTAGCGAACCCAATGCGGGCTTGACGGAACTTCAAGGAACAGCGATCTGCGCGCTCGGCGCCCTCCTCTGTGTAGCTCCTGCAGCGGAGGCGTACTCGAATGCGGCAGGCGGTGGACGCAGCCGGGGCGGGAACGGTAGCCGAATTACGCGAGGCGGCAGTCCAGGCGGCTGGCGAGACGCTTGCCAGTTTATCGGCGGTCCAGGGTCTCGGCTCAGAACAGGCTACGACGCTGCGGCAATGGGCACTCGACCGAATCTGGACCGGGGTCACAGACCCGGCGGTGTCCGTCCGAGACGCGGCAAGACGGTCCCTGGAGATGGAATCCGGGTAAGCATCAGCCAACAAATGGTGGGAAGTGCTGGGTCACTCGGGGGGCCGAATACGTTAGGTGGTGCCTCCCGGCGCGACCTGCTGCAGAGCCCTAGCCCCCGGGGCCAGTGGTCCAGAAGAAGGCGGGGCATCGGTACCTTTGTTAACCAGATGCGTCAAAATGCCCGGCGTCTTGTCGCCATGGACTAGCCCACACGAGTATTGCGCCATTCGTATGGTGCCTGAGGTGTTTTCAGCAAAGGAAAGTCAACGAATAGCCCCACCTGCGTTTCTTGCGCGGAACACCTTGCTGCGGCATTCTCGCGTGCGTACGGTACCGCTCATACCTGGCACAACTCACCGGATAGAGGCAGAATGCCCGGCTGAATAGTGCGTTCGTTCGTACGGACAAGCCAGCGGCGACGCACACGTGGAGCGTGCACGTCCACGATGAGAGTGCGTTCCCGGCGGCGGCGTTGGCGGCCGAGCTTGCGGAGCGCATTATGCAGCTCCGTTGCCGGCCCTCCTTTCTTCTTCGACCAGGGTGGAAGGCACGGCCACGTAGGAGCCAGCTCACCCGCCTGAATGCCAGCTCGCCTTGGAGGCCTTCATCGCACCGGCGTTAGACTACTGCCAGCCAAACACGGACGACTCCATCTTGAGGGATTTGTTGGTGAGCATCTCTGGTACGCGATTACCAAGGAGGGCGGCGATGTCGACGGCGTACTGCGGATTACGCCGCCTGGCTTTCGCGCGACCGCACCAGGCGGCGACGGTCTGGTGATTCATCGTAACAACACCCTGACCCTGAGCTATCGTCTATGGGAGCTCAAGAAGTGCACCGGAAATGGGAACGTTAAGCACGCATACTGTATCGACCGCGTATGGGCAGTTGGACGCGCAGGCAGCAAAATACCTTGCCGAGTATACCTCGATCGGACAGGAAGTTGAGGCCAACGATCCCGAGCTCGCGGCGTTCTATGGCGATTTAGTCTTGAATTCGGTCACTGGCTCCGCTGCCGCAGCTGCGGGTATAGGCGTCAACACCTCGGCCTCAAGCGTGCCGGACCAATGCTTCACGACATTTGGAGAACGCTTCCGCGCAGTTCGCTAACCCAATCAGGCTGCGCGGTATGATTGTGGCGACCAGGATTTCGCTTGGTTCGCCAAACGGGTGCGGGAGGCTGTCTGGAAAGGGCTGTAGATCCCGCCCTGCTGAGGGTTGCCCTGGAGGATCTCACGGGGCTGCCCAGCCCTGAGGCACTCGCCGGGCAGCTGACCGACGCCGAGATGCAGCGCTCTCGGGAGAACTGAGCCGAGCGATACCCTCCTCGCATCCGGCTGGTTTCTCTTTGGGGTTGCTTCGTCTCGAACCGCGCTCGCGCGCTATGGTATTGAACGCTCGCGCCTCATTTTGGTGTTGCTCTCACACATTTCGACCTCTGGCGCTGTGTACGAAGCAGCGCGAGCTCGGCAGGAGTCGATAGGCTCGAGCTATGTCTCGCTGGACAGCTGAGGGCCTCGCTTCGCAGTGAGCTTACGCCTAACGCCACGGCTTCTTACGTCGGGAATTTTCTGACGGTCCAGGAGTGCTCAGCGTGGTGGAGGATGGGAGTGACGTAGCCCTTGCCGCGGCGGTGGCACTTGTTGGGATGGACCTGGGGTACATCCTTCGCTCGACGGCCGCCCTGCGCACCGAAAGTCGCGCCCTCGTGCAGTCATGGGGGGTCAGGGAATGGGCGAGACACTTTCGGCGCTGCCGTTGGAACTGCATTCGCCTGCCGGGACTTAGTGCGCTTCCTACTTTACGGTGACCGCAACCAGCTTGAGCGCGCCCGGGTCACACTCAGACGAGCGGTTCATTGGAGGCTTCCGAGACCGATCGGCTCTCGCGGTGGGCGGCCGCCCAACTTTTGGATCTCATTGACGGTCGACGCAGCCTCTATATGGACCGGGCTTCCTCCCAATGTGCCAGACGCGGTGCGACGGTCGTTTGTGCTGACCCAGCCACCCGTTGCACAGCTTTGGCCGCCGCAGCTTGATCTCTTTCGAACTCGTACGCCTAGCGGCGAACATGCGCTCTCAACGGCTGCCAAGCGGGCGTTGTTCAGTACACCTACGAGCGGAGGCAAGACCCTCTCAGCTCAATTGCTTATCGCCACGCATTTGGCAACCGCACGAACCAGTGTTTGCTACGTTGCCCCCACGCGGAGCCTATGTCACGAGGTGCGCATCGCACTTGGTCGCCGTCTCAGGCATCTGGGCGCGCGCATCCATGCTGATCTGCCGGTAGTCGAAGCGGGTGCGATCGAAGCATTTATGGAGGAAGGCGACAAGCCGCCCCGTCCGGGAGTTGAAGTCATGACCCCGGACGCGACTCACCCACTTGCTCCGGAATGACCCTAGGGGCTCCTCAATCGCTTTGGGCTGTTCGTGATCGATGAGGCCCATAACCTCGCGGACGGCACCCGGGGCTGGACCCTTGAATCCGCTGTGTCCTACATCCATAGGGCCACCGCCACGACCGACCACCGTCTGGTGCTGATTTCTGCTGCGATCGGCAACCGAACCACGTGGTGAGTGGTTGACCACGGATGCTGGCCCCCAAGAAGTGGTGGCATTTCATCGGGACTGGCGCGGTCCGCGGCGCCTCCATTGCCTATGGACCACAGAAGCGCAGTGGAGGTCTGCCTAGTCGCAGCCCGGGGCAGGCCGGCGGCTTCGCGACGGCGGGCGCCAATACGTCGGTGTACTCCCGTGCCACCGGGGACCACAGGCTCCTATCGCCGGTTGCGAACACGCGAGGATGTGGGTCAGCTTCGTCCAGCGCCGGTCGGTCCGGGATGGTCGGGTTGTCAGATGGGAGTCACTTCCGACTGTCTCACGCATTGGTGCCCCTCATCCTGCGCCTCCGCATGAAGGGCCCAGTCCTAGCTATTGAAGCATCCCGCCCCGCAACCGTACGCCTTGCTAAGGCATTAGCGGGAACCCTTCCGGAAGACCAGTGGGCTCCACCGTCGAGGCCTCCTGGATCTAGCAGTAGCCAGGGTAGGGGAGGGCACATCCACTCGAGTACGGTCCTACGCCATGGTGTGGCATACCATCACGGATCACTCCCGGCCGAACTGCGGGACCGCCATCAGGAGGCGGTCAGTGACCAGCTGATTGATTGCGTCGTGGCCACAACCACCCTCACTGAGGGCATCGACCTGCCCGTGCGCTCAGTGGGTAATCGCGGCGCAAGGCATTCCCACTGTGGATGGGCTGGCCGAATACATCACGGGTGTGAAGCTTATCAACGCGATAGGACGAGCAGGACGTGCGACTAGGGAAACAGAGGGGATCGTGGTCCTCGCGCGGGCAACGGCCGCCCTTCGACCCGAGGACTTCAATCGCCTCACGCCGGACGACACTGCCCTAGCCGTAAGGTCAATGCTGACCCAGCGGGACGCCCTAACCGAGCTCGCGGCATTCGAGGATCTGGTTAGGGCTGCTGAGGACGCGATATTCGATTTTCGGGGCGATCTCGTGCCACGCTTCCTTAAGCTTCGTCTGGTTCTTGGCGAGCGCTCTCGAGGCAGTAGGTAAAAGGTGACTCCGGCAGCCGTGACAGAGACCCTGAGGAGCACCCTGGGGTGGCGCAGCTGGATGATGCTCTCCGCCAGCGGTGGGCACACAGCCACCAAGGCGGTGGAGAGTATACCGCAGCAGCCCCGGGACACAGCGTCAGCGCTGGGCTAAGGTCGGTGACCGCACTTGATCGGCGCGACGGCTGGAGGCTATCGCCAGTGCGATTGAAGCAGAAATCCGCCGGGTTCAAATTCTCCAACCCCGCGGAAAGTCTCGCAGTTATCCTCGCGAGGATCGGTTGCATGGTCTCCGGGCTAGGCCGAGGCGCCACATGGACCGCGGCCTACAATCGGCGGGCTGCGCCTCGTCAAATCCTCGAGCTTCAATGGGTGCCCTCCCTCCAAGACTGGATTTCGGGCGCAGAACTCACCAGCTTCGCGCAGACCTACCTGAGGGTCTGTAGATGATATGGATTCCGCTATGAGCAGCTCGGTGACTTGCTGGCTCGATTACTGCGAGACATTCTTTCCCTGGGTAGTCGGCACCCTCTGCAATGGGTAAACCAGCATCGCGAGGCGAGCGGTGCACCAGCCCCGTTTCCTCGCGAGCTCGCGGCCTACGTCCGGTATGGCGTAGCCACACCAGTGGCCTTGCAGCTTGCGCTCGCAGGCATTCAATCCCGGCCACTCTGCACGCGTGTGGCAGTCGACTTCGCGGCGGCAAGTCAACCAGAGGGCACTGCAATTCGCACATGGCTCGGCTCCATGAGCGTCGAGGACTGCGCAGTCGATTTGGCGCCTCAAATGCGGAAATGCGCAGCTTAGTCGAGTACACGCGTGAAGATGCTGCTGGTGTGGCCGAGGCGCTCCTGACGGGCAGTGCCACTCAGGTACCGCTTGTCGGACGCGTTGCCGAACACGCACGGTCGCCCGCTGAGATCCGTCCCACAGGCGGTGAGGAAGTGTCGGAGGTTGAAGTTTGGTCGGGCGGGCAGCTAATCGGGGCGATTGGGCACCATGGTGGCCGGACGTGCAAGTGTTGCTGAATAGCGGCATTTCCTTCGCTGCGGAAGTTGAGGTTCGGAGGGATGGGCGATCCTATGGTTGCATCCACAAGCGCTATCTGAGGACCCAGACGAGTAGCCCACCCTTGATGAGAAAGTCACATACAGTACAGGTCCGTCGAGGGCGCGGGCGACCTTCCCAGACGCATCCACGACGGCTCGCGCGTTCCGTGAATTGGGCGTTGATCAACCGACGTTATCGGTGCGCTTGAGCGAACCACGTGGGGAATACCACTGACGCGGGGCCCTGGCGACGAAAAAGCGTGGGCACGTTTTATAGCGCGAGCTGCACCAGGCACTGCTCCGCCACACTTGTAACGTAGGCACTACCAATGTCGTCATTTAACGCGAAGACCATCGCTCTCAGGGGTGGCGCAGGTCGAGGGAGCCGAGCCTCGGGCGACAGAGCTCAGGCGAAGTACGTGTCACCCATGCGATCCCGATGTTTGCTGTTTCACGAGTAGGCGATCCATCGTCGCCGCGGCTTCCGCCTGCATGCCCTCCAAGACATGAGAGTACACATCCAGAGTGAGAGTTGTAGTAGAGTGCCCTAGCATCTCGCTCGCGACCTTCACGTGCACACCTGCAGCAAGGAGCAATGTCGCAGCACTGTGTCGAAGGTCATAAAGCCGAATCCGTCGAATTCCAGCTCGCTCTAGAAGCCGCTCGAAGTGCCGTCGAACGAGTCCGCGAATGTCAATCGGGTTTCCTGAGCCGTCGGCGAAAATAAAATCTTGGGCCAAATACCGTGGTCCCGCCGCCAAACGCTGCTCCGCCTGACGTCGCCGATGCTCGCGCAAGGCTCGAATGGCTATCTCCGGTAGTATCACTGTGCGCCGAGCCTTATTTGTCTTCGGCTCCTCCAAG
>CAVXIN010000009.1:0-139124 GCA_963761885.1 uncultured Gemmatimonadales bacterium
GGACTCAGTCCCCGCAGCGTGAACGGGCGGACGATGTCGCCGGCGTCGGTGACGCTCTGCCGGGGGAAGTTGATGGAGGGAGAGACCGACTGGAGGATGATGCTGGTTTCGGTGGTGCCCTGCCGCTGCAGCTCCTCGGCCGGGAAGATGTCCACCGGGACGGCCAGCTCCTCCTCCGCCGTGTGCCGGGCGCGGACCCCACCACCACGTCGATCGGTGCCAGCTGCACCGCCCCGCGCGTGAGAGTGAAGTCCTGGGTCGTCACGTCGGTGCCGACCACGGTCACCTCGGCCCTGGCGGCCTGGTAGCCGATCAGCCGGACCCGCATGGTGTGCGTGCCCGGCCGGCGCGCCCCGGATCTCGTACCCGCCGTTCGATCCCGACGTGGCGCGGAGCGTGGTCCCGTCCACGACCACCGCGGCGTTCGCCAGCGATTGCCGGCGCTGTCGGAGACGGTCCCCCGGATGGTACCGGTCTGCGCGGTGAGCGGTCCGGCGGCCGTCGCCAACAGCAGCAGCCCAGCGATCATCCCTGCGATGGGTCGCACCATTCGGACCTCCAGCCAGATGTTGGCCTACGTCGGGAACTGCGGAGTCACGAGCGAGAGGAGCGGCCTCGCGCCGCGATGCACCGCGCCGGGCCACGTCACTAGATACGGGAGCCCGGGAGGAGCGTCAAGCGGCCCCGCGCGCCGCCGAGGCTCGCGCGGCGTCGCTGCGCAAACCCTCCGCCTGTCTAGACAATCCGCACTGCGGCTATCACATTGGCAAGCATTCCCATCCTAGTGCTGCCCACCTCCCGCGCGAACGCTCTGGTTCCGCTGAAGCCGCCGGGCAGTCCCGTTCGACAGGAGAAGGATCCCATGAGAGCTGGCATGCGTCCGTGGATGCTGCGCGCCGGGTCGGCGGGTGAGCGCCCTGGCCCTGGCGCTGGCGTCGGCGTCCCTCGCCGAAGCCCAACAGAGCTCGGTCGGCGGCGTGGTGACCGATGAGGCGACGGGACAGCCGCTCGAGGCGGCGCGGGTCCTCCTCACCGGGCCCAACCGGATCGAGACCACCAACCAGGAAGGGCGCTACGTCTTCCGCAATGTGGCCCCGGGCAGCTACCAGGTGCGGGTGCTCCGGCTCGGCTACCGGCCGGCGACCGATACGGCCAACGTGGCGCCGGGCGAGACGGTCGCGCTCGACTTCGCGCTCACCGCGGCCCCGGTCCAGCTCGACGAGATCGTCACCACCGCCACCGGCGAGCAGCGCAAGCTCGAGGTCGGCCAACGCCGTCTCCACCATCGACGCGGCCCGGGTGGCCGAGGAGGCGCCGATCACCGAGTTCGGCAATCTGATCTCCGGCCGCGCGGCCGGGCGTGCAGGTGCAGAAGAGCGGCGGCACCACCGGCACCGGCACCCGGATCCGGATCCGCGGCTCCAACAGCATCTCGCTGTCCAACGAGCCGCTCTACTACATCGACGGCATCCGGATGGAGAGCAACGCCACGCTCCAGCACGCTCGACATCGGCGGCTTCGGCGTCGGGCGATGCGGCGACCGGCCCCTCCCGGATCAACGACCTCAACCCGGACGACATCGAGTCGATCGAGATCGTGAAGGGCCCCGCGGCCGCGACGCTCTACGGCATCCAGGCCTCCAACGGCGTCGTCCGGATCACGACCAAGCGGGGCGCGCCGGGCAAGGCCCGGTGGAACATCTATCACCGAGCTCGGCGCGGTCACCGACAACAACACCTATCCGCTCAACTTCATCGGCCGCGACACCACACCGCAACCGGATCGGACTTCGACGGCTTCTGCACCCTGCAGAGCGAGCTCGACGGGCTCTGCACCCAGACCTCGGTCGAGCCAGTACCGCCGCTGGACGAGCCAGTGCACCCGCCCGCTCAAGGCCGGGCTCCGCCAGCAGTACGGCGCCAACGTCTCGGGCGGCAACGAGCCGGCTGACCTACTACCTCTCCGGCGAGTACGAGAACGAGGACGGCGTCTTCCGGCTGCCCCAGTTCGAGGAGGACTCGATCCGGGACGCCCGGGGCATCGGTGCCCGAGAACCAGATCCGGCCCAACGCGCTCGAGCGGCTGAGCCTCCGGGCCAACGTCGGCGCCAACGTCTCCCAGACGCCGACCTCCAGCGCCATCGTCGGGCTACGTCTCCAGCAACACCCGCTTCGTCGAGAACGACAACAGCTTCCTCACCGTCAACGGCAGCGGCGACGGCCAGCGGCGTACCTGCCCGATGTCAACCGCGGCTGGTTCTTCATCCCGGCCGAGCTGTTCGCCGAGCTGGCCAAGCAGGGCGCCGAGCGGTTCACCGGCGGGTTCACCGGCAACTGGCGGCCGCACGAGCTGGCTCACCACCCGCGCCACGGTCGGCTACGACGTGGTGAACCGGACCGACGTGCAGTTCTTCCCCACCGGCCAGGTGGCGGACTACCTGCAGAACCGCGACGGGCGTCCGGATCGACAACCGGTTCCAGATCTCGCAGACCTCGGTGGACCTGGCGGCCACCGGCCGCTTCCAGCTCTCGCCCGACCATCGGCTCCCGGACCTCGGTCGGCGGCCAGTTCTTCCGCGACCTGTCGACGGCACCTTCGCCACCGGCCGCGGCCTGCCGGCCGGGCTCCGAGACCATCACCGGCGCCGGCATCACCGAGGCGCGCGGACACGACCATCGAGTCCCGCTCGCTCGGCTCCTACGTCGAGGAGGAGATCAGCATCAAGGAGCGGCTCTTCGTCACCGGCGCCCTGCGCTTCGACGACAACAGCGCCTTCGGCGAGAACTTCGACGCCACCGTCTACCCCAAGGCGAGCGTCTCCTGGCTGCGTGTCCGACGAGCCGTTCTTCAGCATCGGGCTTCGCTCAACACCTTCCGGCTGCGCGGCGCGTTCGGCGTGTCGGGCCAGCAGCCGGGCACCACCGACGCCCTGCGCTTCTTCAATCCCGTGGCCGGCAAGCGAGGCGGGCCGGCGACGCACCGGCGTCTCCTTCGGCAACCTCGGGCAACGCCGGACCTCAAGCCGGAGCGGTCGCGCGAGCTCGAGCTGGGACTCGACGCCGCGACTGTTCAAGGACCGAGTGGCGCTCGAGTTCACCTACTACAACAAGACACACCACGGATGCGCTGATCCAGCGGAACGTCGCCCCCTCGCTGGGCGCCTCGGAGACCCAGTTCGTCAACCTCGTCGCGGATCAAGAACCGCGGCGTCGAGCTGGCCATCAACACCCGGATCATCGACGAGCCGCGGCTTGGCCTGGGACCTCACGCCTGAGCGGCTCGATCACCAACAACAAGATGCTCGAGCTGGGCGAGGGGGTGAGCCGATCATCTTCGGCTTCGGTTCTACCAGCGCCACGTCGACGGGTTACCCCGCTGGGCGGGTTCTGGGCGCCGACCGATCACGGCTTCGACGATGCCAACGGCGACGGGATCATCGACGGCCGACCGAGGTCACCGTCGCCGACACCGCGGTGTTCCGCGGGCAGCGCCTTGCCCACCAAGGAGGCTTCGCTCAACAGCGCCCTCACCCTCTTCGACGGGCCGGTCCGGATCGGCACCCAGTTCGACTATCGCGGCGGGCACTCGTGGACAACTCGATCGAGCAGTTCCGCTGCTTCCCGATCTTCAACTGCCGGGGCCTCTATGACCGGACCGCGCCGCTGGAGGAGCAGGCCCGGGCCCAGGCGCGTGTTCAACGAGGCGGCGCGAGTGGGGCTTCTTCGAGCCGGGCTGGTTCATCAAGCTGCGCGAGCTGTCGCTCACGCTGTTCGCGCCCGACTCGCTGGGCCCGCAGCCTTCCGCGCCAGCCGGCTGAGCCTCACGCTCGCCGGGCGGAACCTGTGGACCATCACCGACTACAGCGGGGTGGACCCCGAGGTGAACGCCTTCGCCCAGGACAACTTCGCGACCAGCGATTTCGAGTCGCAGCCGCAGGTGCGCTACTGGACCGCGCGCCTCAACGTCGGCTTCTGAGGGTGGACAGACCATGCGAATCCGACGTCGTCCATCCGGCTGCCGTGGCGCTCGCTGCTGGCTCTTGCGACCGCCTGCGGCCTGCTCGACACCGAGCAGCCCGACATCATCGAGCCCGGCGACGCTCGACACGCCCGACGGCGCCCAGGCCCTGCGCATCGGCGCCATCTGCCGACTTCGCCTTCGCCAAGGACGGCGACGGCGATCCCGAGGTCGTACGACGGCCATGATCCTGCTGAGCGGCCTGCATGGCCGACGAGTTCGTGCACTCCACCACGCCGCCCATCGCAGCAGGAGATCGACCAGCGCACGCGTCGTCGAGAACAACCCGAGCGTCTCCGACCTACTACCTCAACCTGCACAAGGCGCGCGCCGGCGCCGAGAACGCGGCGGAGGCGCTCCAGCGATTTCGGGCTGGCACCGGACGAGGATCCCGACATCGCCGAGATGCTCGCCCTGGCCGGGTTCACCTACGTCTACTTCGCCGAGGACTTCTGCTCCGGCGTGCCGTTCAGCCGGGTGAGGGCGACAGCCTGGTCTTCGGCGAGCCGCAGACCACGACCGAGATGTTCGACACGGCGCCGTGAGCCGGTTCGACGCCGCGCTGGCGGAGCCGGGACGACTGGCGGATCGACGAGGCGGGACGATCACCAATCTCGCCGCCGTCGGCCGGGCGCGGGCCCTGCTCGATCTGGGCCGACGTTCGCCGAGGCGCGGCCGCGGCGGTCGCCGACGGTGCCCACCGAGTTCGAGTACGTCACCGAGCACGCCGACAGCCCGCTGCGCCTGCAGAACGCGATCTCGGCTACAGCGACGGGTTCCTCTGGTCGCTGTCGGATGTGGAGGGCGGACGTCGGGCTGCCCTTCCGGAGCGCGGAAGATCCGCGGGTCCCCTTCCAGCGACGAGGAGACGGATGCGGGCTCGACGGCTACCACGCCGCAGTTCACGCTGCTCAAGTATGACGGCTCCGACGCACCCGTGTCGTGATGGCGGATGGCATCGAGGCCCGGCTGATCGAGGCCGAGGCGCAGCTCCAGGCCAGCGATTTCGGGGGGATGACCACGACCCTCAACGATCTCCGGCGACTTTCAGGGCCTCGACCCCGCTGGACCAGCCGGGCGACGCACGACGAAGCGACCGACCTGCTCTTCAGCGAGCGGGCTTCTGGCTCTTCGCCACCGGCCACCGCCTGGGCGACATGCGGCGCCTCGATCCGGCAGTACGGTCGGCGACCCGGAGACGCGTCTTTCCCAGCGGGCGCATACCACAAGGGCGGATCCTACGGCACCGACGTGAATCTGCCGCTGCCGATCGAGGAGGCAGAACAATCCGAACTCAGTGGGGTGTCTGGATCGAAATGCGTAGAAGCTATTGAGCTAAGAGCTATGAGCTATGAGCTATGAGCGGTGCTCGACCGGCATCCCGAGGCTCGCCGAGCACCGCTTCTAGCTCATAGCTCATAGCTCATAGCTCTTCTTCAGTACACCGCCAAAAAAGATCGCGTCAGATCGTTCTCCAGCGTCCACTTGATCCACTGGCCCGGCTGCACCTGCAGATTCTCGCTGGTGAACGTCTGGACCGCGCCGATGGGATCGGCGCGGAGCCGGATGTCGTTGCCGATGCCGAGGCGGCGGTACGGAAAGATGAAGGTCTGGGTGTTGAGCGACCCGACGCTGCCCAGCCGCTCGGTCGCGGTGCCGCGCACCAGGTAGATGACGATGTCGCTCCAGCCGTGGTTCTCCACTTCCAGCGCCACCTCGGCGCGGGAGCGCTCCGGTCCGACGTCGCCATCGTCCGTGTCCTCCGACGACTTCCCCGCGCACCCCGCGATGAGCGCCACCAGCACCAGCATCCGCATCGCGGTCCCTCCGGCACCGTGCATCGTCGCACCGCCCTCCTAGTGACCTCCGGCGCTCGCCCCACCGGGTGATGCGCCGAGGTGCTCGCCGTACCAGCCCAGGTACCGCTCCATCCGGTCGAGCACGAACGACGGCCGCTGGATGTCGTGCGCCTCGCCGGGATAGATCACCAGCTGCGTCTCGCGGCCCAGACTCTTGAGCGCCTGATACATCTGTTCCGAGTTGATGGCCGGGACGTTCCAGTCGTCCTGCCCGCACAGGAATAGCGTCGGGGTAGTGATCCGGTCGGCCCGGAGGAACGGCTGGCTGACGCGCTTCCAGGTGTCGAGATTGGCCCAGGGCTTCCCCAGCTCCAGCTCGTACTCGAGCGCGTACATGTCGGTGCCGTATCCGAGCAGGGCGTTTCCCTGCCCCGCGCCGCTGATCGCCGCCCGGAACCGGTGATCGCGCGTGATCACTTGATTGGTCAGGATCCCGCCGTAGCTCCAGCCGCCCACTCCGAGTCGCTCCGGGTCCGCGATCCCGCTGGCCACCGCATGATCCACCGCCGCCAGCACGTCGTCGCCGTCCTTCTGGCCCCAGGCCGCGAAGATGGCGGTGGAGAACTTCTCACCCCGCCCGGAGCTGCCCCGCGGATTCACGCCCAGCACCACGTACCCCTCTGCGGCCAGGACCTGCCAGTCGAGGTTGGCGAAATCGTTGAAGTACTGCCAGACGGGACCCCCGTGAATCCGAAGGATGGTGGGATACCGTGTGCCCGGCCGGTAGCCGGGCGGCTTCACCATGAAGCCGTTGATGGGTGTCCCGTCCCGGCTCTTGAAGGAGATCTCCTCCACCGGGGCGAGCCGGACCTGCCGCAGCCACTCGTCGTTCTGACTCGACACCTTGCGGATCTCGCGTCCATCCAGCGCGAACACCTCGGTGGGGGCGGCGGTGGTGCTCGACGTGAGAGCGACGCGGCCGTCCTTCCCCACCGAGAGATCCTCGATCGACCGCCGGCCCTCGACCAGCCGCTCTACCGCACCACCGGCCGCCGGTACCCGCGCGAGGTGATAGACCCGGTCGTCCTCCAGGAGGAACAGCACCGATGAGCCGTCGGCCGAGAACGTGGGCGACAGTGGATTCCGGTCGAGGGTGGGCGTCAGCACCCGCGCGGGTCCGCCCGCGGACGGCACCACCGCAACCTTCTGCCCGCCGTAGTAGAGCAGCTCCGGCTTACCGCCCTGTACGTACGCGATCAGCTTCCCGTCCGGGCTCCAGCTCGGCGCCCGGTTGCCCCAGCTCGGGTCCATGTCGGCGCCGTCGAAGGTGGTCAGCTGGCGCGGGGCTCCGCACCCGGCGTGGCGGCGACGACGTAGAGATCCCAGTTGTCGCTTCGGTCGTACTCGGCCCGGCGGCGGCTGAGGAAGGCGATCGAGCGGCCGTCGGGGGACCACGCCGGCGCGGCTTCGTCGTAGGGTCCGGGGGTGATGATCTTGGCCTTCCGGTCGGCCAGCGTGAACACGTAGAGATGCTCGCGCTGCTCGCCGAGGTAGCCGACCTCGTCGTACTTGAACCGGAACCGGTCCACGACGATCGGCTTCGGGCGCTGCTTGGTGGTGTCCTGTCCGGCGGCAGGCTCGGTCGGGATCGGGATCGCGACGCGATGAGGGCGAGCCGAGTTCCGTCCGGGGACCAGGCATAGTCCGACACGCCGCCCGGCAGATCGGTCAGCCGCTCGGCCTCGCCCCCGCTCCGGTCCAGCAGCCAGAGCTGCTCCACCTCGCGCTTGTCGTCGCGGGCCGAGAGGAACGCGAGGTAGCGGCCGTCGGGACTCCAGCGCGGGGTGTGCTCCTGGTGCTTGGTCCGGGTGAGCCGGGTGCTGCGGGTGCCGTCCCAGCTCGACATCCAGATGTCGGAGTCGCACCTTGTCCTCGACGGTGTCCGAGGTGGTGACGGTATAGGCCACCCACGCGCCGTCCGGCGAGAGCTGGGGGTCGGTGACCTCCCGGAGTCGGAGCAGGTCCGCCGACTCGACCGGCGCGCTGGGCGGCCAGCTGACTCGCGGGTGCGACCAGCCAGCCGGCAACGACCAACCCAGACCAGCGCATGCGAACCTCCCGCGAGACGCGGCGAAGCATGTTACGGCGCCTTGTAGATGACGCCGCCCTTCATGACGAAGGCGACGCTGCTCGAAGCTCTTGAGATCCGCCAGCGCATCGCCCGGGACCGCGATGATGTCGGCGTACTTGCCGGGGGCCAGCGAGCCCACCCGGTCCTCCCACCCCATGAGCTCCGCGGCGGAGAGGGTCGCCGAGCGGATGGCCTGCATCGGCGTCATGCCGTAGCGCACCATGTAGGGCAGCTGCCGGGCGACGAGGCGGTGGGGGTAGACCCCGCTGTCGGTACCGTACGCGATCTTGACCCCGGCGGCTACAGCCTTGCGGAACCCGGCGCGCTGGGCCTCGGTGGTCTCGTCGTTCTTCCGCAGGATCTCGGCCGGCCAGCCCTGCTCCTTGCCGACGCTGTCGATGTAGTCGCCGTTGTAGATGTCGGCCACCAGCCAGGTGCCGCGCTCCTTCATCAGCGCGATCGCCTCGTCGTCCATCAGCGAGCCGTGCTCGATGGAGCGGACGCCGGCCCGCACCGCCCGCTTGATCCCCTCGGCGCCGTGGGCGTGGGCGGCGACGTAGGTGCCGTACTCGGCCGCCTGCTCCACCGCGGCGCGGATCTGCTCCTCGGTGTACTCGGACACGCCCGGCTTGGTGCCCCGGGTGAGAACCGCGCCGGTCGCGATCATCTTGATGAAGTCGGCGCCGCCGTTCAGGATGGCGCGCACCCGCTCGCGGACCTCGTCGGCCGTGTTGGCCACGCCGAAGCGGTAGTCGGCCGGGATGGAGACGTCCTGGGCCGCGCCGACCAGCTCGCCGCCGCCGCTGGTCACCGTCACGTACGCGCCGGCCACCGACATCCGGGGGCCGATCACCGTGCCGTCGTTGATGGCGTCCCGGAGCGCGGCGTCCACCAGCGCCCGATAGGTTCCCACGTCGCGGACCGTGGTGAAGCCCGCCATGAGCGTGCTGCGCGCGTTCCGCACCCCGCTGAAGGCCTCCTGCGCGCCGGAGCGCTGCAGCGGCAGGAGGGCGTCGGCGTCGGTCAGGTCGCCGATCATGTGGGCATGGCAGTCGATGAGGCCGGGCAGGACGGTGTGGCGGGACAGGTCGATGACCTTCGCGCCCCGCGGGCGGACGGGAGGCGCCGGGCAGGATCGCCTCGATCCGGTCGCCCCGGACCACGATGAGCTGGTCCCGGCGCACCTCGCCCGCGTCCACGTCCACCAGGCGGCCCGCCCGGATCGCCACGACTCCGGCCGTCGGAGCCAGCCTGGCGCCGGCGCGCGGCGAGGTCAGTCCGAGGATGCTCGCGGACAGCAGGATTCCGAGCCTGCCGAGGCTCATGGGGACTCCAGGAGAACTGTATCGAACGGAATGCGCGGAGGGGTGGGCCGCGCGCCCAATATACCTATGAAACGAGGGTCGCCACGAGCCACCATGTGCGGTGGCCGTGGCGCCCGACTGGTTGGCTTTACTGACCCTGCTCCCGCTCGCTCGGGGTTTCGACGTCGACCTTGGGAAGCGTCACTTCCTTCTTCTCGGTCTTCACGTCCACGTCGGGGACGCTGATCGTATCCTTCACCGTACCGGTCTCGACGCTCGGCGTCTCGACCGTGTCCGTCTCGGTGCCGATGACCGGCTTCTCGACCTGATACTCGCCTTCGCCCGTCTTCTTGCAGGCGCTGGTGACCACGAAGGCGGCGATCGCCGCGGCCAAGGTAATGTTCCGCACATGACCTCCGGATTGAGGGACCGTCGCTAACTCTCAGGCGACCATCGAACTTCCAATGACGGCGCAATCTCGCCATCTGCCGGGAATCGGGCCGTGTCAGGCGTCACCGGGGAGCTTGAGCGGCGTCCAGCAGCCGGGTTTTCCTCATCCGAATGTAGAGAATGTTGACAACAAACCGTCAAAGCCGTTGAGTACCAAATCGTTACGAGAATATGCAGCCGACTGATTCCTGTGAGTGCATGAGCCACCGTACAATAGAACGGCCCCCGGCGCTGAGCCGGGGGCCGTTCGCTGCGCGCTGACTGCGCTGGCTGCCGTCAGTCCTGGACCAGGATCAGGTACTTCGACGCCGCCCAGAACTCCTCGGGCTGGGCGATCTGCACGCGTGCCGGTGACCTTGCCGTCCTTGCTCACACCGGCGCCCAGATAGCTCGGGCTCTGCCGGGAGACGATCTTGTACTTCTTGTCGGTCCGCGGAAGCGGGATCGAGGTCTGCTGCGTCTTGTCGATCGCCGTGAACGCGGCGGGATCGAGGTTGCGGGCCGGCTCGAGCCGGGTGCCGCCGAAGACCAGGAACTTCGAGCCTTCCTTGGTGACGATGCCCCGCTTGATCAGCTCGTCCTTGGTGCCCACCGCGTAGTAGACCGTGTTCTTGTAGGACGTGAGGTTGGCGACCGTGTCGGTGAGGGCGGTGTTGACCTGCTCGAGACCCGCCTTCTCGGTGCTGAGCGTGTCCACCCGGCCGGCCAGCGTGGCGATCTGGGTGTCCTTCTCGGCCAGCGCCGCCTCGTACTCGGTCTTCTGCTGCTCGGCGGTGGTCTTCAGGTCCTCGACCGTCTTCTTGAAGGTCTCGATCTGCGCCAGGAGACGGGCGTTCCGCTGCCGCGACTGCTTGGCCCGCGTCTCGGTCTCGGCGAGCTTGGCCTCGCTCTCGTTCAGCCGGGCGATGACCTGCTTGATCCGGTCCAGGGAGGCCTGCCGCTCCTCGCGATCCTTCTTGGCGCCGGGGACGCCGGGATCCGTGCTCGCCGACTTCACCGACATGCTCTTGGCCTTGGCCAGCTCGCTGTTGATGTCGCTGACGAACTGCGTGGTCTCCAGCACCTCGGTCAGAAGGCTGTCCTTCTGGGCCTCGGCCGACTTGGCCTCGGCCAGCGCCTTCTTCAACTCGGCTTGGTTGCAACCGGTCGTCGCCACGACGGCGAGCGCGATCAGCCAAGCGTACCTCATGCGAACCTCCCCGCTCTGCTGGTGGTGGTCACACAGGCGTCGGTGTCTCGGCGGCAATGCCCGCCAGGGGGGCCGAAGCCCTATGGGTAGTGCGAGATCGAACGAGGGTCAAGCATAACTAGAGGGGTGGCGGACTCGCCACCCCCAGTTATTTAGACAGTCCTGCAGGCAATTACCTGAGGCGAAGCCCGGGCACACCGACCGGAATCCGGCCAGCGATGCCAATTCCGCGCACCCCGCCGCGCGGCTTGCACCGCCCCCGCCGCCCCCCCGGATCATGGTCCCGCCGCGACCCGCTCGGTCGTCCCCCAGGAGTCGTCCTCCGCGGTGAGGTCGAGGGACCGGCCGACGCCGGAACGATGGTGACCGTCTTGCCCGGGGCGAGCTCGCGCCCCGACCCCACGTCGACATCCTCTACCGGGACCGGATCCGCGGTCGACCTCGGCGACCGACGCGCGGGCACCGGCATGGCGGCTGCCTCCGCGGGCGCAGCTTCGGGCGGCTGCTCCGCGTACCGGGGCCGGCGCGGGCTTGGGCGAGAGCTTTCGCGCCGTCCGGCGAGGCGGTGGAGGCGCGGGACGGGTCAGCTCGACCGGCGAAGCGACTTCCACAGCCGGCGCGGCGGCGGTCCGGAGCGTCAGATCGCGGGGCGTGGGCGTCGCTGCCTCGCGCGGAGCCATGGCCGTCTCGTCGGTCGAGGCCTGGGTGCTTCGGTGGAGCATGCGCCCAGGACAGTGGTGACCGAGGCGAGCGCGACCAGCCGATTCAAGACGCATGAGACCTCCGAGCTTACAGAACCATCGGTCGAGAACCGGACGGGAGAACCACCCTGCAGCACGCGATACTCAACCTAAGACGATGTGGCTGCCAGGTCACGCACGATGCGATCTGCACCACGAGCCGGGGACTCCCTGCGCGGAACTTGGTCAGACGCGGTCGTACCGCGACCGGTGAACCACCCCAGCAAGCTCCGCGGCGTCAGCCTTGAGCAGACCCACCAGCATCCGGTAGCCCAGCCCCGGAATGCAGACCGACTGGGCCGCCCCGCTCGAGGCATCGAAGCGAGTAGGCGACCACCGACGAGGCGCTCATCCACATGAAATCGGGATGGCGCTCCAGCGGCTGCCCGATCCGGCCGTGGAACTCGGTGCGGGTGAAGCCGGGACAGAGCGCCTGGGCCTGCACGCCGGTCCCGTGAAGCTCGGCGGCCAGCCCCTCGGTGAAGGTCGTGAGGTACGCCTTGGTGGCGCAGTAGTTCACGTTCCCGGCCGAGTAGATGAACGAGGCGACCGAGGAGACGTTGACGATCGCCCCGCGACTCGCGCCGAGCAGCACCGGCAGCGCGGCCCGGGTGAGCCGCATCGGCGCGAGCGCGTGCAGCCGGAGCATCGGCCTCCTGCTTCGCGGCATCCGGCTCCGCCAGCCGCCCGCGCGAGCCGAACCCGGCGTTGTTGACCAGCAGCGCGAGGTCGGCGACGCCGACGAGCCGCTCGGCCAGGCGGGTCGACATCGTCGTCGCGCGTGAGGTCGGCCGGGAACGACCTCGACGCCGGATCCTGATGCGCGGCCGTCGAGCGTCCGCCGCGAGCGCCTCCAGCCGCGCGCGGTCCCGCGCCACCAGCAGCAGGTCGTGCCCGCGCGCCGCGAGCTGCTCGCAGAACTCCCGTCCGATCCCGGCGGAGGCGCCGGTGACCACGGCGAGCCCGGCGTGACTCACCGCTGGAGTCCGCTCCGCACCGCCGGCTTCCGTCCGGCCGTGCGGTCGCCGCCGCGGCCGATCGACGCGTGAGCCGGCGCGGCGGCCTCGGTCAGGACGTCGTCGGTCTTGCAGAAGACGAAGCGCACCAGCGAGCCGCCCGCCACCCTCGCGGAAGAAGCTCGAGCCCGGCACCGGCGTCACCCCGACCTCGCGGGAGAGCCAGACGGCGAACGCGGTGTCGTCGAGCGTGGACCGTCGCCGCGAGCCGAGTCGGCCAGGTCGGAGAAGTCGGCGAGGATGTAGTACGCGCCCTCGGGTGTGAGCGCAGCGGAAGCCCGCCTCCACCAGCGCCGCGATGCAGCAGGTCGCGCCGCGCCCGGTAGCCGGTCGCGAGGCCGCGTGTAGAACGCGTCGTCGAGCCGCTCGAGCGCCACGGCGACGCCTTCCTGCAGCGGCGCCGGCGCGCCGACGGTGAGGAAGTCGTGGACCTTCCGGATCGCGTCGGTGAGGTCGGCCGGCGCGAGGATCCAGCCGATCCGCCAGCCGGTGACGCTGAAGGTCTTCGAGGCGCCGCTGATGGTGACCGTGCGCTCCCGCATGCCCGGGCAGCGTGGCGATGGGGATGTGCTCGCCGCTGTAGAACCGGATGTGCTCGTAGATCTCGTCGGTGACCGCCAGCGCGTCGTGCGCGACGCAGAGCTCGCGCGATCGCCTCGAGCTCGGCCCGGCGTCAGCACCCGGCCCGACGGATTGCTCGGCGTGTTGACGATGATGGCGCGGGTGCGCGGCGAGAACGCGGCCGCCAGCCGGTCGAGGTCGAGCGGCTGGCCGGGCTCCAGCGGCACGTAGACCGGCTTGGCGTCGGCGAGGATCGTGTCGGGCCCGTAGTTCTCGTAGAACGGCTCGAACACGATGACCTCGTCGCCCGGGTTCACCACCGCCAGCAGCGTGGCGATCATCGCCTCGGTGGCGCCGCAGGTGACGGTGATCTCGCGCTCGGGATCGGCCTCCAGCCCGTACCGCGCTCGGCGTACTTCCGGGCCAGCGCATCCGCGGAGCCGATGCGCACCCCAGGTGATGGCGTACTGGTTGATGTCGTCGCGGATGGCGCGCGCCGCCGCCTCCTTGAGCACGCTCGGGCGCCGGGAAGTTGGGGAACCCCTGCGCCAGGTTGATCGAGTTGTGCTCGCGGGCGAGGCGGGTCATCCCCCGGATCACCGACTCGCGGAAGCCATGGGTGCGTCGGGCTGTGCTCACTCGGAGGGCTCCGGAAAGGGTGGCTGAAGACTAGCGTGGCCCGAACGTTGCCGCATCGCGCCGGCATGAGCATCCCGGCCTTTACCGACCTCCACAGCCACCTGGTCCCGGGCGTGGACGACGGCAGCGCCTCCGTGGAGGAGTCGCTGGAGTGTCTGGCCGCTCTCCGGGCCGAAGGGCGTCGCCGCCCTGGTCACCACACCGCACCTGCTCCTTCCCCGACTGCCCTCGGATGCGGACATCGACCCGCGAGCTGGGCGTCCACCGACGGGCGTTCGAGCGAGCTGGCGGAGGCCGCATTCGACCGGGTGGACCTGCCGTCCATCGGACTCGGCCAGGAGATCTGGGCGCCGGACGCGGCCCAGATACGCCGGGTCGTCCGCCGCACGGACGTCGGCCTCGGACGAGGCCACTACCTGCTGGTGGAGTTCGGATTCGAGCTGCAGGGCACCCACGAGGACGTGATCCGCGAGGTGATCGCCGCCGGCCGGGGCATCGTCGTCGCTCATCCGGAGCGCTACCGGTACCTGCCCGGCATCGGCGCCGCTGGACCAGATGCGCCGCTGGCGCGACCTGGGCGCGCTGCTCCAGGTCAACGCGGGCAGCTTCAACGGGCACTACCGGAATCAGAATCCGGGCGCCGAATCAGCTGGCGTGGGCGATGGTGCGGGATCGGCTGGTGGATCTGGTGTCCACCGACCATCACGGCATTCGCCGGGTCGGCGTGTCGCTGCGGGAAGCGTTCGAGGCCCTGGCCGACCGTGGCGAGCGGGAGCTCGCGGAACAGGTCCTGGCCAGGGCCCCGAGTCAGGTCGTGCGGTCCGACCTGACGATGGATGACGGGAAAGGCGGTCAGCTCTCCTGGGGCAGCCGGGTCGTCCCGATCGCCTTGAGCAGGTAACCCATCGGGCCGGCCGACTCCTCGCCGCCGGCGATGCGGGCCGAATCCACCGCCGCGTTGATGTTCCGGCGCAAGCGTGCCGTACTCGCGCGCCGCCGCTCCATCCTCGAAGTGGATCCTGGTGCCGATCATCTTGTAGGCGCCCGCCTCGGCGCTCAGCACCGCCAGGACGCTGTCGATGCTCGACAGCAGCCGGCCGGTGAGCGACACCAGCTCGTCGGAATCCTTGCCGCCGTCGCGCGAATACCAGCGCTTGGCGACCTTGGGCGACCAGCCCAGGTCCTTCGACAGCGTCGTGAAGGAGTCCTGGTACTCGCCGCTCGATCGAGCTCTCCTGCTCCCGGTATACCCGGATGAAGTTCGCGACGCCCGCGAGTCCGAGGCGGGTATCGGTGACGCCGCCGTCCGGCGTGAGCCGGGTCGAGGCGAAGAGCTGGTTGAGCCGGGCGACCCGCACGCCGCTGCCGAGGCGGGACCGCGCGTCCGTGTACGCCTTCTCGTAGCCGGCCAGCAGGCCGTCGACCGACTTGCCGTCCACCGCTGGGGTCTCAACGCCAGAAGGAATGCTGGTGACGAAGGTCTTGGCGGCGAGCTTCGGGGCCTTGGGAAGCGCCGCCGGGGCAGTTGCGACCACCGGCTCGGAGTCGTCACCCCGGCCCAGGTTCTCGTCCGTGTCGCTCCACCCGCTCGACGTGCTGGCGAGCGAGACGACCTGCGACTCGGGCGCCTGCTCGATGCCCGTCTCCTCGACCGGCACGCCGGACGGCTTGGCCGCGCTGGCGGACCAGCTGGGGCGGGGACCGGAGAAGGCGAGCTGAATGCCGAACACCAGGAAGAGACCGCTGATGCCGAGGGTCACCGGACGCCGCCACGGGCTGTTGCCGGTGCCACCCTCGGTCTGGTCGTCGCGCGGCTCCGCGCTCGGCTCGGATGGTGCTTCGAGCATCGCGTCCGCGTCGGCGACGTGGCTCTCCAGCGTCTCGGACTGGGCGGTGAGATAGGTCCAGTCGTGCCGGTCGTCCTTCTGGGACGGCTTCTCGGCCACGATCGCCTTGTACTGAGGGTGCAGGGTGATCGAGATCCACTTGGAGGTGGACCGGTGATAGATCCTCGAGTGACCGTCGACTTCGCCACTGCGGATCGCGGCGGCGAGATCGTCGCCCGTCCGGTAGAGCTCTTCCTTGCCCGGTCTCAACTCGACGAGATACATGAGACACACTCGATCGGTTCGGGGATCCCGGCACAGGCGCCGGCGAATCCAGGGGTGGAACGAATGGGGGTGACAGGGAACCAACGGGTGGCTCCGGCCTTCCAAGTGCCAGTTCCGTGCTGCCCTGGGCCACGGGGGCCCCGCCGGGGCTCGGGAGTCGGCCCCCGCCCCACTAGTGCATTGTCTTGCAATCAGTTCCCCGAGCGCCTGGGGAGACCGGCGCCGGCGGGGGGCCCCCAGGACCCCGGCTGGGTGAAGGCCCGGGACGGGGTCGGCTGGGGTGCGTTTTTCGGGAGGGCGCGGTGGAATGCAAGATGTTTCCTTCCCCCCTCGGATCGATTAGTGTGCTAGGAGTTCCTGCTCCGGCGCCGGCCGGAGCGCACGCTCGACACATCGCGCCGCGCGGCCACGGCGATCGGGGGCCGCATGACGAGAAACAACGCAGATTCGACGATGCCGAGTTCGATTTCGGCGACCGCGGGGGCCGGGGCTCCGGGGTCGGCACGATTTTCCTCGCGACGGCGCTCGGCGTCGGCATCGGTCTCCTGGCCGCGCCCGACGCCGGGGTCAAGACGCGGCGCCGGTTCCGCAAGCGGCTCGAGACGCTGGGCGAAGATCTGGGCGGCGGCTTCGAGGAGATGCAGGGCATGAGCGGCCGCGCCCGCGAGCGGATGCGCGAGCGTCTCTCGCGCGTCCGTCAGCGCGGCGAGGAGGCGTTGGAAGGACCTGGAGGACCGGTGGCACGGCGAGGAGGAGGACGAGGAAGATTCGGGCGCCTTCGGCGCCGTGCTCGCGATGGCCGCCGGTGTCGCCGCGACGTACTTCCTCACCAGCGATCGCGCGGCACCCGCGCGCACGCGCGTGCGCGAGACCGCCGACACGGTGCGGCGCCGAGCCACGGACCGCTGGGAGCAGTTCCAGCAGCAGCGCCACGACCCCAAGGCCAACGGCCATTCCGGCCCGGACGAAACCCGCTCGGGCGCGATTCCGTCTGATGAGTCCCCTCAAGCCGGTTGAGGGAGCCACCTGAGGATCGTCGGCACAAACGGCCCCTGCGGGGGCCGTTTTTCATGGGAGGTGCAGCCGGTGAATCGCCGCCAGCGGATCTTCGCCGCCGTGGTGATCGTGTTGCTTCTCCTGTCCGGCGGGACGACGCTCTGGATGGCCACCTGCGGCTTCGACGGCTGTCCCTTCGGCCGCACAGTCCAGGCCTTCCGGCCCAGCGAGGGCAGCCGGGTGCTCGACCGCGCCGGCGCGACGCTCGGCCGGCTGGACTACGTCCGCCGGATCAACGTGCCGCTCGCGCGCGTGCCGCGTCACGTGCGCGCCGCGTTCATCGCGGTCGAGGACCGCCGCTTCTACTACCACGGCGGCGTCGACTGGCGGAGCGCCGCGCGCGCGCTGGTGCGCAACTTCCGCCGCGGTCGACGTGCGCGAGGGCTTCAGCACCATCACCATGCAGGTGGTGCGGAACGCCTTCCTGCCCCAGCTCGCGCAGCGAGCGCTCGCTCCGCCGCAAGCTGATCGAGATCGAGCTCGCGCGCCGGCTCGAGCGCGCGCTCACCAAGCAGCAGATCCTCGCGCTCTACCTCAACGTCATCTACCTCGGCAACGGCACCTACGGCGTCGAGGCGGCGAGCCGCGACCTCTTCGGCAAGAGCGTCGGCGCGCTCACCGTCGGCCGAGGGCGCGACGCTCGCCGGCCTGGCGCGCGGACCGTCGCTCTACGCGCCCCGGCGGCATCCCGACCGCGCGCTGGCGCGGCGGAACCTGGTGCTGACCGTGATGGCGCGCGAGCACTACCTCGACGCGACGCGGCGCGGCGCGGGCGCGGCGCGCGCCGCTCCGGCTCGCGCCCGCGGAGTGGCGCCCGCGGCGACCGGCTCGTTCGCGCTCGACGCCGGTGCGCGCCGCGGTGGATTCGGTGCTGGGCGACGCACCGAGCTCCGGGCGACCTCATCGTGCTACACCACGCTCGACGGCCGAGCCCAGCGCGCGGCCGAGCGCGGCCGTGGCCGTCAGGCCGACGCCATCGAGCGCAGCGCCGGCGCCGGGCGCTCGACGGTCGCGACACGCTGCAGGGCGCGCTGGTCGCCGCTCGATCCGCGGACCGGCGAGCATCCGCGCCCTGGTCGGCGGGCGGCGCTACGTGCCGCGCGGGTTCAACCGCGCGCTGGTCGCGCGGCGGCAGCCGGGCTCCGCGTTCAAGCCCTTCGTCTACGCCGCCGCGCTCGCCGACGGCTACACGCCGGCCGCCGTGGTGAGGACACGCCGGTCGAGATCGCCGATGGCGGCCGGATCTGGCGGCCGGCCAATTTCGACGGCGAGTACGCCGGGCCGCTCACGCTGCGCCGCGCGCTCATGCGCTCGGCCAACGCCGCCACGGTGCGGCTGGGCCGAGGCGGTCGGCGAGCGGCGCGTGGCCGCGCTCGCCCGCCGAGCGCCGGCATCCGGAGCCCGCTCGCCGCGGTGCCCGTCGCTCGCGCTCGGCGCGGTCGAGGTGACGCCGCTCGAGCTCGTCGCCGCCTACGCGCCGTTCGCCAACGGCGGGTATCCGGGTCCGAGCCCTCGCTGGTGCGGCGCATCGACGCGGCCGACGGGACCGTGCTCTGGCGCGCGCCCGACCGCACCAGGCGCGAGCGGGTGCTGGGCGCGGCCGAGGCGTTTCAGATCACCGTCCATGCTCGAGTCGGTGGTGGACGGCGGCACCGGCGCTGGTGCGCGAACTGCGGGGTGCGCGGGCCGCGTGGCCGGGAAGACCGGCACGACCAACAACGGCACCGACGTCTGGTTCGTGGGCTACACGCCGACCGTGGTGGCCGCGGTCTGGTTCGGCTACGACGCGCCGCGGCCGATCGCACCCGACCGCCTCGGGCGGCCGGCTCGCGGCGCCGGCGTGGGCGGCGTTCTACCTGAACGGCTGGCGCGAGCGCGCGCCCGGCGTCGGCGTGGGCCCGCCCCGGCGGGCATGGTGAGCCGCACCATCGACGCGTCCAACGGCGACCTCGCCAACGAGTGGTGTCCCGACGACGCAGCGCGAGTGGTTCAAGCCGGGCACGCGAGCCGACCCGCATCTGCCGCGAGCACGACGGCGCCGCTCATCGACGCGGCTGGAGGAGTTCGGGCGAAAGGTGGGCGAGGCGCTGAAGGACCTGCTGGGCCTGTAGCGGTCGAACGCGGCCGTATCCACCGCCAGGCTGTAGGGCGGATACTGCAGCAGCTCGCGCCGCACCTGCCGGGCGTCGCGCAGCACCTTCGCCGGGTAGCGGTGGCAGTTCGGCGTGTTGGTCCCCGAGACGCAGCCGTTGTAGCGCAGCAGCGCCCGCTGCACGTTGCCGGTGCGCTTGAGGTAGTGGCCGAAGACGCGCGCGCCGTGGCAGATGTTGGCTTCGACCTGGAGCAGATCGTCCGAGTCGCAGTCGAACTCTCCCGCGTGGAAGTGCATCACCTGCATCAGGCCGATCGCGCCCTGGCTGCTCGCGTGCCTCGCGCTCGAGCCGCGCGTTCTCGGTGAGCAGCACCCCGGCGAGCAGGCTGGGCGCGACCTGCAGGTGGTTCGCCTCCTTCACGATCGCGCGCGCGATCCGCTCCGACGTCTCCCGCTCCCGGGTCCGGCTGAAGAAGATCCGCGCCAGCGGCCAGTGCTCGAAGCGGGCGACCACCTGGCGCTCGAGCGCGGCGCTGTCCACCAGGGCCGGCGGCAGGAAGGGCGCGGACACCGGCCGGGCGAGAGCGAGGCTGGCGACCTGCTGGTCGGACAGGCCGCGCATCGGCGGGGTCCACTGGACGGCCGCCACGAGCAGGGTCAATGACAGGGCGATGAGGAACGGGCGCCGCGGCGCCTCCATGCCGCGCACTGCGGCACGTTCTGGCGAATTCATGGAGACACGCCCTCCCCGGATCGGCGTAAGCGGCGATGATCGGTGGGTACGGAAGGGGAGCTAGCAAGATCCGGGCACACCGCTTCGCGGTGGCTCCAACTGACGAGAATCTGGACGGTGCGGGGAGCTAGCGCTCGAACGAGCGGAGCAGCTGGACCATGCGGACATCGTACGGGTCGGGGGACTCGTCGTCCTCCCCGATCTCGTAGTTCTGCTGCGGGGTCTCCAGGATCAGCGGCACGCCGGCGCTTCGCCGGTCGGCGATGAGCCAGCGGAACGGCTCGGCGCCGATCCGTCCCTCCCCGATCAGCACGTGCCGATCCTTGTTGGAGCCCAGGGCGCCTTCGCTGTCGTTGAGATGGAAGAACGACGGCGGCAGGCCGGTGGCGGCCTCGAACTGGTCGAGGACCGCGGCCAGCGCGTCGGCCGATGCGGTGATGTCGTGGCCGGCCGAGAAGAGGTGGCAGGTGTCGAGGCCGTAGCCGGTGCGCTCGCGCAACCCGGCCGGCACCCCTTCGATCATGCCGCCGACCTCCTCCGGCGTCTTCCCCATCGTCATCCCGGCGCCCGCGGTGTTCTCGACCAGGATCCTGGTCGTCCCCGGCACCGCCTCGAGCGCGTCGGTGATCGCGCGGGCCACCCGTCGCGAGCGATCCCTGGCGGTCGCCGTCGGTGGCGGCGCCGGGATGAAAGCAGAGCGCACCCGCGCCGAGGGCGGTCGAGCGCTCGAGCTCCTTGCGCAGTCCGGCCGCGGCGCGCGCCCACTTCTCCTCGTCGGCGGTGGCGGTGTTGAGCACGTATGCCGCGTGGACCAGGACGTTGGCGGGCTCGATGCCGGCGCGCTTCAGCGCCTCGCGGAAGCGCTGCACCCGCTCGGGCCGGATGGACGTCTTGTCGCCGTAGTACTTGGGAATGGCGGTGAAGATCTGCAGGGCCTGCATCCCGGTCGCGCCCGCCCGAAGGGCGGCCATATGGATGCCGCCGTTGTCCACGGTGTGCGCGCCGATGATTCGTGTCATGATTCCGGTGATACCGCCCACAGTCCTGGAAGCATCGAGAGGCTATCGTGTGTCTCTCGCCCCGCACCGGGATGAGATGCTGCATCTGACCGTACCAGACCCTGTGGAGGTATGCCGTGGCACGCGATATCAACGACACGATCAACAGCTACGTGACCGATATGCTCGCGCTGGAGGATCACATCGAGAAGGCGATCCGAGGCCAGATCGAGGCCCTGAAAGACTATCCCGACGTGGTCAGCGAGCTGCGGGACATTCATCGGAAGGTCGAGCGCCATATCTCCGACCTGAAGGGCCTGAGCAGCGGCAGGGATGCGGGCGGTGTCACGGAGGCGATCAAGCGGGCCGGCTCCGCCGTGCTGGGCGCCGCCGCCGGCGTCATCGACATGGTGCGCACCGAGGGATTGCCCAAGAACCTGCGCGATGACTACACCGCGCTCAGCCTGGGAAGCATCGGCTACGTGATGCTGCACACCACCGCGCTGTCTCTGGGAGAAATCGAAGTGGCGCACCTCGCCCACCAGGGCTTCCGAGACTACGCCGCCGCCGTATCCCGCGTCCAGGCTCTCATACCTGCGGCCGTTGTCGGCTACCTCCAGGAAGAGGGCTTGCCGGCACGGGAGGAGGTCGTCCCCCAGGTTCGGCGGACGATCGAGGAAGTGTGGCAGTCGCAGTCCTCCGGCGCGTTCCAGACCGACGGTTCGATCGTGGGCGGGGTGTCGTCGCGCTAGCGGTCCGAGGCGGTGTGAGCCCGATGGCGGGGCTCGCGCCGCCCGTTGCCGTTCGCGGGCCGTCGGTCCCCGTTGCGGCGGCAGTAGAACAGACGCGCGGGCATGATGTTCCTGGGCTCGAACTCCACCTGCACCTGAGGGAACACCTGCTGCAAGTACGGCAACACGGCACGGGTGAACTGGTACACGAGAAACGACCCGTCCGGCTGGAGAACGTCGTGGGTGGTCTGCAGGATTCGCTCCCGGATCGCCGGATCCATGGTCGAGTAGGGAATCCCGGAAATCACGTAGTCCGCCCGGCCCAACCCCCGCGCGCGCAGCGTCTCCTTCGCGTCCGCCGCCGATCCTTCCACCACATGCAGCCGATCGTCACGCAGGGTCTTGCTGAGGTAGCGCGCGAAGTCCCGGTTGGTGTCGATCGCCACCACGCTCCCGCCCGCCGGGAGCCGCCGGAGGATCTCGCCCGTGAAGGTGCCGACGCCGGGACCGTACTCGACGATCGTGTGGGCGCGGCTCCAGTCCACTTGATCGAGGAGTCGTTTGACCAGGAAACGTGAGCTGGGGATCAGCGAGCCGAGCATGCGCGGATGCTTGATGAAATTCCGGCTGAAGAGCGCGAGCGACGTCACGGCCGCACCACGGCGTCCGCCGGGTTCAGCGCCGCCTTCGGAAATCCTGCGGGATCGCGCGTCATGTCGAGGCTCCTCGCTCGTATCAGGGGGTACGGGGTTCGGACCAAGCCTGAAGATTCAAGCCTTTGGACATCGGGACAAGGGGAGGCCCGAACAAACAGCAGCGCCCACCGCCGGCGGATGAAACCGGGGTGGGCGCTCTGGAGCAGTGACCGGCGGTGTTACCGCGCTCCGCCGGCCGCGATCTGCGCCTGGTAGAGCTCGAGCCGCCGCTTGGCGATGTCCTGGTGGCGGTCGGCGACCTGCTTTTCGCGCTGCGCATCGTCCCGCTGCGCTTCGAGCACCTTGCGCTCCAGCTCGCGGATCACGTTGTCGTGCCGCAGCAGCCCGGCCGCATCGGTGCTCGGCGTCCGATCCCGATCGGCGCGCCTGTTGGCCAGTTGGAGCTCGAGCTCCAGCGCCTTCTGCGTGGATTCGGCGAAGCTCTTCCGCGCCTTGGCCGCTTCCTTCTCGGCCTGGTGCAGCGACACCCGCTTCTCCAGGAACTGCTTGTGCCGCTCGGCGTCCTTCTTCTCCGCCTCGAAGGAGGCCACCTCGGCCTCCTGCTTGCTCTTCTCGGCCAGCTTCCGCTGGGCATCGAGCGTCGAGATCTCCTGCTTCTTCACGTCCACCATGGCCTTGACCTGGCCCTCGAGGCCCTGGCGATCCGCGTAGTCGGCCTCCGCCTCCCGCTTGTCCAGCTTGGCCTGCTCGATCTCCCGTTTGATGCGCTCGGATGGCCGGGGCGACAGGACTTCGACGAACCCAAGCGTGCTGAGCGCGGACGCGCGGGTGGGCGCGGCCGCCGGGGCGGCGGCGGGAGCCGGCGTGGCCGCAGGGGCCGGGCTCGGCGTCGGAGCTGGGAGCCGCGACCGGAGCCGGGTCCGCGGGGGCATATCCTTGCACGGCCGAGTCTTGCGTGGCCTGGGCAGGGGCCCCCGACGTGTCCTGGGCGGTCAACACAGCGACCGGGCGCAGCAACAAGGCGCCGACGACCAGGTGGGTGGCTAGACGGGAAGTCACGGCAAATCTCCTTACAGTGGGAGTGGCGGCGCAGGGAGCCGCCGAAACGAGTGGCGAAGATACTTCAAAATCATCGGCCGCGTAACACCCGGCAGGCCTCATTCCAGCCAAGTCGTCAGCTCCCGGGCCGGGAGGCGGCGTTTGGGCGTTTCGGCCTCCGCGGGATAGCCCAGAGACAGCATGCCGACCACCCGGTAACCATCGGGAAGCCCGACTAGTTCGCCCAGTGCCGATTCATGCATCATCCCCCCGGTCTTCAGATAGGTGCCTAAGCCCAAAGATTGCGCCCCGATCATCAGATTCGCGGTGGCCATCATCACCGCCGCGTAGTCTTCCTCGCGCACGGCCTCGTCGGGAGACACCCGGGACATGATCACGATGATGACCGGTGTCTCGAGGACGTCCCGCCGCACCTTCTCGATGCCTGACCGCGCCTCCGGGGTCGCAGGATCGTCGTACCGCCGGGCGCGGTGCGCCGCGCGGATGTCGGCGAAGCCGTTCCGCCCCTCGCCGGTCAGCACGGCGAAGCGCCAGGGCTCGGTAAGCCGGTGATTGGGGGCCCGCACGGCGCAGTCGAGCAGGAGCTCGATCGTCTCGCGGGATACGGGATCCGGTCGGAATCGGCGCACCGATGTCCGCTGCTGAATGGCCTCGATGGCGTCCATGGGAGGAATCTAGCGTGCCCGCGTCAGCTCGATTCCCGGCTCCGAAGCAGCGCCACCAGCGCGACGGCGTCGTAGGCCGCATGGGTGACGATGGGCACGAGGAGATTGTCAGTGAGGGCGAAGAGGAGACCGAGGTACGCACCCACCAGCGCCGCGAGGACGGCATAGGTCGTGGTCAGCCAGTGCGCGGCGCCGAAGAGGAGAGCCGAGGCGGCTACCGCGACCGCAATGGGCAGCCGATCGTCGAGCCCGGCCTGGATGACCCCGCGAAAGAGGGCCTCTTCCCCGACTCCGGCCATGATGGAGAGCAGGAGGAGGCCGCCGGTGGATGCCCCGGCCAGATGGGGTGCCAGGTACTCCCGCACCAGCTCCACCAGGCGCCGCATCGGCTCCCATCCGGTGCCGAGACACCAGCGGAGCATGCCCAGCAGCGGCAGCGTGGCGCCCAGTCCGACAGCGACGGCTGCGAGGTCAGTACGGTAGCGTGCGAAAGGTGGGACACCGGTGAGCCAGCCCAGGGCGAGCGCCAGGAGGAGCAGCACGCTCTCCGAGACGACGCCCGCCACCAGGAATCGGGAGAACCTCCCGATCGGGGCGTCTGTTACTTCGCCCGCTCCAGGTAGACGCCTTCCCGGGGATTCACGCGGACGCGCTCGCCTTCACCGATGAACTCGGGCACCTGAATGGTGACGCCGTTGCTGAGCTTGGCGGGCTTGGTGCTGGCGGTCTTGGTGGCGGTCTTCATGATCGGGGCGGTCTCGACCACTTCGAGCTCGGCCACGGCCGGCAGGTGGATCGCGATCGGACGGCCGCCCAGCCACTCGACCTGGAGGGTGACGCCGGGCTCCATCCACTCCGCCTGATCGCCCACCGTCTCCTCGTCCAGGGTGTACTGGTCGTAGGTGTTCCCATCCATGACGTGGACCCCGTTCCCGTCCCGGTAGAGGACCTGCAGCTCCTTGGTGTCGAGCCGGGCATCCTCCACGAACTCGGTCGCGCTGAGCCGGGTATCGAACGTGTTGCCGGAGTTCAGGTTGCGGAACCGAACCTGGACGAAGGCTCGCAGGTTGCCGGGGGTCCGGTGCTGGAAGTCCATGACCCGGCAGGGCTGCCCCTCGACCATGATCACATGCCCGCGCCGAATGTCGCTTGCCTTCATGCCTCGCCGCTCCTCGGTATCTGTCGCCTCGCCGCGGGCAGGGCGCCCGCGGACCGGTGGAAGATACACCCGGACCACGCTTCCTCCAGACGCGACGGGTGACAGTTGTCACGGCTCACCGGTGCCGGTTCGCGGTAGGTTCGCGGCAGTGACTTCCCGGCCGATCGGTCTCGAAGCCCGCGTCGCGGGCTGGCGCGCGAACGTGGGCGAGCCTGTCGCCCTCGATCTCTCACCGCCGGCGCGGTCGACGTCGCGACCGCTTCGTGGTGGTGAGCTGGAATGTCTGGGTCGGACGCGGCCGGCTGCACGAGGTGATCGCGCGCCTTCGGGACGGCGATTTCGGGGTTCCCGGCGACCTGCCGCCCGTCTTCCTCCTCCAGGAAGCCTTCCGCCGGGACGCCAGCGTTCCCGAGCGATCCAATGGATTCGCCCCTCGCGAGCTGGTCACACGCGCCCGACCGATAGCAGGATATCGTGGAGGTGGCTCGTGGCCTGGGCTGGAACCTGCGGTACGTGCCCAGCATGCGGAACGGCGCGGAGCGAAGCGACCGCGGCAACGCGATCCTGACGCCGCTGCCGCTGGGTCCGGTCGGGGCGGTCGAGTTCCCGCTGGTCCTCCAGCGCCGGGTCGCTGTCGGCGCCGCCACCACGCTCTCGGGCCGCACCATCCGGCTGGTCAGCGCCCATCTGCGCCCCGCGGGGCCCGCCGGCCACAAGTGGCTGGGCGCGGCGGGACGCGGGCTCCAGACGGCGCACCTGCTCGCCGAGCTCGACGACCCACCGTGGTCCTGGGCGCCGACCTCAACCTCGGGCGCGGCCGCGCCGAGCGGGCTGGCGGCTGCTGGCGGAGGCGGGGTTCGACTTCGGGGTGCCGCCCGCGCCGCCGACCTGGCGGCACACCTTTCACGCCCTGCCGCGCCTGGTGCTCGACTATCTCCTCGTCCGCGACGGCCCGGGTGATCCGGGGCGCCCGGGTCCGACGGCTGGACGAGCACCCGCGCGACCGGGGCCCGACGGTCTTCGGCTCCGACCACCACCCGCTGCTCGCCTCGCGTGGACCTCGCGCCATGACCGAAGCCCTCGCTGCCGATCTCCCCTGGTGGGTCTGGTTCTTCCTCGTCGTCGGGGTCGTCGCGTTCGTCGGGGTCTTCGGCGCGCTCTTCCTCCCCGACTGGCCGCAGCCCCGACTACGACGCTCGGCTTCGAGGCCGAGCCCGGCTCCGACGAGTTCGTGGACGCCGCCGCCGCGTTTCTCAACGCCCCTATCCTGCGCGGAGGGCGCGCCGAGCTCCTGCAGAACGGGGACGCGTTCTATCCGGCGATGCTGGAGGCGATCCGCGGCGCGCGCGACACGATCAACTTCGAGGTCTACATCTTCGAGTCGGACGAGATCGGCCGCCAGTTCATCGACGCGTTCATGGAGCGCGCGCGCGCCGGCGTCGAGGTGCGGCTGCTGCTGGACTGGTTCGGCTCGTCACGTCTCAAGCGCGCGGACCGCGAGACGCTGACGCAGGCGGGGGTGAAGGTGGAGATGTTCCGGCCGTTCAACCTCCGGAACCTGGTGCGGATCTACCGCCGCACCCACCGGCGCGCCATCGTCATCGACGGCGCGGTCGCCTTCACCGGCGGCGCCGCGGTCTCGAAGAAGTGGCGCGGCGAACGCGGCGACGCCGAAGGAGTGGCGCGACAGCATGACCCGGGTGACCGGCCCGCTGGTGGCGGGCATCCAGTCGGCCTTCGCGGCGAACTGGGTCTACTGCTGCGGCGAGGTGATCGCCGGCCCGCGGTTCTTCCCCGCCGAGCGGACGCCGGGCCCGCCTGCGGCTTGTCGGTGGTGAGCTCGCCTTCCGACGCGCAGCAGCCGATCCGGCTGCTCTTCTGGCTGAGCTTCATCAACGCGCGGCGCCGGCTCTGGATCGGCAGCTCCTACTTCATTCCCGATCGGCAGCTGCGGAAGGCGGTGGTGGACCGGGCGCGCGCCGGCGTGGACGTGCGGATCCTGGTGCCGGGCAACCACACCGATGCCATCCCGGTGCAGTTCGCGGGCCGGGGGTACTACGAGGAGCTGCTGGAGGCGGGCGTGCGGATCTTCGAGTACCAGCCCTCCATGATGCACGCCAAGACCGTCGTGGTGGACGACGCCTGGACCCTCGTCGGCTCGGCCAACATGGACGAGCGCAGCATGGAGCTCAACGAGGAGAACATGCTCGGCATCGCCGAGGAGACAGTTCGCCCGTCGGTGGTGGCCGGGCATCGAGCAGGACTTTGTCGCGTGCGAAGGAGATTCGGCTCGACGAGTGGCGCCGGCGCCCCTGGTACCAGCGGGCGCTCGAGCGGGTGGCGCAAGGTGCTGATCGAGCAGTACTGACCGCGGGCTCAGCCGCCCGCGATCGCCGCCACGACGGTGATCTCGTCGCCCTCCGACACCGGCGTCGCGAACCCGCTCCGGAACCGGATGTCCTCGTCGTTCAGGTAGAAGGTGACGAACGGATAGGGCCCGCCGGTCGTGTCCCTGAGCCGCGGCGCGAGGCGGGGAAAGCGCTCCGCGATGTCGGCGACGACGTCGCCCAGCGTGGGACCGCTGGCCTCGATGGTGGACTGTCCGTCGGCCAGCTTGGCGAGGACGGTGGGCAGGCTAAAGGTCACGGCCATACAGGGCCTCCAGTTCGCGAATTCGTGGGGCGATGATCGGGGCCTCGGGCAACGCGCCCTGCAGCGCCTCGACGGTCTTGAGTCCGTTGCCGGTGATGCAGAGGACGACCTCGTCCTCGGGGCCGAGCCGGCCGGCTGCGCGCGAGCGCGAGCGCGCCGGCGACAGTGGCGCCGCCGGCGGTCTCGGTGAAGATGCCGGTGGTCTCGGCGAGCAGCCGGATCCCGGCGACGAGTGTCGGCGTCCGACACGCCGGCCACCCAGCCACCCGATCCGCGGATCGCGTCGGCGGCGAAGCGGCCGTCCGCCGGGTTCCCGATCGCGATCGACCGCGCGATGGTGTTCGGGATGACCGGCACCACCTGGTCGCCGCCAGTCTCCACCAGCCGCACGATCGGCGCGCAGCCCTCCGCCTGGGCGCCGTACAGCCGGGGCCGCGGCCCCGACACCAGCCCGGCCTTGGCGAACTCGGCGAATCCCTTCTCCAGCTTGGTCACCAGCGATCCGCCCGCCATCGGCGCCACCACCGCGGTCGGCATCCGCCAGCCGAGCTGCTCGCAGATCTCGAAGGCCACGGTCTTCGAGCCCTCGCCGTAGTAGCCGCGCAGGTTGATGTTGACGAGACCCCAGCCGAACCGGTCGGCCGCCTGGGTGCAGAGCCGGTTGACGTCGTCGTAGGTGCCGCGCACCCGCACCAGGTGCGGGTTGTAGACCGCGGTGCCCACCACCTTGCCGAGCTCGAGGTCGTGCGGGATGAAGATCCAGGCGGCGAGCCCGGCCCGCGCGGCCTGGGCCGCGACCGCGTTGGCCAGGTTGCCGGTCGAGGCGCAGCCCACCGTGTCGAGCCCGAACGCGAGCGCGGCGTTGATGGCGGAGGCGACGACGCGGTCCTTGAAGCTGAGCGAGGGGTGGCAGACGCTGTCGTTCTTGACCCAGAGGCGCGCCACGCCGAGCCGGCGGGCGAGCGCGGGCGCCTCGACCAGCGGCGTGAACCCGCTGTCGAGCGAGAGCACCGGCTCGCCCTCGAAGGGCAGCCACTCGCGGTAGCGCCAGAGCGTGGCGGGCGGCCGGCGATGGTGGCGGCGTCGGGAAGCGGCCGGTCGGGATCGTAGACCGGCTCGAGCGGCCCGAGGCACTCCTCGCAGATGGCGACGGGAGCCGGAGCCTGTTGGGCACCGCAGAGCTGGCAGGCCAGCGGCAGCGGGCGCAGGGCCGGCGCGGCGTGCGCCAGCTCGGGCTGGGAAATCAGGGCGGTCGTCATTGCGTCTCCTCCGCCCCACTCTCCGACGACCCGGCACCGGCCAAAAATGAAACACGCCCGGTGCCAAAAAGACACGCCGGACGCGAGGCTTTTTAGCATTTGTTTAACGTGGCTGCAATACGCCGCAAATGACCACGAGCTTCAGTTGTCTCTGCTACGTTAGAACATCGGCCCGGGAGCGCAAGACCCGAATCTCACCAGTCCCGCTCTCCGGTCGGGCCCTTCTTGCCTCGCCGCCCCTCGTGGCTGGTGAGCTGCTGCCGCTGGACCGCCTCCAGCAGGCGACGCGCCTCGTCGGCGCTCAGCTCATCCACCGATTCCCCCTCCGCCGACCCGTAGCCGCCACCGGCCATGGCCCCGACCGCCGCATCGGGATTGCCCTCGTAGCCGGGCACGTTGTTGTCGCCCCGACCATAGTCGCCCGCGCGCCCGCGACCCGACGAGCCGCCGCTGGTGCGGTCGTCGCCCAGCTGCGAAGCGCGATCTCCAGATTCCAGCGCGCGTCCGGATCCCCGGGCGCCAGCCGCAGCGCCTCCTCGTACACCGCGACCGCGTCCAGCAGTGGCTGGGCTTCTCCGGGGCGCTCTTCGGCGGCGCGCACCAGCGCGTTGCCGAGGTTGAAGAGGCTCCGCTGCCGGAGCTCCGGGTTCCGGCTGGCCTGCCGGAACGCGGCGACCGCCTCGTCGTAGCGCTCCAGCCGGTAGAGCGCGCTGCCCGCGTCCGAACGCGAGGCGCGCGCTGCTGTCGCGCTCGAGCCCGTGCCGGAAGACCGCGTAGGCCTCCGGATACTTGCCCTGGTGATAGAGCCGCTCGCCCTTGTGCACCGGTGAGCAGGAGAGCGTGAGTGAGACGGGGAGCAGCAGACCCGCGGCAGCCGCCGCTCGCCGCGCCGCCCGACCGGACCGGTCGCGGGCGGCCGATTCGCCGGGCTCGCGCGCCGCTCCGACGCGCTCGGCGGCGAACAGCAGCAGCACCGCGAGCAGCAGGCGGCCACTGGTAGCGGTCGGCCCGCTCGGTCGACTTGCGGGCGGCAAGCGTCCGCGGCTTTACCTGTCCCAGGCCCGCGATCAGCGCCCGCATCTCCTCGGGCCGGTCCCAGCGCGCGAACGCTCCGCCGCTTCCCTCGGCGACACGGCGGAGATCGCCCTCCTCCAGCCGCGAGACGATGACCCGGCCGATGTGGTCGCGGTGGTACGGGTCGGGGGCCTCGGAGCTGTCCGCCGGCACCGGTCCGCCCTGCACGGTGCCCACGCCGATCGCGAACACCGGCAGCTCCTCGCCCCGGAGTGCTTCGGCGGCCGCGTCGAGGTCGCCCTCCCCGCTCTCGCCGTCGGTGACGATGCAGGACGGCGCGCCGGCCGGTCTCGCCCTCGTGCTCGAACGCGCTCACGGCCGTGAGGAGCGCCGCCGACACGTCGGTCGCCGGATCGCCCAGGTCGTCGGAGCTCGCGGCGTCGAGGAAGAGCTTGAGCGACGCGCGGTCGGAGGTGAGCGGCAGCTGGAGGAACGCGCTGCCTCCGAACACCACCAGCCCGACCCGGTCGCTGGGGTAGGTCGCCATCACGTCCCACGCCAGCTGCTTGGCTGCCGCGAGCCGGGTGCTGCCACCGGCGAGCGCCCCGGTGGACACGTCGCTCACGCCCATCGAGCGCGAGAGGTCCAGCAGCACCAGCACGTCGCGGCCCGTGCGCACCAGCTCGCCCTGGCGCTCGCCGGCCTGCGGCCGCGCCAGGGCGAGCACGCCCAGGCCCAGCGCCGCGAGCCGCAAAGCCCACTGACGCGACGCCTGCCGAACGGAGAGCAGCGACGAGCCGCGCTCCAGAACCGCGAGATCGCCGAACCGCTCGAGCGCCGCCCGGCGCGCCGCGCTCACCGCGGACAACCAGGAGCGCGGCGCCGACGAGCAGGACTGCCCCGGCCAGCAGTACCCACGGATAGGCGAAGTCAGGCCCCCGGTCACGGCAGCGCTCCGAGCCTGCCCGTGCGGAGCACCAGCGCGCCCGCGAGCAGGACGCAGCGCGGGTGCCAGCACCCAGGGAAACAGCTCGCGATAGTCGCGGGTCTCGTTGATCCGGACCTCTTCCCGCTCCAGCGGGTCGAGCCGCTCCATGATCCGCTCCAGCGCCTGCGGGTCGGTCGCCCGGAAGTACTCGCCGCCGCTCCGGTCGGCGATGCGCCGCAGCACCTCCTCGTCCGAGCTGGTGAGCCGGTCCGGCGTCCGGCCCTGTCGCCAGATGAACCCGTCGTCGAAGCCGCTGGTGTCCGGGGCGCTCACGCCGATGGTGTGGATCCGGACGCCGATGGCGCGCGCCGCCTCCGCGGCCACGAACGGACCCGGCGAGCCGGTGTTGTTCGCGCCGTCGGTGATCAGCACGATCGCGCTGGCGCGGTTGGGCAGGTCCTTGAGCTGACTGAGACAGAGCGCGAGCGCGGTGCCGATGCCGGTGCCGTCGGGGAGCTGCCCGATCTCCACCCGCCCCAGCAGCTCGCCCAGCAGCTCGGTGTCCGGGGTGAGCGGGGCCTGGAGGAACGAGCGGCCGGCGAAGATCACCAGGCCGAGGAGGTCGCCGTGGCGGCGGCGGGCGAAATCGCCGAGGACCTGGCGCGCGACCTCGAGCCGGTTGCCCGGCTTGAAGTCGGTGGCCTTCATGCTGCTGGAGATGTCGAGCGCGAGCATGAGGTTCCGCGCCTTGCTCCGGACTTCGCGCACCTCGTGCGGCACCTGCGGCCGGGCGAGCGCCACGATGAGGAGCGAGAGCGCGGCGAGACGGAGCACGTCGGGCAGCAGCCGCCAGCGCGCGCCGCGCCCGGCCGGCTCGGCGTCGAGGAAGCCGAGCGCCGGAAAGCCGATCCGATGCTCGGGCGGGCGGCGGCGGCGGAGCGCCATCCGCATCGCCAGGGCCAGTGGGCCCGCGAGCAGGAGGAGAAACCAGGGATCAGCGAACCGCATCGGGCTCCTCGCTCGGCCGGGGCGCGCGGTGCCAGCGCTCCAGCAGATCGCGCGCCTGATCGGTGTAGCCGGTGGCCACGTCTGTGGGCGGCCGCTGTCTGGCGAACTTGACCAGGTCGGCGTCGCCCAGCACATCCTGCACTCGCCGGCGGAGTCCGCCCTCGCCGAGGCGCGGCGGCAGCGACCAGAGCAGCTCGGTGGTGGTGCGCTCCCGAGCGGGAATGCCGTCGGCCGCCTCGAGATAGTCGCGCAGCGCATCGGCGACGGCCTCATAGTGGCGCGCCACGTCGCCACCGGCGGCCCAGCGCTCGGCCTCGATCGTGTGGAGCCGAGCGATGCGCAACGGTGTAGGGATCGGGAGGTTCGGGAGGAAGCTCGGGTGCTGCCTCGGTCTCGGGGGGCGCGGGGGGCACTGCGGCGCGGCGCCGGGTGACCAGCCGGACGAGCGCCGCAACGCCCAGGGCGCCCAGCAGCCCCCAGAGCACACCGAGGCTTCTCGGCGCGGCGGGCTCGCGGATGTCGCGGAGCGAGGGATTGCCCGCCGGCAGGATCGCGGTCACCTCGACTTCGCCGGCCTCGTGCGCCACCACGCCCCGGTGGCCGGTCACCACCTGCACCCAGGGCACGCCGAACGACGGGATCACGCGCTTCCCCGGCCGGTAGAACGCGAGGACGGCCGTCCCGGTGAACACCCGGTCCGCTCCCCGTCGCAGCTTCTCCACCGAGAGGATCCGGATCCCTTCGGGCAGCTCGCTCACCGGGCGAGGCACGGTGTCGGTCAGCAGGTCGCGCTCGTTCAGGGTCAGGCGGAAGCGCACCGTCACCGAGTCGCCCAGTCCGACCTTGGCGGGCTCGGCAACGATGTTGAATGAGCGGCCTTCGCTGAGCTGCGCCGCGGCGGAGGTCGCGCCGAAGGCCCAGGCGAGTCCGACCGCCAGGCGGACCCGGCTCCACGACACCGAAGGCACCGTCACCGCCACAGCAGGCTCTCCCGCCGGCGGAAGAAGGCCAGCAGCGGCTCGGCGTAGGAACGGCCGGTCTCCAGCCGGAGCAGATCGGCCCCCGACTCGGCCAGGGTGCGCTCGAGCCCCTCATCGAACGCGGCCGCCCGGTTCCGGAAGCGCTCCCGCACACCCGCGTCCCGGGTGTCCACCACCCGCCAGGCATCGGACTCGGGATCCCAGAGCGTCACCAGCCCCACGTCGGGCAGCGCGCGCTCCCGCGGGTCGATCACCTGAATGGCGATGAGGTCGTGCCGCCGGGCGAGCCGGGCCAGCGGCGCCTCGTAGCCGGCGCTGAGGAAGTCGGAGACGAGGAAGATGACCGCGCGGCGGCGGAGCATCGGCTCCAGGTAGGCGAGGGCGGCCCCGAGGTCGGTGCCCTGCCGCGCGGGCTCGAAGCCGAGCAGGTCGCTGATCACGCGCAGCGCCTGCCGGCGACCCTTCCGCGGCGCGACGTAGTGCTCCACCCGATCGGTGGCGAACACCGCGCCCGACCCGGTCGTTGTTGCGCGCCGCGGCGAGCGCCAGCACGGCGCACACCTCGATCGCGAGGTCGCCCTTGGTGCGGCGGACGCTGCCGAAGGTGGCCGAGGCGCTCCGGTCGGCCACGAACAGCACGGTGAGCTCGCGCTCCTCGAGGTAGCGCTTCACGTAGGCGGAGCCGAGCCGGGCGGTGACGTTCCAGTCGATGGTGCGGATGTCGTCGCCGGGCTGGTACTCCCGCACCTCGGCGAACTCCACGCCGCGGCCGCGGAACGCGCTGGAGTACTCGCCGGCCATGATGTCGCGCACGAGGTGGCGGGTGGTGATCTCGAGCCGCCGCACCTCGCGCGTGACCTCCTCCGGGCTCATGGCACCGCGACCGCCTCGAGAATCCGCCGCACCACCGCGTCCGGCCCCATCCCCTCGGCGTCGGCCCGGTAGGTGAGGATGACCCGGTGCCGCAGCACGTCGAGGCCGAGCGCCTTGATGTCGTCCGGCGTGACGTAGGGCCGGCCCTGCGAGGAACGCGTGCGCCTTGGCGGCGCGGAGCAGGAAGATCGCGGCCCGGGGCGAGGCGCCGAACTCGATCAGCGGCGTGAGGTCGGCGAGGCCGGCCTCGGCGGGCCGCCGGGTGGCCGCCACCAGGTCGAGCACGTACTCCTTGATCCGGTCGTCGGCGTAGATCGCCCTGCACCAGCCGCCGGGACCGCGAGAATCCGCTCCGGATCGAGGATCTGCCGGGCGGTCGGCTCCTCCATGGCGGTCATCCGGTCGAGCACCTCGCGCTCCTCCCGCCGCTCGGGGTAGGTGACGACCAGCTTGAACATGAACCGGTCCACCTGCGCCTCGGGCAGCGGATAGGTGCCCTCGTGCTCGATCGGGTTCTGGGTCGCGAGCACCAGGAACAGCTCGGGCAGCGGATACGTCTGGCCGCCGATCGTCACCTGCTTCTCCTGCATCGCCTCGAGCAGGGCGCTCTGCACCTTGGCCGGCGCGCGGTTGATCTCGTCGGCCAGCAGGAGGTTGGTGAAGATCGGTCCCTGCTGCACCGTGAAGTCGCCGGTCCGCTGGTTGTAGATCATGGTGCCGATCAGGTCGGCCGGCAGCAGGTCGGGGGTGAACTGGATGCGGTGGAAGCCGGCGCGCGATGGTCGCGGCGAGCGTCCGCACCGCCAGCGTCTTGGCGAGGCCGGGCACGCCCTCGAGCAGCACGTGGCCGTCGGCCAGCAGGCCGATCAGCAGCCGCTCGAGCATGGCCCGCTGGCCCACGATGACGCGGCCGAGCTCTTCCATCAGCTCGGAGGCGAGCCGGGCGTCGTCCTCGATCGCCGCGGCGGGCAGGAGATCGGGGCCGGATCGTTCAGGAAGGGATGTCATCACCTGAATGTAGCCCAACGGATGCAGGGCGGAACGGCGCCGCGAAACCCGTCACTTCGCGCCCGCGTCCGGTGACCAGTCCCACCCTTCGCCGAGGCCCCATGTCCAGGACTGCAACCGTGATCGTCGCCGCCGCCCTCGCGGCCGGCATCGGCATCGCCGCGCTGTCGGCCACCCAGGACGGCGGCGCGATGTTCCGCGGCGACCCCGCGCATTCGGGCGTCTATCGCTCCCGCGGCCCTCGGCGCACTTCGGCGGGCTGCAGTGGCGGGTGCAGACCGGCGGGATGGTGCACTCGTCCGCGACCATCGAGGACGGCACGCTCTACATCGGAAGCGGCGACGGGAACCTTTACGCGCTCGACGCGCGTACCGGCGCGGAGCGGTGGCAGTTTCCGACCGGTCGCGCGATCTCCTCGACGCCCGCGGTGGCCGGAGGCACGCGTCTTCGTCGGCAGCCGGGACAACGTGTTCTGGGCGGTGGATGCCCGGACGCGGCCGGCAGCGGTGGCGGCTCGCCACCGGGGCGGACCGGCCGCTGCCCTGGGGATTCGAGACCGGCGACCTCTACACCTCGTCGCCGACCTATGCCGAACGGCACGGTCGTATTTCGGCAGCGGCGACGGCCAGGTCTACGCGGTGGAGGCCGGCAGCGGCCGGGTGCGCTGGCGGTTCGCGACCGGAGGGACGGGTGCGCTCCTCGCCGGCGCTCGCGGGCGGTAAGCTCTACGTCGGCAGCGCGGACGGGACCCTCTATGCCCTCGACCCCGCGTCCGGCCGCGAGATCTGGCGCTTCGACACCGAGGGCCACGCGCTCGAGTCGGGAAAATTCGGGTTCGACCGGCGCACGATCCAGTCGTCTCCCGCCGTGGCGGACGGCCGCGTGTTCGTCGGCTCGCGCGACGGCTTTCTGTACGCGCGTGGATGCCGAGACCGGGAAGCTGCGCGTGGCGGGTGGATCACCAGATGTCGTGGGTGAACACCTCGCCCGCGGTGATCGAGGGGGTGGTGTTCGCCGGCAGCTCCGACGAGCGGTTCCTGCAGGCGGTGGACGCGCGGACCGGCAAGGAGCGGTGGCGGCTCGCCACCGAGCGGCCGGTCTGGTCTTCGCCCGCGGTGGCGGGCGACGATGGTGTACGTGGGGGACGGCTCCGGGACGATCTACGCGGTGGACCGCGCGACCGGCCAGGAGCGGTGGCGGTACAAGTCGGGGCGCCGGATCTTCGCGTCGCCGGTGATCGCCGACGGGACGCTGTACGTCGGCAACGACGACGGCGGGGTGTACGCCATCCGCGCCGGCGCGGCGCCGCTCGCCCGGGCGGTGTTCTGGGACAGCACGCTGGTGCGCGCCTCCCGGCGTGGTGTCGCACCGCGAGCTGCGCGACTACCTGGCCGCAGCGGGGTTACGAGGTGCTGGACGCCGGCGGTCTCGCCGCCTTCATGCGGACGGCACGTCGCCGACCACGCGCCCAGCGTGGTGGTGTTCTCCATCGATCACCTGCCGCCCGAGCGTGGCGCCGCGTGGCGGCCGACAGCGTGCTCTTCCGGCGCTACCTCGACGGCGGCGGCAAGGTGGTGTGGACCGGCATTCCGCCCCTGATCTGGCCCCGTGACCCCAAGACCGGCGAGGGCACCGAGTACATCCACATCGACCGCGCGGGCACCTCCCGGCCTGCTGGGCGTGAACCACGATCGCAGCAACTTCGACAACTACGGCGCGGTGGTGACCGAGGAGGGCCGGCGCTGGGGACTGTCGGGATGGTGGGACAGCAACTGGAGCGTGGACCCGTCCGGGGTCACCGAGACCCTGGCGCTGGACGACAACGGCCTCGCCAGCTCGTGGGTCAAGCGCTACGGCGGGCCTCCGGGAACCGGGTTCGTGCGGATCTACGGGGGGAGCTGGTCGGCGGGGCGGTCCCACCGCCAATCTGGCGGCGGTGCAGGCGGTGGCGGAGTACCGGCCGGAGATAGTCCCGCCTGGACGCCGAACGGGCCGGCATGGCGCCGGCCCGGGTTCGTCCGCTCGTCTGGAGCCTATGCAGGCCCGTTGAAGGCCGGATCGCTGGCCCGGGTCCGGAGCTCCGTCTCCCCCCCGCGGTACCACCCGCCCCGGAACTCGAAGTGCCGCTGGTCCAGGATCCGGCTGGCCAGGGCGGCCGTGCCCTGCTGCTGGACCTGCCACAGCAGCACCTTGGCCCCCATCTCGGCGGCCGTCTCCCACACCCCCGCCTCCAGCTGCGGGTACTGGTCGGCGTGCTCGGGCTTGAGCCTGGCTTCCCGGGCCGTGAACTCCATCTGACCTCCGGACGCGTGGGCGAGCGGATCGCGACGATGTTGGGGTGAAGGAGGGTGGAAGATGTAGGCCCGTCGCCGGTGGCACCAGTGGCCCCCTGGGAAGGGGACCTCGGCGGCTCGAAACCTGCATGTACCGGCTAAGTTTGGCCGATGCGGATCGCCGTCGTCTTCGACACCCCGTACGCCGGCTGGGACCACCCCGAGCACGAGCGCCAGATGGCCAAGGAAGTGGCCGCATGGCGCGACGACGAGCCGGAGATGGAGTACCAGATCGCCGATGCCCTCCGGCACCGCGGTCACGAGGTCTTCCTGATCGGCGTCAGCGACGACCTCCAGTACCTGATCCACTCCCTCGACCAGATGCGGCCGGACCTGGTGTTCAATGCGGCGGAGGCCTTCCACGGCAACCCGTCGCTGGAGTACCTGGTCCCCGGCGTGCTCGAGGCGGAAGGGTACCCCTACACCGGGGCCCCCCCGCAGGCGCTCCTGGTCTCCCGCAACAAGGCCATGAGCAAGAAGGTCCTGGCCTATCACGACATCCGGGTGCCGCAGTTCGTGACCTGGCGGCCCGGCGAAGTCCGAGAACTCCCATCGGACCTGCGCTATCCGCTCATCGTGAAGCCGCTCCAGACCGACGCTTCCGCCGGCATCGCCCAGGCGTCGGTGGTCCAGGACGAGGCCTCCCTGCTCGAGCGGGTCACCCTGGTCCACGAGCGCTTTCACCAGCCCGCCATCGCCGAGGAGTTCGTGGACGGGCGCGAGCTCTACGTGAGCGTGATCGGCAACGAAGACCGGCTCGACGTCCTGCCGATCACCGAGATGGTCTTCGACAAGCGCAAGACCAAGCCCGAGGAACGGATCGCCACCAAGTCGGCCAAGTGGGACGAGGACTATCGGGCCCGGCGGGGCATCCGGAATGTCTTCGCCCGCCCCATCGCCGCCAGTGTGCGCGAGCGCATCGAATCGATCTGCCGCACCGCATTTCGCGCGCTCTGGCTTCGCGACTACGCCCGCCTGGACGTGCGGCTCGCCGCGGACGGCGAAGTCTGGTTTCTCGAGGCCAACGCCAACCCCTTCATCAGCTACGGACACGACATGGCGAACGCGGCGGTCAAGGCCGGCACTCGAGTACTACGACTTCGTGCAGCGCCTGGTGGACGAGGCGATGGCTCGCTATGGCCGCGCGTAGCGGGGCGCGGAAGCGGGCGCGCGAGCGCGCGCCGACGCCCGAGCTGCGGTGCGTCTGCGGCCAGCGGCTGCAGAAGTACTGGCACGCCTGCCCCAACTGCGCGCGTCAGCCTCACGTGGAAGGACGTCGACGGCGTCACCGGCGCCGAGTGCTACAACTGCGGCTGGGTGGTTTCCGACCGCTTCTCCTTCTGCCCCTGGTGCGCCGCCGACATCCACGAGGACGGCTATTCCAGCGAGGCGCCACTCAAGGCCCCGAAGGGCTTCCGCATGGACGCTCGCTGTGACTGGGGCTGCGGGGGCGGGGTGCAGTACCCCATGGACAACTGTCCCTGGTGCGGGCGGCGGCAGCACTGGGACGAGGACGATCGCTTCGAGGGCGACTGCCCCCACTGCGGCCGGGGGGTGGACGACTGGATGAACGCGTGCCCCTGGTGCGGCGAAGACGCCACCGGCCGCGACTTCATCCCTCGTGCGCTGACCCGCGTGCGCCGGCTGCTGCTGGTGAGCCGCATCCGGGATTGGGGATACCGGGTCCTGCTCCGGCCCGGCATCTCCGGCGTGGATCCCCGCTACCCCAAGATCGTGGAGATCGAGCAGCGCTACGTCGTGGGCAAGACTCGGCAGGACGAGATCCCGTGGACCATGCTGGTCGGCCTGCTCACCCACGAGCTGGGCCACAGCTTCCTGTACCACCACTGGGACTGGACCAAGAGCCGGCGCTTCCGGCGGGCCTTCGGGGAAGTGGACAAGGCTTACCGCGGGATGGACAACACCTGGGTGTACTTCCAGCGCCGGCGCATCGCGATCGCCCCGCGCGACCACGTGAGCGCGTACGCGGCGAAGCACCCGCAGGAGGATTTCGCGGAGACTTTCCGATTCTACGTCACGCGCCGCGGGCGGCTGCGCGACCTGTTCGCGGAGTTCGGTCAGAAGCGGAAGGGCGTCATTCTCTACGAGAAGTTCCTGGTGCTCCACGACTTCGTCCGAGCGCTCCGCGGCTGGGGGTAGGCGCCCGCAGAACCTCCATCGCCGCGTTGCGACCGTTCACGGCGATGACGCTCCCGCCCGGATGGGTGCCCGCCCCGCAGAGCAGCACCCCGGGCATCGGCGTGCGCGCCCGGAGCCGACGCTCCCACATGTACTGCGGCAGGATCTCGCCCTGGAAGATGTGACCGCCCGTGAGTCCGACCCGTTGCTCGATGTCGGGTGGGCCCAGCACTTCCATCCCGGTGACCGCCGACGGGATGTTGCTGCAGAAGCGTCCGATCGAATCCACCACGACCCGCCCCACTTCGTCCCGCCGCGTATCCCACGTCCCGTCACGGAAGCGGGTCGGCACGTATTGAGCGAAGACGCTCAGCGTGTGGACGCCATCCGGCACGACGCTCCGGTCGAACACGGTGTGCAGGTAGAGCTCGTTCCAGGTGCGCGGCGGCAGCACGCCCGCGTTGGCCATGGCGTGATATGACCGCCATTCGTCCTTGGAGAGCGGGGTATTGGTCTGGCCGGTGTGGTGCGGCATGTCGAGGCCGGGACGCGCGGTGAAGTTGGGCAGCTCCGACAGGCGCAGGTTCACCTTCACCGTGATGCCGTCGGTCGGCACGCTCCGAACCTGAGCGGCCCAGTCCGGGTCGGCCGCGTCGCCGAGCAGGCGAAGGGTGGTCTTGGGGTCGGCATTCGATACCACGTTGGCCGCGCGGATCCGTTCCCCCGAGGCGAGCTCCACGCCCTCTCCCGGCAGGATGCGTTCGACCGGCACGCCCGTCGCCACCGCGACGCCGAGTGAGCGGGCGATGTCGCAGAGGATGAACGACACCATCCCCATGCCGCCCTTCGACGTAACCCCAGGTGCCCGGCTGGCCCATCATCCGGCCGGAGGCGTGGTGGAACCAGACCGAGCCGGTGCCCGCGTCGTGCGGACTGGCGTTGGTGCCGACCACGCCTTGCCCCAGATAGGCGAGCTGCAGCCGCTCATCCTGGAGATAGCGCTCGACCACCTCGACCATGGACCACTCGAAGAGCAGCGCCCGCGCCTCGCGATCGCCGCGCAGTCGCCGCTCGATCTCGTCGCGGTGCGGCGCGGGATCGAGCCACAGGTCGCCGGCGTTGGGAGGCCGCAGCGCGTCGCGCAACCGCCGCTTCACCGCCTGCATCGTCCGCCACCCGGCGAGGTCCTTCGGCGCGAACCGCTGGATCTCGGCCTCGCAGCGCTCGTCGTCGTTCCAGAGCTGGATGCTGCTGCCATCCTCGAACGGAACGAAGAGGCCGCCGACCGCGGGCATCCACCGGAACCCGTGAGCCGGCAGGTCCAGCTCGTCGATGACGGTCTGGTGGAGCAGCCCGGCCACATAGGCGCAGGGCGACATCCGAACCCCGGGCCACGGCTCGTCCATGGTGCAGGCACCGCCCACGCGATCCCGCGCCTCCAGCACCAGCACCTTCTGACCCGCCCGGGCCAGATACGCGGCGCAGGCGAGGCCGTTGTGGCCGGCCCCGACGACGATCGCGTCCCACCGGCGATTCGCCAGGTCGGCGACCGGCTCCGGCAGGCCGATGCGTCCCAGTACCGAGGCGGTGCGGCTCGAGGAAATCTTGGTCATAGGAGGGCCTGAAGTTCGCGGTCCGCCGCGGGAAACGGAAGGCCGGCCGCGGCACTGTTCCGGACCCGTGCGGGAGCGTCTATTCTGCAGCCATGACCCTTCGCCTCTACTACACCGACGCGTACCTGCGCGCCTTCGAAGCCGATGTGATGGACCGCGCCGAGGAGGGAAGACGGGTCTACCTCGACCGGAGTGCGTTCTATCCCACGTCGGGCGGTCAGCCGTTCGATATGGGCAGCCTGTCCGGCGTCGCGGTGGTGGACGTCGTGGACGAGGGAGATCGGGTCGCGCACCTGCTCGCCGCTCCACTCCCCGCCGGCCGCGTACGCGGCGAAGTCGACTGGGAGCGCCGGTTCGACCACATGCAGCAGCACACCGGCCAGCACCTGCTCTCCGCCGTCATCCACGAGCAACTCGGACTCGCCACCGTGAGCGTGCACTTCGGGAAGGAGAGCTCGACGCTCGACCTCGACACGGGGACCCTCGATCACGCGAGCCTGGTCGAGGCGGAGCGGCGGGCGAATCGGATCGTGACCGAGAACCGACCGGTCAGGGTGAGCTTCGAGGAGGCGGGGGCGGTGGAGGGGCTCCGGAAGGCGTCGTCCCGCGAGGGGACGCTCCGCATCGTCACCATCGACGCGCTCGACCGGAGCGCGTGCGGCGGCACCCACGTGCGGGCTACCGGCGAGATCGGAGCGATCGCCATCCGCCGGGTCGAGCGGGTGAAGCAGCACGCCCGCGTCGAGTTCCTCTGCGGGAACCGCGCGGTGCACCGCGCCCGAGCCGACCAGGAGATTCTGAGCCGGCTGGCGGGAACCTTCTCGGCCTCCGCCGAGGAGCTGCCCGCGCTGGTCGAGACGCAGCGCGGGGAGCTCAGGGAGGCGGCCGCTGCGCGGCGCGAGCTGGAGGCCAGCCTCTCGGAGCTGCGGGCGCGAGCGCTCCACGCGGCGGCGGTGCCCGACGCGGGTGGCGTGCGATCGATCGTGTTGCGGGAGGATGGGCCGATCGAGAGGCTGCGGCCGCTGGCGCTCGCCATCAGCGCGTTGCCCCGTGCGGTCTTCGTCGGATGGACGACGGCGCCACCCGCGACCCTGGTGGCGAGCTCCGCCGATTCCGGCGTGGACGCGGGTCCCTTGCTCCGCGCCGCCCTGGCGCAGGTGGGCGGCCGCGGCGGTGGCAACGCGCGGCTCGCACAAGGAACCGCCCCCTCCGCGGAGGCCCTGGAGGAGGCGGTCTCGGCGATGGTACCCCGGCGGACCTAGCCCAGCTCGGACGCGAGCGCCTCGACCGATGTGGGGCACAGTCGCGGTGCCGGACTGGCCCCGGAGAATCGCGAGCGCCTCGTTGCGCGGCAGGCCGCGGCGATAGGGCCGGTCGGCGGTGAGCGCCTCGTACACATCCGCCACGGCGAGTGCCCGGCTCATCGGGCTGAGCCGATCCCCGGGCAGTCCCAGGTGATATCCCTTCCCGTCGAGCCGCTCATGGTGCGCGCTGGCGATCCCGACGATCCCGGCGAACGCGGTGACCCGCTCCAGAATCCGCTGGGTGTACGCCGGATGCACCCGCACCTCGGCGCGCTCCCGCTCGGTGAGCCGGTCGGGCTTGTCCAGGATCAGGGTCGAGACGCCGAGCTTGCCGATGTCGTGCAGCAGACCGGCGCGGCGAAGGTCTCTGAGCTCCACGGCGCTGAAGTGCAGGCGCCGCCCGATCGTCACGGCCAGTTCGGCGACCCGCTCGGAGTGGAGATAGGTGTAGGGGGACTTCGCGTCGATGACCCGGGCGAAGGCATGCGCGATATCGTCCAGCCGGTCGTCGTCCCCGTAGAGGATCTGGTCCTCGGGCTCCAGCGCGCCAAGATGCCGCTCCGGAGCGCGCCCCAGCACCTGGCCCCAGAAAGCGTCGTCGTGGGCGAGGCTCCTGAGCGCGTCTACCAGCGTCGGGTCGAACCAGCGCCCCCGCCGCTCCATCGCCACCGACAGAGCCGCGTCCACGCCGAAGGTGCTGGCGAACACTTCCACCGATTGCGCCAGCCCCACGATGCGGCCCAGCAGCGGGATCGCGGCGCCGGCCAGGCCCTCGGGCATCCCGCGGCCGTCCCAGTGCTCGTCGAGACTGCGGATCGCCTCGCGGGTCGCCTCCGTGAATCCCAGCATGGATGCGATGTCGGCCCCACGGTCGCAGCGAGTCTGCACCATCTCCCGGCCACTGCCCCGCTCCGTGAATGCCATGGAGGCGACGCGGAGCACGCGGCCCATCGTCGAGCCGCCGGGCACCGCGTGGCGGAGCGCGTACCCGAGGGTCGAGCTGGACCGCGACCAGTCGGTGAGCTTGTGCTCGCGCTTGAGCGCCCGGTCGTCCGCGCCGAACAGGGAGCAGAGCCGCGCCGCATTACTGGAACAGCCGAGATCCTTGAGCAGCAGAGCGTAGAAGAGCGCCGCGCGGTCTTCAGTCGGCACGCCAACCAGCTCGGCGATCCGCATGCCGATGAGGCAGGTTCGCACGGCGTGACCCGGCGGCTGTCCTTCGGTGATATCGAGCGCGCAGGAGAGCGCGGACAGAATCTCGGAGGTGCGGTAGGCGGAATCGCGGACCGGCGCGGAGAGGGCGAGGCTAGCGGTCATTGGCCGGGCTGGTTCCACCCATGTGCGTGTCGAGGATCCCGCTCAGGTCCACACCCTCGGCCCCCAGCAGGCGAAACACTTCCCACTCGGCGGCGCGGGCGGCGCCGATCCGACGGCCGTTGTACATCAGCGACATCACCAGCAGGCCATCCGGGCGGGCGAGATAGCCGGCGAGGGTCGCGACCTGATCCAGGGTGCCGGTCTTGGCGTGCACCACACCGCGCACCATCCCTCCGCCCCGGAGCCGGCGCAGCGTGCCGGTGCCGTTCGCGGGCAGGAGCAGGGGAAAGCGGCCATTCCCGGGCAGCTGCGGATAGCGGGCGAGATAGAGCATCTGGGTGCGCGAGCTCATGCGGTTGAACTCGCTGAGCCCGCTGCCGTCGACCAGGTGGACCCGGGCCTCGGGTCCCACCACATCGCGCACGTGCCGGGTGAGCAGGCCGGGACCGGTGAGCTGGTTGCCGGCGGCCCACTGCAGCATGAGCTCGGCGCCGATGTTGATGCTGCGCCGGTTCACCTCGGTGGCGACGCTGTCCAGCGAGGCGGAAGCGACCTGCGCCAGGGTCGAGGCGGGCCTCGGAGCCCGCAACACCGGTCCGCCCGCCTGGGTCCAGCGGATCCCGGCGCGATCGAGTGCCGCGGCCCAGGTCGCGACCAGGAGCTGTGAGGGGTCGTGGGCCACGGCACTGATGCCGGCCACCCGGCGCTCGATGCCGAGGCGGCCGCGCAGGGTCCAACCGCCATCGGGATCGGCGCTGAGCGAGAGGCGCCGCGAGCGTCCGGCAGTGGTCGTCGCCAGGACCCGCACCATCCGGCCAACACCGTCGGGATACGCGCTCACCAGCTGGGGCGCCGCACCCACCTCTCGGCCGGGGCGGAAAGTCAGGGAGACGGTGTTCTCATGCAGCGCGACGGGCCCGACCGGCGGTGCGTAGAGCTGCCCCTGGAAATCGGGGCTCCAGACCGTCGGGAACCGGGAGGCCGCGGGACCGGTCCTGCTGGTCAGCGTCAGGGGCCCTTCCAGCCGGCGGACGCCACGATCGTAGAGCTGCCGCGCGAGCTCGCGCAGGGTCGGGCCGGCACGCCCGGCGCGATCGAGGGTCGGATCGCCGCCCAGCTCGAGCGCCCAGGTGCCGACCCAGGCGCCGGTCGCCACATCCAGACGGCCGTCGCCGACGACGCGGGTGGTGAAGCGCGCACCGCCGCCCATCCGGCTGCGGGAAAACCCGGTGGTGAAGAGCTTGGTGGTCGAGGCGGGGATCAATTCGAGCTCCGGCAACACACTCCAGAGGACCCGGCCGTCCATGGTGCCGATGCTGATGCCCCACTGGCCGCCCGGGGTGCGCTGCACCGTCCGCTGATACCACGACTCCAGATCGGCCAGCTCGCGCGAAGACAGCTGCTGCGCCACGGCCGAAGCGGCCGGGGTGCCCAGAAGGCAAAGCGCGACCATCAGCGTCCGGGTCGGGCGTCGACGCATGGTGGTTCCGAGTGGAGGAGCGGACAGGATCAGGGATGTGCCGGCCAGGGAGGCAAGCGGTAGGCCACCGGTAAGGTCGTGAAGAGAGAGGGAGTTACACGAGATCAGGTGGGGCCGGATCGGGCGTTCTGCGAGCCGTCGGGGATGGGGCTAGACCTGCTCCAGTGCGTGCAAGAATTGTCCGGCCGTCGGCCACCTGTTCTCGGGCTTGCGTTCGAGCGCCCGGAGAATCACTCGGGCCAGCGAGTCCGGTACATCGGCGTTCAAAGTCCTAGGGTCGGGCGCGGTGTCCTCGAGGTGGCGGGCCAGCAATGCCACGAGGCTGGGCGCCTCGAACACCGGCCTTCCGGTCACGCACTCGAAGAGCACGGCCCCCGTGGCGTACAGATCCGCGCGGCCGTCCACCGACTCCGCGAACAGCTGCTCGGGCGCCATGTACTGCGGCGTGCCGACCACCACACCGGCTGCCGTCAGCGCCTGTCGCGGATCCGACCGATGCTCCGCGAGCCGCGCGATCCCGAAGTCCATCACCTTGAGGAAGCCCGACGGGTCCACCAGGAGATTCTGCGGCTTCACGTCGCGGTGAACCACGCCCTCCTCGTGGGCCACCTCGAGCGCCCGGCACACCTGCTTGCCGATGGTGAGCGTGGCGGGCACGTCGAGCCGGCCGGCGTCACGGATGAGCGCGGCCACAGTGGTTCCCCGGACCAGCTCCATCGTGATGTAGTAGACCCCGTCCACCTCGCCGAGATCGTAGGTGCGGACCACGTTCCGGTGGGTGATCCGCCGCGCCAGCCGAAGCTCCTGCTTGAACCGCTCCAGCAGTGTGGGATCGATGTCGCCCAGGTCCGGCCGGAGCGCCTTGATGGCGACCGCCTCGCCGACCTCACGGTCGAACGCCCGATACACCACCCCCATGCCGCCCGAGCCGAGCAGCTCCTGGATGTCGTAGCGTCCCGCGAAGCGCTCACCCACCGCCAGCGACCCGGGTGCATCCCCACGGGCCGGTACGGCCGTGGTCTGACCCTGGGCTCCGCCCAGCGCGCGCTGTCCGCCGGTCTTCAGGTACTCCACGAGCCGGTCCTTCTCCCGCAGCTCCTCCACCATCTGCCCGAACGCACCAGCCAGCTCCCCGATCTCGTCGCCGCTGCTGGCTTCGATCCGACCGGTGTATTGGCCCGCGCTGACCTTGCGCGCGGCACCCACCAGCTGCCGGACCGGTCGGGTAATCCCCCTCGCCATGACCACCGAGAATGCCAGCGCCAGCAGCATGCCGACCACGAAGGACCATCCGATGGTGCGGCTCAGCTGCCGATAGGCGGCCAGCTCGCGATCGCGAGAATGCAGACCGATGAAGCCGCCGAGCGGCACGCCATCGGCGGAACGGAGGAATCCGGAGGCGGCGAGATAGCTCTCGTCACCCGCGCGGATGGGGAACTGGGCGAACACGGTGTCCTCCCCTTTCCCCAGCGGAGCGCGCCGCACCTGCTCGGCGACGGCCGAGGCCGGCAGGGTGGACACCGCCACCTGCGGCAGACCGAGGGTATCCAGCGAGAAGAAGACGATCTCCGAATCGGTGGTCCGGTGGAGCTGCGCGACGAACCCGCTGTCCACCTTGAGCGCGGCCACCACCACCCCGAAGGGACTGGTGCTGCCGGGACTCGCCACCGGCACGCCGACGGCCTGGTACAGCTCGTCGCCATGCTCGCCGGGCTCGAGCCAGAGACCCTGGGTGATCTGCCCCTCCATCGCCCGGCCGATCAGGGCGCCGCGCGAGAAGTCCTCATCCGAGCTGCCGCGATTGGCGGTCCAGGCCTGGAGCACTCCTCCGCCATCGGTGATCAGCACCCAGTCGGCGCCCGTCTGCAGCCGCAGCTCATCGGCCTGGTCCAGCAGGTTGGAGCGGTCGCCGCCGCGCAGCGATTCGCCGATGCGGGAGACGTACGCCGGCACCTGGACCAGCGCCTGGTTGAGCCGGAGCAGAGTCGTGCTGCGGTTGGTGAGCGCTTCGTCGATGGCCGCGGCGGTCGCGCCGAGCGCACGGGCCGAGGCGGCGTCCGCAGCGGCGTCCGCTCGCCGCTTGGTGACGAGCAGCGCCGAGCCGAGCACCGCCGCAACCACCAGCGCAGTGCCGAGAAAGATCCGGGTGCCGAGGGGAAGGCTCATCACCGGCGTCCCGGGCCGGCGATCAGTAGCGCCGACCCTGCTGGGGATACGGCTGGCCGTGCTTGTTGAGGTGGGGCGTGAACTGAAACCCGCGCGCATCGAGCTCGAGGGCTACCTGATCCAGCCCGCTCGCCGGCACGGTGAGGGGCTGGGCCACCTCCGGCGCACGCTCGTGCCAGGCGTGCAGCGTGTACTCGCCGGGTGGAACTCCGCTCAGGGTAAAGGAGCCGTCGCTCGACGGCTGGGTGTACCAGGGGCTGTCGCGCACCACGATCAGCGCGCTCATCTGAGAGTGGATATTGCAATACACCCGGGCCAGGCCGGGCTTCGCGAATCGGACCGAGCGCACCTCGCCCCGCCCGTACAGCCCGAGGTCGAACGGATTCTCCTCCGACAGCGAGAAGACGTTGTGGTTGAAGGCGTCGTAGTTGGAGAAGGTGACCGTGGAGCCCACGGGCACGACGAGCACATGCGGTGAGAACTCTTTCTGAGAGGTGCCGACGTCCGTTTGTACCGCCGGCCGCGCCGAGGCGGGAACTCCGGTCAGCCAGAGCACCGCCTGCCCTACGTCGGCGGCGGACTGGTTCTCCTTTTCGAGCATGGTCACTCGCCCGCTCACTGTCGGCGGAGGGGCTCCCGCGGCCAGGACGGCCAGGGCCAAGCACGCCGCCGCCAGGGAGCGGCGGACGCCTGAGCCGGATGGTACTTTACAGGGCATGTCAAAACGTTACCGACCGCTTCCGGGCGCGTCAACGCGCAATGCGTCGGCGCGGATAGCGTTCTTGGGTGTCTTCGCGATTGCGGGGCCCGCCGCCGTTGCCGCCCAAGGGCCCGACATCGAGGCCGGCGTACACGGCCTCATCCTGATGAACGCCTTCCATACGACGGACAACGTCAACAACAGCGACGTGCCGCAGTTCGCCGTCCCGGTGGCGCCACCGGGAACGACCGTCAGCACCTCGAGCGCCACCGTGCGCCAGTCGCGGGTTACCGTGTTCGCGCTGGTGCCGGAGTTCGCGAGCGGAGCGGCGCGCGGGGAGCTGGACGTGGATTTCTTCGGGGGACAACAGCCGTCCTCCGGGGGGCGCACGTTTCCGCTGCTTCGAATCCGGCGCGCGGTGGCGGAGGTGACCTGGAATCGGGTGGCGCTTCTGGTGGGCCAGGAGTCTCCGCCGATCGCGGCCGTCAGTCCGTCCTCGCTCGCGAGCATCGGCTTTCCCGAATTCGCCGGCGCGGGCAATCTCTGGCTCTGGATCCCCCAGATCCGGCTGAGCGCCGATCTCGCCTCAAACACTGCGCTTCGGTTCGGGGCGGAAATCGCCGCCCTCGCCCCCACCTCGGGAGAGGCCCAGGGCAGCTTCCTCACCCAACCGGACATCGCCGAGCGCAGCGGTCGGCCCTTTCTCCAGGGTCGAGTCCGGGGGCGATGGGGCGCCGGGGATCAGGCCGGTGAGCTGAGCGCGGGTGGGCACTACGGCTGGATCGTGGACGCGGCGGGTGAGCGGGTGCCTTCCAAGGCAGTGGCGATCAGCCTCTGGGCGCCGATCGGGCGGGTCCTCGAGCTTCGAGCCGAGGGGTTCGCCGGGCAGGCCCTGGCGGGCCTGGGCGGAGGCGGGATCGGTCAGAACATGGTGAGAGACGCCGTACCGGTGCGGACCAAGGGCGGGTGGGTCCAGCTGAACCTGCGGCCGTCGCAGCACTGGGAGTTGGGCGGTGGTGGGGGGATCGACGATCCGGACGACGAGGATCTGGGCGAGTCGTCGCGGCTGCGAAACGTGGCGGTCGAGGGCCACCTGACCTGGCGGATGCTCCCGGCGGTGGTCGGGGTGGAGGTTCGCCATCTCCGGACCCGATATCAGGCCCCGGTCAACGACCTCACGGCGACACAGTTCAATCTGGGTATGGGCTTCGAGTTCTGACCGCCGTCTCCTCGTCCATCTCCTCGCCGGATTCGACGTAGTCCACTGCGGGCGCCGCCGATTCGTACTCCACCTCCACCGGTGCTTCCTGGACTTCGGCCGCCGGAGCCTCGGCCTCGGGCTCTTCAGACTCCAGCATGGGCGGCGGCGGATCCGAGTACTGCGCCGTCAGCTCCTCTCCCGCCACGCGCGCCTGAACCCGCTGCCAGACCATCCCCGCGGCGCTGGACGACAGGCTGAATTCCCGCAGATAGTGCTCGGTCGCCTGTTCCACGGCGAGTACGCCACGCAGCAGGGCGGAGAACCCGATGGCGTTCTCGACATGGGTGGCGACCACCGCCTCCGCCGCACGGGCGCCCACCATGCGAGCGAGCTGCAGCGTCTTCTCGTGGTAGCGCCGGCGGTACTGCTGCTGTTCGAGGAAGCGGTCCACCCGCAGTAGCTGCCATCCACGCATCGTGGGCATGGGTGTCAGCGGCGGAAGCGACTCGAGCTCCAGCGACGTCAGGGTGCGAGTGCGCACCACCTCCTGCATGGCCTCAGGAACGGCGACGACTTCGAAGTACAGATCGAGGGCGCTCAGGACCGGAGTACGGGAGGCAAATTCACAGACGAATTGGAGGGCCTGGGAGACGTGCGTGCCGATCAGCGCCTCCCACGCGTTCGCATACGCGACACGCACGTTGAGATGCAGGACTGCCGGAATTCTGCGGAGGGACATCTGGCTGGGTGCGCTCATCGCGAGGAGCGCAGAGCAATATCCAGTCCGCACGGGCGCGAGCGGACGCGCACGGGCGGGTCTAGGAAGCGGTCCCGGGTGGTTTGGTTAAGTGATTTTTTGGAAAGAAGTTACAATGCAGCAGTTGAGTCGGTATCCGCACCGCGCTAGAGGGCGGCAAGACCCCCAGCGGCTGGTCCGCACCGCAATTTGCCCGGCGCGCCGCAGAGGCCGCCCATCAATGCCAAGAGCCCCGCAGGAAGTACCGGTAGCGGCGTTCCCAGGAGCTCAGCGACTCCATGGACAGCGTCTCCAGCTCGTGGGCGACGGTGCGCGCGGCGGCGGTGGCGGTCTCCATGTCCTGCCGCTCCGTGGCCGTCATTTCCCGGTGCCGGATCTCCGACACGCCGAGCATGACGGTCAGTTGGTTGTTGACGCGATCCTGGAGCATGAGGCGCATCTTGTCCACCAGGGCCCGCCGACGAAACCACGCGTGCCGATGAACCGCCCAGATCAGGAACCCCTGCAGCCAGATCAGGAACACCTGGGCCAGTCCGCGCTCGTCCCGCGACATATCCGCGAAGGTGAGGACGATCGCCAGGATTACCCCGATCGCGGTCAGGAACAGCTCGAAGTGGGCCGCGAGCGTCGTGCGGACCCGAGTCAGCGCGGAGGAGTGTGGCTTCACGGCTACCTCATACGGCCGGGTGGTCAGCTACGGCACCGACCCTATCGCAAGATTTTGATACAGGGGTGCCTCTAGTATCCGATATTGGGACTGTTTAGTCCAGTCCCCTGTGACTGCAATTCTTGGCAGCACACGAAACCCCGACCAGCGGGAGCCGATCGGGGCCTGATTTCGTGCGAAATTGAGGGGTCAGGCCGCAAGCTCGCGGAGCTTGTCCCCGTGCTGCTCCCGGAGCTGGCGGAGGGCCCGATCACGGAGCTGGCGAATCCGCTCCCGCGTCACCCCCATCATGCGGCCGATCTCCTCCAAGGTCCGGCTCTTTCCGTCGTCGATCCCGAAATAGAGCCGGAGCACCTTCGCATCCCGTGGAGGCAAGGTGGCCAGGGCGGCCTCCAGGTCGGTCGTCCGACTGTTGGCCATCGTGGTGGAGTCGGTGCCCTCCTGGGTGAGAGGGACGAACCGCTCCATCCGTCCGCGGTCGTCCGCCTCGCGCACCGGATGGTCGAGCCGGAGGGCCTCGATGTGCAGAGCCCCGAGGGCGCGCACCGCGTCCCGGGTCAGACCGGTGGCTTCGACCAGCTCCGCCGTCGTGGGTGCCCGCCCCAGCCGCTCGGTGAGCAGAACGGTCGCCCTGCCCAAGCGGTTGAGATCGGCCGTCCGATTCAGCGGCACGCGGACCGGGCGCCCATGCCGCGCGATGGCTGCCTGGATCGCCTGGCGGATCCACCACACGGCGTAGGAAATGAACTTCACGCCCCGATCGGGGTCGAACTTCCGCGCCGCCGTCATGAGGCCGACGTTGCCCTCGCCGATGAGATCCATCAGGGGGACGCCGCGATTCTGGAACTTCTTCGCCACCGAGACCACGAAACGGACGTTGTGCCGGGCCAGCTTTTCCTGCGCCTCGACGTCGCCCTTGAACGCACGCCGGGCCAGCGCGGTCTCCTCCTCGATCTTGAGCAAGGGGATCCGGCTGATCTCCTGGAGGTAGAAGTCCAGGCTCTCCCGGCCCTCGTCCACCGCGCGCGCCAGCTGTGTCTTGCTGGGTGCCCGCCGTCCACCCTTCCGCTTGGTTACCGCCACGGTCCCGCTCCTGTTCTCACCGCCGTCGCCCTCGAAGCCGCCCGGCAAGTAGTTACCTGACAACGTCTTATGTAGATGGCGCCAGCCGGCGCCACAGATGACTCGTCCTGCGGGGTAGATGCCCCAAACTCCCTGATCGTTGCGTACTCGCGCTCTGATCGAACAACCGGTTCCACCGGCGTGTTCCCCGTCAGGGCCGGCGGCGGGCTCGGCTTGTCGGCTCCGCCGCCAGAGGATCCTCCGGCCAATGGTGCTTGGGATACCGGCCCTTCAGATCCTTCCTCACTTGGAAGTACGTGGTTCGCCAGAAGCCCGCGAGGTCGCGCGTCACCTGCACCGGGCGCCCGGCGGGCGAGAGCAGGTGCAGTGTCACCGCAACCTCACCGTCGGCCAGGGTAGGCGTCCGCACCTCCCCGAACATCTCCTGCAGCCGGACCGCCAGCACCGGGCTCGCCGGGTCGCCGTAGTCCACCTGGATCCTGGAGCCGCTGGGGACCTGGATGTGCGTGGGCGCCAGACGGTCCAGCGCCGATCGCTGCTCCCAGGACAACTGGCCCAGGAGGGCCTCCGACAGGTCCACGCGGTCCACCTGGTCCAGCCGAGTCACGCCGGCCAGCCGCGGACCCAGCCAGACTTCGAGTGTGCCAACCAGGGCCTCGTCCGACAGATCGGGCCACTCCGTCTTGCGGCTCCGGAGGAAGGTGATGCGCTCGCGGGTCCGGCGTGCACTTTCACTCCACGGAAGGACGCCGATGCCCTCTTGACGCACACCCTCAAGCAGGGCCGCCAGGACGCGCTCCGGGTCGGGATTGGAGAGTGCTGCTTCGCGCAGCACGATGGCCCCCAACCGCTCCCGCCGCCGCGCCAGGACGGCCCGGGGGGCGGGGTCCCACTCGATGCTTTCCTCCACCGCGATCGCGTCTCCGAACCACATTCGCAGGTCGTCGAGCGCGAGCGGCGCGGCGAGGTAGATCCGGCTCTCGGGCACCTCGCCATCGAGCTCGGGGACGACCAGATAGTCCTGGTTCGAGAGACCCTGTGGATCCAGATGCGCACCCAGTCCGTTACGAAGGACAAAGCGACCGACGCCTGCCCCGCGGCGCTGCGCGATGCGATCGGGGTAGGCCATGGCGAGCAACACCCCTACGCTCGGCTCACCGGTGGCCGCACCCGGCGCGGCCCGGCGCCCGCACGATGCGGCTTCGGCCCGGACCCGCCGCAGCGCCTCGCGATCCACGTCACCACGTACCACCGATCCTCGCAGAAGATCCAGTCGAGTCCGAATGTCCGCGTCGGGGGGGCCATCCGACCGCCGCAGCAGATCGCGCTCGGACAGGAGCGCGGCCAGCTCGCACGCCGTCCTCCGACCACCGACCTCACCCGCGCGCATGACCATGTGGGCGAGTCGGGGGTGGAGCGCGAGGCGGGTCATGGCCCTGCCGTGTCGAGTGATCCCGCCAGCCGTATCGAGGGCGCCGAGCTGACGGAGCAGCGAGCGAGCCTCGGCGTACGCCGCCGGGGGCGGCGGATCGAGCCAGGCCAGCTCTGCCGGATCACGCACCCCCGCGGCCGCGAGCTCCAGCGCGAGCGGCGCGAGGTCGGCGGCCAGGATCTCGGGCGTCGACCGCGCCGGGAGCGCGGCCTCCTCCGCTGGAGACCAGAGCCGATAGCAGGTGCCCGGACCCTGCCGCCCCGCCCGACCGGTGCGCTGGTCCGCGGACGCCCGGGAAACGCGAACGGTTCCGAGCCGCGTCATGCCGGTGCGGGGCGAATATCTGGGTACCCGCGACAGCCCCGCGTCGATCACGATGCGCACGCCCTCGATCGTCAGACTGGTCTCGGCGATGGAGGTGGCGAGTACCACCTTGCGCGTGCCCCGCGGGCTGGGACGAAGTGCCAGATCCTGACGCTCGGCGGGCAGGTCGCCGTAGAGCGGAACGACGCTGGCGGACAGGTCCGCCAACAGGGACGCGACACGGCGAATCTCGCGCGCGCCGGGAAGAAAGACGAGCACGTCGCCGTCCTCCGCATCGAGCGCCTCGCGAACCGTGGACGCCACGGCGCCCTCGAGCCGTTCGGGCCGGCGGGTGGCATAGCGCACCTCCACCGGGTAGGTGCGGCCCTGAGACGTCACGATCGGGGCTCCGTCCATCAGCGCGGCGATCGGTCCGCCCTCGAGTGTCGCCGACATGATGAGCACCCGAAGCTCGTCGCGCAGGATGGACCTGCTGTGCAGTGTCAGGGCGAGGCCCAGATCCGCGTGGATGCTGCGCTCGTGAAACTCGTCGAAGATCACCAGGCCGACGCCGTCCAGGCCGGGATCACTCTGGAGCATCCGGGTGAGGATGCCCTCCGTCACGACGATGATCCTGCTCCGGGGACCGACGGTGGAGTCGTGGCGAATGCGGTACCCGACCGTCTCGCCCAGCGATTCCCCCAACGACGACGCCATGTAGCGCGCTGCCGCGCGAGCGGCCAGACGGCGGGGCTCGAGCATGACGATCCGCTGCCCGCCGAGCCAACTCTCCTCCAGCAGCGCGATGGGCACGCGGGTCGTCTTCCCCGCCCCGGGAGGCGCCTGTAACACCGCACTCCGCCCTTCGTTCAGGGCCGTCCGCAGCTGGGGAATGACGTGCTCGATCGGGAGCGAGCGGGTGTGATGCATGACCCGAAACTAGCGTGGAACCTCGCGCACACCGGGGTCGTTAGCCTGGAGAGGGGTGGCACGACGCATGCTAGATGGGGATGCCGATCCGCTCCAATACGAGCGGTGCATGCGATACGGAAGGCGGACTTAATGTTGACCTGTGACTACAACGGCTGGAACGACGCGCCCGAAGAGGAGCGCGAATGGTTTGATACCCACCCGGAAATCTGGAAGGCCTCCGTCCTCGCCGATGGTGTGCGTCCTCTCAGAACGACACCCCACCGGCCTGCAACCAGAATACGGGGTGGTCTCGCGGCCTGAGCATCTTCCGAGGCCAGAACCCTTCCGATCCCACTGGCCGATGGCTGGCCGCTCGCCGGGAGCTGACTCCGACCCGGGTCAGGACGAGAGGAGCGGCCGGCGGGCACCCCGAGGCCTGTCTTCCACCACTCGGCCGCCCAGGTGGTCATCCATGGATACCCCATGCGAGTGGAGGATCGAGAGAGCCTCGCCGCCCTCTAGCGTCTCCCGCTCGAGCAGCGCGTCGGCGAGGGCCTCCAGCGCGACCTGGTGTCGCTCGATCGCCTGGTGGACCCGGGTGTAGAGCAACTCGACAATGAGCACGAACGTCGCGGTCCATCGCCGCGTGCAGCTCCGCGCTCACCGCCCCGCCGCTCTCCCGCTCGTCGAACGCGACCAGGCCGGTGTTCGGTCCCATCCCCAGCTTGTACACCATCTCGCGGGCGACGCGGGTGGTGTGCTGGAGGTCGGCCTTCGCCCCGCTGGTCACCGACTCCTGCCCGAACACGATCTCCTCCGCGGCACGTCCGCCCAGACCCTTGCAGATCTGTCCTTCGAGGTAGCGCCGGGAATGGAGTACCTGCTCGCCCGGGCGAGAAGTGGGCGACGCCCATCGCCTGACCGCGGGGCTGGATGGTGACCTTGTGCAGGCCGTCCTCCGCGTGGAAGAGGAGTCCCGGCGAGCGCGTGTCCCGCCTCGTGCACCGCCACGGCGCGCCACTCGTCGTCGGTGGCGCGGAAGCCGGTGCGCTCCTTGCCGAGCAGCAGCCGGTCGCGCGCCTGCTCGAAGTGGCGCCAGGTCACCACGGCGACGCGCTCCCGCGCCGCGGCGATGGCCGCCTCGTTGACCAGGTTGGCGAGGTCGGCGCCGCTGTTCTGAGGCATGAGCCGCGCGAGGCGGGCCAGGTCCACGTCCTCGGCGAGCGGCACGCCCCGTTGCCGGACGTGCAGGCGGAGGATCGCCTCGCGCTCCGACGGCGGTGGGGAGGCCGACCGCCACCGCGCGGTCGAACCGGCCGGGGCGGAGCAGCGCGGGATCGAGATCTTCCTGCCGGTTGGTCGCGCCGATCACCAGCACGTGCTCGCCGGGGCGAGAATCCGTCCATCTCCACCAGGAGCTGGTTCAGAGTGCGGTCGTCCTCGTTGTGGCTCTGGTTGCGGCCTCGGCGGCCGCCCGATGGCGTCGAGCTCGTCGATGAAGATCACGCCGCCCCGCTTCCGGGCCTGGCGGAAGAGCTTCTTGATCCGGGCCACGCCGAGGCCGATCAGGAAGCCGGTGACCTCGCTGCCGCTGATCGACGAAGAACGGCACCCCGGCCTCGCCCGCCACCGCGCGGGCCATCAGCGTCTTGCCGGTGCCGGGCGGGCCGAACATCAGCACGCCCTTCGGCGTCCGCGCGCCCACCGCCTGGAACGCATCGGCGGCTTTCGGAGGAACTCGACCAGCTCGCGCAGCTCGGCCACGGTCCCCTCGTGGCCGCCGACGTCGCCGAAGGTGGTACGCGCTCCGCCGCGCCGCCCCGATGCCGACCCATCTCGCTGCCCCCGCCGATCTGCCGCCGGAGAACGAGCCCGATCGACCACGAGCGCGACCGTCACCAGCAGCACCTCGCGCCAGAAGTCGGCGTTGAGCCCACTGCCGGGGCTCGAGCGTGACCGGTGCGCTTCGGCCCGCTCGGCGCGCTCCAGCACCGGCGTGACCTCGAAGGTCGGGATAGTCGACCCGGAAGGTGCCGCCCGCGGGGGCCCCGTCCACCGGCCGCGTCCAGACCCCGCGCATCTCGGCGCCGGGCATGACGGTGACATCCCGACGGCGCGCTGGTCGAGCCGGGATAGGAAGGTCGAGTAGGTGACGGTCGTGGGAGGCGGCGCCGGCGAGGCGCGCCACCAGCGGCCGCCGAGGGCGGCGGCGGCGAGCAGGGTGACAACGGCCAGCGGGAGAATCCAGCCGGCCGGCGAGGGCGCCAGCGCGGCCAGCCGCCGGCGAATGTCTTCGATCATCGGTGGATCCCGGTGGTACGGCCACCCGCCGCCGGGGGAACGGCGAGGGCAGTTCGGAACGCTAAGCCGGTGGCAGGCCGCCTGGAAGAGGGGACGGCCTTAGTAGACCCGGTCGAGCAGCCGCAACGTGCCGTCGGTGACGGTGCCGAAGGTGAGATGCCCGACCAGGCCGCGCGCGTGGGTCTGCCAGGGGAACGCGGCGGCCCGGGGGTCGAGACCCAGAGCCGGCACCAGTCCTTCGTCGATGAAGGCCCAGAAGGCCGTGCCGAAGGCGGTGCCGGCGGTCGAGCGCCAGGAAGCCCTGCATCGGCGGCGGAACCACGGCATAGGCCGCGCCGGCGCCGATGCCGAGCGCCCAGTGGATGGCGCTTCCCGGCTTGTTCGCGCTCGGTGCGGTCGAGCCGGTCGCCCCGCGAGCTCGGCCCGCCTTCTCCGCCGCCGTGCCGTAGGAGGTGCTCGCCGCCACGGGCCTCGTCCTCCTGCTCTCGGGCCGCCGGATCCTCCCGGTCGTACATGAAGCTGGTGATCTTGCCCATCACGAAGGTCGCGACCGCGCCGGCGATGGCACCCTTGACCAGATCCTCGCCGATGCGCGTTGCCCCCCGTCTCGCCATGTTGCCTCCTTGGTGTCGTTTCATAGGCGTCGTCTCACGCGAAGCAGGCCCTCGCTTCGCTGGGATGTCAATATGCCCGTGCCGGCAGCGGTCCGATGTGATCCGCGCCGCTAGTCCACCCGGCGGCCCGGTGGCCGGATCGAAGAGGTGCAGCCGTGCGGGGTCGAGCCGGAGCCCGACGGCCTGTTCGGGGGCGACGTCGAGGTCGGGCGGGGCGATGACCCGAAGCCTCCGCGGCCGCGCCGTCGATCGCCGGTCCGGAGGTAGAGGAGCTGCTCGCTCCCTCGCGGCTCGACCACGTCACCACGATGTCCTGGTCGCCGAGCTCCGGCCGCGACGACCGGATGTCGGCGGGCGGATGCCCAGGTCCTGCGGGACGCAGCCCCAGCAGCCGAGTGCCGGCGGGCATCGAGGCAGGAGGTTCATCTCCGGCGACCCGACGAACCCGGCGACGAAGAGCGTGGCCGGCCGACGATAGACCTCCATCGGGGGTGCGGCCTGCTCGATCACGCCGTCGCGCATCACCACCACCCGGTCGCCGAGGGTCATCGCCTCTTCCTGGTCGTGGGTGACGTAGACGATGGTGGCGCGCGAGGCGGCGGTGCAGGCGCGCCAGCTCGGCGCGCGTCTCGACCCGGAGCTTGGCGTCGAGGTTGGAGAGCGGCTCGTCGAAGAGGAACACCTGCGGCTCCCGCACGATCGCCCGGCCCAGCGCGACCCGCTGGCGCTGTCCGCCCGACAGCTGGCCCGGCTTCCGGTCCAGCACCTGCGTCCAGTCCCAGCGCCTGGGCCGCCTCCGCCACCCGTTCGGCGATGGTCGCGGGCGTCGCGCCCCGCATCCGAAGCCCGAAGCCCATGTTTGCGCGGACCGTCATGTGGGGGTAGAGCGCGTAGCTCTGGAACACCATGGCGACGTCGCGGTCCTGCGGCGGCACCGCGGTCACGTCGCGGTCGCCGATGAAGATCCGGCCCGCGGTGGGCGTCTCCAGACCCGCCAGCATGCGCAGCGCGGTGCTCTTGCCGCAGCCCGAGGGGCCCACCAGCACGACGAACTCTCCGTCGGCCACCGCGAGATCGAGCCCGCGGGCGGCGACGTGGCCGTTGGGGTAGGTCTTCTGCACTCCTTCGAATCGGATGGTGGCCATGGATCAGCCTTTCACCGCGCCGGCGGTGAGTCCCTGCACGATGCGGCGCTGGAACGCGAGCACCAACGACCGCCACCGGGCGCGGTCGCCACGATCGCCGCGGCGAGCACCTGACCCCAGGGAACCTGGTACTGGCCGCGGAAGAGCGCGATCGCGACCGGCACGGTCTGCCGCTCGGGCCCGAGGGTGAACGACAGCGCGAAGAGAAACTCGTTCCAGCTATACACGAAGGTCAGGATCGCGGTCGCCGCGAGACCGGGCACGGCCAGCGGCACGATCACCTCGCGAAACGCGCGCAGCCGGCCGGCGCCATCCACCATCGCCGCCTCCTCCAGCTCCGGCCGGGAGCTGCCGGAAGAAGCCCACCAGCAGCCAGACGGTGAGCGGCAGCGCGAAGGTGAGATAGGGCAGGATCAGTCCGGGATAGGTGTCGATGAGCCGCAGGCTCCGAAGGAGCAGGAAGAGGGGTGAGACGACCGAGATCTGCGGGAACATGCTCACCGCGAGCACCAGGCCGAGCAGCGGGACCTTGCCCCGAAAGCGCAGTCGGGCGAGCGCGTACGCGCAGAGCGAGCCGACGATCACGCTGAACACCGTGGTACGCCGGCGACGACCAGCGAGTTGCGGATGGGCACCCAGAAGGCCCGCTCCACGAACAGGGCGCGATAGTGATCGAGGACCAGGTGGGTCGGCAGGAGCGAGGGCGCCTGGAACAGCCGGGCCTCGGGCGTGAGCGACGCGACGACCGTCCAGTAGAACGGGAACGCGGTGGCGAGCACCAGCAGCCGCCACCGCGAACGGCGGCCCAGCGCGCGCCCCGGCTCACCGCCGCTCTCCGGTGAGATCGGCGCCCACCACCCGGATGTAGCCAAGCGCGAGCAGGAAGGCGACCAGGAACACCAGCACCGAGAGCGCCGAGCCGTAGCCGAAGCGAAGGTTCTGCAGCAGCGAGGTGAAGGTGTAGAGGGCGATCGGCTCGGTGGCGGTGCCCGGGCCGCCGCCGGTCATGACATAGACCAGGTCGAAGACCCGGAAGGCGTCGCGGGTGCGGAAGATCAGCGCCACCAGCAGCGCCGGCTTGAGCAGCGGCAGGGTGATGTGGCGGAACTGCCGCCAGGCCGAGGCGCCGTCGATCCGCGCCGCCTCGTAGAGCGAGGCGTCGATCCCCTGCAGGCCGGCGAGCAGCAGCAGCGCCACGAAGGGCGTCTTCTTCCACACGTCAGCCAGCACGACCGGAACCCAGGCGGCCAGGCGGTCCACGAACCACACCGGCGGGTCCACACCGAGGGAGGCGAGCGCGGCGTTCACGATCCCGAGTCGCCGTCGAACATGAAGCGCCAGATCAGCGCGGCGACGACGGTCGGGATCGCCCAGGGCACCAGGATGGCCGCCCGCACCAGCCCGCGGCCGCGGAACGTGCGGTTCATCGCCAGGGCGAGCACGCAGCCGAGCGTCAGCTCGAGGGTCACGCTGGCGACGGTGAAGACCAGCGTGTGGCCCAGCGCCTCGCGGAATCGCTGGTCCCCCAGGGCCTCGAGGTAGTTGTCGAGCCCGATGAACGGCCGGCCCAGCCAGGGCATTCGGAGGTCGTGCAGGTGCAGCGACTCCCAGACCGTCCAGGCCAGCGGAAAGAGCGCGACGAGGAGGATCGTGCCGACGGCCGGCGAGCACCAGGGCCCAGCCCAGGCGCGCCTCGTGCTGCTCGGCGCCCCGCGGCTCAGCGCGACGGCACGCGCGCCTCCGGCGCCGAGCCCGACGCGGTCGAGCAGCGCCTGCATCTCGCTCCTGCGGCCTGGCGCAGCGCCGTCGCCGGCTCGAGCTGGCGGGTCAGTGCCCGGTGCAGCTGGATCTGGAGGATGTCGGAGAGCTGAGTGTACACCGGGGTCACGGGCCGGGGCACCGCGCGCTCGACGACGGCGCGGATCTGGGCGGGCGGGATCGACAGGGCTCGGGTGAGGTCGGCTTCGGAGATCGCCGGTGCGCGCGCCGGGAACTGGCCCACCACCCGGGCGCGCTCCAGCATCTGCTCCGGCTGGGTCAGAAAGTCGATCACGCGCCCAGGCCGCCTCCGGGTGCTCGGAGTTGGCGTTGATCGCGAGCTGGGCCCCGCCCAGCGCCGCCGTGGGCGTGCCGCCCGGGCCCGCGGGCATCGGCGCCACGGCGAAGCGGCCCGCGACCATCGAGACCGAGCGTGTCCTGCAGCAGCGCGTACAGCGTACGGCCAGTTGCGCATGAACGCGGCCTGGCCGTTCTGGAACGCGAAGCGCGCCTCCTCCTCGTGCCAGGTCAGGACCGAGCGCGGCACGACGCCGCGACTGGAGCTGGTCGCGCATCAGCGGTGAGGGCGCGGATGGCCGGCAGGATCGGCCACGCGGACGCGGCCGCCGTCGAGAATCGGCCGCCGAACCGCCGAGATACTCCAGGAAGACGGTCACCAGGCCCTCGTACCGGGCGCCCTGCTACACCAGACCCGTACCGCACGGCGCCCGCTGCGCGGGCCGCGGCGCTGCGTCGCGCTCGAGCTCGTCGAAGGTGGCCGGCGGAGCCTTGGCAGAGGTCGGTCCGCCAGTAGAGCATCCCCACGTCCACGAACCAGGGCATCGCGTAGAGGCGGCCGTCCCATCGATTGGCCGCGATGGTCGCGGGAAAGAACGCGGCGGTGTCGGGGTCGAAAGCGGTCGAGCGGCAGAATCCAGCCGGCGGCGGCGAACTCGGGAGTCCAGATCGCGTCGAGCTGGAGGATGTCGGGATCGCTCGCACGGGCGTTGAGCCACTGCACGTAGAGCTGATGGCGCTGGTCGGCGGCGTCGGGGGTGCGGCGCTGCTCGACCCGGATGTCGGGATGCTCGCGCATGAACCGCGCGAGCTGGCGCCGCAGCACTTGCCCCTCGGCGCCGAGCACGCTGCCGGACACGGTGACCGTGGTCGGTCCAGCCGGTGGGGCGGGCCGACATCCAAGCGCACTCAGCAGGAGGATGGCGCGCGCCATCCGCATTGACCCACGATCCACTCTCCACCTCCCTCCGTGCCACGCTAACCAACCCCGCGGCGACACGCCAGCACCGCCGGCAAGACGTGATGCGAGGCACGGTACCGCCGGCACCTACGTCGACAGGATATGCGATGCCGGCCGACCACGACGCAGCAGCGAGAATATTCCTCCTTTCGCCAGCGCATCCCGGTGGCAAGCGCGCCGCGATGCTGATCCGGGAGCAAGCGACCTTCCCGATTGCGGTTCGCCTGCGCGAGCCGGGCGGCATTCCGCTCGGCGAGGCGTTCAGTTTCGTGAGCGGCCTCTACTTCCGCGGGAAGCTGGCCTACGCGTCGCGGTTCGGGCGTCCCGCCGGCGACCGGTCCTCGGTGCAGGTCATCACCGCGAACCGGGGCCTCCTCGCTGCCGACACCCTGGTGACGGCACCCGAGCTGCAGGCGTTCGGCGCGCTGGACATTCGCGCCGATGACCACCGGTACCGTGATCCGCTGGTCCGCGATCTCACGCGTCTGGCAGCGAACCCATCCACGGAGTTCGTCCTGCTCGGCAGCCTCGCGACCGGGAAGTACGTGGACGTGCTGCTCGACGTCATGGGAGGCCGGCTGCTGTACCCGACCGAATTCGAGGGCCGGGGAGACATGAGCCGAGGCGCGCTCTTGTTGCGCGCCGCGCGGGCAGGAGAGGAACTCGCCTACGCCTCGGTTGAGAGTGCGCTCACTCGCCTTCGCTCGAGCACCGCGCGGCATCGTGCGACTCCGAAGGCGTGACCGGGATCACGAACATCTCCGATTCCAGGGGTTATGCATGTCGCTGCAGCAAGCAGTACGAGATGCACAGGCTTTTGCATACCCGTCTTGGAGGTGTCAATGGCGTTCGACAATAGCTGGGATCAAGAGGATGCTTGGTGGCGAGAAAACTACGGCGGCCGCTCCTACGCCACCGGCCGCAACTATGAGGATTTCCGGCCCGCGTACAAGTACGGATACGAATCGGGCCGCCACCACCTCGGTCGCACCTGGAACGATGTGGAGTCCGACCTGCGGACAGGGTGGGATCGCTACGAGGGACGTGGGGTGGAATCGACCTGGGAGCGGGTGAAGGACGCGGTGAGCGATGCTTGGCACCGGGTGACCGGCCAGAAGAGCCTCGACGCCGACCGGATGAGCGAGCGCGAGGTGGACGGGCTTTCGGGGTCGCGCCGGAAGTAAACTGCACGACAGCGCCGCCCAGTACATCGGACGGCAGTGGCCCGCACCGGGAGCGTCGCTCGCGGTGCGGGCTTCGTGCGCGACGGGCTATCGGTGATCGAGATACATCAGGCCGCCCGAGGCACTCCCGAGCACGAGGTCGAGATCGCCATCGCCGTCGAAATCGCCGGTGGAAGGTGCGGCCAACACCGGGGACGGGACCGAGAAGGCCGCGTCCCGCACGAACCGGGTCACGGAGCGGGTGCCTTCGTTCCGAAACAGCGCCACGCCGTTGCTCTCGGTGCCCAGCAGGAGATCGAGGTCGCCATCCCGATCCAGATCGGCCAGGTGCGGCGCGCTTCGCCGCCCGAGCTGAATGCTGTCGAGCTGGTCACTCACCAGGGCGAAGGTCGGATGGGCGGGGTCGCCGTCATTGCGGTAGTAGTTGAGCCAGCCTGACGACTCACCGATCAGCAGATCGAGATCGCCATCGCCGTCCAGGTCGCCCAGGGTAGGAACCGTGTTGCTTCCGCGGGTGATGGTTACGACCGCGGTGTCCACCGGGACGTAGCCGCGTTCGGTGCCCCGGTACCACGCGAGTCTCGGTCCCCACTGCCCCATGATCAGGTCGAGCCGGCCATCTGCGTCGAGGTCCCCGAACGTCGGCGCGGCGTGGAAGCGCCGGCCGAGGTCGAGGGGCGGCCGGAGGCGGAGGGAGGCATGCGACGCCGTTCCGACGTTCTCCAGCAGGTACGTGAAGGAGCTCTGCAGGTCCGATGGGTCGAGCTTGTTGGCCACCAGCATGTCGAGGTCGCCGTCACCATCCACGTCGGCCACCGCAGGGACGGATTCGGCTCCGATGTCGAGCACCGGCAGAAGGCGCCGGGTCCTGATCTCCCAGTCGTCGCCCGGACCGCGCGTCATGTAGTAGAGATTGTCCGAGGCCGTCCGCAGGGGATTGTACGCACCCCCCAGGACGCCGACGATCAGGTCTGCGCGCCCGTCACCGCTCACGTCACCGAAGCTCGGAGCGTTGTACCCAGACGTCAGCAATGGCCGGCCGACCGGGAACTGCACCGGCGTGCCCCGGAAGCTGGGCGAGGGACAGGTCCCCAGGTTCGGAATCAGCAGCAGCCCCGGCTCGAAGAAGTCCCCCCAGAAGAGATCGAGATCGCCATCGCCGTCGTGGTCGGCGAAGGCCATGGTGTTCGCCCCGTGCATGCTCGGGCCCGGCCCGAACGGCGAGGGCGGTCCGGCCTGCTGGCCGATGATCCGGATGCCCTCGAACTCGTTCGCGACGAGCCGGAACGATGGGGCATGGCCCGCCTGGGGCGGCACCGCCTCGTACCGCGCCACGGTGCCGTCGAGCCGTCCGATGAGCAGGTCGGACCGGCGGTTGCAGTCGAGGTCGCCGAGCTGCGGGATGTTCTGCCGGTCCGAGAAGATCGGCACTCCGTCGGTGTCCTTCAGCGTGTCGGCGGCGAGCACGAAGCGGTGGGCGCCCTCGGCTCCGTCGTTGCGGTAGTACTTGATGTAGCTGAAGGGCTGCTCGGCGAGAAGATCGAGATCGCCGTCGGCATCCACGTCGGCGAAGCGGTACCACTCGCCCACGTCGAGGTCTCCGTACCGGGCGGTCCGGAAGAGGAACCGGGGAAGGCCGCCGGCCTCACCGTCGCGCTCGTAGAAGCCCACGCTCCCGGTCACTTCCTGGACGAAGAGATCCAGGTCACCATCTCCGTCCGCGTCCACCAGCTGGGGGCGAGGTGCGTTGAAGCCCCCGACGAACGGCAGCGCGACCGGGCGGCCGTCGATGTCAGCCACGGGGAAAGGGGCTACGAGCGCTCGGAAGGAATCGGCTCGCGCGGAAGGGGAGATGGGTCCTGGTGCGGAGCCGCCACACGCCAGCGCCGCGGCGGCGATGGCCGCCACCCCGCGGGGACAGGTCAGCGGCAGGGTGCGATCGCCGTGGCGGGAGGCACGGGTGTCATGCCCAGTCCGGCCGCATAGTTGCCGACGGTGAGGACGGTATCCACCGTCCGACTCTCGGCGCAGATCGCGACCACCGTGCCCGGGCTGGTGGGTTTCCCGCCGGCGTGGTCGTGGACGCCTCCCTGTTGGTGGCGATTGCCGACGAAGATGCGCGAGCCATCGGGAGACAGCGCGATGCCGTGCGGCTGACCGTAGCCGGGGTGCTCGGGCAGCACCGCTACCGACCAGTCGCGGGTATCGACTGCCGCGACGCGATTGGCGTTGAGCGCGGTCACGAAGATGAACCGGCTGTCGGGTGTGAAGATCGGCTCGAAAGGGCCGTCCGGCATGGCGAGTCCGCGCACCAGTCGAGGGGACGCCGGCACCGAGAGATCGAACAGGAGCAGCGAATCGGTGAGCTCGGCCGTGACGGCGAGCAACCGGCCGTCGGGCGCCGCCGCCGCCTGGACGAAGCCGTGCGCCATGCCGGGCACGTTGACGAGGCGCACCTCGCCCTGGTCCACCCCCACGCTCGCGATCTGGTTGGTACCGAGGCTCGCCACGTAGACCACGTCGCCGCGGGGGTGCACCACGATCCCGTGCGGCCGCGGAAAGAGGAGGTCCACCTCGTCGAGCAGCTTCATGTCCGAGCGACGGATCACCGCCATCCGCGGCGGCGGGTTTACCGCGCTCATGCTGCGCCCGACGAACATCAGGTCCTTCGTGGGATGCAGGGCGATCAGGCCCGGCACCTCCATCTCGACGCTCCCGAGCACGCGGCCGCTCGGGTCCAGCTTCAGCACCTTCCCCGCACCGATCAGGGTGACGTACCACGCGCTGCCGTTCGACTCCACCTGGATGTGGTGGGGTTTCGCATTGTCACCCACGCCGTAGCGGCGGAGGTCGATGGTCCGCAGCACCCGGCGGGTCGCGGGGTCGATCACCGACACCGTGGCATCGTCCTGATTCGGCACGTAGAGCTGCGCCCGCAGTGGCAGCGGACCCAGCACAAGCACCGCCGCCGCGGCCGCCACCGCCCGGCGGAGTCCGATCACGGCAGGACCGTCCGGGGCTGATAACGAATCAGGAAGAGGCCTTCCCGCATACTGGTCGCCGCCACGACGCCGCTGGTGAAGTAGGGGTAGTTGCTCCAGGAGCCGGCGAAGCCGGGGAGATTGTCACCAAAGGGCACGGTGTCGAAATAGCCGACCTCCACCGGATTGACCGGGTCGTTCACGTCCACCACGCGGAGCCCGGCCACGTAGTTCGACTGGTACATGTACCGGCCCTTCACGTACAGGTTGTGATCCGACGCCGCGGTGGTTCCATAGAACTCCTTGGCGACGACCGGATCCTCGAGGTCGGCGAGGTCGAAGACGACGGTGCGGGTCTTGGGGGCCGTGCCCGCGATCTCGTCGCCCTCGTCGTCGAGGAAGAAGTAGCGCTGGTCCTCGGTGAGCCACCCCTGGTGGGCGTAGGCGACGTTGGGATAGGCCGCGATGCTCAGGGTCTTCGGCTTGCTCTTGTCGGTCACGTCGGCGATGCCGAGCGCGGTCTCGCTGGAGTTGAAGCAGATCTCGCGGCCGTGGTAGCGCCCGTCGGGCCCATGGTAGGTGACGCACTGCGCGTCGTGGGTCTGGCCGGTGCGCTGCAGCCCCAGGGCGGGATCGGCGTAGCAGCCGGCGAACTTGGGGTTGACCGGGTCGCGGATGTCGATCATGTGGAGCGCACCGCCACAGGTCTCGCCGCCCATGCTGTTGCCGACGGTGTAGGCGAAGCCGGTGCTTCGAGTTGATGACGATGTTGTGCGCGCTGTTGATCCGGGTGTAGTGCGCCGTCTCCTGAAAGGTCTGCGGCGGTGCGTGACGTTCCGGAGCTGGGTCAGGTCGAAGACCTGCATGCCGTGCGGGCCCGAGCCGTCGGCCACGATGAACGCGTGATTCTTGTAGACCTTGATGTCGCGCCAGATGTTCGCGCGCGCGCCCCGGTGCATCGGCAGGTCACCGAGGTACTTCGGATTCGCCGGATCGGTCACCTCGACGAACGAGGTCCCGTCGGTCCGTCCCACCAGCGCGAACTCCCGCCCGGTGGTCGAATCGGTCCAGCCCCACAGGTCGTTCAGCAGCGTGCCGCGCTTCGCGCCGATGCTGCTCTTGGGCAGGAACGCCACCAGGTCCGCGTCCTTGCAGTCGAAGGCCTTGGCCTTCCCCGCCTGGCACTTGACCTCACCGCCGGCCACGGTCGGCAGCACGGTGGACACCGTGTCGTTCACCGCTGCGATTTCCCGCCATGCGCCGGCGGCGCCGTCCCGCTGGTACACCAGGCCAACGCCCTCGAAGAAGTAGGCCAGCGGCGCACCGGCGACACTCACGCCCCTTCTGGGCCGCGATGGCGGCGCCGAGCCGGGTGGAGAACCCGGCGGGCGGCGTCACCAGCTTCTGCACACTCTTCCAATCGGCACCGCCGGTCCGTCGGAAGATGTGGACCGCGCCCGCGCTCTTGTCGCTGGTAGGCGCTCCGACGAGCAGGTCGCCACCGTCCCTGGCGAGGGCGGCGCCGAACGCACCCGGTCGGACGACACTGTCGGGAACCACGCTACCCGCCGGCACCCACGCGGCGCCCTCGCGACGCCAGCGGATGACGGCACCGGCAAGGCTGTCCGAAAGCGGTGCACCAACCACGGCCTCCTCCCCATCCAGCAGCACCGACACGCCGAGCGCGCGGATGCCCTGGTCCGGAGCACCGGCCAGCCGGCCGTCCTCGGCCCAGGCGCCGCGGGAAGCCGCCCGATACACGAAAGCCTGGCCCGGCTTCCACCGGGTGGAATCGAAGGTCCACGGACCGGGGGCTCCGACCAGCGCCCGGCGTCCGTCGAACGCCAGCGCCGCGCCGAACCAGTCGCCGGCCGCGGTGCCGCCGCCCTGGATGACCGAGCCTTCGACCCACTCGCGGGTGTTCTTACCGCGGACGAAGGAGAGGACAGCCCCTCGCTCGCTCTCCCGGCCCGGCGCGCCCACCAGGAGTACGGAGCCCTTGAGCGCCAGTGACGCGCCGAGGCGATCCCCGTCGGCACCCCCGGCTCCCTCCAGCCGCGCACGCTCGGCCCAGCTGTTCCCGGTCCGCTCGTAGACGTAGACGGCCCCGCCACCCGGAGCGCCGGGCGCCCCGATCGCCAGGATATTGCCGTCCACGGCCAGGGCCGTCCCGAACCCGTCACCCAGGCGCCCGTCCTTCGGGCTGACCATACCCTCCTCGCGCCAGACGGCTCCGGATCTCCGAAACACGTGGACGGCGCCGGCGTGGCTGGCCGGAATGGGGAATCCGATCAGCGTGCCCGGACGCCCGACCAGAATCTGGTCTCCAGCGATCGCAGCGGCACCGCCGAAGCCAATGGCTTCAGGGGATACGTCTCGAAACGTCTGGGCGGCGACGGGGGAGGAAACAATTACCAGAGAGGCGACGAGCGAGGGTACCGCGAGTGCCAAACGCATTGGGTCAGTCCTGAGGCTAGGGCGTCGGGAGAGTCTACACCCGACGTGCAGGCTTGGGAACATGAGAGCGTTAACACCGGCCGCGGCGCGGCCGTCCTCTACCCGAACAATCAATCGAGAGGCAGTTCACATGCAGCGACGTACCCTGGCCCTCGCCCTCGCCGCGGCGGGCCTCCTGATGTCCACCGGCCCGGCGCACGCCCAGGCGGGCGGCGCCACTCCCCCGGCACCGGCGGATTCGGCCCACCGAATGAGGTACGACCCGGTCGGGAAGCTCCTGTCCCAGCGGGCCGAGCTCAAGCTCACCGACGACCAGGCCAAGCGGTTGGAGGCGATTCGAGCCAGGTACCAGGCCCGCAATCAGGAACGGGCGGAGGAAGTGCACCACAACCGCGAAGCGCGGTCGAAGTTCCGGGCCAGCATGGACAGCACCCGGACCGAGGTGATGGCCGTACTCACGCCCGAGCAGCAGACGAAGGTGGCAGCCATGCGCAAGCAGGCCCGCGACGAGTGGCGCGAAAAGCATGGCGGCAAGCATGGCCATCGCCACGAGCACGGCGGCGATGACGATCACCACGTCCGACACCAGGCGGGACTCGGTCTCGCAGTAGCCCGATGGCCGGCAAACGACAGGGGGGCCATCCCATGGACGGCCCCCCTGTCGCGTTGCCCGGATCAGCGCGGCGAACTACTCGGCCGCTTCGCGCGCACCTTCCTCGACGTCCTCCAGCGCGGCGACCGCCGCCTTGAGGTCCGCCGCCAGCGACCGCTCCCGCCGCAGCGATACGATCAGCGCCTCCGCCTGCTTCATCTGCAACCCCAGCGCGCCGGCGGATTCCATCGCATGATCCACCACGGTCTTCTGGGCCTGCAGCGTCTCGACGGTGGTCTTGATGCCGAGCGCCAGTGCCTCGGCCCGCGCGAGCCGCTGCTCCGCCCGCTCCAGTGCCCGCTTCCGCGCCTCGAAGTCCAGCAGCGCCTGCTCCGCGACCTGGAACCGGCTCTGGGTGTCCTCGAGCAGCGCCCGGGTCTCGTCGATCTGCCGCCGGGATGAGCCGATGGTCTGCACGTTGTCCACCGCCCGCTGGGCGAGCTCGAAGACGTTCTTGACTTCGGATTCCAGCGCCTCGACCGCACCCTGCCGGGCGAGGGTCTGCTCCAGCCCGGTCGCCGCCTCGGCCTGAGCCGACTCCCACCGGCCCAGCAGGTCCTCGAACTGTGCCAGCTGGCGCTCGATCGGCTTGAGCGCGGCCGCGCGGCTCTCGAGATCGGCCGAGATCTTCTTCAGCCCGCCCGAACGCTCCTCGGCGTTGGTGAGGGTCGTGCCGACGGTGCGGGAGATCTCCTCGAGCCGCTGAGCCGTCTCGGCCGCTTCCTGCCGGAGCGCCGAGGCGCGAGTGAGGTGCTCGGTGGCCTTGTCGAGCGCGCCCTGCCGCTGGTCGAGCTCCTGGCCGAGCAGCCGGATGCGATCCTGCAGCTCGTCGAGCTGCTGGGTCCGGCTCTCCAGCGACCGAACCGACTCGTCCACCGTCGACATCCGCTTCTCGGCGTCGGAGACCGATTCGGTCACCTCGGCCATGGTGTCGGCCACCAGCTGGGCCTCGTCCGCCTGCTTCGCCAGCTGCCCGAAGCGGGTCTCGGCGGTCTCCATCCGGCCGCGCAGCGATTCGGTGCGCTCCTTGAGCTCGGCCCCGACCGCGCCGAGATCGCCCAGGCGGCGCTGCACGTCGGTCAGCGCGTCGCGACGGGCTTCGATCTCGCTCATGGCGGACTTGACCTGCTCCACCTCCTCGCGGATCCGCTCGACCGCCGGCTCCATGCCGCTCAGCTCCTTGACCTGCCCCTGCACCTTCTTGGTCCAGACGTCGGTGCTGGAGAGCCAGGTCTCCACCTCGCCGTGGGTCTCGCGCAGACGGGTCATCTCCTCGTACGCCACCCGCATCTGCTCCAGCCCGTCGGCCATCATCTCCCGAGTGCCCTTGAGCGAGCCGAGGTCCTTGACCGCCGACTCGATGCCGGGGCGAAGCTCCTCGATCCGCTGCATCCGGGTCGCCACGTCGGTCGCGACCCCGTCGAGCCGCCCGACTTCCTGGCGGAGCGACGCGATCCGCTTCTCCTCCTCCAGCAGCCGGGCCAGCTCGGCCGACAGCGTGGCGGCCTCTTCGCCCGCGCTGCGGACCTGGGCGGTGACGGCGGCGGTGCCCTGGCTCGCCGCGTCCAGCACGGCGAAGCGGGTCTCGCACTCCTTGACCCCGTTGCGCAGGTCGGCCACGCGCTCGCTCACCGCGTGCAGGCCCCGGTTCTCCAGCTCGAAGCTCTCGCTGCTCTTCCGCATCTGCTCGCGGAGGTCGTGAAGGGACTGCCGCGCGGCCTGCTGGGCCTCCTCGGTCTGTTGCGCCATGGCCTGCAGCTCGTCCGAGCGCGCGAGCACCTTGCCCTGCACCGCCGACACCTCGGCGATCTTGGCCTCGATCGCACCGAAGCGGCGGATCTGCTCCTCCTGCCGGCGGAGCCACGCGTCGAGCTCGCGATCCAGACGGGTGAGCTGGGAGATCTGGGTCGCGGCGCGATCCACGGCCTCACGCTGCTGCTCCAGCGCGGCCGACTTCTGCGACACCTGGTCGGCCAGCGCCTTGAGCACGGCGAGACGATGCTGCACGTCGGGCACCGCGGCCACCGCCTGGCCCACCGGCTCGAGCGCCCGCTCGACCGCCTGCACCCGGCGCGACACCTCGTCGAGCCGGCTGGTGGAGGCCTGGTACTCCTGGTCGAATGCTTCCAGCCGCGAGGTGCTGTGACGGTGGGCGCGCAGCGCGTCATCGGCCTGGGTCCGCATCCGGGTCACGTCCTCGCCCATCTCCTCGAGCTGCTTCCGGAGGCCGTCGGCATCGCCCCGCACGGCCGCGATCGGACTCTCCAGGCTGAGGAACCCCTCGATCTGCTCGCGCAGCTTGAGGGCCGCATCGATCTTGTCCCCGAACTCGCCCATCCGCGCCTGGAGCTGGTCGATCTCCGCCCCGGCCCCCGCCACCCGCGCGACCTGCGCCTCGGCGGCGGTGAGGCGGGCGGAGGTGCCCTCCATCTCGGCGACCTGCCGCTCGACACTCTCACAGCGCTCGCGCAGCGTGTTGAGGTCCTCAGACCGCTCCAGCACCGGCGCCAGCGCGCGGAGCTGCTCGAGCGCCTGCTCGGCACGGGCGACGAGCGCCTCGAGGGCGATGGTGATGTGCGTACCGCTCGAATCGACGGCAACGACGGCGTCGTCGGTGCGGCGGCGGCCTTTGAGGAAGGAAACCATGGCAATGCTCCGGGGAGTGGCGATTTTGGCGATGGACGCGGAACGCGAGGGGAACCGTGCAGATATCAGCAACGGGTATGCCCGGACGCGTGATGCGCGCGGACGGCTCGCGCGACGGATCACCCGCATCCACTCAAGGTGCTGCCGGTGCGCGACATCCGACGTGAGAGCGAACCCGGATCATCGGGACGCCGCGGCAGCTCATAAGCAGAAGCGACCGCGACCTGCCACTGAGTTTGGCAGCACGCGAGATGATCGAAGGAATTGCCGAGACGGGCGATGGCGTGTGGGTTGGTTTCGGTTTATGTTCGGGTGAGAGGAGCTATGAGCTATGGAGCTATGAGCTTCCGGCACGGCGGGAGGAGGCATAGCAGGTCGGTTGCCTTTAGCTCATAGCTCATAGCTCATAGCTCATAGCTACCTAACAATCCCACCGGACTTAGAAGTGGATACCACAACGAAGCTCTCCATCCTGGCGGACGCGGCCAAGTACGATGCCTCGTGTGCCAGCAGCGGTTCGAAGGGCCGGCGGGCGGGCCCCCGCGGGATCGGCAGCACCGAGGGGATGGGCATCTGCCACAGCTACACTCCCGACGGCCGCTGCGTCTCGCTGCTCAAGCTCCTGCTCACCAACTACTGCATCTACGACTGCGGCTACTGCATCAACCGCCGCTCCAGCGGGGTGCGTCGGGCGCGATTCACGCCAGAGGAAGTCGTCGGGCTGACCCTCGAGTTCTACCGCCGGAACTACATCGAAGGGCTCTTCCTCAGCTCCGGCATCATCCGGGGGCCGGACTATACGATGGAGCAGCTGGTGGCGGTGGCCCGGCAGCTCCGGCGCGATCACGGATTCGGCGGGTACATCCATCTCAAGACCATCCCCAACGCCTCACCCGATCTGATCCGGGAGGCGGGACGCTACGCCGACCGGCTGAGCATCAATCTGGAGCTCCCGCGCCAGAGCGATCTCGACGCGCTCGCGCCGGACAAGGAGCTGGTGCAGATCACGCGAGCCATGGGCGTGATCCGGGACGGCATCGCCGAGGCGGGCGAGCCGAGAGCGCCGGCCTTCTCGCCCGCGGGCCAGGCCACGCAGATGATCGTGGGGGCGACCGATGCATCCGACGCCGCGATCCTGGAGGCCTCGGCCTCCCTGTACGCTCGGGAGCGGCTCCGCCGCGTCTACTTCTCCGCGTTCAGCCCGATTCCGGATGCGGATCCGGGTCTCCCGCCGATGGCGCCGCCGCTCCTGCGGGAGCACCGCCTGTATCAAGCGGACTGGCTGGTTCGCTTCTACGGCTTCGGGGTGCGTGAGCTGACCACTCCCGAAGCGCCCAACCTCTCCCTGGAGCTGGATCCAAAGCTGGAGTGGGCGCTTCGAAACCGGGCCCGGTTTCCGGTGGACATCAACCGCGCCGATCGGACCGAGCTGCTCCGGATTCCCGGCATCGGCATCCGCAACGTGGGGCGCATCGTCGCGATGCGACGCTGGCGGCGGCTTCGGGTGGACGATCTCGCACGCCTGCGCGTGACGCTGGGCCGCGCGCTGCCGTTCGTCGTCCTGGCCGATCACTCGCCGGGTACGCTCCCGGATCGCGAAGATCTGCCCCGCCGCGTCGCGCGTCGTGACCAGCTCGACCTCTTCGCGGTCGAGCGATCGGCCATCAGCGGCGAGATCTGAGCGGCGGTGCGGGTCGTTCGCTTCGAGGCCGACTTCGACAGCTGGCGCCGGCACGCGCGCCAGCTGCTCACCCGCGGGACGCTACCCGAATCGGTGCACTGGGAGCCATCGGATGCTCCCCAGGGTGTGCTCGACGGGCTGACCGCCGACGGGGCGGCCGCGCCGCCGACGATCGCGCCCAGGGTCTCGACGCGGTTCCTGCAGGTGGCCCGCCTGGTCGCGTGCCACCGGGATCCCGGGCGCTGGAGCCTTCTCTACCGCGCGCTCTGGCGGCAGACCGGCGCCGAGCCGCACCTTCTGGCGCTGGCGACCGATCCCGACGTCGCCGCGCTGTACGACATGGCGCGCGCCGTCAAGCGCGCGGCGCACAAGATGAAGGCGTTCGTCCGGTTTCGCGCGGTCGCCTCCGAGGCCGCCGGCGGCCCGGTGTACGTGGCCTGGTTCGAGCCGGCGCACCTGGTGGTGAAGGCCACCGCGCCCTTCTTCGCGCGTCGCTTCGCCTCCATGCGCTGGTCCATCCTCACGCCGGACCGCTGCGCGCATTGGGACGGCGCCTCGCTCCGCTTCTCACCCGGCGCCTCCCGCACCGACGCTCCAACCGACGACGCGCTGGAAGAGCTGTGGCGGGCGTATTACGCCAACGCCTTCAACCCCGCGAGGCTGAACCCGTCCGCCATGCGGTCGGAGATGCCCAAGCGGTACTGGCGCAATCTTCCCGAGTCGCGCCTCATCGCCGGGCTCGCGCGCGACGCGCCGCGGCGGATGGCGAACATGCTGTCGCAGACGCTCCAGCCGGCGGAGCCGCTTCCGGAAGACCTCGTCGCCACCGAGCCTCCACCGGCATCGCCGACCGGCCGAGACCCGACCCACGATCCCGGCGTCCGCGCCGCGCGACAGAGACTGCAATCGGTGGCTGCCGGTGCGCCGACCGGTCTCAGGGTACCGAGTGGCGCGACGCTGTATGTGGGGGTGGCGGGGTGGACCGACGCGACACTCACAGCGGGCGGCGTGTTCTATCCCCGCGGCGCCGAGAACGCCGAGGACCGGCTCCGGTACTACGCCGGGCGGTACCCGATCGTCGAGGTGGACGCCACCTACTACGCCATGCCCACCCGCGGCATGGCGGTCGAATGGGCGCGGCGCACGCCGGACGGGTTCCTGTTCGACGTCAAGGCGCACGGCCTGATGACGGGCCACGGGGCCGACATCCGTCGGCTGCCGGACTGGCTTCGCCGCGAGCTGCCGCGCTCTTCCGGCGAGCGACTCTACGCGCGCGACCTCCCGGCTGCACTGCTCGACGAAGTCTGGCGCCGGTTCCTGGCCGCACTCGAGCCGCTCCGCGAGGCGGGGAAACTGGGCGCCATCCTGCTCCAGTTCCCCCGATGGTTCATGCCTTCACGAGAGAGCGCGGCCGCGCTGGCGGCGTGCCGTGCGCGCCTGGGCGATTGGCTCGGGGCGATCGAATTCCGCCACCACGCCTGGATGACAGGCCGGCTGGCGGAACGGACCCCGGCGCTGCTCTCCGATCTCGACCTGGCGTACGTGGTGGTGGATGGACCGCAGGGGATGGCGAGCAGCATGCCGCCGACAGCCGCGGTCACCTCGCGGCGACTGGCGGTCATGCGGCTTCACGGGCGGCGGACCGAGACCTGGGAGACGCGGAACGATCCCGCCACCGAGCGCTACCGCTACCTGTACGACGAAGCCGAGCTGGCGGAGCACCTGCGGCGGATCCTGGAGCTGTCTCACGACAAGGCCAGCGCGCTCCACATCATCTACAACAACTGCCACGGCAACTACGCCGTCACCAATGCCGCGGAGCTGACCAGCCTCCTGCTAGAAGGTCGCGCCGATCGAGAAGTGGAGCTGCAGGCGGCGACGTGAGTCGGTGGGAACGCTGCTGAGCGGACGGCCTTCCTGCAGGGCCTGCAGCACCTCATCGGGATCGCGTACGTCGAGAGCGGATGGGTTGAGCTTGTAGCCGAGCGACACCTGCACGGCGCCGACGACGGTCTCGTAGCCGATGCCCGCGCCGGTGCCGAAGAAGAAGCGATCCTGCTCCAGGTCGTCACCGGCGTCGAGGGCGAAGCGGTCGTCGGGGGTCCACACCCGGGCGCCATCGAGGAAGACGAAGGTCTGCCACTTGGCGTCGAAGCCCGGCAACGGGAGCTGCAGCTCCGCGCTCCCCTGCACCCGGGCGAGTCCGCCGACCGGCGAGTATCGCTCGGCGAACGCGGTGCGCACGCCGTCCTCTTCCCTGAACTGCACCTCCGGCAGCTTGGGCCCGACCAGCTGGCTTCCCCACCCGCGCACGTCGCGGGTGCCACCGGAGCTGAACGTCACATCGCGGAGCCGCAGCAGCGACACGAAAGGCGACTCGGCGCCCACCGGCTCGAGGCTCTTGCCGAACGGGAAGATGCGCCCCGCACTGCCCCGCAGCGTGAAGCCGATCCGGTCGGTGAACGGCACGAACGCGCTGCCCCCCAGGTCGAGCAGCAGATACTGGCTGGTGTTGAACCCGGGCAAGGTCACCGAGACGCGAGGCCGGAGCACGTAGCCCTGACGCGGATTGGCGAACTCGTCGAGCACGCCCCAGCTCCCATCGAGGGTCACCGCGCTCCGGTTGATGGTCGTGCCCAGCGATCCTACCGTCGCCGAATCGGCGAGCCCCAGCAGCGGCAGGTAGTCGATGGGCTCGAGGTCGTCGCCGAATCCGTAGTCGAGGATCCGGCGGTGGGAGATGTTGTACCCCAGCGAGAGCGAACGGAGCGGGCTGGTGGCGTAGACCAGCGTCCCCTCGAACCCCACCGCCTGGGAGCGGTCGCGCAGGTCGTCGCGGTACTCGACGAACGGCCCGCCGGCCGCCGACAGGAAGCGCGAACCGACATACGGCTGGAACACCGTCACCGCCAGCCGGTAGCGCCGCTCGGCGGGCGTCTCCAGCGCGATGAGTCCGGTCTGCGCGGTCACGCCCACCGTCAGCGTGCGCAGCGCCGTGAAGAAAGCTGCGGTGGGTCCACTCCACCTGGCTGGTGAGCCCGCCGCTGGAGACGAGGCCGGCCTCGCCGCGGATCAGGCGGGGCTGATTCTCGGTGACTCCGACCTGGACCACCACGCTCGAGTCCTGCGCCTCGGCCCGGGGCACGTTGACCAGGGCGAGCCGCACGATGGGGAGCTGGGTCAGCTGGGCCGGCCCTGCTCCAGCTTCGCGGCGTTGTACCAGTCGCCCGGCGCGAGCGGGAGCTGGCGGGTGAAATGACGGGCGGGCACCGTCTCGGTTGCCGCTCACCGCGAACTCCCGGATCCGGGCCCGCATCCCGGGACTCACCGCGGACGACCACATCCGCCCGGTTGGCCGCGGTATCCACCAGCACGTCGGCCTCGGCCGCCGCGAAGGGATAGCCCCGGTTCCGCAGCCACCGGGTGGTGCGGTCCGCGATGCCCCGCCGCTCGCCCTCGCCCAGCCGGCCCTGCTCCTGCCTGCTCCAGGCTCACGAAGCCCGACCAATCCTGACCCAGCTCGGGTGCGACCGCCGGCGGTCGCGCTGTCCGGCCCGACGAAGCGCACGGCGCGGAGCAGGACCGGCGGCCCTTCCTCGACCTGGAAGGTGACGGACGCGAGATCTTCCTCGGCGTCGTAGCGGACGTCGTAGTCCACCTTCGGCGTCGAGGTAGCCCGTAGCGGGTGTAGATGTTGCGGAGGCGGGCGACGTCGCGCTGCAGCTCGAGCGGACGGAACGGATGCTCGCCGACCGGCTTGACGAGGGGCACAAAGCTGAGGGCCCGGCGCAGCCCGACGATCCGCCCCGCGCCGTGAGCGCGATGTGGGGCCGGAGATCCTTCTCCTGGCAGCTCGTGCTCGCCGCGGAACTCGAACTCGATCTTCCTCACCTGGGTGGCCGGGCCGACGCCGCTCAGCGCGTCCTGCGCGGCCAGGCGGCGCGACGCTCGCCAGAGACAGGGCCACTACGACCGCCGCGAGCCTAGAACGCATAGCGGCCCCGCATGAGCAGGCCGGCAGGCAGGCTGCCGCCGCGGAGTGTGCGTGCGCAGCCAGCGGCTCAAGGTGTACTCCAGCTCGAAGCCCGGACCGGTCGCGTTGCCCACCTGCTGTTCGGCGGTAGCGCCGATCCGCAGCGGCTGCTGCAGACTGACGAAAACCCGGGACGACGAGATACCGCCCTGCGGTGAGAGTGAGCCCCCGCGACGGCTCCTGCCGGATCTGGAAGACGTCGAACCCGAGCCCCTCCCCCGCGGCACCCCCGAGGTTCTCCGCGAGCTGGTTGACCGCCAGCTGCGACGCGCTGATTCCACCGCCGCCCTGCTGATCCACCAGCGGGTTGTCGGAGGCGGGCCGGCCGGTGACGATGTAGGAGATGATGTCCTCCTGGCCCATGGACGGCTCGGAGGTGAAGTCGAGCGCGAGGCTGTCGGGCCGGCCCTTGGCGGCCACGTTGATCAGCACCTCCTCGTCGTCCGGATCGCCCTGGGTGGGGACCAGGTACTGGGCGGTCACGTCCAGGGTGGTCGCCTCCGCGGGTCCCTGCAGGGCGATGGTCCCCTCCTCGAGCGTGAAGGTCCTTCCATAGAGGTTCATCTCGCCGCGGCCCGGGATCGGCTCCACCTCTCCGAAGAACTGCATCGGTTGACCCGGCTGCTGCCGGACGTTGATCCGGCCGGCGAGCTCGATGTCGATGCTGGGACTCGCCGTCTTGCGGAACCAGACCCGCCGGGCGAATCGGATATCGAGGTCCATCCGGAAGCGGTCCACGAAGCTGGGCCCTTCCGCCTCTCCGGTGACGGCGGCCGGTCCGAAGCGCTGGGCCAGCGTGGTGAGGTCGGCCGGTGTCAGCTGGACTTCCTCTACCGCCGCCGCGGCTTCGGCGCCGACGAAGATCTCGGTACGCCCGAGCTCCAGCTTGCCGGTGAGCACCGGCTCCGACGCCGTTCCCTTGAGCGCGAGATCCCCGGTCGCCATCGCGCGCAGCGCGTCGGAATGAGAGACCCGGAAGTCGGTGAGGCGCGCCGTGATGTCGAGCGTCGGGTCGGCGAGAGGCGTCAGCAACACGCTGCCGCGTGCAACGAGCTCTTCCTTCTTGCCGGTGATAAGGCGCAGGGTGTCGATCTCGAACCGCTCCCCCGCGAGCCGCCCCGCCAGCCGTCCCTCCGAGTAGGTGATGCCGAGTGAGGGCAGCTCGACGCCGAGGTCGCGAAGGTCCACGGTGCCGCTCGCCCGGGCGTGGTCGGGCGAGCCGCCGATCCGGCCATCCACCGCGAGCAGCCCCTTGAGGTCCTTCGCCGCCTCCTCGGGCAGGAACGGCTCGAAGAACGCCAGGTCGAAACTGTCCGCGCGCACGGTGAGCGCCATCGTGTCCGCCGCTTCGCGCGCGAAGCCGACGGCGTCGGCGCTGTCGGGCGGAACCAGCGTCAGCCGCCAGGGCAGCGTTCCCTGGATGCGGAGCCCTCCGCCCACGGTCGGGGCGGCCTGCGCGTCGATACGAAGTCCCGTCCGTGTCCAGTCGACCTCGGATGCGAGACGCCCCACGTCGTCGCCACCGCCGCGGCGAACCGCGAGCGTGACCTTGCCCTCGACTGCGGGCTCGGTGGCGGGACCGGAGAGCCGCAGGGTACCATCGAGCCGCCCCGCAACGGGCACCAGTCTCGCCTCCGCCAACGCGTCGAGGTCGAACCCGTCGAAGCGCAGGGTCATGTCGCTGGAATCGCGACGGTCGAAGATGCCGTTCACGGCGATGCGACGGTCCCGAGCCTCCAACTGAAAGGCGTCGACCCGGACCACTCCCGGCCGCAGGTCAATCGTCGCGGGGCGCTCCAGCCGCCAGGTGCGCCCGCCCTCCGTCAGGTCGAGCTGGCGGAGCACCGCATGGGTCGTGTCTCCGGCGGTGCTGCCGTTCAATCCCAACGCGAGACGAATGTCCTCGGTGACCGTGACGGTTCCGCGAAGCGCGATCACGGAGTCGTACCGCCCTGCGAGGTCGATCCGACGCACCGCCACCTTGCCCGCCGCTGCGCCGTCGATCCGAAGGTTGCCGGCCACCGAGCCGAGCCCGGTGCTGTCGAGCGTCCCCGAACCGCGCGCCTGGACCCGCTCGGCCAGGTTGCCGGCATAGAGCACGCGGTACACGTCGGCAGCGCCGGAGACTCGCCTGCGGTCGGCTGGACCCGTCACCTTGATGTCGAGCAGGGTGGAATCCACGGCGACCGAGTCGGCGCCGGCGAGCAGGGCCAACGGGGTGAGATCGCCACTCCGGCCCGCGATGCGGAGAGTGTCAGATCCACCGCCTCTGAGCGCGAGTCGCCCACCTCCATCGAGCGTCGCGACGTTGGAGCGGAAGACCAGCGTGTCCACATCGATAGCGCCGGTGACGGGTCGAAGCGCGAGGTACACCTGCTGGAGCCGCACGTCACCGATCCCGCCGGCCCCGGTCACGGTCCCACCCAAGGAGACGAGACCGCTGCTGTCGGCGACGGCATCCAGTCCGAACCGGCCCTCGAGGCGCCCCTCGGCGCGGGGATTCCCGGTCCAGCGGGCGAGGTGCTCCAGGCGAATGTCCCCATCGCTCCTGATCCGCGACCCGGCGGCGGCGACGGTACCGGTCACCTTGGCACGAACGGTCGCGTCTTCGCCTTGCAGCCGCGCCTCGCCCTCGAGCGCCCCACGGTCCAGCCCCAGTGTCACCCGCCCGCCCGACAACTCGGCCTGGTTGATCCGCGACGGCAGCAGCTCCAGATCCAGTTTCGCTCGCAGGCTGTCCATGCCGCTGCCGGCCAGAGAGCCGGTGAAGCTGGAGGTGATGGAGGTGCGCAGGCTGTCGCGCCCGAGCAGAACGCCCAGATCGAGCGAGTCGGCGCGGCCGGTCCTGACCAGATAGCTGGGCGTGGGGTCGAGTGGCCGGCCCTCACCGGCGAGCGCGAGCGCGCCGCCATCGGTGCGGATCGCCGCGTCATAGGTCAGGCGATCTCCCGCCAGGCTCGCCACGATGTCGCCACCGGTGACGCCGACCGTCCCGAGCCGGGAGGGAGCCAACCTGAGGCGCGTGTGGACCGTCTTCGTAGACTCGCCCCAACGCCCGCGGCCGGTCGCCACGAGCGTGACCGGGCCAGCGTAGGCGGGTTGGCCCATCAGAGTGCCCACGTCGACGCTGTCCAGCGCCGCGCGACGGATGACGAAGGTGGTGACCGAGTCGAAGGGTCGGGCGGTGGCATCGACTGCGAGCCGTCCTCCCTGTAGCGCGCCTCGCACCTCGAGCTCGGCGCGTCCACCGTTCAGCCGTGCCTGGGCTACGACCTGCTGGACGCGACGCGCGGCGTAGCGCAGCTCATCCAACTCCAGCCTCGCGGTCACCGAGGCCTCGTCAGGCGCCGTGCCGGTTCCGCGGAGGGTGAACCGGCCGTTCAGCGGTGCGGCGACCGTGTCACCCATGAGACGGCCGAGATCCACACCGTCTATCGTGCCCCGGCGCACGTCGTAGGTGACCGTGTCGCCCAGCCGCGCGGTCGCCAGCCCACGGATCCGGCCTCCCGCGACGAGGAGCTCGGGCCGCAGCTCGATACGCCCGCTGTCCATCGCGATCGTGGCGTGGCCGAGGCTGACCCGCTCGCGGTTGGACCGGACCGCGGCCAGCTCGACCCGGCCGTCCAGCGCGGCGGCGCTCGGCGTGACGCCATCTCCCTCGATCCGGAACCCGATGTCGAGCGTCGGGGCGCCCGCTTCGCCGGCCAGCGCTGCCGCGGCCGGCCGGGTGCCGTCGAGACCGGCAGCCGCGCCCGCGAGGCGGTACGACGGGACCGAATCGAATGGACGGGCCCAGCCATCGGCGCGCACCGTGCCGCCGTACAGCTCGCCCCGCAGCTTGAGGTCGGCCTTGCCCTGCTTGACCTCGGACTCGAGGGTGAGCCCGCGCATCTCGGTCCCGGCGAGCTTCGATCCTCGCAGCCGCAGCGACGCGGTCCCGTCGGCGAGGGGAAGTGTCTCACCGCGGAGATCGGCATCGATCTCACCGTTCACCACTCCAATCGGCGCCGCCCGGTGCAGCCGGGACGGGTCGAGATCGCGCACCTTCCCGTGGAGGCGGTACACGGCGGGCGCGCCCTCACCCACGACGGTCGATCCTGCCAGGTCGATCAACCCCTTGTCGATGCGTCCCGCCAGACGGGCGGTCACCAGCCGACCGGCCGCGCTCGCGGTGGCCTGGATGCGGAGATCGCCTTCGGGAGGAACGCCGGGATAGACGCTCGCGAGGTCGGCCAGGGCGAGCGGAAGCGCCTGCAGCTCCAGATCGAGGCGCTCGGCGATCCGGGGATCGTCGAAGGATCGCGGCAGGGTCAGCCGGCCCGCGATGGCGCTCCTGTGGCTCGTGAGGCGCAGTGTGTCGAGGCGAATCTCTTCGGCCGTGGCGGCACCTGCGGCGGCCAGATCGAACCAGAGGGGCGGGCCGCCGGGCGGAGCCAGCGCCGCACGAAGCGAGTCCATGGTGAGCAGGATCGGGTCGCCCACCACCAGCTCGTGCCCTTCCAGGGCCAGCCCCCGGATCAGCGCGGTGGAGTCAGGAGCGAGCTGGGCGGCGAGGTCCAGGCGCCGCACGGTGAGTCGGTCAATCCTGAAGTCTCCGCCGGCCGAGCCGGTGTCGCCCGACGTCCGGAGCGCGTTGGCCAGGTCCCACCCATCGCGTTCCCGCCGGGTGGTGACCCGCGCGCCGTCCACCACCAGCAGACGCAAGCGGCGATCGGGTCCCCGGAGCTGGCGGGGGTCGTAACGGACGGCCAGGGACTCGATCAGCGCCAGCTCCCGGCTGCCCCGGCGCAGCCGCACGTCCTCCAACCTCAGATGGGTGAGCCAATTACCGGTCACACCACCGACCTCGAGCGCGTACCCGTGGTTGAGGGGGACGAGCCCGAGCGCCCGGCGCGCGACCCAGGTGGCCACGGCGGGCACCTGGAGTAGGGCTACGAGGGTGACCACGAGAACGAGGACCGAAATCCCGGTGATGACGAGTGCCCGGGTAATGCGGCGTTTGAGGAGGGACGTCATCCGGAAGAATCGACTGTAACGGGCGGGGCGGCCATGACTTGCGTCACGGCCGCAGGGTGCGGTCGATCCTGGCTGGTTCCCTTTCTGCTAGGGGAGCCGGCCGGTCATCTCCATTCGGCGCCGCAGGGACACTGGTGGCGTCCGGCGTGGCCGGTGTCGCGGTAGCAGATGCAGGAGTGGGTCTCGTCGCCGGTGCCGTAGAGGCAGACCCGGTCGTGCACGTTCCCACTTTCGATCCGCTCGATGTTGCGGGCGATTTCACGCAACACTGTGCTGCCCCGCGAGACCTCGGTCGCGTTCACTCACGTTCTCCGAAACAGGTGTCGGCGATGAAGGGGACCAAACTAGAATTTTCGATTCCACATCGCCAGACGTCTTTTTCAACGTGGAAAGGCGTTGATTTGTAGATAAGACGCGGAAGGTGGGACGCAGAGGCGGGTTGAGACCGGTGTCACCAGGTCAGCGCGTACTGTGCTCCGAGCGTAAAGAGGACCTCGGAAGCGCGCAGATCGCCCGCGGGCTGGTCTCCGGGCCACGCGATGTGGTGACTGCTGACGCCCAGATTCACCGCAAAGTCGTCGAGAACGTGCACCGAGGCGGCCAGTCGTTCGAGCGCGTCGCGCCGTCGGCTCACGATGGCGCCGCCACCGAAGGCGAGCGATTTCTCCGCCGTGATGCTGACGGGAATACGGACCGAGGTCAGCCGCCCGTTGGCCGAGACTCGCGTCCCGATGATCTGCAGCACTTCCCGCCCGCTGGCATAGATCCCGAACTGCGAGCTGGCGGTCACCCCGCGCATCATGACGCTCGGCCCCAGGCTCGCGCTGTACGCGGTGCGATCCGCCAGCGCCGGCCTGGTACCGTCCGGCAGCCATTCGGTTCGTGTGGCGCCGAGGTGCATGGCGATCCCGTAGCTGACCTCGTCACCCCGCTTGAGCACGCGGCTCAGATCCAATCCCCCGCCGCCACCGTCCGCCCCAAGGAAACCCTGGACCCTGGCGCTCCAGTCCTTGGCGGCGAGCTCTCCTTCGAGGCTGAAGACGCCGCTCCGCAGCGCTTCGTGGAAGAGCGCGGCCCGGTTCCGCCCGGTCACCGTTCGCCGGGCGAACATGGTGCTCCAGCCGCCCGTGAGGGCGACGGTGCGCCGGTTGCGCTCCGGCAGGCGGACTTCGAGCTCGTGCCGGAACTCCCGGCAGAGGCCTCGCTTACAGACGGAGACCTGGACCGGCTTCTTGAGTCGGTCGAGCAGGAGGTGGTCGCGTCGCTCGGCGTACCTCCGACCGGGCACCGCATCGCCAAAATCGTCTCCCAGGACGGCCCGGAGCGGAGCGCCGGTGCTCCAATACCGATCCACTCCATTCTCGGAAGACAGCGCAATGCTGTCCGCGAAGGGGCTCCGGACCACGACCAGGGCGCCCTGTCCGGGGCGGATCACGGCGGGCTCCACGATGAGGTCGACCGGTTCGGGGCCACCGGCCAAGCGAGTGGACTGGGAAGGGACGGCGCACGCCGCGAGAACGGAACAGCCGGCGAGTAAGGCCGCGCGCAAGAACGAGAGAGCGAGCAGGTGCGGACGGTGCACGGCAGGTCTCGGCGTGAAGCGGTCGGGTCAGGCGAGCCGGCTCGGAGGGGTATTCCCGTTCCATCATATCGCACGGCGAGCGCGGAGGCCAGTGTCGTGGCCCGCTTGCCACCGCCCCGAGCCGCGGCGCACATTGGTTGGTGGCCGACGAACCCGCTTCCACCGAGCCGTCCCCCGCCGAAGCCTCCGGCCTTCGCGGCGCGCGCCTGGCCGCCCGGGTCCGCCAGGCGCTCTACCATCTCTCCGCGGCCGAGCTGGCCGACGCACACGATCGGATGCAGCAAGGCAGCCGGGAGCGACACCTCGACTACTTCCACGACGGCCAGGTCGAGACCATTCGGGTGCTTCCCTGCCCGATCACGCTGCTTCCGGAGCAGCTGGTCTACCTGCATTCGGTCACCCGCACCCTGCACCACGCGCTGCTTCGCATGCCCGAGCTCTACCTGTCCGATCCCGCGGTCCGCGCGATCCTCCCGCTCGATCCGGTCGAGGACGAGTGGCTTCGCGCCTGCTGGACGCCGGCGGTTCAGGCGCGCAACCCGGTGTTCGACCGGCTCGATTGCATGGTGGATTACGCCAGCTCGATCTGGAAGGAAACGCTGCGTTTCGTGGAGCCGAACCTCACGGGCATCGGCGGCCTCTATCTCGTCCCGGCGGTGGAGGAGATCGTGGACGGCGTCGTCGTGCCGCTCCTGACTTCGCAGGACCCCGGCCTCAGGCTCACCCGGCTGCTCGACGCGCGCATCCTGCTTCTGCGCGAGCTGGTCGAGCACCTGGAGATCGTCGGGCGGCCAGGTGGAACGATCTGCCTGGTGGAGCCGAAGTACGAGCTCGAGGGGATCGACGAGCAGCGGCGGCTGGTCGAGTACTACGCCGACCGCCACGGTGTCCGGATGCTGCACGCCGATCCCAGCGAGCTTCGCATGCGGGGTGCGGAGATTTACTGCGGCGATACCCAGGTCGATCTGGTCTACCGCGATTACGCCGTGCTCGACCTGGCCGAGCTGGCGGCGGAGGGGATGGATCCCGAGCCGATGCGGCGGCTGTTCCGGGAGAACCGGGTGGTGTCCTCGATCTCCGCCGAGCTGGACTGCAAGAGCTGCTTCGAGGTGCTCACCGATCCGGTGCTGAGCGAACAATACTTCAGCGAGGAGGAGCGGCGGGTCTTTCAGCACCATGTGCTGTGGACCCGGGTGGTGCGACCCCGGACTACCACGCTGCCATCGGGTGAGAGCGGTGACCTGCTGGAGTTCGCGCGCCGCGAGCGGGAGTGGCTGGTCCTCAAACCCTCACGCGGCTACGGCGGCGACGGGGTGCTCCTGGGACAGACGGTGGCCGACGGGGAGTGGACCAGGGCCCTGGATGCCGCCCTGGCGGATGAGGAGCTCTGGGTGCTGCAACGACTGGCCCAGATCCCGGTGGTGGAAGTTCCGACGCTCAGGTCGGACGGTACGCTCCATCCGGAGGCGTTCTATCACGTGATGGGGTTCGCGTCGAGCGACGAAGGGATCGCCGTCCTGGCACGGGCGTCACAGCGTCAGGTCGTCAACGTCGCGCAACGGGGGGGCATGGCGGCAGTGATGGTGATCGAGGAGGTCTGAGGGGACCAGAACCAGTAGCCCGCCGAAACGATTTCGGCGGGCCGTGTGCGGTCCGGATCCGGTCTACCCGCCCAATCCACGCTTCAATGCCAGTCTCCCCGCTCTCCGCCCCAGCCTCAGTCCCGCGTCCCCATCGAACCGATAGTGCAGTCCGCCGATGACGCGCGACAGGTTCGCCTCTCGAGCCATCGCGTTCACGGACTTGACGTCTGAAGGAAACGCATCGGACAGCACAGCCTGCCACGCCCCCGTCTCGCAGGAATGGGCAGATGGATAGGACGGGTGGTTCGGCAGGCCCGTGGCTACGGTGATACCCGGATCCGCCTGCGGCGGCCGGATGAACCAGTAGGTGAACTTGGTGTCGAAGCACCCGATGATTGCGTCGAAAGCCGCCAGGTTTCCATACGCGAGGATCCGCGCGGCACGGACTTCGCCAAGATGGTGCTGCTCGATCAGGTCTGCCGCCAGGCCGTTGAACAGCACACCGGAGAAGGGTACCCACTTCAGCGTGATGGCCACCTGATCCGGCGTCCGGGCATCCGAGAAGGCGCGCACTTCGGCTAGGGCCGCCAGGAATTCAGCCGAACCGAAGGCCGGCGGGGGTGGCGCGTTGATCTCGCTCCCCGACCTGAGGAAGAATGGCCGAGCGCCGAAGTTGCCTTTGACCGTCGGCGCTCCACTACTCACCCAGTAACCCGGTCCGGTGGGCTGCGTCGGCAGCGGCGCCAGCCCGACATTGTCCGTCGCCGCCTGGGCGAGCACCTCGGCACCGACCGCTCGGCCGATCGCCTCACCGGCCTCGAACGCCGTCCCTGGACCGCCTGTATATTCGGCGCGCTGCGCCGACAGTTCGGCATCGATGACTCCCGCGTCCAGCGGATAGAACGGGGTCAGGATGGTGACGGATGCGCCAGCCGCGGCTCCAGCAAGCCGCGCAGCCCGATGCGACACATCGTCACTCCGGGCTGCCAGCAGCACCGCCCTGTACTGCGCCAGGGCCATATACGGGTGAATCCGACCGGCGGGCGGCGGCGGACTGCCGGGCACGAGTCGGCTTTGGAAGAGCCCGACAGCCGTGCGCATCCAGCGGACGCTGGCGACGGGTTGCCGCTCCGAGCGGCCGGTGAGGCCGGCTTCGTCGGAGGATTCCGCCGTTGCGCCCGGGTTGGGGGCCGATCGCTCCTCCGCGCACCCGGCCAGGACTGCCGCTGCGACAAGAAGGGTGGCCAAGCGATTCGGGAAAGGGCCTGCCTTGAATGGCTGCATGCGACCTCCGGCGAGATGAGCGCTGCGAGCCGGATCGGGGACAGCATCGCAGCGGTGTCCATACCTACCCCGATCCTGCGCCGGACTGTACGCCTGGGCCCTCATGCCGCCCTCACATCCCCCTCACATTCTCCTCACCCGCGCAACACGCTGGGTGGTTGCTTTGCCGGACCCCTTGGTCGTTAAAGAGGGGCCACACTGGCGGAGCTGAAGCGGCAGCGCTCCCCTGCTACCGAATCAAGTGGGGCGCGAAGAGGAGCATGCTGTAGAGGTGAGTTACCGACTCGGCGGGACATCCACCACGTAGGCTTCCATCGCGAAGTACTCGGCCAGCCCCAGCCGGTCCAGCTCCGCCGCCGTGCCCTTGTTCCGCGCCTCGACCCGCTGCCAGAACTCGCGCTCGTCCGGGCCGGGGAAGGGCGCCGTGTCCTTCTGCGACTGGTGCTTGAAGATCGCCTGGATCTTGAGCCGGAGCTCCTCCTGGGAGAGCGGCACCAGCCACGTGGCCTCGGTCACCGGCCACTCCTGCCAGGCGCCGCGGTAGAGCCACACCTCGGGCCGGCGGCCGGCCGGTCGCCTGCGATCTCGGCCAGCGCCCGGTCGATCGCCTCCTTGCACATCCGGTGGGTGCCGTGCGGGTCGGAGAGGTCGCCGGCGACGAAGATCAGGTCGGGCGCGAGCTCCTCCAGCAGCGCGCGCACGATCGCGACGTCCGCCGGGCCGATCGGCTCCTTCCGCACCTTGCCGGTCTGGTAGAACGGCAGGTCGAGGAACCGCGCCGCGCCCTCCTCGAGTCCCAGGGTGCGGAGCCCCGCCACCGCCTCGGACTCGCGGATGATCGCGCTTGATGTCCTGCACCTCCGCGATGTCCACGTCGCCCGGGTGCTTCCGCGCGAGGAACGTCTCCACCCGGCGCACCAGATCGGTCACGGCCGGCTCGGCGATGCCCCGCTCCGCCGCGACGCCGGCAGGAAGTCGAGGTGGCGGCGCACGTCGTGGTCGAACACGGCGATGTTGCCGCTGGTCATGTAGGCGACGGTGATCTCGTTCTCGTTCTCGACCAGCTTCCGCAGGATCCCGCCCATCGAGATCACGTCGTCGTCGGGATGGGGCGAGAAGCAGATCACCGTGCTGGCCGCGCGGCAGCTTCGAGCGGCCCCGGATCTTGGCGCCGAGCGCGTTGAAGACGAGGCCGTTGAGCGCGCCGGGCGTGCCGTGCGGCGGCGACCAGCGACGAGAGCCGGTGCTCGGCGTAGTCGCGCTGGGTGAGCTTGAGGATCGCCCTTCTGCGTCTGGCGCGAGAGCCAGATGACCGCGCGCGACCGCGAGCGGCGTGGTCCACTCGACGCGCCCCGAGCAGCCAGGGCGTGGCCACGCGGGTGAGGTCGGCGCCGGCGGCGCTGTCGAGGTAGAACGTCGTGGCGGGTGGCGCTGGAGAAACGTCGCGGCGACCTCGTGGTCCACCTCGCCCTCGACCGCGCGGCGCACGATGTGCGCCTTGTGCTCGCCGGTGGCGAGGATCAGGATCTCGCGCGCCTCGAGGATCGTGGCCACGCCCATCGTGATCGCCTCGCGCGGCACGTTCTCCTCGCCGAAGAAGTCCGCCGCGGCGTCCTTCCGGGTGACCAGGTCGAGCGTGATGAGCCGGGTCCGGCTCTCGGCGCCCGAGCCGGGCTCGTTGAAGCCGATGTGGCCGGTCCGCCCGATGCCGAGGAGCTGCAGGTCGATGCCGCCGGCCTCGCGGATCGCCGCCTCGTAGCGGGTGCACGCCTCGTCCACCTGGTCGCGGGGAGCGTCGCCCCGCGGGATGTGGATGTTCTCCGGCCGGATGTCGAGCTGGGCGAAGAGGTTCTCCCGCATGAACCGATGGTAGGAGTGGAGGCTCTCCGGCTCCATCGGGTAGTACTCGTCGAGGTTGAACGTGACGACGTGGGCGAAGCTCAGCCCCTCCTCGCGGTGCAGGCGGACCAGCTCCCGATAGACGCCGATCGGGCGTGGAGCCGGTGGCGAGGCCGAGCACCGCGCGCCGGCCCGCGGCGGCCTTCGCGCGGACCACCTCGGCGATGCGGCGCGCGACCCGGCGGCCGAGCTCGTCGTGGTCGTCGACGATGACGGTGCGGATGCGCTCGAGGCCGCTCGGAGGGTGAGACATCGCCCTGCGAAACTAGGAGACCCCGGGCGACCTGACAACGTCCGGGCGAGCGACCCCTCGCCACGCGCCCGGACGGCCGCCTACTGCGGCTCGACCTGGATCGTGGTCGAGGTCCGTCCGCTCCGAGTAACCATCTTGAGGTGGAGCTGCCCGGTTCCGGTGTCGTACCAGTACCGGTCCCCCGTGCTCGCCTCCAGCTCGGCGAGATCCAAGGCGGCCTGCAGCGGACTGTTGCCGTTGAAATCGCGGACCACCCGAAGCGCCGCCTGCGGGTAGGGCATGGTGAGACGAATCCACTCCCCCTCCACCGTGCGGCCCAGCGAGATCCGGGGCCGGAGCGGCACCGCGCCCGCGAACTGGACCGTGTAGCTCCGCCCGGGCAGCATCGAGGCGAAGGCGGAGTTGGGGTTGTCCGGCACTCCGACGAGGGTGAGTGCCGCCGCGTCATCCCGGGTCACCGTGAGCGGCGCCACGTTCTCCGCGTCGCTCCGGAGGCTGAAGCCGACGTACCGCTGGGCGCAGACGTAGGCGTTCCACGCCGGCCGCGCCGTACAGGCGGGCGTCACCAGGAACGGGTGGTTGCCCACGACGAAGGCACCCGCTACGCCGGTCACGTCGCCGTCGCGGTCGAGGAACACGGCGGCCTTGTCGCCATCCTTGTCGTCGTGCGGAGCTTCCAGGTAGTACTGGTTTGCGTTGATGAAGGCGACGTCGCCCGCGAAGTTGCCCGTGCTCACCGCAAAGCCGTTGTTTCGGTTGAACCCGAGCGCGCTCGACGGAATGGAAGCCATCGAGGTAAAGTTGGCGAAGGTGACGCGGTCGGCACCCACCCGGCCGTCGTAGAACTCGTAGCCCCGGCGAGGAGCGTCGTTGAACACCTCGCCGGCATCGTTGGCCGATTCGCCCACGAACAGCGCGTCCTCGACGAAGGTCTCGTTCGAGGCGAAGGTGGCGCCGATGGCGTTGTCCGCCAGCACGACGCTGCTCAGACGGTGGTCCCGGCCCCGGAGCCACACCGCGCGACCGGGATGCTTGTAGGCGGTGAACCGGGTGAAGTCCGCCACGACCGCGGTGTTCGCGTCGGCGGGATCGGTGCGGGGCGCGTAGAAGGTGGTCTCGGTGGTCCCGTCGGCCTTCGGCCCGTCGTCCACGTGCAGACCGCCGCGCCGGTTGGTATGCGCGACGTTGTCCCTGAACTCGCGGAGCGGTGTGTTCCGAGGAAGCTCCGGCTGGCCGGTGGAGAGGCCGGTCGGCGCGGCGGGCAGCGCGTACCAGAAGCCGAAGCCGGTCGAGCCGGCCGCGACGTTCCCGCGGATGGTGTTGTCGGGGTTGGTGATCCAGAAGGTCGCGGCCCGGTCATCGGTGGGCAGCACTCCCTCGCTGGTACTCTTGGTGCCGAGGCCCAGGTTGCCGGCCACGAGATTGCCGGTCTCCGCCCCGTCCTCGAGGAAGTAGCCGTGCCCCAGATGGTCGTAGCAGACGTTGTTCTCGACCCGCGCGTTGTCGGAGCCATGTACGGTGACGCAGCGGTTGAAGCTGCCCCACACGCTGTTGCCGGCGAAATACTGCCCGTCCACCGCCCCCATCACGTGCCAGTGCATCGGGTAGCGGGCGACGAGCCCCTTCTGCCCCATGAACCGTAGCATGACTCCGGACACCCGGAGCGTGCCGCCGGTGCCCATGATGTGCCCGCCGTAGCCGGCCTCCTGGCTGCTGGCGCTGTCGCCGCGCACCTGCACGTTGCGGGTGAGCAGGCCCACCTCGGCGCGCTCGTCCACGCTACGTCCGGCGATGGTCTGGACATCACCGTAGTGGGTGAAGCCGAGCGGTGCCTCCAGGCTCACCGATTGTCCGCTCACGCCCGACACCGTCGCCACCTCGGCGTGAGTCGGGTCGAAGTCCGTCGAGGCCACCACGATCCGGTCTCCGGCGCGCCACGCCGGCGAGCCCTCGAGCAGGAGCTGGCTCGATCCGGCCGACGCGGTCGCCGCGAGCCGGGTCCAACCCATTCGCGATTCGCCGTGCAGGTCGAGCGTGCCGCCCCCGACGCCGAGGACGCGGTTGCCCATCCCCTCCACGTTGCCGTCGGACGCGCTGCCCGTGAGGGTGATGGTCGCCCGGTGCTGGAACGGCTGCGCACTCGTCCCCACGCGCATCGTGCCCCGCACCAGGATGTGCCCCGCGGTCAGATCGAGGTCCTGTTCGTCGAACACCAGCGCGCCTTCGATGGTGAGGCTGGCGAGCGGCGGGCGGGCTCACGTCCAGCAGAATCGCGCGGCCGGTGGGAATCACCACTGCGGCGCCCGCCGCCGGCGCCTGGCCACCGGGCCAGCTCGCCCCGTCGGACCAGCGGAGCGTGGCCGGGATCTCCGGGACGTCAGGATCATCGGGGTCCCCGGGCGAGGTCGGCTCGCCGGTGGAGCAGGCGAAGAGTGCAAGACTGAGCACACTCGCGCGGATGCAGAACGCCAGTCGGCCTTGCATACCGGCCTCGTGCGGAGATGGTGAGCGGGGCTAAGTCGCGGTGGACTCGCAGAGCGACGAATCTTCTGGCAAGACCCGGGCGCGATCGAGGTGCAATCGTGCGCAGTCGTGACGCGGCTCACCACGGCGAATGCAAGTGCACGCGCATCTTCGCTCACCCTCACCTCGATCGGCGGAGCTCGTGGCGCGCATACCTGCATTCGTGAACTCCCGCGGCGGCAGCGCGGAGGCCGCGCTGGAGTCGCTCGAACGCCACGACGCATTCGAGATTCGTCTCACCCCACCGGACCAGTTGAGCGAGGCACTGGGCAAGGCGGTGAAAGCAGGAGCTCCGCGCGTCCTGGTGGCGGGCGGCGACGGCACGCTGGCTTCCGCTGCCGGTGTGCTGGCGGGCACCGAAACCGCGCTCGCGGTGCTCCCCGGCGGCACGCTCAACCATTTCGCGCGGGATCAGGGCATCCCCACCGATCTCGACGACGCACTCGAGCTGGCCACGGCCGGCCGTGTGGCCTCGGTGGATGTCGGCTACGTCAACGATCAGCTGTTCCTGAATACCAGCTCGGTGGGAGCCTACGTCCGGTTCGTCGAGCTTCGGGACCGGCTGGAGCGGCATCTCGGATACCGGACGGCGAGCCTGCTCGCCGGGCTCCGGATCCTGCGGGGAGCGCGGCAGACTCGGGTGACCCTGGAGACGGAGGGCACCGAGCGAGTCTACCGCACGCGCTTCGCGTTCGTGGCCGTGGGCGAGAGGGTACTGACGCCGCCGAAACTGGGACGCCTGGCGGGAGAGCCGGGTGGCGGGCTGCACGTGGTGATCCCGCGAGGCCGGCGGCAGGCGCGCCGCCTCGCGCGCGCCTTCGCCCGCACCGACCGGGGCCACACGGTCGAGGCCAAGCCACTGGGGCTGGATACGGCCCTGGTGCAGCATCTCCGGCTCGACCTCCTCGCGCCGATCGTGAAAGTCGCGACCGACGGCGAGATCACCCGGATGAAGACACCGCTGGAGTATCGGTTGGAGCGGGGAGCGCTGAAGGTGGTGCTGCCGGTGCCCGAACCTGAGACCGAGCGGGATCAGGAGGAAACGGTCGGCATTCGTGAACGCATCCAGAGCCAGTGAAGAAATCCGGCCGTCAGCGTTGCCGCGAGCACGGCCAGCTCGCTGCGGCTCATCCGGAGCGCCAGCACGGCCGAGAACAGCGAGGCCCAGCCCGGCGATGACGACACCGGCGGGAATTCGGAACCAGGCCGCCTCGACTGCTCCGGATCGCTCTCGCCGCCGGAACACGACCAGGGCCACACAGACCGCGCCGTAGGTGAGCAGCCGGGAGACCGCCGACAGCGACAGATTCTGGAGGAAGCTGCCGGATGCGGCGAAGGCCCACACCGCGGCGGCGAAGAGCATGACCGAGACGTGCGGGGTGAGATATCTGGGATGCACCGCGCCCAGCTTCGGGGGCAGGTCGCCTTCCGCCGCCATGGCGTAGGTGAGGCGGGGGACGTTGAGCATGGCGGCGGCGAGGTAGCCGTACACCGACACCAGCGCCCCCGCCGCCATGAGACCAGCGCCCAGCGGGCCGAGAAACACCTGGGCCGCCGCGGCCAGCGGCCGGTCACTCGCCGAGGGATCGGCCAGCGCCGCGATCACCACGATCTGGGTCAGTCGTGTACAGCAGTGCGCAGATCCCCAACGCGGTGAAGAGTGCCACGGGCGCGTCACGCCGCGGGTTCTTCGCCTCGCCCAGCGGCAGCAACGCCGACTCGAACCCGCCATAGGCGAAGACCAGCAGCAGGATCGCCTGCAGCCAGGTGCCGCCGTCCGGGGGTGCCGCCACCACCGGCGCCACCGATCCCGCACCGGCCCACATCCACCAGAGCCCAGCCGCGACGAAGACGCCCAGCGGGATCAGCTTCGCGGCCGCGAAGGTGGTGCTGGTCGTGACGCCCCCACGCACGCCCCGGTAGTTCGCCGCGGCGAGCGGCACCAGCACCAGCGCCAGCAGGACACGGGACTCGACCGGCCCCTTCGCTCGAGGCCAGGAACTCGGCGAGATAGATGATGAAGAGGTTGGCGTTGGTGGCGGCAGCGGTGAGGCGGACCAGATAGGTGAGCCAGGCCATCTCGATGCCGGCGAACCGCCCGAATGCCGACCCGGGCATACAGGTAGGTGCCGCCCGCGCGACTGAACCGGCTCGCCACCTCGGCAAAGCAGGCGACGAGCAGCGTCATGCCCACCGCGGCGATGACCCACGCCCAGGGGCTGGCCGGGCCGAGCTGGCCGCCGATGACGGAGGGCAGCCCGAAGACGCTGCTGCCGATGACGGAGTTCAGCACGAGCCCCGTGAGGGCGACCCGTCCGATGGCCTTGGGCAGCGCCGCGCCGGACGTGGGTCAGCGGCTCAGCAACCCGGCATCGAGAATGAGCGGTGCGCCGGTCATGTACCGGGCTCGGTCGGAGGCGAGGTAGAGCACGGCGGCGGCCACGTCCTCCGGCTCGATCCAGGGCACCGGCAGGAGGTTGCCCGCCGAGCGCTCGGCGATCTCCTGCGGCGTGAGTCCCTCGAGCGCGGCGAGCCCGTCGTTCATCGGCGTGTTGACGCCGGTGGGATGGATCGAGTTCACCCGGATACCGTGCTGGCGCCAGCTCGATCGCCCACGACTTGGTGAGGCCGGTCAGCCCCCACTTGCTCGCGGCGTAGTGGCTCAGGCGGCCCATGCCGCGGAGCCCGGCCACCGAGGAGTTGTTGATGATGACGCCGGAGCGCTGGCCGATCATGATCGGGATCACCCGACGCGCCACCAGCCACGCGCCCTTGAGGTTGATGTCCACCATCGCGTCCCATGCCTCTTCGGTCAGCTCGTGCGCCAGTCCGTAGGCGCAGATGCCGGCGTTGTTGAAGAGGATGTCGATCCGCCCGAACCGCTCGAACGTGGCGTCCACCGCACTCGTGACCGCGGCGTCATGGCGGACGTCGCCGGCGAAGGTGAGGCACTCGGTGCCGGCCTCGCGGCACGCGGCCGCGAGCGACTCGAGATCGTCGCGCGAGCCCATGCCGTAGCCCGGATAGCTGAGCGGGCGGGCGACGTCGAAGGCGGCGACGTTCGCGCCCTCCCGCGCCAGCGCGATCGCGGTGGCCCGGCCCTGCCCGTGCGCGGCGCCGGTGATGAAGGCGACCTTCCCCGCGAACTCAGCCGTCATGGTGGCTTGCCGCCGGCTGGCGCCGGTAGGGATGGAGATACTCGTCCAGCTCCACCTCGAGCGCGTTGTTGAACACGTTGGTCGCCACCATGATCGCTCCGAACGCGGTGAGCGCGGTCATCTGGGCCGGCGTCGAAGTGCGCGGCGACGCGGTCGTAGACCGCGGCCGGCACCTGAAACGGCGACACGGCGAGACGACGGCCGAACTCGACCACGGCGGCTCGCGGTCGTCGAGCACCAGCCGGTCGGGGTCCTCGCCGGCGTCGATCAGAATCCGCCGGAAGAAGGTCGAGCAGATGAGGCAGTCGGTCTCGGCGGAGATGGCGTGGGCGAAGAGCACGGTGAGCCGCTCGCCGAGGAAGGGCTGGACCGTGTCGCGCAGCGGATACCACTCCATGAGCGCCTGGAACGCGGGCAGGGAGTTGAGCAGCGTCCGCTTCATGTTGGTGATCCGGGCGTGGTCGCGGACGTGGTCGTCGTGCGCAGCGCGGACCTCCGGCGAGGCGTCGCTGTACTCGATCGGGGCGATGCGTGGCATACGGGCTCCGGCGGGTGGTCCTCGAGCCAAATGTAGTCCTGAAGCCGGGTTGCGACGAAGGCGACGGGGAGCGCCTCCGCTTGACAGCCGGCTCCGGGCATCGTAATAACAGCGCGGTCGGTCATGGTGCTCCGTTCCCCTACCTCTCGGAGGTGGCACATGGATGCGCTCGTCGCACTGGCTCTCAGCATCGGACTATTGATCGCCGGCTGGACCTATGTCGCGCTGGGTGTCGCGGCGCTCCCCGTGTGGGCCGGGATCGTGGCCTGGGGATGCTTCTTCGCGGCGGGCGGAAAGACGGCGGGGCTGACCAAGACCATCGCCTCGAACCTCTCGGGCGTACTGTGGGCGTTCCTCGCGCTCTACGTCGCGAACCGTATCGGGGGCGGGGTGCCTATCCTCTCACTCCTGGTCGGGATCGCGGCGTTCATCATGGTCATCCAGGCCAAGATTCCCGCCCTGAGCTTCATCCCCGGCGCGTTCCTCGGGGCGGCGACCGCCGTCAGCGTCGTGGTCGGGGCGAACGGTACCTGGGCCAACACGGTGATCGCACTGGTCGCGGGGGCCCTGCTCGGCTACCTGTCGGAGATGCTGGCCGGCGCGATCGGGCCTCGCAGCACGACCGCCTGAACACTCTCACACCACATCAGTAAACGCACCGGGGCCCGCGAGGGCCCCGGCTCGTTTGCTTCAGCGCAGTCCCGCCAGGATGCCGGCGATCCGCCGCTGCTGCGCGGGATCGGTCGTCATCTCACGCGCCTTGCTGTAGTACTGAACGGCTTTCCGCTTGTCGCCCTTCGTCGCGTACGCCTCGGCCAGGCTGTCGTAGGCGTTCCAGCTCTTGGGATAGTCCTTCACGTTCTTCTGGAAGACCACGATCGCCGAGTCCATCTTGCCCCGCCCATGAGCTGATACCCATAGGCATTCATGTCGGGCTCCGTCGCCAGCGCGAGCGACCGTTGGCGGAGCTGCGCCGCGTTCGCCGTGTCACCCATCTTCTCAAGCAGGGTCGCCTTGAGCCGCAGGTTGGTGAAGTTCTCGTTGATCGCGATGGAGCTCTGCGCCCAGTCCGCCGCCTCCTTGAGGTTCACGTCGTTGGCGGCGCAATACGCGGCCGCCTGCACCCAGGGCTGCCAGAAGAACCGGCCGAGGCCGCGCAGCTGCTGCCGCAGACTGTCCACCACGACCTGCTTGTAGTCGACGTCCACCGTAAACGGCAACGCCAGCTTCTCCCAGTGCATCGTGACCACCGCCGAGCCGGTGCCGGGGTCGTCGAGCGTGTAGCCGAGCGCCTCCTGGAACGGGGCGGCCATCGGCGCGGCCGTGACGCGCAGCGCGTCCTCCTTCTGATCGTAGCTGAAGCTGCCCCACGCGTCCGCCTGGCGGCTCAGGATCACCGTCCAGTCGTTCGCCGTGGGGATCATGTGCACACCGTAGCGCCCGGCCGGCAGCTCGGTTCCCCCGAGCCGCACCGGAGAGCTGAACGCGATCACGGTGTTCTCGTTGGCGCCCGCCCGCCAGACGGAGTCGTAGGGCACCAGCTTGCCCCAGATCTCCCGCTTGTTCACCAGGGGGCGGTCGTAGGTCACGCTGATCTCCGTCAATCCGATGGTCTGGCTGACGGTGGCGCGCTGGCTGGCCTTCGGGAGGACGAGCGTGGGTACCTGACCCGGCAGGGGTGCCGGGGTCGTGAATACGACGAGCGCGACGGCGACCATGCCGGCGGCAATACGGCCCATGGAGATCTCCAGGTGTACGAGGTTGCCCCCCCTACGGGAGCAGCGGCCGGGAGGTTGCGTCGGTAGGCTCGCGAAGGCGCTGGTCGACGGTGGTCACCGGGTCGAGCTCGTCGGCGGTCACTCCCAGATCCTTGAAGCGCCGCGTAGTGGCGAGGACGCGGGTCTCGAGGGAGCCCATGGCCTTGTTATAGCTCTCGACCGCCCGGTCGAGGCCGCGCCGCAGGTCCTCGAAGTGCCCGGCCATGGTCCCGATCCGCTCGTGAAGCTGGCGGCCGAGCTCGCTGATCTCCTGGGCGTTCCGGGCGATGCGCTCCTGCCGCCAGCCGAGGCCACCGCGCGGAGAAGGGCGATGAGTGTCGTCGGGCTGGCCGGGATCACCTGCTGACCGACGCCGAACTCGATCAGCGAGGGATCGTTCTGGCAGGCGGCGCTGAAGAAGGTCTCGCCGGGCAGGAACATCACGACGAAATCGGGCGCAGGCTGGAACTGGGCCCAGTAAGCCTTCTGCCCAGCGCGGTCATGTGCTCGCGCACCTGGCGGGCGTGGTCGCGGAGCAGACGGCATGCTCGGGCGTCGTCCGGCGCGCCGATCCATCGCGTCGAGGTAGGCCGCCATCGGCGTCTTGGCGTCGACCACGACCGTCTTTCCGCCGGGCAGCCGCACCACCAGGTCGGGGCGGAGCCGGCGCCATCCGACGTCACGCTGGCCTGCTCCTCGAAGTCGCAGTAGTCGAGCATCCCGGCCAGCTCCACCACGCGGCGGAGCTGGATCTCGCCCCAGCGCCCTCGCACCTGCGGCGCGCGAAGCGCCTTGGCCAGGTTGCCGGTCTCGGCCTGCAGCGCCTGCTGGGATCGCGCCATCGCCCCGACCTGCTCCATCAGCCCGGCGTACGAAGCCACCCGCTCCTTGCTCGACCTCGTGCAGCTTCCCATCCACTCGCGCCAGCGTGTCCTGGATCGGGCGCACGAGGTCGTCCACGGCCTTCCGCCGCCGTTCCAGCTCCATGGCCCCCGACTGCTGCAGCGCGCCGAGCTTGGTCTGGGCCAGCTCGAGGAACGACTGGTTGTTCTTGCGCAGCGCGTCCGCCGAGAGCGCGGCGAAAGCATCGCGCAGCTTGGCCTCGGCGTCGCTCATCACCGCCAGCTTGCCGGCCGACCCCTGCCGTTCGGCCTCCAGCTGGGCGAGAATGCGGGCCGTGGTGGCCCGGCCGGCGAGCCACGCGATGACAGCGCCGATACCCAGGCCGAAGAGAAAGGATGCGATGTCCATGCGAGCCTCGCGCTGGAATGCGGTATGCCGGGTGCCGAACCACGGCGGGCGAGATGCCGCCGGACTATAGCATCATCACCGGACGGTATCCCACCCCGCACGGCATGGTGGGCGACCGATCTTCCGCTCCCTCGAAGTCTGCATGACTGCCGAAGGCACGACATCACCGCGAGAGGGTCGGATCCCATGGGCCGCGATGGCGGGCATCATCGCGACCGTCACGGTGTTCGCCGTGGCACAGGGGCTGACCTATCCGCTGCTCAGCTTCATCCTGGAGCGGCAGGGGACGACGCCCGGCCTGATCGGCTTGTCGGCGGCGATGACGCCGCTGGGTTTCATCGTATCCGCGCCCTTCATTCCGGCGCTGGCGCGGCGCGTGGGCGGGGCGCGGCTTGCGATCCTGTGTTCGATCCTGGCCGCGCTCACCCTGGTCGCGATTGCCTGGACGCAGGAAGTCTGGGCCTGGATGCCGCTGCGCTTCCTGCTCGGCTTCTTCGCCAATCCGCTTTACGTGATCAGCGAAACCTGGCTGATCGCGATCACGCCCGCGCCACGCCGGGGCCGCATCATGGGCCTCTATTCATCGATCGTTTCGGGTGGCTTCGCCATCGGCCCGCTGTCGCTCGGCCTGGTCGGCACGCAGGGTTGGCCGCCCTTCATGATCGGCATCGTGGCCTTCCTTCTCTGCGGCCTGATCGTGCTTGCGGTCGTGCCGCGCCTGCCGAAGATGCCGCATGAAGGCGAGGCAACATCGGTCGGCGGCTTCTTCGCACTGGCGCCGCTCCTGTTGTTCGCGGTTTTCGCCGCCGCCGCCTTCGAGCAGATCCTGCTTTCCCTGTTCGCGGTCTATGGCGCCGCGCTCGGCAGCGCCGAAGAGCGCATCGCTTCGCTCATCGCCTGTTTCATCGCGGGCAATGCCGTGCTGCAGATCTTGCTCGGGCGCGTGGCCGAACGGTTCGGCTCGACGCGGACCATGTTGTTCTGTGCCCTGGCTTCGCTGGCCGGCTGCCTGCTGCTGCCGTCGATCTTCAACTCGTGGCTCATCTGGCCGCTCGTTTTCGTCTGGGGCGGGGTCTCGTTCGGGATCTACACCATGTCGCTGATCCAACTCGGCGAGCGTTTCACCGGTCAAGCCTTGATCGCCGGTAACGCGGCCTTCGCGTTCGTATGGGGCATCGGCGGCATCGTAGGCTCGCCCGCGACAGGACTGGCGATGCAACTGATCGGACATCAGGGGCTGCCATCGTCCCTTGGCCTGCTGTGCTGTGTACTGGCGGTGTTTCTGATGGCGGAGAGACGGCGGGAGGGGTTCCATCAATAGGGCCATGGCGGGCAGGGTTGGCTCGACTCGCGCCGGAATCCGCGCAAGTGCGGAACGCACACGACCTCCCGAAAACAAGGCCGCCTCGCCCGGAGGGCGAGGCGGCGCATGTGTCCGGTGTCGCGCAGCGACTAGCGCAGCGACCAGCGCAGGCCGACCGTGATCGGAATCATGTACGCGGTCGTCTCATCCAGCGTCTCGGTGTTCACCGCGCCCTTGAAGATCGCGTGGAAGCGGCCTTCGGCGTACAGCGCGGCCGAGCCGAGCTTGAGGTCGAACCCGGCGCCGGCGTTGGCGCCGAACTTGGTCTGCGACTCGGTCGAGCCGAAGCCCTCGAGGCTGGTCTTTCCATTGTACAGCCCGAGGCCGCCGATCAGGTACGGGCGGGCGGCGGCCGCGCTGGGGAACGCGAACACCGCGTTCGCCGTGCCACCGATCATCCGGCTGTGCCCGTCGAGGTCGTTCTCCAGACCCGAGGCGAGTGTAGAAGGCGTCCACCTGGAACCCGAGCGGGCTCACGGCGGGCTTCACGCGGAGCGCGGCCTGTCCGGTCCAGCCGGTCGAATTGACGTCGGCCATGCTGCCGGTCGGGACGACCGCACCGGCACCGAAGCCGAGGCTCAGGCCGGCCTGGGCGTGCGCGGTCTGCGCGCCGAGCGCCAGGGCAAGACCGACCGCAGCACCACGCATGAGCGTCTTCATCGTATCTCCCTCGAAGGATGACTGGTGAAGTAGGTCTGCGAAGGACGGAACGCGTCCGGGCCCACGCTGCCCGCAAACCGCCTGCCACCGGACGTTTCAGCCACGCAACATCGCGGCGTAGCCCTCGGACACTTCTTGGAGTTAACCGGTTCGCCGAAGACCGGACCCGACCCCGGCCCCAAGCCCTCAGGGACCCGGCTGACAGCTCTTGCAGGGCGTGATGCGAGTGGGAGACGGGAAGCGCAACGGGCTATTCTTCCGTCCATGGCCCACGACCCTGGAGCCCGGCGCAATGAAATTCGCGCTGGTGGCGGAAACATCCCGCCGGGTCGCGGAGACCCGAGGGCGCCGCGACAAGATCGCGCTGCTCGCGAGCTCTGCTGGCGGACGTCCCCGCCGACGAGATCGAGATCGCCGCCGCGCTACCTGTCCGGGCACGGTCCGGCAGGACAAGCTCGGGCTCGGCTGGGCCACGATGCAGAGCGCGCGATCCGAGGCCGTCGGCCGAATCGGCCAGCGGTGGAGCTGGCCGAGGTGGACGCGACGCTCGGCCGAGATCGCGCGCACCAGCGGCAAGGGGTCCGCGGAGGCCGCAGGCGTCGCGCACTGGAGGCGCTGCTCGCCAGACTGACGGCGGACGAGCAGCAGTTTCTTCGCCGGGCTGGTCGTGGGCGAGCTTCGGCAGGGCGCGCTCGAGGGCCTGCTGGTCGAGGCGATCGCCCGCGCAGCCGGGTCGCCCGGCCGCGGAGGTGCGGCGCGCCTTCATGATGGCGGGCGATCTGCGGGCGGTGGCGCGGGCGGCGCTCGGCGGGGGTGAGGGCGGACTCTCCGCGGTTCGCGGTGCGGCTCTTTCAGCCGGTGCTGCCGATGCTCGCGGGAAGCGCGGACGACGTGGGCGAGGCGCTGGCCGAGCTGGGCGAGGCGGCGGTCGAATACAAGCTCGACGGCGCGCGCGTCCAGATCCACCGGCGGGACGACGAGGTGCGGGTCTATTCCCGCCGGCTCAACGAAGTGACCGCCGCGGTGCCCGAGCTGGTCGAGGCGGCGCGGACGTTCTCCGCGCGCGAGGTGATCGTGGAGGGCGAGGCGATCGCGCTTCGGCCCGACGGCACCCCGCTGCCGTTCCAGACGACGATGCGCCGGTTCGGACGCCGGCTCGAGGTCGAGCGGATGCGCGCCGAGCTGCCGGTGACCCTGTTCCTGTTCGACATGCTCTACCTGGACGGCGCCTCGCTGCTCGACGAGCCGTTCCAACGCCGCGTGGAGCTGCTGGTCCGAATCGGTTCCCGGCGTGCCTGCTCGTGCCCCGGGTGGTGACCGCTCAGCGCCGACGCCGCCGGGCGACTTCCATCGCGCCGCGATGGCGCGAGGGCACGAAGGGGTGATGGTGAAGGCGCTCGACGCGCCCTACGAGGCGGGCCGGCGCGGGCGCCGCTGGCTCAAGGTCAAGACGGTGCGCACCCTGGACCTCGTCGTGCTCGCCGCCGAATGGGGCCACGGCCGCCGGCGCGGCTGGCTCAGCAACCTCCACCTCGGCGCCCGCGATCCCGGCGGCGGCGGGTTCGTGATGCTCGGCAAGACATTCAAGGGGATGACCGACGAGATCCTGCGGTGGCAGACCGAGCGGCTGGCCGAGCTGGAGGTGAGCCGCGACGAGTACACGGTTTACGTGCGGCCCGAGCTGGTGGTCGAGGTGGCGTTCAACGACCTCCAGGCCAGCCCGCACTACCCCGGGCGGCCTGGCGCTCCGGTTCGCGCGGATCAAGGGATATCGGCCGGACAAGTCGGCGGCGGACGCGGACACCATGGAGACACTGCGGGAGATCTATCGGCGGCAGGGCGGCGAGTGAGCCGGACTTCGTCGGGCCGCGGCTCGATGTCGCGCGGCGGGCGTCGAGGATCTGGCGCACCTTGATCGCCAGCTGGTCCGGTTCCAGCGGCTTCTGCATGAACTCCCGTCCCTCCTCCATGAGTCCGCGCCGGACGGTATCGACACCGGTGTAGCCCGAGATGAAGAGCACCGGGAATACCGGGCCACCGCTCCTCCAGCGCCGCCGCCAGCTGCTTGCCGCCCATGCCCGGCATCACCACATCCGCGATCACCAGGTCGGGCGGCGCCGGCGCCGTTTGCGGCGATCTCCAGCGCTTCGGCGCCGTCGGCGGCCTCGAGGACGGTATAGCCGTAACTGCGCAGCGAGCGGGCAATGATACCGCGCACGGCGGGCTCGTCCTCCGCGACCAGAATGAATTCGGTCCCCCCACCGGAGACGGGTCGGGGGCGTGAAGGTGATCGCGCGGTGCATCGGCGCCGACCAGGGGCAGGTAGATCTGGAAGGCGCTCCCCCGCCCGAGCTGGCTGGTGACCGAGAGGTATCCCCCACTCTGCCGCACGATACCGTAGACGGTTGCCAGTCCAAGCCCGGTGCCCTCCCCCACGGCCTTGGTGGTGAAGAAGGGCTCGAAGATGTGGTCGAGCGTCTCGCGGTCCATCCCGGTGCCGGTATCGGACACGGCCAGTGCGGCGTATCGGCCGGGGGCGACGGGATCCACCCCTCGGGCCGTCGCGGCGTGCTCGTCCACCCCGACGTTCATCGTCTCGATGGTGACGGTGCCGCCGTCCGGCATCGCGTCGCGCGCGTTGAGGGCGAGATTCAGCAGCACCTGGTCGAGCTGCCCCGGGTCGGCGCGCACCTGACCGATGTCCGGGGCGAGGCGGAGCTCGAGACGGGACAGCTCGCCCAAGGCCCGCTGCAGGATCGGCTCGATGGCGCTGATGACACTGTTCAGGTTGACCAGCTGGGGCTGAAGTACCTGGCGGCGGCTGAAGGCGAGAAGCTGCTGGGTGATGACCGCCGTCCGGTGCGCGGCGCGACGGATGTGCTCCAGGTCCATGCGGACCAGCTCGTCGCGCACCGCCCGGTCAAGGAATTCCGCCGCGCCGAGGATGACCGTCATCTGGTTGTTGGCTTCGTGCGCCACACCTCCGGCCAGCCTCCCCACCGACTCCATCCGGTCGGCCTGCCGGAGGCGCTCGTCCGCGAGCCACCGCTCTTCCGCGTCGGTCACCGTGCCCATCCACTCGCGCACCTCCCCGTCGGCCGCGAGCAGGGGGACAGCGCGCACCACACAGTGCCGGTAGCCGTGATGCGCCTGCGACCAGATGCGCGGGCGGCCCTCCCAGATGGCCCTCCGGCTCCGAGCCTGGAGCCAGCCGGCGGCCGCATGCGCCCGGTCGTCGCCGTGGATGGCCTCCATCCAGCCGAGGTCCCTGTGCTCGGCCCAGGGTTGCCCGGTGTAGGCCTGCCACGATTCCTGTGGCGCATCGAACTCTCCCGCGGGATTCGCGATCCACACGACGGTCGACGTGGCAACCACCAGCGCCCGGTAGCGCTCCTCGCGGCGAGCGAGGTCGGCATCGGCGCGCTTCCGGTCGGTGATGTCACGCTTGATGGATGAAGCGCCCACCACGACGCCGGAGGAGTCCCAGATCGGTGTCACGGTGAGGGCGATGTAGATCCGGGAGCCGTCCTTCCGGATCCGCACGGCGTCGGCGAAGTCCACTCGCTCCCCGGCGGCGATCCGCCGCAGCAGCGTCCGCTCGTCCTCGTGCAGCTCTTCGGGGATGAGCACGAAGATCGAGTTCCCCACCATCTCCCGCTCCGAGTACCCGAAGATCCGCTCGGCAGCGGCATTCCAGGTGGTCACGATGCCTTCCAGGCTCTTCCCGATGATCGCGTCGGTGGACGATGCCACGATGGCGGCGAGTCGGGTGGCGTCACGCTCGGTTTCCTTGCGGCCGCTGACGTCGCGGATCGCTCCGACGATCCAGCGAGCCCGTCCCATTTCGTCCCGGGCGATGAACGCCCGCTCCGAGACCAGGGCGTAGGTCCCGTCACCCCGCAGGAAGCGATACTCGTGGTCCCACGACTCCGCGCGGCCCTGGATCGCCACTCGGGACACCTGCTCCGCGCCGGCCAGATCATCGGGATGGACGCGGTCCGCCCATACCAGATACGGGTTCCCGTTGACCGACGAGATCTGCTCGGGGGGAAGCCCGAAGTACGGGCGCGTGGTCCCGGCCCAGATGACGTGGCCCAGGTCCAGGTCCCATTCCCAGAGGAGATCCTGGGTGACCCGAGCCGCGAGCTGAAATCGCTCTCGTCCCCGACGGACCTCGTCGTCCTGCCCGTGGCTTCCCGACTCGGAGGCTTCTATGGGATTCGTCACCTGGCGGGGGAGTCGATCCGAACGAAGAACTGGTGGGTGGGGTGAAATGAGCCGGGCCCGCTGGAACCCATAGGGAGGCGAGACGATGATGGCATGGACGCAAGGTATCGCCCGGCTTCTCACGCTGGAAGGCACAGGGCCCGACCACTCTTGACGCTCCGGCGTCGCCCGTTGCATGCTGGGGGCTGCTGGCCGGCATCTCCGTTCGCATTCCCCCACCTCGAGGTTCGCATGTTCGTCGCTATGGCTCGCAGCGCGTCACTGACGGTATTGGCCGTCCTGCTCGCGTCGTGTGGCAACGACAGGCCCGCGAGCGATGCGCCTCCGGGCGGCGGCGTCTCCGCCGCAGACACCTCCGCGGCCCCGGGCGCGCCCAACGTCGTCACGATCACGGCGCGGGACTTCACGTTCGAAGCACCGGAGCAGATCCCAGCGGGAGTCACGACCCTTCGGTTGGTCAGCGATGGGCCCTCCCTCCATCACGTTCAGCTGGTGCGCTTCGAGAACGGCAAGTCGCTGAAGGATTTCCTGGGCGCCCTCAAGGGGGATGGCTTCCCCAGCTGGGCCACGTCGGTCGGCGGACCCGCCCCACCAGCACCCAACGACGCGTCCAGCGTGATTCAGGACCTCACCCCCGGCGACTACGCGCTGGTTTGCTTCATTCCCTCAGCCGATGGCGTGCCGCACGTCGCGAAGGGCATGGCGCGCGCGCTCAAGGTGGTGGCCGCGAGCGGCCCGGCTGCCGTGGAGCCGGAGACGGACCTGGTGGTCAAGCTCCTCGACTACGACTTTCAGCTCTCGGCCCCCATCACGGCGGGCAAGCACCGGATCCGGGTCGAGAACGTGGGCATCCAGCACCACGAGATCGCCATCGTGAAGTTGAATCCGGGCAAGAAGCCCGCCGACTTCACCGCATGGGGCATGAAACAGGTGGGCCCGCCCCCAGGCAGCCTTCACGGCGGCATCAGCGGCATCATGCCCGGCACCCACGCGATCATCGAAGTAGACCTCCCCGCGGGCGAGTACGGCCTGCTCTGCTTCCTGCCCGACGCCAAGGACGGGAAGCCGCACTTCATGCACGGCATGCAGAAGGCGACCACGGTGACATGATGACCCTCCTGAAACCCGACCCCACGTTCTACCCGTCGGCCCGCATGGCGATGGGCGCGCCGTCCGAGCGGCATGCCTACGTCGCCACGCTCAACCCGCACCGGCCGGGGGTTCCCGACGCGATCTGCGTGGTGGATCTGAACCCGGAGTCACCCACCTACTCGACCGTCGTCCACAAGCTCGACATGCCGAACGTCGGCGACGAGCTGCACCACTTCGGCTGGAACGCCTGCAGCTCCGCGCTTTGTCCCCCCTCGCCTCATCCCCACCTCGAGCGGCGGTACCTGGTGGTGCCGGGGCTCCGAAGCTCGCGCATCTACATCGTGGACACCCGTCCCGATCCGCTCAAGCCGACGATCGTGAAGGTCATCGAGCCCGAGACGGTGAAGGCGCGGACCGGATACTCCCGACCCCACACCGTCCACTGTGGGCCGGACGCCATTTACATGTCGGCGCTCGGCGGCACCGAGGACGGCAAGGGACCCGGCGGCGTCTTCCTGCTCGACCACTTCACCTTCGAGCCCCTCGGCGCGTGGGAAATCGACCGCGGCGATCAGTTCCTGGGTTACGACTTCTGGTGGCACTACGCGCACGACGTGATGATCACCAGCGAATGGGGCGAGCCCCGGCAGTTCGAGAACGGCGTGGTACCGGAGGAGCTGCTGGGCAAGAAGTACGGGCACCGGATTCACTTCTGGGACCTCCGGCGCCGCAAGCGGACCCAGGTGATCGACATCGGCGACGAGCACCAGATGGTGCTGGAGCTGCGCCCCGCCCACGACCCCCGCAAGCAGTATGGATTCTTCGGCGTGGTCATCAGCGTGGCCGACCTTTCCGCCTCGGTCTGGGCCTGGTACCGGGAAAAGGACACCTTCAAGGTCAAGAAGATCGCGACCATCCCCGCGGAGCCCGCCGACCCGGCCGACCTGCCCCCCGCCCTCAAGCCGTTCAAAGCGGTGCCGCCGCTGGTCACCGACATCGATCTCTCGCTCGACGACCGCTTTCTCTACGTGAGCTGCTGGGGCACCGGCGAGATGCGTCAGTACGACGTGAGCGACCCCCTCGAGGCCAAGTTGACGGGGACGGTCCAGGTCGGCGGGATCGTGCGGAAGGCGGGCCACCCCAAGGGCGGCTCGCTCAAGGGCGGCCCGCAGATGGTGGAGATCTCCCGCGACGGTAAGCGGGTGTACTTCACCAACGGTCTCTACGGCGCCTGGGACGACCAGTTCTATCCCGACGGCATGCCGGGGTGGATGGTCAAACTCGACGTGAAGCCGAACGGGGGGATCACGGTGGATCCCGGCTTCCTTGCGACCTTCGGCGAAGCGCGCGCGCATCAGGTCCGGCTCGAGGGGGGAGACGCTTCGACTGATACCTTCTGCTTCCCATCCTGAGCATGCGGGAGCCTGGCTCGCCCTGGTGGGGTTCGGGGTCTACCACGGCCTCAACCCCGGCATGGGGTGGCTCTTCGCCGTCGCGCTGGGGCTGCAGGAACAGCGGGAGCGCGCACTGTGGAGCGCCCTCCCGCCGATAGCGCTGGGACATCTGCTCGGCCTGGGGGCGGTGGCCGTCCCGCTCCTGCTTCTCGATACCCTTCTGGACGCCCGAACGCTGGGGCTCCTCGCCGCCGGCGTGCTTCTGATCTTCGGTGTCTGGCGGCTGGCCCGCTGGTACCGGCACCCGCGATGGGTCGGCATGCGCGTCAGCAGCCGGGACCTCGTGGTCTGGTCCGGCTTGATGGCGACGGCGCACGGGGCGGGGCTCATGCTCGCCCCGGTCCTTCTCGCGCTCATGAGCTCGGGCGACCCATCCGGCAGGGCCCGCGAGGCCCTGGCGGGGATCGTGCTTCACACCGCGGTGCTGCTGGGTGTCATGACCGCCACTGCCTGGGTGGTCTACCGGCGGGTCGGCCTCGCCATCCTGCGGACCCATTGGTTCAACTTCGACCTGGTGTGGTCGGTGGCGCTGCTGCTGACGGGCGCCCTCGCGCTGGGCCGAGTCCTACTACTGGCACCCTGAGGACGTTCCACCCTCGACACCACGCCGAACCCCCACCCACTCGCTCCCGCCCCGCACGCCTGTATAGATTCCGGCTCCCCCACCTGTCGCGGCAGCCACGAGCGGTCATGACTCACCGTCAACCACCACGGGCCTCCGCACCTTCACTTCCCGCGGCCGGCGCCGCACAAGTCACACTGTGGGTCGGCAGGCTGCCTATGGCTGCCGGCGCCGCCGCGGCCCTGATCGGCGTGGCGGTCATCGAGTCGTACGTGTTCGGCCCCGGCCCCCTCATCCCCGCGTGGCCGTTCGTTCCCGCCGATGGTCCCACTCACCGCACTGCTGTTCGTCCTGGTCGGCGCGGCCCTGCTCGCGTGGAAGGCGGGGATGGAGCGCCAGCTGTGGGGGGCGTCGGCCATCGCGGTGCTGATCGCGACGCTGGTCCTGGCCGAGTATCTGACCTGGAGCAATCTCGGATTCGACACGCTCCTCTTCCCGGAGGACGTCTACCGGCTGCCCTCCAGCTTTCCCGGGCGCCCCTCCCCCAGCAGCACGGCGTGCTTCCTCCTCCTCGGCCTGGCCCTGCTCCTCACCAAGGACGGCTGGGCCGCTCAGCATCGGCGGCTCCACCTGTCCGCCCTGATGGCCGCCGCGGTCATCCCGCTGCTGGCCATCGTGGGGCATATGGTCGGGTTCGGCCGAGCTCTACGCATTCGCCCCCGGCGTCGGCACCTCGCTCGCCACGGCCCTGCTGCTGCTGGTTCTCACGATCGGCGTGGCCGCCGCCACGCACGGGCCGCTGATCGTCGAGCTCCTGGTCGACCGGGAGCCGGGGACCATCCTGCTCCGGCGGCTGCTCCCACTCGCGGTGCTGACGCCCCTGCTCTTCGTCGCCGGCAGCCTGCTCGCCCTCCAGCTGGGACTCTACCAGCAGCACGTGGTGCTCGCGCTCTTCGTCGGCGCCTTCATCGGGCTCTCGATCGTCGCGGCGTTTCGGGTGGCGGCCGTGGTGCGCCGGGCCGACGAGGAGCGGCGGGCGGCGGAGTGGGCGGCGGCGGACATGGCGCTGAGCGAGCGGCTGCTCGAGGCCGAGCAGGCGACGGGAGCGGCGCTGCGCGAGAGCATCCGCCAGACCAAGGAGCTGCTCGAGATCCTCAATCACGCCCCGGTGCTCGCGCGGAGCCTCGAAGGAACCATCCAGTTCTGGAGTGCGGGGGCCGAGCGGCTCTACGGATGGGACGCGAAGGAGGCGGTGGGAACCGACGCCGTCAAGCTGTTGCGCACCGAGCTTCCGGTGCCGCGGACGTCGCGGTGACCGCGCTTCTGGAGCAGGGCGAGTGGCACGCGGAGCTGACCCGGCGGTCACGGAGCGGGGGACGGGTGCAGGTGGCCAGCCACTGGATTCTGCACCGGGACAAGGAAGGCCGGCCGGGCGCGGTGATCGAGGTGGACAACGACGTCACCGAGCAGAAGCACGCCGAGGAAGCGCTCCGCCGCGGGGAAGCCCGCTACCGTGCGCTGGTCGCCGCCGCCGCCCAGATCGTGTGGACCGCGTCGGCCGACGGCCGACGGCCGACCGACACGAGCCAGTGGGAAGCCTTCACCGGGCAGACCGGATCGGAGGCGACCTGGGGCGGGTGGTTCGAGGCGATCCATCCCGACGATCGGGCCGAGGCGCTGCGCGCGTGGGGTGACGCGGTCGCCGCGCGCCGCCCGCTCGCGACCGAGCAGCGGCTGCGTCGGCGCGACGGCGAGTACCGGAGCATGGAGGTCCGGGCCGTGCCGGTGCTGGATGACCGGGGACAGATCCGCGAATGGGTCGGCGCCCATACCGACATCACCGAGCGGGTGCACGCCGAGGAGCAGCTGAGCCAGGCCCAGCGGCTCCAGGCGGTGGGCACGCTCGCCGGCGGCGTCGCGCATGAGGTCAACAATCAGCTCATGGCGGTGCTGGGCTTCGGGGAGTTCGTGCTCGGTGCGCTGGGGCAAAGCCACCCGCAATCGGCCGACGTGCGCGAGATGGTGAGCGCGGCCACTCGGGCGGCGCGCGTCGCGCAGCAGCTTCTCGCGTTCAGCCGCCGACAGGTCAAGCAGACCCAGCTCATCGACCCGCACGAGGCGGTCACCGCCCTGATCCCGGTGCTGGAGCGACTGCTCGGCGCCGACAAGGCGCTGACCGTGCTGCCGAACCGTGCCCGCTATCGGATACTCGCCGACCCCACCCAGATCGACCAGGTGCTGATCAACCTCGCCGCCAATGCGCGCGACGCGATGCGCACGGGAGGCCGCCTCGTCATCGGGACCGACGACGTGGTCCTCCACCAGGAGTATGCCGACGCGCACCGGGTCGGCCACCTGGTGCCCGGACCCCACGTGCGCATCATCGTCTCGGATACCGGGGAGGGGATGAGCAAGGAGACGCTGGCCAAGATCTTCGAGCCGTTCTACACCACCAAGGCGGTTGGCGCGGGCACCGGCCTCGGCCTGTCCACCGTGTACGGGATCGTGAAACAGCATGACGGTTTCATCTGGCCGTACAGCGAGCCCGGGGTCGGCACGACCATGAAGATCTACCTCCCGGCCGCGCCCGAGGACGTAAAAGCCGTGAGCCTGCCGGAGCGGGAGGTCCCCACCGACACGCCGATGGAGATGGAGTCGGCCCTCGTGCTGGTGGTGGAGGACGAGCCGGCGATCCGGGAGCTGGTGCGTCGGACGCTGGAAGGCGCCGGCCTCACCGTCATCGAGGCGGAGAACGGCCGCCAGGCGCTCGACATCTTCTCGGTCGGCGGGGAGCCTCCCAAGCTGGTCCTGTCGGACGTGATCATGCCCGAGCTCAACGGCCGGGAGTTGAGCGACGCCCTGGCGGACACTCACCCCGCGATGCCCATCCTGTTCATGTCCGGCTACACCGGGGACGACGTGCTGGCCCGCAGCCTGCTGCCGGAAACCGCGCTGTTCATCCAGAAGCCGTTCGCTCCCGAGGAGCTGCTGTCACGGGTGCGAGGTATGCTGGCGGGCATCACCGCCACGGAGGTACGTTAGCGCTGCCCTGACCGGTCCCCCTCCAAACGGAAGGAATTATGTCGATCCTCCCTGCGCTCTGGCTTCCCATCCTTCTGTCGGCCGTCTTCGTCTTCGTGCTCAGCTCGATCATCCACATGGTGCTCAAGTATCACAGCAGCGACTATGGACGTCTCTCCAACGAGGACGCCGTCCGCGCGGCCATCCGCGCCGGAAACCCGGCGCCGGGGCAGTACGTCTTCCCTCACGCGGCCGACATGAAGGAGATGGAAACGCCGGCGATGAAGCAGAAAATGCTGGAGGGTCCGGTCGGATTGGCGTACCTGCGGAAGCCGGGTCCCGCGTCCATGGGACCGATGCTGGTGCAGTGGTTTCTCTTCACCCTCGGCGTGTCGCTCTTCGTCGGCTACGTGGCCGCACACGCGATCGACCCGGGAGCGCCCTACCTCCACGTGTTCCGGGTCGTGGGCGCCGTCGCCTTCCTGGCCTACGCGGCGGGAGGCCTTCCCGCCTCGATCTGGAGCGGGAAGCCGTGGGTGGTGGCAGCCAAGGAGACCTTCGACGGGCTGCTGTACGGGCTGGTCACCGCAGGCACCTTCGGCTGGCTCTGGCCCCGCTAGACTCTCGCCGGAAACTCCGGGCGGCGCGCGGCGCGCCGTCCGGCTCCGTCAGCGAGGGAACGCTTCCGGCAGCCCGCCGTCGACGGTGAGGATGTCGCCCGTGGTGAACCGGAACCGGTCGCTCGCGAGCAGCACCGCGAGGTCCGCCACCGCCTCGGCCGGAATCAGCGCCGCGCCCATCAGGTTCCGCTTCCGGTACGTCTCCAGCTGCTCCTCGACCGACACACCGCGGCTGGCGGCGCGCTCGCGCACGAACTGCTGGAACAGCGGCGTGTCCACCTGGTCGGCGTTGATCGCGTTCACCCGGATGCCGTCCGGGCCCAGCTCGACCGCGGCCACCCGCAGCGCCTGCAGCAGCGCCGCCTTGCTGCCGCCGTAGGCCACCGCCTCCCGTCCCGGGACCAGGGCCGCCTTGGAGACGGAGGCCACGATCGAGCCGCCCAGCCCCTGACGCCGCATGATCGCGGCCGCCCGGCCGATCGCGGCTACGGCGCCGAGGTAGTGAACCTCGAGCTGCCGCTGCAGGTCCTCTCGGCGGATATCGGTGATCGGCGCGAAGCGCGGGGGCGCTCCCGCGGTGTAGAACAGCGCATCGAGTCCCCCGAACTCGAGCACGGTCCGCCGGAACAGCGCGTCGAGAGCGGCGTCGTCGCGGACGTCCACCGCGACACCGACGGACCGTCCGGGCGCTCGCGCACCGACCTCCGCCGCCACTGATTCCGCCTGGGTTTCGTCGAGGTCCGCCACGACCACGTGGGCGCCCTCCTCCGCGAACCGGAGGGCCGCGCTCCGGCCGATTCCGCTGCCTCCGCCGATGACCATGGCGACGTGGCGCGGCAGCAGGCGCGAGGCCCGGTCCTTCGCGATCTGCTCCTCGATCTTCCGCCGCTCCAGCGGCCAGTGCTCGAACTCGAACACATCCTCCTCCGGGATGAACGCGAACCGCTCGACCGCCTCGGCGTTCTCGATGGCCTCCAGCGTGGCGCGGTAGCAGAGGTTGGCGGTGACCGCACCGCGCTTGTCGCCGAAGGCCGTGATCATGCCGAGCCGGGGGCGAGGATCACCTTGGCCCAGTCGTCGAGCGGCTGCTGTCCGTCGGCCGCGTGGCGCCCATGGTACGCGAGATACTCCTCCCGCGCCTGCGCGATCTGGGTCCGCACGCTCGCCACCAGTCGCTCGCCATCCGCCGAAGGATCGAGGTCGAGCCAGATGGGCAGCCGGCCGGCCCTCAGCAGATGCTCCGGCGTCGCCATGCCGCGGCGCGTGAGCTCGGGCATCCGGTCCTCGCCGATCGCACGCAGCACGTCGTCGCTGTCGTCGAAGTGGAGCACCACACGGTCGGGCTCGCTCAGCGCGCCCCTCACGGCAGGCAGTACCGTTTCGGCCAGCGTGCCGCGCGCCTCGGGGGAGGTCACGGTGGCCGCCGCCGGGGCCCGCCGACGCCGACCGCGCCGTGCGGTCGCGAGGTATTCATCCATCAGCCCGACCGCCTCCTCGAGCCGGCGATGACATTCCGCCGCATCCGTTCCCCAGACCACCAGTCCGTGATGCGCGAGCGTCAGTCCGATCGCCGCGGGGGGAATCCGGCCCACCATCTCGCGGACGACACGGGCGAGGGGGAACCCGGGGCGGACGTAGGGGACGTAGACCACCCGTCCGTCGAACAGCTCGCCGACCAGACGCTCGGCGGTCCCGTCGCCCACATTGGTCAGACTCATGGTCGCGACGTCGTGGGTGTGCGCGATCACGGGATGCGGCAGCAGCGAATGCAGCGGGGTCTCGACGCTCGGCGCAGGACCATCGGCCAGCATGCAGCCGGCCATGAATCGCATCATCTCGGCGTCGCTCATGGTCTCCGCTTCGCGGAGACCGCCGAGCCGCGCCAGCGAGAGCCGGGTAAAACCCTCGCGGGAGATGGTGCGCAGGTCGGTCCCGCTGCCCTTCACCAGCAGGGCATCCCCCACCTTGACCGAGGTGTTTCCTCCACCCGGCTGGACCAGGCGCGCTTCACGGCCGAGCAGGTGGGACAGATGAACCAGTGCGTCGAGCGGATCGGAGGATTCGAGGTCGGCCATCGCAGGAAGATGGGGAGCCGAAGGGCCGCGCGCGAGGGGAGCCGCGCGTGGTTAGTTTGGCGGGATGGATCTGACGAGTGGGGTCCCGTTCTGGCTGGTGAAGGGGGGCCTGCAGGCCTCCTACCCGAAGCTCGACCAGGATCGCCGGTGCGATCTCGCCATCATCGGCGGCGGCGTCACCGGCGCTCTCCTGGGTCAGCGCTTCGCGGAGGAAGGCATCCATACCGTGCTGCTGGAAGGCCGCGAGGTCGGCTACGGCAGCACCGGCGCATCCACGGCGCTCCTCCAGTATGAGCTCGACACCCATCTCTCAGACCTCGCGGAGCGCCTCGGTTCGGGGCCCGCGGAGCGGTGTTACCGGCTCTGCGCCGACGCGATCGAGGGCATCGAGCGCCTCGCCCACAAGGTCGGAGGCGAATCCGACTTCACCCGGAAGAGCAGCCTCTATCTGGCCAGCGCCTCCCGTGACGTGAAAGCGCTGGAGCGCGAGCGTCGGGCGCGCCGGGACATCGGCCTCGAGGTGGACCTGCTCTCCCCGAGTGACATCCGGGACCGGTTTTCCTTCGAGCGCCCCGCGGCACTGCTCTCCCGCCTCGCGGGCGAGATCGACCCGCTCCACTTCACCCACGCGCTGCTGGCCGCCGCGGTCCGCGACGGTCTGGAAGCCTACGACCGTACCGGCGTGGCCCGCTATCAGTCGGACCGCAAGGGCGTGCTGCTCGAGACCGCCGATGGTTTCCGGATCCGCGCGCGCAAGGCGATCTTCGCCACCGGCTACAACGTCCCGCCCTTCGTGCCGCGGAAATCGATCCGGCTCACCAGCACCTTCGGCTTCGCCACCTCGCCGCTGTCGACCTTCGATGGATGGGGTGAGGATCGCTGCCTGATCTGGGAGACGGCCCGGCCCTACGTCTACCTGCGGACCACCCCCGACGGGCGGGCGATCGTCGGGGGCGCCGACGTTCCGTTCAAGGGCTCACACAAGATCGAGAAGGTCCAGGACAAGCAGGTGGAGCGCCTGGCGAAGCAGTTCGGCGAGCTGTTCCCGCGCATCCCCTTCGACGTGGACTGGAGCTGGGCCGGTACCTTCGCCGAGACGGCGGACAGCCTCCCCTACATCGGCGTGCCGCCGGAGTTCCCCAATGGCTACGTCGCACTGGGCTACGGGGCGAACGGCATCGTATTCGGCTACATCGCCGCGAGGATCCTGGCGGATCTCTTCCTCGGCCGGGCCAATGCCGACGCCGAGCTGTTCCGGGTCGGCCGCTAGGAGCCACTGGCCGATTTCGGGGGCGAGACACAGATTGGGACTCTAGTCTTCGTCTCACCGGAGGTCCCATGGCCGCCCCGCAGACCGACGCACCACCCGATACCCTCGCCCGCAAGCCGCTCGACAGCGAGATCGACGTCTACGGCCTCACTGACGCGGGCCGGGTCCGCCCCGACAATCAGGATCACTTCCTGATCTGCGCGCTCCGCAAGCAGATGGTGGTGCACCAGACCAGCCTCCCGACGACCGACCGGCTGATGGCCGGGCCCGAGCGGCTCGCCTTCCTGGCGATGGTGGCGGACGGCGTCGGCGGCGGGGTGCGGGGTGAGGAGGCGAGCCGGGTCGCGCTCGAGGCGGTGACGCAGTACGTCTACGGCACCATGCGCTCCTACTATGCCGCGGGGTCGGCCGACGACCAGGAGTTCTACGATGCCCTGGCGGAAGGCGCGCGGGAGTGCCACCAGGCGCTGCTGCGCCGCGGCGAGGACGACGCCGATTACCAGGGCATGGCCACCACCCTCACGCTCTACCTCGGCGTGTGGCCGCGGGCCTACCTGCTGCAGGTCGGGGACAGCCGGTGCTATCTCTTCCGCGACGGCGAGCTGTCGCAGATCACGCGGGACCAGACGATGGCGCAGGAGCTGATCGACCTCGGGGTCCTCACCCCCGCCGACGCGGCCACCACCCGGTTCGCCCGAACTCTCTCCAGCTCACTCGGCGGGCGTCAGACGGACCCGGTCGTCACCCGGTTCGACATGCAGTGGGGCACCGTGGTGCTCCTGTGCAGCGACGGGCTCACCGCGCACGTGTCGGACGACGCGATCCGCGACCGGCTGCGGACGATGACGTCCGCCCGTCAGGTCTGCGAGGATCTGCTGGCGGATGCGCTGGCGGCGGGCGGCACCGACAACATCACGATCATCGTCGGACGGGCGGTGCATCCGGAAGCCTGATGCCGGCCTTGGCCGGCCGATGTTCGTCCCACCACGCTCGGGCGCGCCGTGACGTCCATGGCTTCCGCCGACCGCACCGCGTTCAGCCTGATGGCCAGCGCATCCGCCGATTGGGGGCGATCCGCCGGCGACTTGGCGAGACAGTCGAGCACGATCGTCTCCAGCTCTGCCGGAATCGGCTGCGTGGTGCGGCGCGACGGCGGCTCGGGAACGCCGCTCACGTGCAGCACGATCGTTTCCATCTGCGTCGAGCCCTTGAACACCAGGGTCCCGGTCAAGAGCCAGTAGGCCACGCACCCCAGCGCATAGATATCGCTCCGGCCGTCCACCTGCCCGTCCCCCAGCGCCTGCTCGGGCGACATGTACGCCGGCGTCCCGCCGGGGCTCACGTCCGCCGCGGTGATCCGGTCGTCCCGAGCCTCGCCGGCCGCCCCTCCCGTCACCAGCCCGAAATCCAGCACCTTGATGAAATCCACCTCGCGCCCATAGCGGCAGGCGTAGAGGTTGGCGGGCTTCACGTCACGATGAATCAGACCGGCCTCGTGGGCTTCGCCCAGCGAGGCGCAGGCCTGGAGGAGAAAGTGCACGGCGCGCTCGGGAGGGACCGGCCCGAAGCGAGAGATCAGGGCGTCGAGGTCGAAGCCATCGAGCAGTTCCATCACGTAGTAGAAGGTGCCGTCGTCCGCCACGCCGAAGTCGTATAGCTCCATGGTGTGGGTCGACCGCATCAGCGCGGTGGATTGCGCCTCACGCTCGAAGCGGCGGACGAGCAGCTCCCGATTGGCCGGCCCCTTGGCGCCGAGCATCTGGGGGCGAATGAGCTTGATCGCCGCCGGTCGCGCCAACAGGCGGTGCTCCGCCCGCCAGACCTCACCCATCCCCCCCGCCCCCAGCCGCTCGACCAGCCGATAGCTGCCCATTTCGCGGGCCTTGCTCACCGCGGTTCCCAAGCCGTAGACCACCCGCGAGCCGACATAGGCCATGAGCAGCACCACGATGCCGGGCAGGACGAGGATGAAGAAGAAGGCGTCGGGGGGCAGGGCGAGGTTGCTGCCGAGGGCATACATCACCGGCACTGACGCCAGGGAGAGCGTCGCCGTGGCCAGGGCGACACGCGGAGGCGTCGGCACGACCATGGTGAAGAGCAGCACCCAGGGCGAGACCCAGGAGAGCCCGAAGTCCCCACCACCGAGATCACCACGCATGACCGGCGCAGTGATGTCGTGGTACTCGGACGCGGCGATCGCGAAGCTGCCGAGGATCTCGAACGCGAGGCCGGCGGAGAGCTTGATGTGGGTCGGGACCCGACGTGACCAGGAGAGCCCGGCCACCACCAGCGCGGCCGCGATCGAGCCGAACGCGGGAAACCAGTAGATCGCCCGGCTGAAGAGGATGTTGCGGCCTTCGGCGGACAAGAGGGCCGGGAACAGGCCGATCAGGAAGTATCCGGCGGCGTACAGCAGGGCGACCGTCCGAATCCTGCGGACCGCTTCCTCCCGCAGGTCGGCCGGGAGTGACCACGCGTGGCTCCGCCCGCCCGACTCATCGGCCCCGGCATTCAACAGCGTCGCCTTCTGGTCCCCGTCTCCGGCCATTTGCGCTCCTCCTTGCTACTAGCCTGCTCGCGTCGGGTGACGCGTGCAAGCCGCGCGGATGGCCGGACCTACCAGGTGACGGTGTACTGCCCTCCCAGGATGATGCTGGTCTCGGAGGCCCGAAGGTCCGCGGGGGAGTCGTCGTCGGGCCAGGCGATCCGGTGGCTGCTCAGTCCCACGTTGAGGGCGAGGTCGTCCACCACGCGGATCGCCGCGGTCAGCCGCTCGAGGGCATCGCGGCGCCGGGCGACGATGGCACCGCCTCCGAAGGCGAAGGTCTTCTCGGCCGTCAGCGTCACGGGATGCCGCACCGAGGTGAGGTTGCCGTTCACCGAGAGGCGTGTGCTCGCGATCTGCAGGGTCTCCACGCCGTCGGTGTAGAACCCGAACTGGGAGCTGGCGGTGACGCCCTTGAACATGATGCTGGGTCCGATGCCGGCCCGATACGCGGTCCGGTTGGTCGGAACGGACTGGGCACCGTCGCCCAGCCAATCACTGCGGGTCACCCCGGCGTGCATCGCGAGCCCGTAGCTCATGTCGTCGCCACCCTGGAGCACCCGGGAGAGATCCAGCCAGGCACCCCGATCGTCCGCGCCCAGGAATCCCTGCACCCGACCGTTCCACGCTCCCGCCGACCATTCGCCGTTCAGCGACCACACCCCGCTGTGAAGCACATCCTGGAAGAGCACGGTCCGGTTGGCACCTCGGATGGCACGCCGCGCGAAGACCGAGCTCCAGCCGCCGGTGACCGCCACCACCCGCTCGTTCCGCTCCGGAAGCTTGACCGCGATCTCGTGGTAGAACTCCCGGCACCTGCCCCGCCGGCACGCCGAGACCCGCACCGGCCGATTGAGATAGGCCAGCGCCCGGCCGTTCCGAAGCGGCGCGTAGCCTTCACCCGCGGGGACGCCGCCGAAGTCGGGCGTGAGCCATGCCGTGAGCACCGAGTCCGCCGCCCAGTAGCGGTCGAGCCCGTTCTCTGACTCGAAGGCGATGCTGTCGGCGCCCGGGCTTCGGACGACCACCTGGGTTCGCTGACCGACATACAGGACCGTGGGAGTCATGCGGACTTCGACCGGCTCGGGACCGCCGGCAAGGACGCTCGACCGGGTCTGGACGGCGCAGCCGGTGAGGGCCGCCATCCCGACCATGGCTAGCCCAAGGCGCACCGTGACGGCGACTGGAGATGCAAGCATCCGCGCTGACCTTCTCCGGGTGCCGGCCGGAATCATCGGCGATTGCTGAGTGGAATTGCACTGCGAGGGGCACCGGCTCAAAGCGCAAGTCACGCACCGTTCGCGCGTCGCCGCTAACTCGTTGCCTGGCCACCTTGTGCTTGGCGGTAACGGGTCGGCCACGGCGGCGGCGCTGTGGCGCCGCCACAGGGCCGGGTGGCAATCGGGTGGGCCGGCGGTGAGAAGGAGCCGGTGGTCACCACGTCCAATAGGCAACCCGGTCGAATCCGGCACCCGAACCCGATATCTGGAGGGAGAGATGCAGTCGAAGACCCTGGTGGTCTCAGCCCTGGCCCTGGCCCTGACCGGACTGGCGTTCGCCAGCGCGAAGGGCCCCGTGGAGACCGAGGGGGGCCGCCGGATCCAGCGGCGGTACGGCGCGCCGGCGACCCTGGGCAATGGGGCGGCACGGACCTACGTGGTGGTGGACCAGGCCTCGGGCAACCCGGTCGAGGTCGGGGTGGCGCTCGATGAGGCGGCACTGGAAGGTCTCCCTTCCGCCGGCGACCAGAGCCCCGGCGGCGCCCACGAGCACTACAACTCCTACATCCTCCAGCTGCCCGCCGAAAACGGCACCCCCTATCAGTTCGTGGAGCTCGACTGGAACCCGAAGGGCCATGGCGGGCCCTACACCGCCCCGCACTTCGACTTCCACTTCTACCGCGTGTCGCTCGCCGAGCGCAACGCGATCGATCCCGCGGCCCCGGACTACGACGCCCGCGCCGCGAAATTTCCCGCCGCAGGCGGAGATGCCGGCGGGCTACGTCTCGTCCCACCTGCTGATGCAGCTGACCCCGGGCCAGGCCGCGGTGCCGAAGATGGGCCTGCATTGGCTCGACATGACCTCGCCGGAGCTGCCGCCGAAGAACCAGCCGTTCACGGCCACGTTCATCATCGGCTCCTGGGACGGCAAGGTGATCTTCGACGAGCCGATGGTCACTCGCGCCTTCATCCTGGCCCAGCGCGATTCAGCGACCGCACGCCCGGGCGTCATCCCGGTCTCGGCGTCCGAGCGCTACGCTCCCGCGGGCTACTATTTCGACGGGTACCGGGTGAGCTACCAGGCAGAGGCCAGGGAATTTCGGATCGCCCTGACCGGATTGACCTGGAAGGACTAGCTCGCACCGCGGGTCGCTCCGATCAGGCGGGGGGAAAGCCTTCCAACGGGCTCTCCCCCCTCCTATACTGCCCCGATCTGCCATCCAAGGTCCGCCTCATAGCTCTGCCGACGTCGTCCCGGTTCGCCTCCCGCCTGATCTCACGCCGCACCGACGCTCGCGAGGACTTGCTGGCCGGCCCCATTCGCGGCGAGCTGCTCGGCGCCGAGCATCTGGGCGAGCGGGCGAGCACGCTGGCGAGAGGGCAGCGGCTGGACCGCCGGAAGCGATCCCGCCGGCGCACGCCGCTGCTCGACCGCCTCGACGGAACCCGGCGAATCCTGGCGGATGCGCACACCCGACTCACCGCGGCGGCGGATGCCGGGCAGGACGTCGGTCCCGCGGCGGAATGGCTGCTGGACAACTACCACGTCGTCGAGGAGCACATCGGCGAGGTGCGGGAGAGCCTCCCCCGGGGCTACTACCGTGAGCTGCCGGTGCTCGGGGGTGGGCCGCTCGCCGGCTACCCGCGCGTGTACGAGCTGGCGATCACCCTCATCTCGCACAGCGAAGGGCGGATCGACCTCGACAACGTGAGCGGGTTCGTGGCCGCCTTCCAGCAGGGAGCTCCGCTCCGGATCGGCGAGCTGTGGGCGGTTCCCGCGATGCTCCGCCTGGGCCTGATCGAGAACGTGCGCCGGATGACGCTGCGGACCGTCCTCCGCCTGGAGGAGACGCAGCTGGCCGACGCCAGCGCGGCCCGCCTGGCGGAAGCCGAAGCATCGGGCCCCGGCGCGCTCGAGGACGAGCTCGACCGGTTCCTGGCCGACCCGCCGGCGCTCACGCCGATCTTCGTCTCCCGGTTCCTGCAGCAGCTCCGCACCCTCGGCGGCTCTCACACGGCGGTCCGCCTGCTGGAAGGGTGGATCAGCGAGGAAGCCCTGACCGCCGAGGACGCCACCTCGCGCGCCACCCGCCGGCTGGCGCTCACCCAGGTCGGCATGGCGAACAGCATCACCAGCCTCCGCGCCGTGGCGCGGATGGACTGGAAGACGTTCGTCGAGTCGCAGAGCCGTCTGGAGGCGGTGCTGCGGGAGGATCCCTCCGGCTTCTACCCGCGGATGATGTTCGCCACCCGCGACCGCTATCGCCACGCGGTCGAGCGGATCGCCAAGCGCACCCGACGGCCCGAGGAAGCCGTGGCGCGGCAGGCGGTGGAACTGGCGACCGCGGCCGCCACCGGCCCCGATCGGATCCGGGATCGCCAGCGGCACGTCGGCTACTACCTGATCGACGAGGGGCTCGATCAGCTCGAGCGCGCGACCGGGTACGTGTCTCCGCCCGCGGAGGCGTTGCACCGCTGGGTGCGGCGGCACCCCAACGTCGTCTTCGTGGGCGGGGTGGTGTCGTTCACCTGCGCGGCCCTCGCCGCACTGCTCTGGCTGGGCGGCGCGCCGGCCTGGTCGGTGTGGCTGCCCGTCGTGCTCCTCGGGCTGATTCCCGCCAACGACATCGCGGTCAACGTCGTGAACCAGCTGGTCACGGCGTTCCTGCCTCCGCGCACCCTGCCCAAGCTCGACCTGCACGAGAGCGGCGTGCCCCCGGAGTTCCGCACCGCGGTCGTGATCCCCACCCTGTTCGCGAACGTGGACGCGGTCCGTGAGGCCCTCGACCACCTCGAGGTGCAGTTCCTGGCCAATCGGGAAGCGCACCTCCACTTCGCCGTGCTGAGCGACTTCACCGACGCCGCCACCGAGCACGCGGAGGGCGATGCGGCCATCGTGGACGCCGCGGTGCAGGGGGTTCGCGCGCTGAATGCCCGGTACGGCGAGGGTCGGGACGACGCCTTCTATCTCTTTCATCGCTCCCGCCGCTGGAATCCCCGGCAGGGCGTGTGGATGGGGTGGGAGCGAAAGCGCGGGAAACTCTCCCAGTTCAATCAGTTCGTCCTGGGACGAGGCCAGGGGGCGTTCGCGGTGCTGGAGGGCGATCTCGCCATGATCCGGCGGGTGCGCTACGTGATCACGCTGGACGACGACACGGTGCTGCCGCCGGACGCCGCCCCCGATCTGGTCGGCGCGCTCGCGCATCCACTCAACCGGGCCGAGTACGACCCGGTGAAGGGCCGGGTGGTGCGGGGCTACGGCATCCTCCAGCCCAGGGTCGGCATCTCGCTGCCGAGCGCGAATCGCTCGGTCTTTGCCGCCATCCAGTCGGGACAGCCGGGCGTGGATCCGTACACCACGGCGGTGTCGGACGTCTACCAGGATCTCTATGGCGAGGGGAGCTTCACCGGCAAGGGCGTCTACGACGTAGAGGCATTCGAGCGCGCCACCCGGGGGCGCTTCCCGGAGAACCGGCTGCTGTCGCACGACCTGATCGAAGGGAGCTACGCGCGCGCCGGGCTGGCCACCGACGTCGTCGTTTACGACGACTACCCCAGCCGCTACCTCACCTTCACCCGTCGCAAGCACCGGTGGATTCGGGGCGACTGGCAGCTCATCGGGTGGCTGGCGGGCCGCGTTCCGGGCCCCGACGGCCCCGAGCCCAACCGGTTGTCGGTGCTCTCGCGCTGGAAACTGCTGGACAATCTCCGGCGCAGCACGCTGGAGATCGCGCAGCTCGTCTTTCTGGTCCTGGGCTGGACGCTGCTCCCCGGCAGCGCGCTGCGCTGGACCCTGCTGGGTCTCGGCGCCATCGCGGCCCCGTGGGTGACGGCGCTCCTCCTGGCGTTGATCCACCCGCCGCTCGACAAGTCCTGGCGCGCCTACTACTCCGCGGTGGGACGCGACGCGGTGAACGGCGCGCGGCAGCTGCTGCTGGCCGCCGTCTTCCTGCCGCACCAGGCCTGGGTCTCGGTGGACGCGATCGTCCGCACACTCTGGCGCCTGTTCGTGAGCCACCGAAGGATGCTGGAGTGGCGCACCGCCTCGCAGACCGAGCGGGGTGTCGCGGATTCCGCTTCGATCCTGTGGCGTGCCATGTGGCCGGCGGTCGCGATCGCGCTGGTCGTCGGGCTGGCAGTGGCGTGGCGCCGGCCCATTCCCGGCGAGGCACCATGGCAGCTCGCCCTGGCGGTGCTGCCGCTGCTGCTGGCGTGGATCGCCTCGCCGCTGGTGGCCCACGCGCTTCGCCGGTCGGCGGTTCCGGCCCTGCATCGGCTCCCCACGGCGGCGCGCCGGCAGGCGCTCCGCTACGCCCTTCTGCACTGGCGCTTCTTCGAGCGGTTCGCCACCGAAGACACCCACTGGCTCGCACCCGACAACTATCAGGAAGCCCCCGAGCCGGTGGTGGCCATGCGCACGTCGCCGACCAACATCGGGCTCCAGCTGCTGGCGACGGTGAGTGCGTGGGATCTCGGCTTCATCCCTCTCGAGGCCATGGCCGGCCGGCTCGAGCTGGTCCTGCGCTCCCTCGAGCGCATGCGGCGGCATCAGGGGCATTTCTTCAACTGGTACGACCTGCGCGATCTCAGCGTGCTCGAGCCGGCCTACGTGTCCACCGTGGACAGCGGGAACCTGGCCGGGCATCTGGTGGCGCTGCGGCAGGCGTGTCTGGGGGCGATCGACGAGCCGCTGCTCGACGCTCGAGTCTGCCGCGCCCTCGAGGCGGCCATCGCCGTGGCGGCCGAGCGCACTCGGGGATTGCCCGCGGCCGAGCACCTGCGGGCCGCGCAGCTCGCGCTTCCGGCGCGCACCGCGCCCGCCCTTCCCGGAGCGCTCGCGACGGCGCTCGACCACCTCCGGCGCGCCGAGGCGGCCCTGGCGCAGGGAGGGCTGGAGGCCGGGGCCGCATGCCCTGGCGTCGGAGTGGGTCACGTGGGGAATCGGACTGGTCGAGGGCCACGACACCTGGGTCGAGTCCTTCGCCGCGCGCCCGCTCGCGAGCCTGCGCGACCTCGCCGCCGCCGTCGGCCGAGGCGGCCCGCCTGGTGGTGCGCCTGGAGGCGATCGCCGAGCGCGCCTACGCCTACGCGCTGGAGATGGACTTCCGGTTCCTGATGGACGCCGACCGCAAGCTCTTCGCCATCGGCTACCAGCAGACCTCGCACTCGCTCGACGGCTCCTACTACGATCTCCTCGCCTCCGAGGCCCGGCTCGCCAGCTTCATCGCGATCGCCAAGAACGACGTCCCCGCCGAGCACTGGTTCCACCTGGGCCGCACGCTCACGTTCTCCGCGGGCGCGCCGGCGCTGGTGTCGTGGAGCGGGAGCATGTTCGAGTATCTGATGCCCCTGCTGGTGATGCGCTCGTTTCCACAGACGATGCTGGCGCAGACCTATGAGGGGGCGGTGAGCCGGCAGCGGACCTACGGCGCCGAGCGGCGGGTACCATGGGGCGTGAGCGAGAGCGCGTACAACGTTCGTGACCGTCACCACACCTATCAGTACCGGGCGTTCGGCGTGCCGGACCTCGCGCTCAAGCGGGGACTGGGCCGCGACCTCGTGGTCGCGCCCTACGCTTCGCTCCTGGCGCTGATGGTGAGCCCCGAGCCCGCGCTCGCGAATCTGTCGCAGCTGGAGCGGCTCGGCGCGCTTGGCCCCTACGGCTTTCGCGACGCGATCGACTATACCCGTCCCGAAGCGGACCAGACCTTCGCCATGGTCCGCGCCTACATGGCGCACCACCAGGGCATGGGCCTCGTCGCCCTGACCAACATCCTGGTTCCCTCGGTCTGGCCCCGCCGTTTCCACGCCGATCCCGTGGTCCGTTCCGCCGAGCTGCTGCTGCACGAGCGCATCCCGCGCCGGCTGACGCTGAGGGAGCCCCAGCGCGCTCGCCCCGACTCCGCGATGCCCGAGGCGGACATCGAGCAGCCGGCGGTGCGCCGCTTCGACAGCCCGGATACGCCGCAGCCGCACATTGCCCTGCTGGGCGAGCCGCCCTACACGATCATGCTGAGCCACGCGGGCGGGGGCTACAGCCGCTACGAGTCGCTGGCCGTGACCCGGTGGCGGGCCGACGGATGCCGCGACGCCACCGGTCAGTTCCAGTACGTGAAGGACCTGTCTACGGGGAGAATGTGGTCGGCCGCGCACCAGCCGGTATGCGCGCCATTCGATCACTACCATGCCGACCTGGCGACGGACCGGGTGACCTTCCATCGCCTGGATGGCGCGATCGAGACCAGCACCGAGATCGCCGTGGTGCCCGAGGACTCGGCCGAAGTGCGACGGGTGACGGTGACCAACAACGGCGACCGGCTCCGCGAGATGGAGCTCACCAGCTATGGGGAGATCGTGCTCACTCCCCCGGACACCGAGCGGGCCCATCCGGCATTCGCGAATCTCTTCGTGGAGACCGAATGGCACGCCTGGTGTTCCGCGATCACCGCGACCCGCCGGCCCCGCGCGTCCACCGAGCGACCGCTCTGGTGCGTGCACGTCGCGGCCGCCGCGGGCGGCATGGCCGGGCCCATCACCTGTGAGACGGACCGGGCGCGGTTCCTCGGCCGGGGCCGGAGCACACGCGACCCCATCGCCATGGAGCGGGACGGGGCGCTCTCCGGGACGACCGGAGCGGTGCTCGACCCCATCTTCGCGCTCCGCACGCGGCTCAAGCTCGCGCCCGGGCAATCCGCGTCCGTGGCATTCACCACGTTCGTGGCCACCAGCCGCGAGCAGGCCTTTGCGCTGGCCGATCGCTACCGTGACCCGCACGCCGCGCAGCGGGCCTTCGACCTCGCCTGGACCTCGAGCCAGATCGAGCTGCGCGAGCTGCAGCTGACCCCGGCCGACTCGGCGATCGCGCAGGAGCTGGCGGGCCATCTCTTCTACGGCAACCCGGCGCTTCGCGCCCCCGCAGGCCGAGCTCCGCCGCAACCGAGGCTCCCAGCCGCTGCTGTGGCGCAACGGCGTCTCGGGCGACTGGCCGATTCTCCTGGCGACGATCGATTCCGCCGACGGCCTGCCGACGCTGCGCCAGCTGCTCGCGGCGCACCGCTATTGGCGGCGGCATGGCATGACCGTGGACCTCGTCATTCTGAACGCGCACCCGCCCGACTACCAGCAGGATCTGGCCGACCGGATCACGGCCGCGGTCTTCGCGGTCGGGGAGTCGGGCAGCTTCGACAAGGCCGGCGGGGTGTATCTCCGCCGGCGCGACCTGCTCGGAGCCGAGGAGCTGTCGATGCTCCGTGCCACCGCGCGCGTCCATATCCCCTGCGATGGCCGCCCCCTCGGCAGGATCCTGACCACGGAGCTGCCGGACGAGATTCCCGACGAGGTGCCCGACACGCTCGGACCCGAGCCCCGCGCCCCCGAGCGCAGCGACTCCCGGGTGGTGCGCGTGGTCAAGCAGATCGGCGCGAAGATTCCGGATCTCCTCGCCCCGCTCACCTCCGTCCGTGCCGGAGCCGCCACCAGCCGGACGCTCGCCCCCGTCACTCCACGCAGCGACGCACGACAACGGCCACGGAAGCCTGGTCGAGGACGGGCAGTACCAGATCGACGTGCATGGCGATCATGTGCCGCCGGCCCCCTGGTCCAACGTGATCGCGAACGAGCAGGGCGGCTTCGTGCTGACCGAGCGCGGCGGCGGCTTCACCTGGGCCGTCAACAGCTTCTTCTATCGCCTCACGCCGTGGCACAACGATCCGGTGAGCGACGCGGTGAGCGAGGCCATCTACATCCAGGACCCCGAGGCGGGCGAGCTGTGGAGCGCGACGCCGGGGCCGGTCCGGAGCGAGACGCCCTACACCGTCCGCCACGGCCAGGGCGCGTCCTTCTTCGAGCACAGCCACGATCGGATCGGATCGCACCTCACGGTCGGCATGGCCGACGATGCGCCGGTGAAGCTGTCGCTCCTCCGGCTGACCAACACCGGCTCAAAGCCGCGCCGGCTCCTGGTCACGTCCTACGTGGAGTGGACCCTCGGCGTGCTGCGGGAGCACACCCAGCATCAGGTCGCGACCGCCTTCGAGGCGGAGCACGCCGCGATCTTCGCGCGCAACACCTTCAATGCGGAGTTCGCCGACCGGGCCGCGTTCCACGCCATGAGCGAGCCGGTGTCGGCGTTCACCGCCAGCCGGTACGAATTCCTGGGCCGCAACGGCTCCGCCTCCTCGCCGGCGGCGCTCCGGCCCGGGGGGCGCCTCGGAGGCGTCACCGGTGCCGGGATGGACCCCTGCGCGGCGATCCAGTGCGCGATCGAGCTGGCTCCCGGCGAGACACGGGAGGTGGCCCTGCTCCTGGGATCGGCCGAAACCGACGCCGCCGCGCGGGACGCACTCCGCGCGCTATCGCGACGTCGGCGAGGCCCGCGCCTCGGTGGACCGAGCGGTAGGTCAGTGGGCGGATCGGCTGGGGGTGATCACCGTGCGCACGCCGGAGCCCAGCTTCGACGCGATGCTGAACCGGTGGACCCTCTACCAGGCGCTCGCCTGCCGGATCTGGGGCCGGTCCGGGTTGTACCAGAGCGGGGGGGCGTATGGCTTTCGGGACCAGCTGCAGGACGTGATGGCGCTGGTGTACGCCGAGCCGGCCCTCGCGCGCGCGCAGATCGTACGCGCGGCCGGCCGCCAGTTCGTGGAAGGCGACGTGCAGCACTGGTGGCACCCGCAGAGCGGGCGCGGCGTGCGAACCCGGTTCTCCGACGACCTCGCCTGGCTCCCATTCGTGACGGACCAGTACCTGCGGACCACCGGGGACCGATCCGTCCTGGACGAGCCCGTTCCGTGGCTCACCATGCGCGAGCTCGGCCCGGATGAGCACGAGGTCTACGATCTCCCGGAAGTGACCGAAGAGCAGTCCGGCGTCTACGAGCACTGCGTCCGGGCACTGCGACGCGCGTGCACCACGGGCGCCCACGGACTGCCGCTCATCGGCATCGGCGACTGGAACGACGGGATGAACCGCGTCGGCGTCGGCGGACGCGGCGAGACCGTGTGGCTGGCCTGGTTCCTCACCGCCACCCTCCGCGCCTTTGCCGTCCACGCGGCGGCCCGCGGCGATGCCGATATTGCCGCGGAGTTCCGGCACCAGGCCGATGCGTACGTGGCGGCCATCGAGGCGAACGCCTGGGATGGCGCGTGGTACCGCAGAGCCTACTTCGACGACGGGACGCCGCTCGGCTCCAGCGCGAGCGATGAGTGCCGCATCGACTCGATCGCGCAGAGCTGGAGCGTGATCTCGGGCGCCGGTGACCCCGGCCGCCGGCGCCAGGCGATGCGAGCACTGGAGACCTACCTGGTGCGTGAAGACGCGCGGCTGTTGATGCTCCTCACTCCGCCCTTCGACAAGACGCCCAACGATCCCGGCTACATCAAGGGATATCTGCCCGGCGTGCGCGAGAACGGCGCGCAGTACACGCACGCGGCGCTCTGGGCGGTGCTCGCGACGGCGCTCCAGGGCGACGGCGATCGCGCCTTCGAGCTCTTCCAGATGATCAACCCGCTCATGCACTCTCGCACCCGCGAGGAGGTGGCGATCTACCAGGTCGAGCCCTACGTCGTCGCGGCCGATGTGTACACCGCCCAGGGCCACATCGGCCGTGGCGGGTGGACCTGGTACACGGGATCAGCGAGCTGGATGTACCGGGTCGGCCTGGAAGCGATCCTGGGCTTCACCAAGAGGGGCGACACCCTGACGATCGAGCCCAGGATACCGGCGGCGTGGCCGGGATTCTCGATCGAGTATCGCTTCGGCCGGAGCCGCTACGTCATCGACGTGCGACGGGCGGCGGGGGGAATCCGGGAGGGAGTGACGGTGGACGGCCGCGCCATCGAGGGGCGGGCGGTGCAGCTGGTGGACGACGGCGCGGAGCACGCCGTCACCGTCACCCTGCCGCGCGTGGTTTCCGTGCGTTCCGCCGTTCGGGTGTGAGCCGCGCCAGGACGATCAGTCGATCCCCACCCGGCCCTGCACCGAGGCGATCAGCTTGGCGGAGTCGTAGCCGACGCCGTCCTTGAATACGACCTGGGGGGAGCGGATCACCGACGGATCCGCGGTGAGATCGCCCTTCAGTACCACGAGGTCGGCGAGCTTGCCCCGCTGGACGGTCCCCAGCTCCTTGTCGACACCGAGAATCTTCGCGCCGTTCGCGGTCATGATCTTCACCGCCTGCGCCGGCGTGAAGCCGGCCTCGATGAACAGCTCGTAGTTCCGCTGGTCGCCGAAGCCGGCCAGCGCTCCGCCGATGCCGGTCGGATCCACGCCGGAAGCCAGCAACCCGCCCGCGTCGAAGAAATCCCGCTCGAACGCCATCGCATTCTTGAAGCCCTGCTCGGCCACGGGACCCGAGCCGGACGAGTCGATCTCGTGTCGGATCTTGAGATACGCGTCGCGCAGTGGCGGGGTCATGGCCTCGAGGGTACGCGCGTCCTTGGTCGGCCGGTTGGCGACGAAGGGCTCGTAGACGGCGAGCGTGGAGGTCATGGAGACCTTGTGCTTGAGCAGCGTCGCGATGACGCTCTTCGCGGTCTCCCCCGAGGGATCGGCCTGGCCGATCTCGCCGACCTGCTCGATGGGACAGACGTCGGCGCGCTTGGTGGGGTCGAAATCCGATGCGGTCAGCAGCCCGTGCTCGAGATTGTCGATGCCCAGCGCAACCGCCTCACGAAAGCTGACGGAGCAGAGATGGCCGGTGACCTTGATGCCGCGCTTGTGCGCCTCCTGGATCGCCGCGCCCAGCTCGGCGCGACTGGATGTCGGTGTACGCCTTGATCCAGGTCGCGCCCTCGGCGGCCCAGTAGGCGACGAACCGGCGCGCCGCCTCGGGCGTCTCGACCCGGGCCATGCTGCCGCCGCCCTCCGCACCGGTGAGGTACGGCGTGGTCAGGTGGATGCGCGGTCCCGGCACGACACCGCGGTTGATGTTGGCCCGGGTGTTGATCTCGGCGTAGGGTGACCGGCCACCGGTGGTCCGAATGGTGGTGACTCCCGAGCCCAGGTACAGGCGAGGCCCGGTGTAGCTCATCTGGGCCGCGCGCCCGCCGGCGGCGGTGTAGAACATGTGATCGTGCATGCCGATGATGCCGGGAATGACCGTATGGCCGGTGAGGTCCATGGTGCGGGCGCCGGCCGGCACGTCGACCTGGCCCGCGGCACCCACCTCCGCGATCCGGCCGTTCCGGATGACGACGGTCTGCCCGGGCTTGGCCTCGGTGCCCGTCCCGTCGACCAGGAGCACGTTGGTCAGCGCGACGACCGCGGTGTCCACGGCGACGTAGCTCCGGACCTCTTCCGACAGCGAGTCGGGTCGCTGCGCGGCGATCGAGGCGGGGAGCAGTGTCAGAGCGACGAGAGCGGCTCGGAGAGCGATGGATCGCATCGGTGATCCTCGGGTTTGCGGGGTCGTCAGTCCACCACGAACGCCATCATCATGCCGGCCGACAAGTGCTCGGCGATGTGACAATGCAGCATCCAGCGGCCGGGGTTCGAGGGGTCGAGCAGAATATCCACCGTGGCACCGGCCGGCAACAGCACGGTGTCCTTCCAGACGAGATTCTCGCTCGGCACACCGTTCACCGCCAGCACCAGGAAGCGCTGGCCGTGCAGGTGGATCGGGTGCTGCATCGCATGGAAGCTCAGGCGCTGGTTCACCAGCCGGATGCGCGACCGGCACTCCCGGCGGAACCGCCAGTCCACGTCCATGTTCTCCCGGCCGGTCGCCGGATCGCGCACGATCCACCGCACCTGCCGGCCGGTCGAGGCCCAGTTCATCATCGGCATCGTCCCGCTCCACTCCATCGGGGCGAAGTAGATCGAGTCGAGCTGCATGAGCCGCTGGGTGATGGGCGGGAGGTCGCGGGTCTCCAGCGTGAGGACCAGCGTTCGCTCGGGCGCGCCTGATGCGGCCGGCACGATAGCGCTCCATCTCGCCGCACGGCCACGGAGTCGCGCCGCGGTGTGGCGAACGCCGTCGCGCAGATCGGGATTCGCCGGTTCCGCCGCCACCTCCACCGTGCCGAGCGTGTCCGTCTCGTCGAAGAACCTGCCGTACAGGTGGTCGAGTCCGCGGACGCGGTTCACCAGGGGCACCGCTCCCGCGCGCTCGAAGCGAACATGAACCACGTATCGCTCGGCGGGCCCGATCACCACGTTGTCGACCCATTCCTCCCGCGCGAACGGTCCCACATCCGAGCCGACCACCTTCATCCGCGCCCCGGGCCACGAGAGGTTGAAGGTGCGAGTGTTCGCGGCGTTCGTGAGGTAAAAGCGCACCACCTCGCCGCGCGCCACGCCCAGGCGATAGCCGGGCTCGCCGTTGACCAGCAGCAGGTTCCCGAATCGTCCCATCAACGCGTGGGTGGGCGACTCGGTCCCGAGCGGCACCGGACCGTCGTCGCCGATCAGGAGGTCGTCGAGCAGCAGCACCGCCTCGCGGTGGGCGGGCCCGTACGCCTCGCCCTTCGGCGGGCGCACCAGAAGATTGCCGTAGAGACCGAGCTCCTGCTGCACGTCCTCTCGGACGTGCGGGTGATACCAGTAGATCCCGGCGTCGGGAAAGCGGAGGTGGTATATGAACTGCCCGCCCGGCGGCACCACGGGCTGGGACAGATCGGGAACGCCGTCGTTGCGATGGTCGAGCCGGATGCCGTGCCAATGCACGGTGGTCGGCTCGCGCAGCCGGTTCGTGAATGCGACGACGATCTCCGATCCCCGAACCGTTTCGATCATCGGGCCGGGATACTGGCCGTTGAAGGCGTACGCCGTGAAGCTGCGGCCCTTGAGGGTTCGTTCGACCAGTCCCGCCTCGAGCCGCAGCGTATCGCCGGCGGCCACGCGGATCACCTCGCGCGGACGGGCCGCGGGCGCCGGCCCGCCGGCAGGTAGGGCGACACCTCGGGCCGAAGCGCCATCTCCGCCGGGAGCATCGCCAGCCCGGGCGGCATCGGCACGGTCGTCCACCGTGCCGTGGTCGAGTCCCCGGACGCGGTCGAGTCGCCGGACATGGGATGCTGGCTCCGATGCCCGCCCCCTCCGGGGACGCCCATTCGTCCGATCGAGAACTCGAGCAGGTCGGGGGGAAAGAGCCGGGTGCTCGGCGACTGGCCGCGGAGCACCATCCGCCCGCTCGGCTCCGGCACGCTCGCGCGCGCCTCGGCGGTCACCAGGACCAGGAACTTCTCGAGATCCACGACCCCGAGGTCGTTTCGGCCCGCCCTGACCTCGCCCAACCGCCGCATCGGATGCATGGCCGGCGGCGCCGCCCATGCCACGTAAGTCTCGAAGCGACCCAGGGTCCGGGGGGCGGGATGCGCTCCAGATCGAGGAACAGGTGGTGGCGGGGACGGCCGTCGGGCGTGACGGCCACGGTGAACGGTCCCGCGACGTGGCCGAGCTCGACCCTACCGGCCGCGTCCTCGACGTCGGGCGCGGCCACCAGCTCGATGCAGTAGAGATCGCGACTGGGGCCGTGCGGGGTCTCGGGATCACAGGGACGCTGGGCGGACGCCGATGAGGCGGCCGCCAGCGCGAGCGACAGGCCGACCAGCGACCGGCCGACCGCGGAGGGGATCAATCGTGTCGGTAGCCCGCAGCGCCGGTTCGGCGGTGCGACCCGGAGGAGCCTACGCCGGACGCGCGATGTGGGCATGCACGAAGCTGACCGACATGGATCCCTCGCCCACGGCGGAGGCACAGCGCTTCACCGATCCGCTGCGGACGTCCCCCGCCGCGAACACGCCCGGGAGGCTGGTCTCGAGGAAGAACGGAGCCCGCCCGGCGGCACGCCACCGGTCGTGGTCGGCGGTGTCTGCCGGGAGCGACGTGCCGGTCAGCACGAATCCCTTCCGGTCCAGCTCCACGCATCCACGGAGCCAATCGGTGTTGGCGTCGGCGCCGATGAAAAGGAACAGGGCGCTGGTGGGGATCGTGGTAAGGGCCGCCGTGCCGTTCTGCACCCGGACCGCGCTCAATTGACCGCTCCCTTCCAGCCCCGCGACGGTGGCGCGCTGGACGGTGACGTTCTCGAGGCTCTCGATCCGGTCCACCAGATACCGCGACATGCTCCTCGACAGGTCTCCACTGCGGCAGAGCACGTGCACGTGCCGTGCGTACCGGGCCAGGTAGACGATGGCCTGCCCGGCCGAGTTCCCTCCCCCGACCACTACGACGTCTTCGCCACGACAGAGCCGAGCCTCCATTTCGGTCGCGGCGTAGTAGATGCCCGCGCCCTCGAAATCCGCGAAGTTCGGCACCTCCAGCCGGCGGTAGGAGACGCCGCTCGCCACCAGCACGCACCGGGTGCGGAGCCGGGTGCCGTCGGTCAGGGTGACGATGCGTTCGCCGCCGTCGATGCCGAGCGACTTGACGGTGCACGGCACCGTGATCCGCGCGCCGAACCGCTGCGCCTGGACCAGCGCGTTACGGGTCAGTTCCGCCCCGGAAATCCCCGCCGGAAATCCGAGATAGTTCTCGATCCGCGAGCTGGTCCCGGCCTGCCCACCCGGCGCCATGGCCTCGACCGTGAGGACGTCGAGTCCCTCGGAAGCGGCATAGACCGAGGCGGCCAGACCGGCGGGCCCGGCGCCCACCACGATGAGATCCTGCACGTGGTCCTCGTCCATCCGGGAGACCATGCCGATGCACGCCCCGATGTCGCCGATGGACGGGTTGCTCCACCATTCGCCGTGGCCGTTCATGACGATCGGCGTCGCCGAGGCGGGCACGTTGAACTCCCGGAGCAGCGCGTCCGCCTGCTCGTCGGTCTCGAGATCCAGGAAGCGGAACGGAATCCCGTTGCGGCTGGCGAAGTCGCGGAGACGGTGCGCCTCGGGCGAGAAGCGCGAACCGATGATCCTCACGCCTTCGAAGCCCCCATCGATGAGCAGCGTGCGGCGGCTGAGAAACGCCTTGACGATCGTCTCCCCCAGCTCGGGCAGCTCGTCCACGGCCCGGCGAAGCGTCTCACCATCGAGCTCGACGAGGCGGCCGGCGGTCCTGCCGCGGGCGGTGATCAAGGCGCTCCGGCCGCTCAGGGTGTCCACGTCGCCGGTGAACTGGCCCGCGTGGTGGACCGTGACCGTGCGCGACTCGCCCCCGGTGAACTCGACGATCTCGACCTCCCCCTCGAGCACCACGAAGAACGGCACATTGTGGTCACCCTCGGCGATGAGGACATCGCCCTCGTGCATCGCACGGGGCTGTCCCCGTGCGGCGAGGGCTTCGAGGTCCCGCCCGCTGAGAACGGGAAAGGCGAGCTCCTTGTCACTTGCCATCTTTAGTCTCCAAAGGGTACGACTCCGTGAATCTAGCGGCTGGCGGCCCGACCGAGCCGCCGCATCCACTCGGTGGCGGTGTGCGTCAGCTCCTCCAGCACTTCGGTGCCGGTCCGCCCCGACCGCTTGAGCACGGCAAAGGCATGATCGGCTCCATCGACCACGTGAAGCGTGGCCGCCTCCCCGAGGTCGCCACAGACCGCCCGCATCAGCTCCAGGTCGGCGAGGTCGTCGCGGGTCCCCTGGAGAAACAGCATCGGCACCCGCACTCGGTCGAGGTGCTCCGCGCGCGTGACCGCCGGCCGTTTCGGGGGGTGCAGCGGGAAGCCGAGAAAGACGATGCCCAGCACGCCGTCGAGCGGCGCTCGCGCGGCCGCGTTGGAGGTCATCCGGCCGCCCATGGATTTGCCGCCGGCGAAGAGCGGCAGGTCGGGGAGCAGTTCACGGGCCTTGGCGGTGGCCGCCCGCACGGTGGCCTCCAGGAGGGCCGGGGGATCGGGTCGGTGCGCGCCGGCTTCCACGTAGGGAAACTGGTAGCGCAGCGTGGCCACGCCTCGCCGAGCGAAGGACTCGGCGACGGCCTCCATGAAGCGGTGCCGCATCCCCGCCCCGGCGCCGTGCGCCAGGACGTAACCGGCCCACGCATCGGGCGGCAACACCAGGAGGCCGGACACCGCACCGGCTCCCTCGCCCACGAGGATCCGGACCTCGCTGGCCGGCACCGCGGCGGTTCTACCGTCTTCCATCCGTCAGACGCTCCAGCGCCGCTCCGAGGTCCGGGGACAGCTCCAGTACCTCGGCCAGGGGGTCGGTCTTCAGCTTCCGCATCCGTTCGGGCACCGTCCGGATGGTATGAGCGCGGATGTCGAGCTTGCGGTTGACCTCCTTCCACGCGAGCGGCACCGACACCGGAGCGCCGGGCAGCGGCCTCACGCTGAACGGCGCCACGATGAGCTTCCCCGAGCCGTTCTGCAGGTAGTCCACGTACACCTTCCCCTCGCGCTGGGTCACCTGGCGCACGACCGTGGCGATCTCGGGCAGCTGCTCGACCAGACAGCGCGCCAGCAGCTCGCCCAGGGAACGCGACTGCTCGTGGGTGAGCTGCCGTCCGAGGGGAATCATGAGATGGAGCCCGGACGATCCGGTGCTCTTCACCAGGACCGGAAGGTCGATGCGGTCGCAGAGCGCCTTCGCCGCGCGGGCCAGCTCGACCACATGATCGAACGGCGCGCCCTTCGGATCGAGGTCGAGCACGCACCAGTCGGGCCGCTCGAGCGTCGGCGCCCGGCTGGCCCAGAGGTGGAGCGGGATGGTGCCGAGGTTCACCACGTAGAGCAGCGAGGCCTCGTCGTCGCAGACGAAGTAGTCGATCTCGCGCTGGGTGTCCTCGCTCCACATCCGCTCGGTCCGGATCCAATCGGGACGGAACCCGGGCGCGTCCTTCTGGAAGAACGACTTTCCCCCGATGCCGTCGGGATAGCGCGTCATCACCACGGGCCGGTTGCGGAGATACGCCAGGAGCCAGGGTGACACGGCGCGGTAGTACTCGATCAGGTCGCCCTTGGTGTATCCGTCCTCGGGCCAGAAGACCTTCTTGAGGTTGGTGAGCCCGAAGGGCAGCTCCCCCGGGGCCTCGGTCGAGGGGGCGGGGGCGCCGGGGCCGCGAGGTTCCGGCAGGGCTGTGTTACGCCGGGCTCTCTTCCGGTTCTGCGTCCGCGGGCTCCTCCCGGACGCACTCCTCCGGCGCCTTGTCGTCCCGGAAGCGCAGGAACACCGGCTGCCGCAGCAGGCCGTCGTCGGTCCGCTCGGTGAACTCCACTTCGGCGACCATCACCGGGTCCACCCACGTGGTGGACTCGGCATCCTGGGCCGGACCCGAGTAGGGAGGCGTCTTGCGGGCGTGGGACTCGAGCTCGCGCCGGGCGTCGGCGAGCTGCTTGTCGCTGAACCCGGTGCCCGCACGGCCCGCGAACACCAGCTCGCCCCGGACGTACTCGCCGAGCTGCAGCGCGCCGAAGCCGCCCCGCGAGCCCTTGGGCGCGGTGAAGCCGACGACGACGTAGTCGCCCGTCTTCCGCGCGCGGATCTTGAGCCAGGCGGAGGAGCGCCCGCCCTTGTAGGGCGAGTCCGCCTTCTTGGCGAGGATCCCCTCGAGCCCGAGCCGCTGGGTCTCCTGATAGAGCGCGTCGCCCTGCTCCTCCACGTGCTCCAGGTAGCGCAGCGCCCCCACCGGCGGGATGACTTTCCGCAGTACCTGCTTGCGCGCGGTGAGCGGCAGCGATCGGAGATCGAAGTCCTCGAAGCCGAGCAGGTCGAAGGCGTAGTAGGTGACCGGGGTGTTCACCGCCGCCTGGCGGACGTCGAGCGGCCGGCGCAGCATGCCTCGGGTCTGCAGGCGCTGGAAGCTGGGCTTGCCCCGCTCGTCCATCGCCACGACCTCGCCGTCGAGCACGAGGCGATCGAACGGCAGGGCCGCCATCGCTCGCACCACCTCGGGAAAGGTGGCCCCATAGTCGTTGCCGTTCCGGGTCAGCAGCAGCGGCTCGGCGCCGGCGCGCGAGGCGAGCACCCGGTAGCCGTCCATCTTGGGCTCGAAGATCCAGTCCGGCCTGGAGAAGGGACGATCCGCCGTCTCCGCGAGCATGACCTTCACGGCCTTCGCGTCCACCCGACGCCGCGGGGCGCCCAGCTTGACCAGCTCCCGCCGCACGGCCTCGCCTCGGTCGCCGCCTTCGCCCAGCTCTTCGACCGTCAAGCCGGAGAGCACCGATTCGGGTGGCAGCTCCTCGGGATCCTTGGTGGCCCAGGCGTCGCGCTCCTTGATCAGGAGCCAATCCTTCTCCGACTTCTTGAGCTTCACCAGCGTCCACATGCCGCGGAGCTTGTAGCCGCGAAGCTCGAACAGCAGCTTGCCCTTGGCGAGGCCGTCGAGCGGATCGCCCACCGAGACCCACTCGCCCCGATCCCAGACGATCACCGCGCCGGCGCCGTAATTCCCCTCGGGAATCAGCCCCTCGAAGTCGCCGTACTCGAGCGGGTGATCCTCCACGTGGACCGCCAGGCGCTTCTCGGCGGTGTCGTAGGACGGCCCCTTGGGCACCGCCCACGAGCGCAGCACGCCCTCCATCTCGAGCCGGAGATCGAAGTGCAGCCGGCGCGCCGCGTGCTGGTGCACCACGAAGAGACGGGCGCCCCCTTCCGGTGCGACGGCGCCGGCGGGCTCGGGCGTGCGATCGAGCGAGCGCTTCGCGCGGTACTTGTCGAGCGGATTGGGGCCGGACGGACGCTTGGCGGGCATCAGCTTTCTGGACCTGAGGCGTCGGGCGAGGCGGGCGGCGCGCCGGCGCAGCCCACCCAGCGATCCGCCCACCGGTCGATGGTCTCGAAGACGGGCCGGAGATCGCGGCCCTTGTCGGTGAGGTGGTACTCGACGCGGACCGGCGTCTCGGGATAGACCCGCCGCTCGACGATTCCTTCTTCCTCGAGCGACTTGAGGCGCGCGCAGAGGAGGCGCTCGCTCAGGTCGGGGATGGCGTGCATGAGATCGGTGAACCGGTGCGCCCCCGCGAGCATCTCGCGCACGATCGCACCTGACCAGCGGCGGCCGATCAATTCCACGGCCTTGTGGAAGTCGGGACAGAAATTGGAATCGTGTGACATGGCGGTCTCGATCCGATCTGGACTCTTGACGAACATAACCCTATTCAGTAATGTGGTTACCAATAGTAAGTCGGCCGCAGCCGGGCGGCGCATCTCCGTCACCCGGCTTTACTTGAGCCGATAAGTTCGATGGTTGTCTAACTGTCGTATTGGCCGTGGGTTGCGGGCCTTGGAGGTCTGGATGTCCCATCGGATCGACTTCTCACGCAACTCCTCTGGACGGAACGATCGAGTGTTCCGCGGCAGCGTATACCCCCACGGCGGCCGCCCGTCGGCCCCAGGACATCGTATCCCATGAGTCGCGCCTACACCAACACCCGTGGCTGGATCGCTTCCACCATTCTCCTCGCGAGCATCGTCGCGACCGGCGCCGGACTGGCCGCCTGGAAGTACGGCGATCTCGCCGCGTCCGACGCCGCGGCCGCCGCGCAGCCCGAGCCGACCGAGTCGGTGATGGCCGCCGTCGCCACCCGCCGACAACACCAGTCGACCACCACGTCCATCGGTACCGTGGTCGCCCTCCGGTCCATCACTCTCCGGAACGAGCTCGCCGGCACGGTCCGCCAGGTCCGGCTCGAGCCCGGCCAGATCGTCGAGGCCGGCGCCATCCTGGTCGCGCTCGACGCGTCGGTCGAGCAGGCCGAGCTGAAGGCGCTGGAAGCGCAGGCCGCGCTGGCCAAGACCACGCTCGATCGCCTGGAGCACCTGCGGGAGCACAACGCCACCTCGCAGGAAGAGGTGGACCAGGCCCGCGCCCAGCGAGACGTGGCGAACGCGCAGACCGCGAGGACCCGCGCCGTGATCGCGAAGAAGGTCATTCGCGCGCCGTTCCGGGCCCGCGTCGGAATCGCCGACGTGCACCCCGGGCAGTACCTGAACGAGGGCACCGAGCTGACCACCCTCCAGGGTGTGGCGAACGGGGCGCACGTGGACTTCACCGTGGCGCAGCGGGTGGCCGCGGGTCTCCAGGTGGGTGACAGCGTGGCGGTCTCCACCGGGGCCGACGCGACCCTGCCTGCCCGCATCGCGGCGGTGGACTCGCGGGTGGATCCGACCACGCGCAACGCCACCGTCCGCGCCACCATCACCGGGCCCCAGACGCCGGCGCCGGGCGCGTCGGTGCGGGTGCTCGTCCCGGTGGGCACCACCGAAACGGTGGTCGGGCATCCCGGTCAGCGCGCTGCGCAAGGGTCCTGGGGGCGATCATGTCTTCGTGATCGCGGCCGACTCGACCGGCAAGACCCGGGCGCACGTGCGACCGGTGGAAAGCGGACCCGTCCTCGGTGACGAGGTGCTGGTCCTCAGCGGGGTCGAGGCGGGCGAGCGGGTGGCCACCTCGGGCTCGTTCAAGCTGCGCGAGTCGGTGCTGGTCGCGGTGGCGGATTCCTCCGCCGCGACGGCGAAAGGGTCGCGGTGACCGCCATGCGCTCCTTTACCGACATCTTCATTCGCCACCCCGTGCTGGCGGTGGTGGTCAATCTCGTGATCGTCCTCGTGGGCTGGCGGGCGCTCACCAGTCTGCCGGTGCAGCAGTACCCGCAGATCGAGAGCTCCTCCGTCGTCATCACCACGGTGTACTACGGCGCGAGCGCGGAGAACGTGCGCGGGTTCCTCACCACACCGATCGAGCGGGTCGTCTCCGCGATCGGCGGGGTGGACTACGTGGAGTCCACCAGCCGGGCCGGCGTGAGCACGGTGACGGTGCACCTCAAGCTCAACCAGAGCAGCACCGCGGCGCTGGCCGAAGTCACCGCGCGGCTCCAGCAGGTGCGGAGCGAGCTGCCCCAGGAGGCCGAGCCGCCGGCGGTCGAGGTCCAGCGGGCCGACCGCCCCTACGCGACGTTCTATCTCAGCTTCACCTCCAGCGAGCGCAGCGTTCCGGCCGTGACCGACTGGCTCACCCGAACGATCCAGCCCCAGCTGGCGACGATCGCCGGCGTGCAGCGGGTGACCAACACCGAGGGCGGCCGGCCGATCGCGATGCGGGTGTGGATCGACCCGGACCGGCTCGCCGCGCTCAACCTCTCGCCCGGCGACGTGAGCCAGGCGCTGCAGCGCAACAACTACCTGGCGGCCGTGGGGCAGACCAAGGGCGATCAGATCCAGGTCAACCTGCTGGCGAACACCGACCTCCGCACGGTGGAGGAGTTCAACAACCTGATCGTGGCCGACCGGGAAGGCGCCATCGTCCGGCTGAGCGACGTCGCCCGGGTCGAGCTGGGCGCCGAGGAGGCCGACCTGGTCGCGAAGTACAACGAGCAGGAGAGCGTCTATCTCGGCGTGTGGCCGCT
>CAVXIN010000010.1:0-203247 GCA_963761885.1 uncultured Gemmatimonadales bacterium
CGCATCGCTCGGAGCGCTTCATCAGGACGAGCTGGCCCGTGCGGCTCGATTCCGTCTCGCGCGCGACCGGGACCGGTTCGTGGCAGGCCGAGGCTTGCTCCGGGAGATCCTGGGGCGGTACGTCGGCGCGGCCCCCTCCCCATTGCGGCTCGCATATGCCAGCGCGGCAAGCCCTATCTGCTGCCGCTGCGATCCGCGATGCAGTTCAACGTCTCGCATTCGGGTGAGCGGCTGGTCATCGCGGTCGCATGGGGTCGCCGGCTGGGGGTGGACATAGAGCGGTTTCCCTCCCTGGACACGGTAGATGCCGTGTCCGCCCAGGTCTGCTCGGAGGGGGAGCTGGAGGCCATCCGTAGGATGGACAGGTCGCGGCAGCAGGCCGAGTTCGCTCGGCTGTGGACTCGCAAAGAGGCCTACGTCAAGGCAGGCGGCCGCGGCCTCGGCGCCCCTTTGAATCGCCTCGACGTCGCGACGCTGCCGGCCCACGCAATGGTTTTCGAGTCCGCGTCGGGGGACTGGGCCGTGGATCCGCGCTGGAGCCTGCAGACCCTGCAGGGGAACGCGTCGTCGGCGTGCTGCGTGGCTGTCGAGGGCGGCGGCCGGATCGAGTTCCGCCTGCTTGCCGCCGACAGACCCCAGATATAGGTTCCCGCTCCCGAACCGTCGGGCGATTAGCTCAGCTGGTTAGAGCGCGCGGCTCACACGCGCGAGGTCGGGGGTTCGAGCCCCTCATCGCCCACTTCACCAAAGCCACGCCCCCGCAGGGACATAGCGGGGGCGTTCGCATCTCCGTGCTTACCAGCCCAACGGCGTTTCACGGAATGTACTGCAGGTTACTCCGGAACGCTGGGTCGCCGCTCACGACCTCGATCCGCGGCTTGCCCCCGCGCAGTACCGTGGTTCCAGCCCCACTGACGCGAGGGCTCGGCAGCGAGGCCCGCCGGGTCCACAGATCGGTTGCCGGGTCGTAGACTATGGTGATATCCAGCTGCTCAAACCGATTGTTTCGGTACCGCTCGCCGCCCATCACGTACAGCTTGTTACCCAGTACGGCCGTCGCCATACCCCATCGTGACAGTCCCAGTGGAGTCTTGGGCGTCCACCGGTTGGTTGTAGGATCATAGACGGACAACCGTCCGTTATTTGAACTTTCCCCTCCCATGACGTAGAACTTTCCCCCGATTACCCCACCCGCGAGTGTCCACACTATGGTGCTAGGTCCCCCTTTTGCTCGCGGAAACGGCGGAGCGAGAGTGACCCACCGGTCGGTTACCGGGTTGTAGCGGAACAACCGTGGACCGGTGAGGTCGCCTTCGCAGCCATACTCAGAATAGTAAATCGTGTGGCAGTGTGCGACCACGTAGAGCTGGTTCTCGATCACGCCGGTCACACCGCCACCGACTCTCCAGTCACGACCTGGACCGGCGATCGTCGGAAGGTCGCGCTTGCGGGTCCAGGTATTGGTCGCGGGATCATACACGTAGAGCGCCTTGGTGACGAGACCGTTTCCGGGATCCGACCCGCCGGAGATGTAGATCTTTCCGTTGATGACCCCGGCGCCGTTGGACTCGACCAACGGAACGGGCAGCTGCCGCCGGTCGTTCCAGGTGTTGGTGGCGACATTGTAGGCCGTGACATTGCGCAGCGTAGTGACCGGGTACACATCGGTTAGCCCGCCTATGGCGTACACGACCGACTGCCCGGCTGCAGTCTTGACCGTGGCAAGGTCGAGCCCGCGCCGGGTGGTGGGCAGCTTGGCCCGGGTGATCCAGCTGTTGCTGGCCGCTGCCAAGCCTGTCCCGCTCGGGGTGGACTCCGCCGGCTGGGTCGGCTCGGTCGAGCCGTCGCCGCACGCCGCGACCCAGGCAGAGCTGAGCGCGAGTGCGCACGGTAGAAGTGAACGGTATCTCATTTCGGTCTCCTTCCGGGAGCAGCGCGCCCAGGAACATGGCTGGCCAACGATTCACGCCAGCCGCGGCCCGATGCTCGGGCACCTGGTATCATGCATCGGAGGACCGGAAACCATGGTGAGGTCCTGCTGAGGAACTCTTCATCGTGAGAGCGGCCGCGATACGTTGCATCTCTACCGGTCACCCTCCAGGCCGAACACCGTGAGCCCGTCGCGCGTGGTCACCGCGATCCGCTGCCGATCGTCCACCTGGAATGCAATGGGCGGCCCGAGCGGGCCCCTTCTCTCCTTCAGTCCCTCCGGTCCCTTCTATGGACTCGTCGTGGGCTACTTGTGCCAAGTCCACGGCTTCAACGAGATCGGTTCACGTGGGATCCGTGCTCAGATGGAACAGCTCGAGGTGGATGGCGTTCAGCTGATGCTCAGCCAGATTGACGACGAGCGCACCCGCAAGGCGATGGAGCAGATTGCGGCAGGGGGCATTACAGGTCTGTTGGCGGAGCCGGCACTTCATTCGGAGACGAGCGATCGCGTGGAGGTGGATATCAGCAGGCTCGCCCAGGCAGTGGTCGCTGAGCATCGTCCGACGGTTCCCTACCTCAACCGACTCAGCGCCGGGTCACTGCTGATACTTGCCTGGGACACTACGGAGGATCAGCGGACGAGGGCGAGGACTGGGAGTTCCTGCGTCATTGTCGGAACGCGGCCGCTCACAAGGGCCGATTCACGTTTCGGCCCAAGGAGCCGCGCCACTTTGCAAGTCGGAGAGGGCGTGAGATCGTGCGGTCACTTGAGGGAGCACCAATCTTTCACGATGGCACAAACCCTGGGTTCCTAGGCCCTGGGGATGTACTGTACCTCCCCAACGATCTCGAGGCGAAGTACTTCCAAGCGGCCTAACGACCGCTTGTACCCAAGGCGGTAAACACGTTGAGTTCGACCGTCCGGCGCCCCCCGCACGGGGGCGTCAGAGTAACCTGCGTCCACGAGAGTAGGTCCGTCACTCGCCTGGCATTCACTCAAGCCTCTGGAAGGCAGCGCCAACGAGCATGGCGTCCGGTTGGCAGGGCAGGGAAGCTTTCGGACAGGTGCTCTGGGGCCGTGGTGCCAATCGCGGTGCCAAACCGGGTCAACGTCGGCAAGCGGCAGCACGCGCGCGAGCGACGTAAGTGCCTGCGAATTCACGCCGGTCAACGGGCTTTCTTGGGCGGTGTCGGCCTCACATGCGCGAGGTCCGGGGTTCGAGCCCCTCATCGCCCATCGTACGATAGCCAGAGCCCCCCCATCCTTGGGGAGCTCTGGCTTCTTTTGCCAGCGTATTCGGCGGGCGCGTGCTCACCCCGGAGATGGGCTTGCACAATCCCGGTGCAAAATCGTGTTTTGCCCTCCCTCTGGCCCTGCCCAAAAACCTGTAAGTCATTCACCGCTTGAGTTTTGCAAAATGTGATCGAGAGGCGGCATATCTGTTGCCTGATGCGAGTGCGTCCAGGCACCAAGGGTCGTTCGCTCGCTCTCATTCCACGGAGGCGTACATGCAGGGCCGCAAGGGTTTTACCCTGATCGAGTTGTTGATCGTGGTCGTGATCATCGGCATCTTGGCCGCCATCGCGATCCCGAAGTTCGCGAACACGAAGGAGAAGGCGGTCGTGGCTTCGATGAAGTCCGACCTGCGTAACCTCGTGACCGCGCAGGAGAGCTTCTTCTCCGATAACCAGGACTACGCCGGGTCCGTCGATCCGACGACCCAGACCAATGGCGTGGGCGGAGCGGGCAAGGTGGCCTTCGGGTCCTCGGCCGGCAACGTGCTCGCGGTTGCGTACGGCAGCGCGGCTGGCTGGTCGGCCACGGTGACGAACCCGGCCGTGAAGAGCACCACCAGCGACGTGTGCGGCATCTTCGTCGGCACCGCCGCGGCCCCGAACGCCGCTGTGAAGACCGAGGGCGCGCCGGCCTGCTACTGATCCAGCGCGAACTGCGCGACCCTAGCCTGAACCACTGAAGAGCCGCGGCGCCCATGCGCCGCGGCTCTTCAGCTTTACACCTCCCCGGAACTGACGCACCCGCGGTATCTTAGGGGCAGAAGTGACGCGCCTCACTCCGGTGATGCCTCGTTCGCTTCTACCTTCTCCCTACCCCCATTCACGCCGACTCAGGGAGACACCCGTGCCCAATCCGCTTCCGCCCCCCTACGTGACCGTGCTCGTCGTGGACGACGAGCGGGTCTCGCGGCACGTCGCCTCCCGGATGCTGCGCGAGTTGGGACTCAGAGTGCTGGAGGCGGACGGCGCGGAGGAGGCCCTCGACGTGTTCAGGATCTCCCAGCATCCGATCGACTTGGTCCTTCTGGACGTCGTCATGCCGGAGACCGACGGCGTCGAGCTCGCGGAGCAGATCCTGGCCCTGCAACCCGCCCAACGGATCATTTTCATGTCGGCGCATCCCGCCGAAGTGCTGGCGGAGCACGGCCTGGACAACCTCGACGTCCTGTTCCTGGCCAAGCCGTACACTATGGAAGAGCTCCGGACGAGGGTCGGTCAGGCAATGGAACGGCCCGTCGCGAAGTGAGCATCTGCTCTCGCTGCGCGATAGCGATCCACGGTGTATCCCCTTAGACTGCCCACCTCTTGGCTGCCGGTTGATCTACCGCGCGAGATTGGCCTGGTGATCTAACCCTTGCCAAATCGGCAAGGTAGGCCAACATATAGGTAATTACCCGGCCTCGGACCGGGGAGCGCGGCGCGGTCGTCGCGTCCCCGCTCTCCGGTTCTTTGGCCTGAGTTCGCACCGAACCAGGGGTCGCTTCGTGACGACGCAGACTCTCGACTTCGGCTCGTCGGCGCTCACCGTTGCCGATCGGGTCGCCGCCGATCTGCCCGTTTTTGCCGACGGGCTCGGCCATCCCGATTATCCCTGCCTCTCCCGGGCGCACAACCCCTCGAGCTGTGTTCCGTGCACCGACTTTTCGCCCTGGCTGCTGGACCGGGTACGGCGGCACGACGCGGACGGGATCGGCGAGTATCTGTGGCGCATCCGTGAAGCGAACCCAGGTGTCGGCGACTCCGAGGAAGAGTTCCGGCGGCGGTTTCGGGACCTGGCGGTGTCCATCCTGGACGCGCCGCTCGAGACATATCTGCATCAGGGAACCGAAGAGGGGTACGCCGACCTCCGTACGGCGCTGAGTCTGCTCGCCGCCCACGAGGGGTTCTCCGGATTCATCATGACCGGTGAGGCGGCGGACTTCCTGGCTGCGGCCGTGAGCCCGCACGGGTTCACCCTCAGGTGTACCGAGCGCCTGGTCGAGCTTCGCAACGACTTCGTCCAGCGCATGGCCAGCGAGATGAGCTATTGGTCCACCTGGCCCCCGCTCGCCGCCGACTCGATCCACCCGCTGAACCCTCCCCACGATTCCAATCTGACCACCGTGCTCGCCCTCCTGCAGCCGCTGCCGCTCGGGGTCCGGGCCCACGCGACCGACGTGCTGCGCCACCTCATCGCGGACCCGAGCGTGCCCCGGACCCTGGCCAGTTTGAGCCGCTACGAGACGAGGAAGCGGGGACTCGACGTCGCCGACTCCACCCGTCTCATCATGGACACCGGTCTGGTGGTTCCTGCAACCGAGCTGAAGGGATGGCTTTCAGGCTGGACCCGGCGGGATCTGCTGGGGTTCCTGGCGCACTGCGGGGTGCGACCCCGGAACTCGTGGAGCAAGGAACGCCTCGCCGAGGTGGCCGAGGCGGAATGTGCCACTCACCTACGCCAGCGGATGAGCGAGTCGGGCGTTGTAGAAATCAATGCCCGCTACATCGAAGGAGCCCGTCAACTCCGAAACCACCTCGATGGCGTCAAGGAGACCTGGCGGGTCTGGCTCGGATTTGGAACCGGCATCATCTAACCTAGATCGCCCCACCCCGCCGCAACCGGCCGATCTGATCGAAGCGCTCCTCGTGCACCGCAAGCACCTCCTCCGGCGTCACCGTAGATACCCCGGGCTTGCCCACCTCGACCCCAGCGGCATAATTCGCGAGTTGCGCCGCTTCCGGCAAGGAAGCTCCCGCCGCAAGTGCCGTCCCCAGCCAGGCCGTGACCGTATCCCCAGCGCCTGATACGTCGTACACCTGCCGCGCGATGCTCGGAATCCGCAGCGAGCTTCCGTCTTTCGTCACCAGCAGCATCCCGTCCGGCCCCAGTGTCACCAGCAGGTTGTCCACCTTGAGCCGGGCCAGGACTTCGGGCAGCGCGTTCCGGTTCTGGAGATCCACCGATGCGCCCAGGGCGGATTCCAGCTCCCGACGGTTGGGCTTGAACACCGTCGCCCCCGCGTATTCGAAGAACTGCCGGTACTTGGGGTCCACCACCACCGGGATGCCCCGCCGTCGGGCCACCTCCATGACCGTCGCGATCAGCCTGGGGGCCAGGGCACCCTTGTTGTAGTCCTCGAGGAGAAGTGCGTCGGCGTCGGCCAGCGCCTCGCGGGCCGCCCGCATCACCCGCTCGAGATCCTCCCCTTCCAGCAGGGCGTCCACCTCGTCGTCGATCCGGACGATCTGTTGCGAGCGGGCGATGATGCGGGTCTTCGACGTAGTAGGGCGACCCGCGATGGTCACCACGAATCGTCCGTCCAGCCGCGCCATCACCAGGTCCTGCCGGATGGTAGCGCCGTCACCGTCGTCACCCACCGTCCCGACCAGCAGGCAGCTCGCGCCCATGGCGGCGACGTTGGCGGCGACGTTGGCCGCGCCTCCCAGCTTGGCCTGACGCTCCCGCAGCGTCACCACGGGGACCGGCGCCTCGGGAGAGAGCCGGTCGGTGTCGCCGTACAGGTACCGGTCGATCATGATGTCGCCGATCACCACCACCCGGCTGTCCTTCATCCGCTGGATCAGATGCAGGACCCGGTCGCGGCTCAGCGGCGGAGGATGCGTCACGGGATCACTCCCCGGCGGCTCAGGCCCAGTGTGGCCTGCAGCCGGCCCTCGAAGCGGTTCTCGGTGTTTCCTGCCAGGTTGCCCGCGTTCACCACGTGATGCAGACCCGCCGACGCGCGGAGGTCGAGCGGCCCTTGCCGGCCGGAGACGCCGACCGCCGCGCGCCAGGTCCGCTCCACGGTGCCGATGAAGAGCTGGGGCAGTGCGCCGGCCGCTTCGGCTGAGGCGGGAAACGGATCGTTGATGTCGCCCTCCCCCTGGCGCTGAAGCGTCAGCTCCGGCGTGATCAGCCACTTGAGCCCGACCGGCATGCTCACCGTGACGGTCACCCGGTCCATGTCGGCGAAGTTGCGGCCCAGGCCCACGCCGCCGTCCGTGAGATTCTCGAACGAATCGAGAGTGCGGAAGGCAAGACTCGAGGCCTGGGTGTAGAGGGCGCGCCAGGCCAATCGCGACCCCGCCGGACCGTGGGCCGCCACGGTGAACGCCCAGCGATTGGGGTAGCGGTCCTCACCAGCAGTGTTCTCGTACTGAAGGTCGTCCAGTCCGATCTGCGCCTCGACCGTGGTGCCCTTGCCGATCCGGTACGCGGCGTCGAGGCCGAAGAGAACGTTGCCGTCCGCGCCCAGGCCGTACTGGTTGGCCAGCAGCAACAGGCTCAGCGGATTGCGGTAGCGTCCATCGAACTCCCGATCCACACCCGCGAGCACCGTGGTCTCCCAGAGGCCGAGCCGGAGCCGTTCACCCAGGCGGACACCGAGCCGGTGGGCGAAGAAATAGCGGTGGACCCTGGCTCCGGTGCTGTCGCGCGCGTCTTCGAGCGACGCGGGCCAGCGCGACCAGCCGCACCGCATCCACGCCGATCTCGACTGCGAGCTCGGGGTCGTTGTAGCCGTAGTCGCTGAGGCCGATGCCCTCGATGCCGGCCGGCCCCCAGTTTCGGTCCATCTGGCCGTAGAACACGCTGCCGTACTTGAACTGCGCGCTCGCGTAGCCCTCGGTCATGCGCCAGGCGAGCTCCAGGTCTCGGCGCCCGGGCCATTCCGGGTCGTCGGTGATCCGCGGCTCGGCGGCCGGGCGGCTCACCAGGGCGAACGGCCCCAGTACCACCTCGCCGACCAGCTCGCCATACGGCCTGACCCCGTCGGGGCCCAGCGGGTGGAGCACGTCGCGCCGGATATGGCTATACGCCTGGAGCCCCGCTCGCACCCCCACGGCCCAGCGCTGCGAGTCGGCCGGCTCCTCCAGCGCCGCACGCAGATCGCGGATCAGGGCCGCGGAGGTCTCGCCGCTGGTGTCGGCGCCGGCGAGGGCGCGGATCACGTCGCCGCGCCGGAATGGGCGCACCATGGGAGATGGGTCGGCGATGTCACCGCGGGCGATCAGGTGCTCCAGCAGCGGCAGGCGTGGGTCGTCGAGCGCGAGGTACGGAGAGGCTTGTGCCGCGCCGCGCGCGGGAGCGACGACGCCAAGGAGCACCGCGGCGAGCCAGACGTGGGAGGGGCGGGGCATCGGCCCGGAAAGGAACAGGATCGCGGCGCGAGAGTCAAAGGCGATGGCAGGTTATCTTGTCACGACGCGCCGACCGACGATGCGGCGCCGGACCTCAGCAGAGGTAGCGTGGGATGGCGAAACAAGACAGCCTCGACCCCCAGACGCGCGATCTGGTCCGCTTCGCCGCCGCCATCGCCCAGGGCTACGAGCCCGAGCTGCGCGAGCGGGTCGGGCCGCTCCGGGCCTCGCAGGTCCCGGCCGCGTGGGTCGAGGAACTGCTGCTGCAATCGGTGCTCATGGTCGGGTATCCGCGCGCGCTGATCGCCTTCACCGTGTGGCGGAAGTTCAGCGCCCTCTCCGCACCCGACACCGACGAGGGGCAGGATTACGGCCAGGTGCAGGAGTGGACCCGCCGGGGCGAGGAGGTCTGCGCCCGGGTGTATGGCGAGAACTACTCCAAGCTCCGCGACAGTGTCCGCTCGCTCCATCCCGCCATCGACGCCTGGATGATCACCGAGGGGTACGGCCGCACCATGGGCCGCCCCGGGCTCGATCTCCAGCGGCGCGAGCTCTGCACCGTGGCCCAGACCGCGGTGCTCGAGGCCCCCAAGCAGCTGCACTCGCATCTCCGGGGTGCGCTCAACGCCGGGGCCTCGTTCGGCCAGATCGAAGGCGTGCTCTCCATCGTGAACCCGCTGCTCTCGTTCGATCAGTGGAAGAAGATCAAGGAGCTCTGGCGCGGGGTGCGTGAGGGGTGGTCGCCGGCCCACTGATGTTCATCGATCGGGCGATCGTGCGGGTCACCGCGGGTACCGGCGGGTCGGGGGCAAGCTCCTTCGCCAGGTTCAAGTACAAGCCCAAGGGGGGTCCCGACGGCGGCGACGGCGGCCACGGCGGGAGCGTGTACGTGCGCGGCGATGCCAACCTGGCCACGCTGCTCGACTACCGCTACCGCAACGCCTGGAAGGCGGACCGCGGAGAGCACGGCAAGGGAAAGACCAAGACCGGCGCCTCCTCGCCCGACATCTACCTCCCGGTTCCACCCGGCACCGTGGTGCGCAACGCCGAGACGGCGGAAGTGCTGGGCGAAATCCTCGGTGCGGGGGACACGATCCGGGTCGCCAAAGGCGGGCGAGGAGGGCGGGGCAACGCGCGGTTCGCCACCTCTACGCACCAGGCGCCTCGCGAGTGGGAGCCGGGCGAAGAGGGCGAGGACCGGTCCATCGAGCTGGTGCTCAAGCTCATCGCCGACGTCGGGCTGGTAGGTGAGCCCAACGCGGGAAAGAGCACGCTTCTGTCGGTCGTCTCCGCCGCCCGGCCCAAGATCGCCGACTATCCGTTCACCACGCTGGAGCCCAACCTGGGCGTGGTCGGCCTCTCGGGGCACCGAAGCTTCGTGGTCGCCGACATTCCCGGCATCATCGAAGGGGCGCACGAAGGCAAGGGGCTGGGCCTGCGGTTCCTCCAGCACGTCGAGCGGACTCGCGTCCTTGCCTATCTCATCCCCCTGGACAGTCCCGACCCCGGGGCGGTCTATCGCGGTCTCCGCCACGAGATCCGCGAGTACAGCGCGGCGCTCGCTTCCAAGCCCCACCTCGTCCTGCTGACCAAGCGCGATCTGCTGCCCGTCTCGGCGCCGGTCCCTGCCCTCGACGCTCCCGAGGCGGCGGGAATTCTCGCCGTCTCGAGCGCTTCGGGCGCGGGCCTGGAAGAGGTCACGGAGTATCTCTGGCGGTTCGTGGAACGAGCCAAGACGGAGGAGGCGCCGGTGGAGGCATGGCCAGAGGAGGAGCGGGAGTAGTGGAGCCGGAGCGCGCCGCTTACCTGGCGCTGGCGCTGACACCGGGCATCGGCCCCAGTCGACTCCAGGCCATTCTCGAAGCTTGTCACACTGCAACCGGCGCCCTTTCGGCGCCGTTCGCGTTTTTGCGAACCATCCCCGGAATCAGTGCCGCCGCGGCCACCGCCATCGCGGCGACCGACGTCGCGGCAGCCATTCGGGTGGTCGAAGCCACCCAGCGGCTGGGCGGTCGCACCTCTGGTCGCGGGAGACTCGGAGTTCCCCGGGATTCTGCTCCAGATCCCGGATCCGCCACCCGTGCTGTTCGCCCAGGGGGATCTCACCCTGCTGGAGCGGCCCGCGGTGGCCATCGTCGGCAGCCGGGACCATACATCCTACGGGGCGGAGGTCGCGCGGGCCCTGGGTTGGGGGCTCGCCTCGGCCGGCATCGTCGTGGTGAGCGGCATGGCGCGGGGGCTCGACGCGGTGGCCCACTCGGGCGCGCTCGACGGCGGTGGCGGAACCATCGGCGTGCTCGGCAACGGGCTCGGCGTCATCTATCCGGCCGCCAACCGCAGCCTCTACCAGCGTGTGGCGGAGCGCGGCCTTCTCCTGAGCGAGTTCCCGCCCGGTGAGAGGCCCACGGCGGGCAGTTTCCCCCGCCGCAACCGGATCATCAGCGGGCTCGCACGGGTGACGGTGGTCGTGGAGGCGGCCGAGGGCTCCGGCGCGCTGATCACCGCCGGGACGGCACTGGATCAGGGGCGTGAGGTGATGGCGGTTCCGGGACCCATCACGTCGCCGTCGTCGGTCGGCGCGAACCGGCTGATCCGGGACGGCGCCGAGCCGCTGCTCTCGTCCGACGATCTGCTGGCGCACTATCCCGAAGCGGTGCGGCCCTCAGAGGGATTCGCTGTGCTGGCGTCGGCGCCGCGAGCACTGCCCGAGAGCCTCGGTGACGCGGAGCGGGCCATCGCGGAGCTGCTCGGGGCCGACGCGCTGCCGCTCGACGAGATCATAGGAAGGTCCGGCCGCTCGCCGCAGGACCTGCTCGCGGCGCTGTGCGCGCTGGAGATCGCGGGCGTAGTGGAGCAGAGACCGGGGCGCGCCTTTCGGAGAATCTGAGGTCACGTCGCGGGGCTACATTGTCCCCGTGCACATCTACGTTCACGTCCCCTTCTGCGCCCGGCGCTGCAGCTACTGCGACTTCGCGATCGCAGTGCGCCGGGAGGTGCCTTCGGCGGCCTACGTCGAGGTCCTGTTGCGCGAGTGGGCGCAGTGGCAGGCGCACCCGATCTGGACCGCGTCGGCCGATCCTGATTCGGCGGTGGTCGAGACACTCTACTTCGGCGGCGGCACCCCCTCGCTGGTGGACCCCGGCGCGATCGCGCGTATCGTCGGGCAGATCTCCACGGATCGCACCCTGGGGTCCGATGCGGAGGTGACGCTCGAAGCGAATCCGGACGACGTCACCGCCCACTCGGCGCGGGCATGGCGGGAGGCCGGGATCACCCGAGTCTCGCTGGGCTCCCAGTCGTTCGACCCGGGGGTGCTCGCCTGGATGCACCGCACCCACGGGGCCGACCAGATCGCCACCGCAGTCGAACGGCTGCGTTCGGGTGGAATCGCGCGGCTGTCACTCGATCTGATCTTCGGTCTGCCCGCGGCGCTCCGGCGGGATTGGAGCACCGATCTGAGCCGCGCGCTGGCACTCGCGCCCGAGCACCTCTCGCTCTACGGCCTGACCATCGAAGACCACACTCCGCTGGCGCGCTGGACCGCGCGGGGCGAGGTGGCACCGGTGGACGAGGAGCGCTATGCCGCCGAATTCCTCGAGGCCCACGCCGTGTTGACGGAGCGCGGCTACGAGCACTACGAGGTGTCCAACTACGCCCGGCCGGGTCACCGAGCCAGACACAATAGCGCGTACTGGCGCCGAGCACCGTTCATCGGGCTCGGCCCGTCGTCGCACAGCGCTTGGGGCTCCACCCGGCGGTGGAATGTCCGGGAATGGTCTGCATATGAGCGCACGGTCCGCGCGGGCCAGTCGCCCGTCGCCGGCACCGAGGAGCTCGACGCAGGCCGCGGTGGCGCTGGAGGAGCTCTACCTCGGGCTCCGTACCCTTGAAGGCGTCCCGGTCCATCGTCTGGCCGCCGAAACAGTCCGATCATGGCGAGAGGCCGGGTGGGCGCGGGACCGCGCCGGTCGGGTCGAGCTCACACCCGAGGGGTGGCTCCGGCTGGACGCGCTGACCTCAGCAAGCAGGTAGCGGGTTCCCGCCGGGCTGGCCTCGCCTCGACAGGTTCGGCCCGGGCCGGGGCAGGTCTGGCTGCCGCGACGCCCAGGCGACCTCCCTGGTTCCGCACCGTCCTCCGCGGCCCCTTGTTGGGCCCGGCGCGGGGCGAGCTACGCGGTGCGCGCTAAGTCTGCTAAATTCCTCGCGATGCCACCCCAGGAACAGCTCACGGAACGGGAGCTTCGCGTTCTCGAAGCGGTCGTTCAGACCTACATCGAGACCGCGGAGCCGGCCGGCAGCCAGACCATCGCCCGACGCTTCGGGCTCGGCGTGTCGTCCGCGACCATCCGCAGCACCATGAGCGACCTGGAGGAGAAGGGGTTTCTCTTTCACCCCCACACCTCCGCCGGCCGGATTCCGACCGACCGGGCCTACCGCATCTACGTCAACGAGCTGATGCGTCTGGCTCCCCCTACCGACGATGCCCGGCACACCCTTCGGACCGAGCTTTCGGGCTCCCGGAACGCGGTGGAGGAGATCGTCCGGCGGGCCGCCCAGGTCCTGGGCGTTCTGACCCAGGAGCTCGGTGTCGCGGTAGCGCCCGCGCTCGACGACCTGGTCCTGGAGCGCCTGGAGCTGGTCCCGGTGTCGAGTGAGCGGCTGCTCCTGGTGTTCAATCTCCGGAGCGGGGTGCTGCGCACGATCTTCGTCGAGGTCCCGGCCCGGGTCTCGGCGGCCGCGGTGCAGGAGGTGGCCCGCATTCTCAACGAACGGCTGGCCGGACTCACCCTGTCCCGGATCCGGGAGACCATCGGCGAGCGGCTTCGCGATGCCACGGGTCCGCGAGGCGAGGTGGAGCTGCTCAACATCTTCGTGGCGGAGCGGGAAGACATCTTCGACCTGGGCAACGATACCGGGGCTGTGGTGCTGGGCAGCGCCCAGATGCTGGCCGACCAGCCCGAGTTCGCCTCCAACAGTCGGATGCGGGACCTCCTTCGGCTCACCGAAGGCCACGACCTGCTCAAGCAGGCCCTGGCCAGCCGGCGGAGGCTGGGCCTCTCCATCACCATCGGCACCGAAAACCCCGACTCGCGGCTCAACGAGTTCACCCTCGTCACCTCGTCCTACCAGGCGGGCGAGCTCAAGGGTGTCATCGGCGTGATGGGTCCGACCCGGATGCCCTACGACAAGATCATCGGCCTGGTGGAGCACACGAGCCGCATGGTGGAAGGATTGCTGGAGTGAGCGAGTTCTACGATCTGCTGGGGCTGTCGCGCGAGGCGTCCGAGGCCGAGGTGAAGAAGGCCTATCGGAAGCTCGCCATGGAATACCATCCCGACCGGAATTCCGCGCCCGACGCCGAGGCAAAGTTCAAGGAAATCACCGAGGCGTACGAGGTGCTGCGGGACCCGCAGAGGCGCGCGGCCTACGACCGGTACGGCAAGGCGGGCACGAGCGGGGCCCAGGGCGGTTTCGGTTTCCACCATGTGGACCTGTCCGAAGCGCTCAACATCTTCATGCGCGACTTCGGCGGAATGGGCGGGTTCGAGTCCATCTTCGGCGGTGGAGCGCGACAGGACCCGCGCCGAGGACAGGACGTGCGCGTCACGGTGCGGCTCGGGCTCACCGAGGTCGCCACCGGCGTGAAGAAGGCGGTGCGGCTCAAGACACTCGATCGGTGCACCACCTGCGCCGGCAGCGGTGCCAAGGCAGGGAGCCAGCCGGTGCGCTGTACTACGTGCGGGGGCAGCGGCGAAGTCCGGCGCGCCGCCCGAAGCATGTTCGGCCAGTTCGTCTCGGTGTCGGCATGCCCGACCTGTGCCGGCGAGGGCCAGGTGATCCGCGAGCCCTGCGAGGTTTGCCGGGGTGAGGGACGGGTGAAGGGTGAGCGCTCCGTCACGGTGGAGATCCCGCCCGGCGTGTCGTCCAACAACTACCTGACGCTGCGCGGCCAGGGCGCCGCGGGCCCGCGGAACGGGCCCACCGGTGACCTGCTGGTGATGCTCGAAGTGAAGGACGACGACCGGTTCGAGCGGCAGGGGGACGATCTGATATTCGATCTGCCGCTCTCCTTCTCCCAGGCGGCGCTCGGCTCCCTGAGCTCCGTGCCGACACCATACGGGGCCGAGGAGATCCGGATCCCGGCGGGAACGCAGCCCGAGACGGTGCTCCGCCTTCGCGGCAAAGGCCTGCCGGTGCTGGGCCAGTCCACCAAGGGCGATCTGCTCATCCGGGTGCACGTCTGGACCCCGGAAAAGCTCACCGACGAGCAGGAGCGCCTCTTCCAGGAGCTGTCCAAGGTCGAGGGGGCGCCTCCCAAGCGTTCGCCCGGCTTCTGGTCGAAGCTGAAGGAAGCGCTCGGCGCATGACCTGGTGGGCGATCGACGTGCGCACGCCGGCGCACGCGCGCGAGCGGCTCGGCGCGTGGCTGGTGGCGCGTACGGGGCAGGCGGTCGAGGAGCGGGACGACGGGACGCTGGTCACGTTCGCGCCGGACGAGCAAGCGGCCGAGGAACTGATCGCAGAGATCGCGCGGACCGCCGAAGGGATCGCGCCGGAGGCGACTCGCCGCAGGATCGAGCCGGTGGACTGGACCACCAGATGGCGGGAGGGACTCGGCGCTCGGCGGTTCGGACGGTTGACCGTGACTCCATCGTGGGCCGCCGAGCCCCTGGATGGCGCCGGGCCGGTCGTGGTACTCGACCCGGAGACCGCGTTCGGTAGCGGAGAGCACGGTTCCACCCGCGTGGCGCTCACTCTGCTGGAGCACCTGATCCGCCCCGGCGACGTGGTGCTCGACCTCGGCAGCGGCAGTGGGATCCTCGCGATCGCGGCGGCGAAGCTCGGCGCCGCCCGCGCGATCGGCATCGAAGTGGATGCCGAAGCCAACGTCGTTGCCGGGCGGAACGCATCCCGCAACGCGGTCGAGTCCACGGTCGAGTTCCTCGACGGGGACGCCCGCGACCTCGCGCCGCTCCTCGGCCCAGTCGACCTGGTGCTCTCCAACATCCTCCGCTCGGCCAACACCGCGCTGCTACCCGCGATCGCGGATGCGCTCCGTCCGGCGGGTCTGGGCATCTTCTCGGGAATGGAGGTCGCCGAGGCGCCGCTGTTCCTGCCCGCACTCGCGTCGAGTGGGTTCACCGCGATCCACGAGCGCTCGGACACCGGCTGGTGGGGTGTGGCCGCGCGGCGGGAATGATTCGCGTGCTGGTCGCGCCGGGCGAAGGCGCGGAAGGAGCGCGCCTCGCGCTCCGCGACGAGGAGTCGCATCACGTCCGGGTGCGGCGCGGGGCGGATGGCGAGACGGTCGAGCTCCGGGACGGCGCCGGTTTCATAGGGCTGGGCCGGCTGGTCGAAACGGGGAAGCGGTGGGAGGTCGAGGTGACCCGGGCGGAGCGCTCCGAGCCTCCGGCCGAGCTGAGGCTGGCAGTGGGTGCCGGCGACCGCGACCGCTTCGGCTGGCTGGCGGAGAAGGCGACCGAGCTCGGCGTGACCGCGGTGATTCCGCTGGAGACCGAGCGGACTTCGCCGGTGGCCACCCGGGTCCGCCCGCAGAACCTCGAGCGGCTCCGGCGGCACGCGCTCGAGGCGGTGAAGCAGAGTGGGGCGGCGTGGGCGGCTCGGGTGGAGGAGCCGGTCAGCCTGGCCGAGTTGGCAGCGCGACCGCTCGTGGGCCGGGGATGGGTGGCGGATGTCGGCGGCGAAGAAGTGCCCGCGGTAGTCGAGGCCGCGCCATTGATCGTGGTGATAGGCCCGGAAGGGGGACTGACCGCCGACGAGCTCGGGCGGCTTCAGGGGGCCGGCTATCTCAGCGTGAGCCTCGGGCCGCACACCCTGCGATTCGAGACGGCGGCGATCGCGGCGGCCGCGGCCGCGAGTGCCGGGCGACGACGGAGGAGCCATGGCTGATTGTCTGTTCTGCCGGATCGTCGCGGGCGAGATCCCGGCGACCATCGTCAAACGATCGGACGACGCGCTCGCGTTCCGGGACATAGATGCGCGCGCGCCAACCCACGTGCTGGTGATTCCGACCCGGCACCTGGCCGCGGTGCGGGATGCCACGGGTCCCGAGGGGGAGCGGCTACTCGGCCGGCTCCTGCGGTTTGCCGCCGATGTGGCCGGTGAGCTGGGGCTGGACGCCGGCGGCTACCGGATCGTCACCAACACCGGGCCGGACGCCGGTCAGAGCGTGGATCACCTGCACATTCATGTGCTGGGGGGACGGAAGCTGGCGTGGCCGCCGGGGTGAGGGGCGGACGGGCGGAAGGCCGGACGGGCGGAAGTGGACTCAGACGGCGGACGGGCGGAAGGTCGGACGGGCGGAAGCGGGTTCAGACGGGGGTCGGCCCGAGGTTGGGGTAGCGCCCGAGACGGATAGATAGAGGTGCCATGTGACCCGGCCGGCGCGGGCACGAACCGCCTCGATTGCCAGCCAGGACTCTCCGGTCAGCAGCCCTCGATCCCGGCTGAATCGCAGCAGATAGGACACCTCGGAGAGTGAGCCGAGCGCGATATCGAGGAAGCGCCGGAACTCTCGGCTGCCACGTTTCGCGGCACCCTCGGCGATGTTGGTCGGCGCCGACAGAGCGGCACGCCGCAATTGACTCGTGAGTCCAAACCGCTCCTCCTTCGGCCAGCGATCGGTGACTCGGTAGATCTCGAGTGCCAACTCGTGGGCCAATCGCCAAGCCTCGAACTTCTCGTACGGCATCATCTCGAAGTCTGTCCGCCCTATTGACGAAGTCACGTACCCAACCCATCCCTCTCGTTCCGCCCTTCCGCCCTTCCGCCCTTCCGCCCTTCCGCCCTTCCGCCCTTCCGCCCTTCCGCCCTTCCGCCCTTCCGCCCTTCCGCCCTTCCGCCCTTCCGCCCTTCCGCCCTTCCGCCCTTCCGCCCTTCCCCTGCCCGCCTTGCCTCCACTCCAGCCACCCCCTAAATTCTCACTGCTGTACCATTTACGCCCATTCGGGCCGAGAGGGGTGATACACTGCATGCCGGAAGTCATCATTCACGATGACGAGAGCTTCGAGCGGGCGCTCAAGCGCTTCAAGAAGAAGTGCGAGAAGGCCGGAATTCTGTCCGACCTCCGTAAGCATCGTCACTTCGAGAAGCCGAGCGAGAAGCGGAAGCGGAAGATGAACGCCGCCGTCCGCAAGAACCGCCGAGGCCCCCGTGTCCCCCGCGGCTAGCGCCAGTGAGACCTTGCGGGCGGCGCTCAACGCCGCCCGGAAGGCGCAGGACAAGGACCGCACCCTCGTGCTCGGCACCATCCTCGCCAACCTCAAGAACCGCGAGATCGACCTGCGCCGACCGGCCACCGACGACGAGGTGGTCGAGGTGCTGCGCAAGGGCATCAAGATCCGGCGCGAGGCGATCGAGCAATACACCACGGCTGGGCGGACCGATCTCGTCGCCAACGAGGAGTCGCAGATCGCCGTGCTGGAGGAGTTCCTGCCGCCGGCCGTCGACCCAGCCGAGATCCGGGCCGCGGTTCGCGAGGTGATCGCGGGCGGGGCCAAGGATATGGGCAAGGTGATGGGCCAGATCGTGCCCCGCTACAAGGGCCGGGCCGACGGCAAGGTCATCAACCAGATCGTGCGCGAGGAGCTGCAGGCGGGGTGATGGCCGTGCTGGAGCGTGCTTCCTTCGACGGGGTGCCGACCGACTCAGAGGCCGGCACCCCGTCGCCTTTGCCGCCGGGGCGCTCGGGCGACGGGCTCGATACGGTCGAGTTCGGACCCGTGCTCGAGCTGGTCGCCGGGTATGCGGCCGGGCCCCTGGGCGCCGCCCGGGTTCGGGGCCGGCTGCCCACGCTGGACCTCGACTGGATACGGCTCGAGCTGGCGCGGGTGGGCGAGGTGGCCGCGCTGATCCGCCGCGGCGACGCGCTGCTCAGCGAGGCGGTGCCCGACGTCTCCCGCGCGTTGTCGCGACTCCGGATCGAAGGCAGTGTGCTCGAGGGTATCGATCTCCTCGCCATACTGCGCGTGCTCGGGGTCGCCCGACGAGTGCACGCCGACCTTCGGCGGGTGGCCGACGCCGCCCCCCTCGCCGCCGTCCTGTCGCACCCCCTCACCGACAAGTCCGTCGAGCGCCGGCTGGAGCAGTCACTCGACGCCGACGGCAGCTTGCTCGACACTGCCAGTCCCGCGCTGGCCGCGGCCCGGCGTGGCGTGCAGCAGGCGCGACAGCGGCTGCTCCGTCGTCTCGACTCGCTCCTTCGCTCGCTCGACGCGACCGTGGCCTCTGGAGACGCGTCGGTCACCGTGCGCGGCGGGCGCTACGTCATCCCGGTCCGCCGCGATTCGCGGAATCGCCCCGCGGGTATCGTCCACGACGAGTCGGGCAGCGCGGGCACGCTGTTCGTCGAGCCCACGGAGGCGATCGAGCTGGGAAACGCGCTCCGCGAGGCGGAGGTCGAGGAGGAGCGCGAGACCCTGCGGGTGCTTCGCGAGCTCACGGCGCTGCTCCGGCCCGAGCTGGCGACCCTCCGCGGGGGCGTCGAGATGTGTGTCGCCGTGGACGACCTGGTCGCCCGGGCCCGGTACGCGGTGGCCGTCGGAAGGCGAGGTGCCCGAGGTCGTCCCCGCCCCCGCCGGACTGAAGGTCGTGCAGGGCCGGCATCCCCTGCTGCTGGCGGGCGCGGAGCCGGTGGTGCCGTTCGATCTGGAGATGGAGCCCTCGGAGCGCACCCTGCTCATCAGCGGTCCCAACACCGGCGGCAAGACGGTGCTGCTCAAGGCGGTCGCGCTCGCGTCCGCGCTGGCCCAGAGCGGCATCGTGCCCCCGGTCGGCGCGGGTACCCGCCTGCCGGCCTTCGGGGGTTTCTTCGCCGACATCGGCGACCGCCAGTCCATCGCGGCGAGTCTCTCCACCTTCAGCGCGCACGTGGTGATGCTCCGCCGGGTGCTGGCGGAGGCGGATGCCGGCTCGCTCGTTCTGCTCGACGAGGTGGGCAGCGGCACCGATCCCGCCGAGGGCGCCGCCCTGGCCGCGGCGATCCTCGCCTCGCTCACCGAGCGCGGCACGCTGACGCTTGCCACGACGCACCTCGGCGCCCTGAAGGATCTGGCGAGCCACACGCCGGGCGTGGTGAACGCCTCGCTCCAGTTCGATGCCGCGACGCTCACGCCTACGTACCGCTTCGTGAAGGGCGTTCCCGGCCGCTCCTACGGCCTGGCGATCGCGCGCCGCCTCGGCGTCGGCGCGGAGGTCCTCGCCGATGCCGAATCGCGGGTTCCCGACGCCGAGCGCAACCTCGACGCGTTGCTCGCCGCGGTAGAGGAGCGCGCCCGCGAGGTGCGGGACACGCAGGCCAGGCTGGAGCAGCGCGACCTGGAGCTGGCGGGGCTGGGTGCGCGGCTCGCCGCGCAGGACGAGGCGCAGCGCGCGCGCGAGTCCGAGCTCAAGCGGCTGGAAAAGGACGCCGAGCGCGCCGGACGGCGGCAGGCCAAGCAGTACTTGATGGAGGCGCGACGGCTGGTCGAAGAGGCACTCGCTGCCGCGCGCGGAGCCTCCGATGAAGCCGCCGCCAGGGAAGCGAGACGGATGGTGGAGGAAGGTGTCCGCCTCCAGGCCGGAGAGCCTCGAGGGGGATGGATGGGGTGAGGCGGAGGCCGCCGAGGCGTCCGCGTCGCTGCCGTCGGTGGGGGACCGCGTGCGGCTTCCCAGCGGCGGTACGGGTCAGGTGCTGGAGGTGCGATCCGACGGCACCGCAGTAGTTGCCATGGGTGCGATGAAGGTGGTCCTCGACGCCGCGCTGCTGGTCCCATTGCCGGCTGCCGGCCGGGCGGAGCGAAAGAAACAGGAAGCCGTCCCTCAGCGGCGCCCGGGCGAACGGGCGGGGGCGAGCGCCTCGCTCGAGGTGGATCTGCGCGGACTCACCGGTGACGAGGCGGAGCAGGCGACGATCGCCGCGGTGGACGCCGCCGTGCTGGCGGAACAGCCGTTTCTGCGCATCATCCATGGCATGGGCACCGGCGTGGTGCGGGAGCGGGTGCGGCGGGTCGTGTCCGGGGACCGCCGGGTGGCGCGCTTCGGCTTCGCGCCGCGCAATCAGGGCGGCACCGGGGTCACCATCGTGGAGTTCTCGGCATGAGCATGATTCCCGACGAGACGGTGGACCAGGTCCGCGAGAGCGCGGACCTCGTCGGACTCGTCGGCGAGGCGGTGGAGCTCAAGCGTACGGGCTCCGATTACCGGGGCCCCTGTCCCTTCCACGGCGGCACCCACCGCAACTTCGCCGTCATCCCCAAGAAGAACCGCTACTACTGCTTCGTCTGCCACGAGTCGGGCGACGTCTTCTCCTGGCTGATGAAGCGCTTCGGCATGGACTATCCCACCGCGGTCCGCGAGGCGGCGCGGCGCGCCGGCATCGTGATCCCCGAGGGGCCGGGCCGCTCGGGTCCCGACCCGCGCGAGCCGCTGTTCGAGGCGGTGGCCGTGGCGCAGGACTGGTTCACCCGGCAGCTGCTCGAGTCGCCGGAAGGGGCGGGAGCGCGCGGGAGTATCTCGAGGGGCGCGAGGTGCCCCTCGACGTGGCCGGCGCAGCATGGACTGGGCTTCGCGCCGGCCGGCCGCGCGTTCCTCGGCGCGATGAAGGAGCTCGGCGTGGACGACAAGGTCCTGCTCGAGGCCGGGCTCAGCGCGGCGCGTGACGACGGCAAGGTGATTCCGCGGTTCCGCTCGAGGCTGCTGTTTCCGATCCACGATCTGCGCGGCCGCGCGGTGGGATTCGGCGGACGGCTCCTGGTGCCGGGCGAGCCCAAGTACCTCAATTCGCCCGAGACGCCGATCTTCCACAAGGGCAAGCAGCTCTACAACCTGCACCAGGCGAAGTCGGCGATCAGGAAAGAGGAATCGGTCATCCTGGTGGAGGGATACTTCGACGTGCTTCCGGCTGGTGCTCGCCGGAGTCGAGAACGTCGTGGCACCGCTGGGCACCTCGCTCACCGCCGACCAGGCCGGGCTGCTCCGCCGATTCGCGCCCACGGCCACGCTGCTGTACGACAGCGACCCGGCGGGCCTCCGTGCGACGTTCCGGGCCGGAGACGAGCTGCTGCGCCACGGAGTGCGGGTGCGGGTGGCCACGATGCCCGACGGTGAGGATCCCGATACCTTGGTGCGAAAGGGTGGCGCGGAGGCGCTCCGGCCGATCATCGAGGACGGCGATGGACGTGCTGGAGCGAAAGATCCAGCTGCTCGAGCGCGAAAGGGTGGTTCGAGGGCGTGGAGCATCAGCGCGAGGCGCTCGACCGGCTGCTGCCGACCCTCCGCGCGGTGGCCGATCCCATCACCCGCGACCTCTACCTCAAGACGGTATCGGAGCGGACCGGGGTGACGCGTGAGGTGCTGCGGGAGCAGGCGGCCGCGCGACCGCGCTGCACCCGGCCATGGCCCCGCCGCCCGCCGAGGGTCCGCGCGGGCGGCCGGCTGCCGCCGGCGCGCGCGGTCGCGGCGGCGCCGGCACGAGGACCTCGCCGCCGAGCGCGACCTGCTGCGGGTGCTGATGCAAGGAGCCGGGCTGGCTGGCCCGAGCGGCGACCGAGGTGCCGCCCGAGTGGTTCGAGATCGCCGCCGCTGCGCGAGGTGTACGAGGCGCTGCTCCGCAGTCCCGAAAACGCCGGGGCAGGAATATTCTTGGAGCAGTTGTCGCCCGAGGCGACGCCGGGCGTGGGGCTGGCTCGACGGGCTCGAGGCCAAGTACGGCACGCCGGAACCGGACGCCACATACGTCGCCGCGCTCCGGGCGCTCGAAGTCCGGCCCTTCCGGCGGGAGCTCGCGGCGCTCGAAGGGGCGCAAGCCGGAGGGCGAGCTCACTTCGGAGGAATACGACACGCTGGTTCGCGAACGTCAACGGCTCACGCGGGAGATCTCTTCGCGGTATCCCGAGGAGCTGCTCAAGCGCAAAATGCGACGGGGGGATGTCGATGCACGCTGATCTGGTCAAGCTGCTCGATCTGCAGGCGAAGGATGCGGCGGTGGCGGAGGTGGAGCGGCGATTGGAGGCGTTGCGAGGGGAGGCGGGCGTACTGGACCAGGCGTTGAACCGCGCGCGGGACGTCCTGGAGACGGCGCGGCGCGCGGCGGCCGAAGCGGCCAAGCGCCGGGACGAGCTGGAGGCCAAGATCGAGAGCTACCGCGTGCTGCAGGATCGCCGGCAACAGCGGCTGGAGCACGTGCGGAATCCCGAAGGAGGCCTCCACGCTGATGGCCGAGCTCGACCTGGCGCGGTCGGTCGTGGCGAAGGAGGAGAACGACTGGGTCCGAAGCTCGGACGCGGTGACGCAGGCGCAGTTCAAGGCCGCGGAGGAGGAGCGCAACGTGGCGCTCGTGGCGGAGGGCCAGACGCCCGAGCGCGGACGGCTGGCCGCGCGGCGGCGCGGAGCTGGACGGCGAGCTCGCCGCGGCCCAGCAGATCCGCGAGAGGCGACCGCGTCCCAGCTCGACCGCGGGCTCCGACTCCGCTACGAGCGCCTGCGCAAGGCGCGCTCGGGCGACGTGATCGTGCCCGCTGGCAGGGCGGCTCCTGCGGCTCCTGCCACACCTCCATCCCCCTCAACCGCCGCAGCCAGATCCGCACCGGGGCCATCGTGGACGGGCTGCGAGGTCTGCGGCGCGATCCTGTACCCACCCGAGAGCGCGAGCCGGGCGGGATGACACTGCCCGGAGTTACCGTGTCATGGTGAGCGTCGCGCAGGCACCCATCTTCCGCTGGGTCGTCGCGCCTCGGCCCGACCGGGCCGCGGTGGCGTCGCTCGCCGAGCGGCTGCGTCTGCCCGAGGCGCTCGCCGCGCTCCTGCTGCAGCGCGGGCAGGGCGATGCCGGACGGCGGCCCGGAAGTACCTCCGGCCCGTCGCTCGACGATCTCTCCGATCCCTACGCGCTCGCCGGTATGGCGGCGGCGGTGGAGGCGATCGTCGGAGTGGTGCGCGCCGGCGGCACCATCATGGTGCACGGCGACTACGACGTGGACGGCCAGTGCGGCACCACGCGTGCTCACCCGGGCGCTGCGGGCGGCCGGGCGCCGACGTGGTGCCCTTCGTCCCCCACCGGCTGCGCGACGGCTACGACTTCGGGCCCGCCGGTCTCGCGGCGGCTCGCGGCGGCGGGCGCCTCGCTGGTGATCACCTGCGACTGCGGCATCACCGCGGTGGACACCGTGCGGGACGCCGCGCGCGGCAGGCGTCGGCGTCGTCATCACCGACCACCACCTGCCCGGCGACGAGCTGCCGCCCGCCATCGCGGTGGTGGATCCGCAGCGCCCCGACGACACCTCGGGCCTGGGCCATCTCTGCGGCACCGGCATCGCCTTCAAGCTGGTGCAGGCGCTGGTGCCGGCGCTCGGCCTGCCGGCCAACCTCCCGTACTATCTGCTCGATCTCGTGGCGCTGGCCACGGTGGCGGACGTGGTGCCGCTGCACGGCGAGAACCGGATCCTGGTCAAGCACGGGCTCCGCCTGCTGGCCGAGAGCAACTGGCACGGCGTGCGGGCGCTGGTCGAGGCCAGCGGGCTCGCGGCAAGGAGATCCGCGCCGGCGCACCTGGGGTTCATCCTGGGTCCCCGGCTCAACGCGGCGGGCCGGATCGGCGACGCGGCCGACGGCCTGCGCCTGCTCCTCAGCGACGACATGGACGAGGCGGCGGGGATGGCGCGCCGGCTCGAGGGACTCAACGTCGAGCGGCAGGCGATCGACCAGCGCATCCTCGACGAGGCGCTGGGCCAGGTGGAGCTGGCGCGATCTCGAGCGCGACTCGGGCTTCGTGCTCGCCGGCGACGGCTGGCATCCCGGTGTCGTCGGGATCGTGGCGTCGCGCGTGGTCGAGCGCTACGGCCGGCCGGCGTTCCTCATCGCGTTCGAGGGCGACATCGGCAAGGGCATCGGGCCGCAGCATCTCCCGCTTCGATCTCCACTCGGCGCTCCTCGCCTGCGGCGACCTGCTGGAGCGCTACGGCGGCCACCAGATGGCGGCCGGGCTGACCATCCGGCGGGAGAACCTGGACGCATTCCGCCAGCGCTTCGGCGGGATCGCGCGGGAATCGCTCGCGCCCGAGGATCTGGGACCCGAGCAGCGGGTGGACCTCGAGCTGAGCTTGCACGAGGTGACCTACGAGCTGGAGCGGCTCTGCCGCTACCTCGAGCCGTGCGGCACCGGCAACGCCAGCCCGGTGTTCGGCGTGCGGGGCGTGCGCTTCGCCGGCCGCGCGGTGGTGGGGCAGGGCCACCTCAAGGGCACGCTCGACGACGGCCGCACCGGCTGCCGGCGATCGGCTTCCAGTGGGCGGACCGGGTGCCCTGGCTCACCGACGAGCCGGTGGACGCCGCCTTCCGCCTGGAGCTGCAACGAGTGGAACGGCCAGCTGAGCCTGCAGGCGAGGCTCTGCGCGCTGGGCCCGCAGCGGCGCGGTGACGGCGGAGATACCGGCGGCGCGAGCGACCGCTCGCCTTGCGCCGGCGTGACGCGGGACCGATGCGCATCGTCGCCGGCGAATTCGGCGGGCGCCGACTCGCCATGCCCAAGGACGCCCGCGTGCGTCCCACCGCCGACCGGGTGCGCGAGGCATGGATGAGCATCCTCGGCGCCGAGCTCGCGGGCGCGCGGGTGCTCGATCTGTTCGCCGGGAGCGGGGCGCTGGGGCTGGAGGCGCTGTCGCGCGGGGCCGCCAGCGCCACCTTCGTCGAGCTCAACCCGGCCTCGCTCGAGGCGCTCCGCGCCAACATCGCCGCGCTCGGCGTGGGCGACCGGGTCCAGGTGCATCGCGGCGACGCGCTCCGCTTCGCCGGCGCGCTCGAATCCGGCGCCTTCGACATCGCCTTCGCCGACCCGCCCTACAGCACCGACGCGGCCGACCGCGTGGTGGCGCTCTTCCGCCGCCAGCCGTTCGCGCGCATTCTTTCCGTCGAGCATCCGGCCGACCGGCCGGTGGCCGGCGACGAGACCCGCCGGTACGGCGACACCGCCGTCTCCTTCTGCCGCGCCACGTGACCGCGACATGACCAGGATCGCCCTCTACCCGGGCTCGTTCGATCCGCCGACGAAGGGGCACGAGGATCTCGTGCGCCGGAGCCTCGCGCTGGCCGACCGGGTCATCGTGGCCATCGCCACCAACGGCGCCAAGCAGCCGCTCTTCACGGTGGAGGAGCGGCTCGCCATGCTGCGCACCGCGGTGGGGCGCGAGGACCGGGTGTCCATCCAGTCGTTCGACGGGCTGCTGGTGGAGTTCGCCAAGCGGGTGGGGGCGTCGATCATCGTCCGCGGGTTGCGCGCGGTGAGCGACTTCGAGTACGAGTTCCAGATGGCGCTCATGAACCGGCGGCTGCATCCCTCGCTCGAGACGGTCTTCCTCGTCCCCGCGGTGGACCTCACCTATCTCAGCTCGAGCCTGGTCCGCGAGGTGGCCCGCTTCGGCGGCGACGTGAGCGGTCTGGTCCACCCGGACGTGGCCGCGGCGCTCGCCGGGCGGTTCAAGCGATGACCTTCCGCGCCGAGCTGCTGGCCCGGGCGAGCGCGCGGAAGGCGCGCATCGTTCTGTGCGAGGGGGAGGACCCGCGGGTCCGCGCGGCGGGGGAGCGGCTCCGCAAGGAGGGGATCGCGGAGCCGATCCTTCTGGGCGAAGGCGGATTGGTGCCGTCCAGGGACCCCCGGCTCGCCCGTATCGCGAAGTACCTGCGCGATCGGCGGCCCGATGAGATCCGCGACGGCGTCCATGCGCTCGACGTCGCCGCGGACCCCGCGACCTTCGGGGCCGCGCTGGTCGCGCTGGGCGAGGCCGAAGGGGCGGTCGCCGGCGCGGTGCTCACGACCCGGGAAGTGCTGCGGGCCGCGCTCTGGGCCATCGGCACGGCGCCGGGGATCAAGCAGGTGAGCTCCTCCTTCTACATGGTGCTGCCCGACGACCTGGTGCTCACCTTCACCGACTGCGCGGTGGTGCCGGAGCCGACCGCCGAGGAGCTGGCCGGCATCGCGCTCGCCGCCGCTCGGGACCGGACCCGCCTGGTGGGCGACTCGCCGCGGGTCGCGTTCCTCTCGTACAGCACCAAGGGCAGCGCCGACGGCCCGCGCGTCCGCCGGGTGCGCGAGGCCGCCGCGCTGTTCCGCACCCTGGCGCCCGACATCCCGTCCGACGGCGAGCTCCAGGGCGACGCCGCGCTCGTGGCGGACGTGGCGGAGCGGAAGTCCCCGGGCTCGCCGGTGGGCGGACAGGCGAACGTGCTGGTCTTTCCCGATCTCGACGCCGGCAACATCGCCTACAAGCTGACCCAGCGACTGGGCGGCGCGGTCGCCATCGGCCCCATCCTGCAGGGGCTCGCGCGGCCCATGGCCGACCTGTCGCGGGGGGCCACGGCCGACGATATTGTCGAGGTGGCGGCGATGGTGGCACTCCAGAGCGATTCGACGACCTGACGGAGCGACCGATGGGCTTCAACCAGAACAAGGACCAGAGCGGCGTGGCGGTGGTGCAGGTGGAGGGGCAGCTGGTCGTCGGCAACCGCCAGGAGCTCAAGGACCTGGTCCAGGCGGCCCTCGACAGCGGCGAGCGCCGGCTCCTGATCGATTTCTCCCAGACCGGCTACATCGACTCCTCGGGGCTCGGCGCCCTGGTGTCCATCTCCAAGCGGATCCGCGAGGCCGGCGGCGAGCTCCGGCTCTCCGGGCTCAACGAGGATCTCCGCTCGCTGTTCGAGCTCACCAAGCTGGACACGCTCTTCTCCATCGCCGAAACTCCTCAGCAGGCCCTGGCCAGCTTCTAGCGCCTCACGAGCCATGACGTCGCCCCTTCGCCTCTGTGTCCGCCGATCGCCGGTACCGGACGCCGAGGGCGCGGCGACGCTGGTCACCCTGCGGGTGCCGAGCGACGTGGGCTGCATCGAGGAGGCGGTCGAGCTCGTCACCCGCCACTGCCTGGCCGGGCACGTCGCCACCCGCACCATCCGGTTCCGCCTGCAGGTCGTCCTGTCCGAAGCGCTGGCCAACGCGATCCTGCGCGGCAACCGCGAGGCGCTCGACAAGTACGTGGATGTGCGCGCGGAGCTGCGCGCCGACCTCATCCGCGTCGACGTGACCGACGAGGGCCCCGGCTTCGATCCGGCCGCGGTCCCCGAGCCGATCGAGCCCGAGCAGATCGACGAAGCCGGCGGGTCGCGGCCTCTTTCTCATCCGCCAGCTCGTGGACACCGTCCGAATTCAACGAGCAAGGAAACTCCATCTGCATGATCCTGCGCCGTCACTAGGACGGCTCGGTCCAGTGCTCGAAGGGCTCGGCGCGCTCGTGAAGGGGCGGGTGCGCCTGTGGCGCTTCGACGGTCGCGGGCTCAAGCTCGCGGGCGGCGGCGACGTGGGCTGGAGCCCGACGATTCCCGCGCGGCTCGGGGCCGGTGCCGACACCGACGGGCAGCGTGTGGCTGGCGCGGATCGGCGACATCGAGGGCTTCTGGCTCGAGGTGGACACCGGCGACGAAGAGACCTCGCGCGCCGCGGCCGACCGCATCGTGCCCGTGGTCTCGGCGCTGCTCGACACCGAGCGGCAGCGCGGCGTCATCGCCGAGGAGCTGGCGAACCGCTACCAGGAGATCGACCTCCTCTACGCCATCAGCGAGATCCTGGGCCAGACGGTGCGGCTGGAGGAGGCGACTCGAACCATCGTCCGCGAAGTGAGCACGGTGGTCGGCGCGAAGCGAGCCTCCATCATGGTCCATCGACGAGGCCGCCCACGTGCTCCGGACCGTGGCCGCGCGCGGGTTCGACGCTGGACGGCCTTGGGCCGGTGAGTGTGGACGACGAGTGCTCGGTGGCGGCCCGGGTCTACCGTGAGCAGCGGACCATCGTGCACGATCCCGAGGAGATCGCCGAGCTGCCCGCCGACTGCGGCGTCGATCGGGGATACCGGGGCCGGGCCTACCTCAGCGTGCCGATCTGCTATGGCGCGCGCCGGCTCGCCGCTCCGCTGCATCGGCGTCATCAATCTCACCGACCGCATCGGCGGCGACCGCTTCACCCCGGGCGACCGGAAGCTGGTCGCCGCGGTCGCCAATCAGATCGGCGCCGCAGTCGAGAACGCCAAGCTGGTGGAGCGCGACCTGCAGCAGCAGCGGCTGCGCCGCGAGCTGGAGCTGGCGCACGACCTGCAGCTCAAGCTGCTGCCGTCGCCGTCGGTGCTGCACGGCGACGCGGAGGTCGCCGCGCGATGCCTCCCGGCCGAGTCGGTCGGCGGCGACTTCTACACCTTCACCCGCCTGGGTCGCGGCCGGGTGGGCGTGATGCTGGGCGACGTCGCCTCGCACGGGTTCTCGGCCGCGCTGGTGATGGCGCTGGTGCTGTCCGCCGCCGGCATCCACGCGGCGGCATCGGTCACGCCCGACGAAACCCTGAGCGCGCTGCTCGACAGCCTCTCGACCGAGCTGGCCGAAACCGAGATGTACTTCAGCGTCTTCTACGGCGTGCTCGATCCGCTCGGCGGCCGCCTCTCCTACGCCAGCGCCGGGCATCCGCACGCGTTCCGGGTGCCTCGCTTCGGTGAGCCCGAGCGGCTGGAGGCGACGGCCCCTCCGCTCGGCCTCGCCACGCGCCGGCAGCATTCAGCGCCGGCAGGTGCCATGGAGCGTGGGCCACGACCTCCTGGTGCTCTGGACCGACGGCCTGGTGGACGCGCGGAACGATGACGGGGAGCCGTTCGGCGAGCAGCGGCTGCTCGACGAGGTGTGCGCCCACCGGGACGAGCCGGCCGAGGCCATCGTGCAGGCGGTGCTGGCCACGGCGGAGGCGTTCGGCAGCCGCGCCGATCGACGACCGCACGCTTCTCGTGCTTCGGATCTGAGGTGCCGCGGGCCAAGCGGCGCCTCGCCCAGCACTTCCTCTCCGATCCCGCGATCCTCGAGCGCATCGCCGACGCGCTCGGCGCCACCGCCGACGACACGGTGCTCGAGATCGGCCCGGGACCGGGCGGGCTGACCGCGGCGCTCGCCGCGCGCGCGGGGCGACTGGTGGCGATCGAGAAGGACGCGCGACCTGGTGCCGGGCCTGCGGCAGCGATTCCCGGCCTCGAGGTGGTCGAGGCCGACGCGCTCGAGGCCGACTGGCACGCCGTCGCAGGCCCGGGCGCCCTGGTCGCCGGCAACATCCCCTACAACATCACCTCGCCGCTGCATCGACAAGGCGCTGCAGCCGCCCGCGGCCCCCGCGGATCGTGTTCCTGGTCCAGAAGGAAGTGGCGGACCGGGTGCGGCGCGCCGCCGGGCAGCGAGGCCTACGGCGCGCTGAGCGTGGGGGTCCAGGCGGTGGCGCGGGCGGAGCGGCTGTTCACGGTGCCGGCCGGCGCGTTTCACCCGCGGCCCAAGGTGGACTCCGCGGTGCTCCGGCTGACCCCGCTGGCCGATCCGCTGGTCGACCGATGCGGAAGTGGCGCCGTTCCGCCGGCTGGTGGTGGGGCTCTTCGGGTTCCGGCGCAAGCAGCTCGCCCGCGGGCTGCGCGAGCTGACGGGGTGGGCGGCGGACCGGGTGGCGGACGTGCTCGCCGGGGTGGGGCTCGAGCCGACCGCGCGTCCCGAGACGTGTCGCACCGGCGGAGTTCGCGCGGCTGCTGCGGGCGCTCGTTGACGGGGGGTGGCGCGGCGCGGTAAGCTTTGTGAAATGTTTCACAAAAATCCGCACCATGCCTAAGGTCGCCGAATCCACGGTTCGCCGGCTGTCGCTCTACCTGCGTTTTCTCGAGGAGTTCGAGGGGCAGGGGATCGCCACGGTCAGCTCGGGCGCGCTCGCGTCGCGGGGCGGGACCACCTCCGCGCAGGTGCGGAAGGATCTCTCGTTTTTCGGCTCGTTCGGGAAGCGGGGGCTGGGCTATCCGGTGCCCGAGCTGGCCGACCAGCTGCGGGAGATCCTCGGTCTCAAGCGGCGCTACCGGGTGGGGATGATCGGAGCGGGGAAGATCGGCAGCGCCCTGGTGCAGTACCGCGGGTTCCGCCAGCGCGGCTTCGACATCATCGCCATCTTCGACAGCGATACCAGCAAGATCGGCCGGCAGTGGAACGGCCTCACCGTGCTGGACATCAGCTCGCTGGAGCGGGAGCTCGACGAAGCAGCCGATCGACATGGCGGTGCTGGTGACCCCGGCGGAGGCGGCGCAGCCGGTGGCGGACCGGCTGGTGGCGCTCGGCGTCAAGGCGATCCTGAATTTCGCGCCGGTGCAGCTCTCGCTGCCGGACGACGTCGTGGTGAAGACGGTGAACCTGGCGCTGGAGCTGGAGACGCTCAGCTACGCCCTGGCGAGCCGCTGACGTGTAACCCCGGTTCGTGAGGCCTTCGATGCGCCTGATCGCCTTCCTGTCGCTGCTGGTTCCCGCTCTCCCGCTCGTCGCTCAAGCCCCCACCTTCGATCTGGTCATCCGGAACGGCCACATCGTGGACGGAACCGGCTCGCCCTGGTACGCCGGGGACGTCGGCATCCGGAACGGACGCATCGCCGCCATCGGACGGCTCGATGCCGCCAAGGCGACGCGAACCGTGGACGCGGCAGGGGCGGTGGTGGCTCCGGGCTTCATCGACATGCTGGGCCAGTCCGACCTCACCATCCTGGCCAACCCGAGACTGCCCTCGAAGGTCTTTCAGGGCATCACCACCGAGATCACGGGCGAAGGTGGCTCTCCCGCGCCGCTCAACGACGCGATCATCGCGTCGGACAAGGCGGGCTACGATCAGGTCGAGATCACGCCCGACTGGCGGACGCTGGCGCAGTACTACGCCCGGCTCGAGCGCCAGGGCATGGGCCTCAACATGGCCACCTACGTAGGGGCCACCCAGGTGCGCCGCATGGTGCTGGGGGACGACGACAAGGATCCCACGCCGGCCCAGCTCGACCGGATGCGCGCGCTGGTGCGCCAGGCGATGCGGGAGGGCGCGGTGGGCGTGTCCACGTCGCTGCAGTATCCGCCCGCGCCGTACGCGGAGACGCCGGAGCTGATCGCCCTCGCGGCGGAAGCCGCCAGGCTGGGCGGGGTGTACGCGACCCACATGCGGTCGGAGAGCGAGGAGATCCTCCCCGCGATTGACGAAGCGATCCGCATCGGCCGCGAGGCGGGGATTCCGGTCGAAATCTGGCACCTGAAGGCCGCCGGCAAGAAGAACTGGGGGCGGATGCCCCAGATCGTCGCCAAGATCGACTCCGCGCGCCGGGCCGGCGTGGACATCGCCGCCGACACCTACGCCTACCCGGCCTGGTTCAACTCCTTCTCGTCGTTCATCCCGCCCTGGGCCCACGATGGCGGAACGGCCAGGCTGCTGGAGCGCCTCCGCGATGGCGAGACCCGGAAACGGATCCGGAACGATATCGAGCACAACGCCGACTGGGAGAACACCTGGCTCGAGATTCCGGGGCCGGAGGCGATCCTGATCGGCGCGGTCCACAACCCCGCGCTCAGGCCCTTCCAGGGCAAAACCCTCGCCGAGGTGGCCAAGGCGCGGGGTGGGGACGCGATCGATGCCATGCTCGACTTCCTGATCGAGGACGAGGGCTACACCTTCGTCGCCGTATTCGGGATGCAGGAAGCGGATGTCGCCCTGGCGCTGGAGCAGCCGTGGGTTTCGATCAACTGCGATTCGGAGGGCTCGGCGCCCGAGGGGATTCTCTCCCGGACCCATCCGCACCCGCGGGCCTATGGCACCTTCCCGCGCATCCTCCGAAAGTACGTGCGCGAGGAGAAGCGGCTCACGCTGGAGGACGCCATCCGGAAGTTCAGCGCGCTCCCCGCCCAGCGGATGCGCATCGGCGACCGGGGCGTGCTCAAGGTGGGGATGTGGGCCGACGTGGTGGTGTTCGATCCGGAGACGGTCACCGACCGGGCGACCTTCGCCCAGCCGCACCAGCTGGCGGAGGGCATGCGCTGGGTGCTGGTGAACGGGGTGGCGGTCATCGCCGACGGCAAGGCGACCGGGAAGCTCCCGGGCAAGGTTCTTCGGGGGCCTGGCTATCGGCGGTGAGCCGCGCTTCACCCCTACCAAGCCGCCCGTCCTCGCGCCTACCTTGAGCGCATGCCCGTAGAAGTCACCTCCGAGATCGGTCCCCTCAAGACCGTGCTGGTTCACACCCCCGGCCCCGAGCTGGAAGCGGTCACGCCCGGGAACCGCGAGGATTTTCTCTACGACGACATCATCGATCTCGAGATCGCCCAGCGGGAGCACCGGCAGTTCGTCTCGGTCCTGCGCCGCTTCGCGAAGGTCCTCCAGGTGCGCGAGCTGCTGGGCGAGATCCTGGCCGAGCCCGAGGCGCGCGAGTTCCTGATCTCCAAGACGATGGACGTGGTGCCCTCGGACGACCTCGCGCAGCAGCTCAGCACCATGCCGGCCAGCCAGATCGTCGAGATGCTGATCCAGGGCACCCGGGAGGCGAGCGGTCCGATCACCACGGCGCTCAACGAGGAAGGCTTCGCCTTCCCGCCGCTGCCCAACCTCTTCTTTCCCCGGGACATCGGGATGGTGATCGGCCGGCACGCGGTGGTGGGCTCGATGCGCTACGGCGTGCGCTGGACCGAGGAACTGTTGATCAAATCGCTCTTCCTGTTCCATCCCGAGCTGGCCAACGAAGGCCTGCTGTACGACGGGTCGGAGGAGAAGCGGAGCAACTACACGCTCGAGGGCGGCGACGTGCACTACCTGCGTCCCGACCTGCTCGTGGTCGGGTTCAGCGAGCGGACGTCGCCCGAGGCGCTCGATCGGCTCTGCGACGTCGCGTTCGAGCGCGGGCTCGCCACCGACGTGCTCGTGGTGGTGATGCCCAAAACGCCGACCGCGATCCATCTCGACATGATCTTCAGCCATGTGGATCACGAGCTGTGCGTGGTCTATCCGCCGTTCTTCGTCGGCCCCGAACGCCTCGCGGTGCTGCACCGCCGGAAAGGCGCCGAGGGCGTGCGCGAGATGCCCAACTTCTTCGCCGCGGCCAAGGAGCTGGGGCTGCCGCTCCAGCCCATCTTCGCCGGGGGCAACAATCGGACGCGTCAGGAGCGGGAACAGTGGAGCTCCGCGTGCAATTTCCTCGCGCTCCGGCCGGGCACCATCATCAGCTACCGGCGCAACGACGCGACCCTGTGTGAGCTGGAGCAGGCGGGGTTCCGCCTGGTACCCGCGGTCAACTTCCTCGCCTTCGACGACTGGCGGGACGCCAAGCACCGGACCGTGATCACGGTCGAGGGCTCCGAGCTGGCGCGCGGCGGGGGCGGTCCGCGATGCATGTCGCTGCCGCTCAGACGGGCGGTACTGTGACCGGGCTCCTCACCCATCCGACCACGACCCTGGTCGAGCGGGTGCACGGCGTGCTCCGCACCGGCCCGCAGCCCTCGGCCATGCTCTGCCGCGAGGTGCTCGGCCTCAGCACCGCGCCGCTGCTGATCTGCGACCGCATCGCGGTGGCGCTGCTGGCGTCGGACCCCCGCATCCGGCGGCTCGCGGACGGGCGCTGGGGTCTGGTGCCCGAAGTGCAGGATTCGCCCCTGCTCGACGAGTGCGCCTTCGCGGTGGTGGACGTGGAGACGACCGGGGCTCGCGCCACCGCCGGCGACCGGATCACCGAGATTGCGGTCGTGGTGGTATGCGGCGGGCGACGCGAGGTGGTCTTCGATTCGCTGGTGAATCCCGGACGCCCCATTCCACCGGCCATCTGCGCGATCACCAACATCACCAACGACATGGTCCGGTCCGCGCCGACCTTCGCCGAGGTGGCCGATCGCGTCGTGGCGGCGCTCGCGGGGCGCATCTTCGTGGCCCACAACGCGCGCTTCGACTGGAACTTCCTCTGCGCCGAGATCCGCCGGTCGAGCGACCTGGCGCTGGACGGGCCGCGGCTCTGCACCGTTCGGCTGGCGAGGCGGCTGGTGAAGGGCATCACCTCCTGCGGGCTCGACAGTCTCACCCATTGGTTCGGATTCACCAATGGCGCCCGTCACCGCGCCGGCGGCGACGCGCTGGTCACGGCCGAGCTGCTCGGCTCGCCTCCTGATGATGGCGCGGGACGAGGGCGCGCGCACGTTGCAGGACCTGACCGCCATCGAGTCGCGGCGCGCGCTCCGCCGCCCGCGTCGTCGCCGCCGCGCGATGCCGACCGAGCCGCTGGCCGATTCGGCGCCGGGGTTCCTCGCGTGACCCTCGTACGCACGCTGCAGGTGGGTGGACTCCGGTGCCACACGCTCGAAGCGGGCGGACAGCGCCTCGACGGAGGGGCCATGTTCGGCGTGGTTCCCTACACGCTCTGGACCAAGCGCGTGACGCACGACGACCGGCACCGCATCCCCCTCGCCATGCGCTGTCTCCTGGTCGAGCATCCCGATGGCCTGGTGCTGATCGACACCGGGCTCGGCAACAAGGAGAACGCCAAGTTCCTCGACATCTACGGCGTCGAGAACCAGGGGCTGGAGGGCGCGACCCAGCTGGAGGACGCGCTCGCGGCGGCGGGCCATCTCCCCCGCGACGTGCGCTGGGTCATCAATACCCACCTGCACTTCGACCACGCCGGCGGCAACACCACGGCTGGACCCCGAGCTGGAGGACGACCCCCGGCGCCACGTCCGGCCCGCCTTTCCCAACGCCACCTACGTCGTGCAGAAGGCCGAGCTCGAGTTCGCCCGCCGTGCCAACGAGCGTACCCGGGCCAGCTATCTCCCCCACAACTTCGAGCCCATCGCGGCCGCCGACCGGTGGCGACTGATCGAGGGTGACGTGGAGGTCTTGCCGGGGATCTCGGTGCGGCTGACGCCGGGCCACGTGCCCTTCCATCAGATGGTGCTGCTGCGAGACCGGGGCGAGACCCTCGCGTTCATCGCCGACCTGGTTCCCACCACGGCGCACCTGCCGCTCCCCTGGATCATGGGGTACGACCTCGAGCCGCTCCGGACCCTGGAGAGCAAGCGCGCCTTCCTGGCGGAGGCCGAGCGGGAGGGGTGGCGGATCGTCTTCGAACACGACCCGGCGACCGCGGTCGGCACCCTGGCGCGGGAGGGTAAGGACGTGGTACTGAGGGACGTGGTCCCGGCGCCCGTGGCCCCGGTTTCGGTTGACTCCCCTCCCCGCATCCGCTAGCTTGTCCCGTTCATCAAGTGGGGAGGAAACTCCTCCACCCTGAGCCTGCCGGCCTGGAGCCGCAGTGCAACCGGGTCCTGGCTTCCCAGCCGACAGGCCGGCCTCACGCCGGCGGCGGTTTGGGCGTCGCGGGCACCCGGAGTCATTCCAGGGTGCCCGCTTTCTATGTCGTCGGAGGCACGCACACTGTCCACGAACGAGCGCGAAAAGCGAACCCGCGTCAATCGAATGATCCGCATCAGTCCGGTGCGTGTCATCGGCCCCGAAGGCGAGCAACTCGGTGTCCTGCCCGTCGAGGAGGCGCTGGCCGCCGCCCAGGAACGCGGGCTGGATCTCGTGGAAGTCGCGCCGACCGCTCGCCCTCCCGTCGTCAAGATCATGGACTACGGGAAGTTCAAGTTCGAAGAGGCGAAGGCGGCGCGGGCGGCGAAGAAGAAGCAGCACATCATCCAGCTCAAGGAAGTGAAGTACCGGCCCGGCATCGACGATCACGATTTCGAGTTCAAGACCCGGCACGCCCGGGAGTTCCTGGGCGACGGCAACAAGGTCAAGGTCACGATGATGTACCGGGGGCGGCAGATCGCGCACCTCGAGCTGGGCAAGGCGGTGCTCGACCGCGTGGCCGCGAGCCTGGCCGACATCGGCAAGATCGAAGCCGAGGCGAAGCTGGAAGGCCGCAACATGACGATGGTTCTGGCGCCGAAATAGGGCCGTCCGCCAACAAGGAACTGACGACGATGCCAAAGCAGAAGACCAAGCGCGCCGCGATGAAGCGGTTCAAGCGGACCGGCACCGGCAAGCTCAAGCGGTGGCACGCGAACCACACCCACATCCTGACGAAGAAGACGCGCAAGCGGAAGAATCGGCTCAAGAAGGGGGACCTCGTGAGCTCGGCCGACTTCCCCCGCGTCAGCCGTCTCCTCCAGGCGTAAGGAGCGTACCATGCCTCGAGTGAAGAGTGGTGTCGCCCACCACGCCCGGAAGAAGAAGATCATGGAGGCCGCGAAGGGCGCTCGCGGCGGCCGCAGCAAGCTGTACAAGGCCGCCAAGGAGACCGTCGAGCGCGGCATGCGGTACGCCTATCGCGACCGCCGCAAGAAGAAGTCCGAGTTCCGGGCGCTCTGGATCACCCGCATCAACGCGGCGGCGCGGATCCACGGCCTGAGCTACAGCCGGCTCGTCGCCGGGCTCAAGAAGGGCGGCGTCGAGATCAACCGGAAGGTCCTCGCGGATCTCGCGGTGCGCGACGCCGACGCCTTCGGCAAGCTCGCCGAGGTCGCCAAGAACAATCAGTAGGCTGTCGCCCGTGACGCAGTCGCCCGGTGGGGCCGTTCGCGCTCGCGGGCGGCCCCACTGACGCATCGGTCACCCGTGCCCACGAGCTCCGCGATGTCCACCGGTTATCCCGACCTCGACGCGCTCCTGCCCCGGCGGGAGGCGATCCCGTCCCTCGACGCCAGCGCGCTCGAGGCGGAGGAGATCGCCATCCTCGGCCGCAAGAACGGCGTGCTCACCGCCGCGCTCAAGCGCGTCGCCGACCCTGCCGGTCGAGGAGCGGAAGCGCTTCGGCGCCGCGGTCAACCAGCTCAAGGGCGGGTTCGAGGCGGCGTTCGCCGCGCGTCGCGACGGCCCTCGAGAACGAGCGGGCGCTGCGGGAGCAGTCCGGGTATCGATCTCACCATGCCCGGCCGCCGGCGCTGGGTCGGGGCCGAGCACCCGGTGACCCGGGTCGTGGACGAGATCGTGGAGATCTTCCGCGGCATCGGCTTCACCGTGGCGGTGGGGCCCGAGGTCGAGACCGAGTGGTACAACTTCCTCGCGCTCAACTTCCCGGCCGATCATCCGGCGATGGACATGCACGACACGCTCTACCTCGATGCCGCCGCCGGCCGAGGGCGAGCCCGCCGGACGGCTGCTGCTCCGCACCCACACGTCGCCGGTGCAGATCCGCACCCTGGTCGAGTCGCCGCCGCCGGTGCGGGTGGTGATTCCCGGCATGGTCTACCGCAACGACGCCTTCGATCCCTCCCACTCGCCGGCCTTCTCGCAGATCGAGGGCCTCGCGGTGGACGAGGGGATCTCGTTCGTGGACCTCAAGGCGACGCTGATCCACTTCGCCCACCGGTTCTTCGGCCCCAGCACGCGGACCCGGTTCCGGCCCTCGTTCTTCCCGTTCACCGAGCCGTCGGCCGAGATGGACGTCGAGTGCCAGCTCTGCCACGGGAGCGGATGCCCGGCATGCAAGGGCACCGGATGGATGGAGATCCTCGGCTGCGGCATGGTCCACCCCGCCGTGCTGGAGAACTGCCGGGTGGATGCCGAGCGCTACACCGGCTGGGCCTTCGGCATGGGCCCGCACCGGATCGCGATGCTGCGCTACGGCATTCCGGACATCCGGCTGCTGCTCGAGGGGGACATGCGGTTCCTGGAGCAGTTGGGCGGGAGCGGGAGTGTGGCTCCATGAACATCTCTCTCCGCTGGCTCGAGGCGTTCCTCCGCCGCCCGCTCGACCCGCACGACGCTGCGCAGCGGCTGGCCATGCTCGGGCGCGCCGGTGGACGCGGTCGAGCCGCTGCACGCCGATCTCGGCGACCTGGTGATCGGCCTGGTCGAGGAGGTGCGCCAGCACCCGAACGCCGACCGCCTCCGCGTGTGCCTGGTGAACGACGGGACGGCCGAGCGCCGGAACGTGGTCTGCGGCGCGCCCAACGTCACCGCCGGGAAGAAGTATCCCTTCGCCCCGGTCGGGGCGACCGTGCCGCACGGCAAGGGCGGCGCGCCGATGACGATCGAGCGGGCCAAGCTCCGGGGTGAGGTCTCCGAGGGGATGCTCTGCTCCGCTCGCGAGCTGGGGCTGGGCCAGGACGCACGACGGCATCCTGGAGCTGGAGACCGACGCCGCGCCGGGCACGCCGCTGCTCGAGGCGGTGCCGCTCGCCGACCACCGGCTGGTCGTGGACGTCACGCCCCAACCGCCCCGACCTGCTGGGCCACAAGGGCATCGCGCGGGAGCTGGCGGCCTCCTACAGACTCCGTTCCGGCTCCCCACCGTTCCCGGCGCCGAGCGGCTCGACGTGCCGCCCGTCGCCGGCGTGAAGGCGCGAGCGGCCGGCGCCGGGTCGATCGACATCGCGGATCGAGGACACCGAGGCCTGCCCCCGGTTCCACGCCGCGGTCGTGCGCGGCGCGCAAGGTCGGCCCCTCGCCCGCCTGGCTGCGCCAGCGGCTCGAGGCGGTCGGCGTCCGCTCGATCAACAACGTGGTGGACGCGACCAACTACGTCATGCTCGAGCTGAACCAGCCGATGCACGCGTACGACGCGGCGACGCCTCGCGTGGGACCGCGCTGGTGGTCCGGCGGGCCCGGCGCCGGCGAGCGGGTCGTGACGCTGGACGACGTGGAGCGCACGCTCGACGCCGAGATGATGGCCATCGCCGACGCGAAGGGCGTCATCGGGCTCGCCGGCGTCATGGGCGGCGCCGCCACCGAGGTGAGCCGCGAGACACGGCGACGTGCTGCTCGAGGGCGCCTACTGGGATCCGCCGCCGGATCCGCCGCACCCGGCGCGCCCTCGGGATGAGCACCGAGGCGAGCTACCGCTTCGAGCGCGGCATCGACCGCTGGGGCGGAGGCGAGGCCATGCGCCGCTGCATCGAGATCATGCTCGCCACCGCGGGCGGCGAGCTGGCCGAGGCGCCCGCTCGATCTCTGGCCCGAGCCGTCGCAATCCGCCGCGCATCTTTCTCCGGCCCGCGCGGGTGGCTCAGGTGCTCGGCGTCGAGCTGCCCTGGCACGCGATCGAGCAGCTACCTGGTCGCCATCGGCGCCACCGTCGTGTCCAAGCCGGACGACGGCCGCATCGCGGTGGACGTGCCCGGCTGGCGCCCCGATCTGGTGCGCGAGATCGACCTGATCGAGGAGATCGCCCGCCTGCACGGCTACGACAGCTTTCCCTCCGACCTCCGGCCCTTCCGGCTGGGCGCGCTGCCCGACGCGCCGATCGAGGAGGCCGCCGTCGCCGCGGTGCGCCGCGGGATGGTCGAGCAGGGGCTTCTACGAGGTCGTCCCGCCTGCCGCTCGGCCCGGCCGACGGCGCGGACAGCGTGCGGCTGCTCAATCCGCTCTCGGCCGACGACGCCTGGCTCCGGCGGCGGCTGCTGCCCGGCCTGGTGCGGCTGGTCGAGGCGCAACTGGGCCAATCACGTGGCCGACGTGCGCCTGTTCGAGATCGGCACCGCCTTCGCCGCCGGCGGGCCGGGCGAGCGCCCGCGGGAGGAGCGCCGGGTCGCCGCCGTGCTCACCGGCCGGCGGGAGCCGCGCGCACTGGACCGGCAGCGGCGAGGACCGGTTCGATCTCTGGGATCTCAAGGGCCGGTTCGAGGCCGCGGTCGCTCTGGCGATTCCGGGGGGCGTGGTGCAGGTTGAAGGGCAACGCTGGGTTGCCCGGGACTCCGACGGCCGGATCGTGGGCGAGGCGGGGCCGCTGGCGGCCGACGCGCCGCCCTGGGCCGCTCCGCTGTTCGGCTTCGAGCTGGTGCTCGATCCGGCGCCCCGCCGGCCGGCCCGCTTCGCGCCGCTGCCCACGACCCCGTCGTCCGAGCGGGTGCTCGCGCTGCTGCTGCCGCGAAGGGGTCACGGCGGCGGCAGGTCGAGGCGTTGCTCCGGCGGGTCGGCGGCGACGCTGCTCGAGCGGGTGGACGTCGAGAGCGACTACCGCGGGCCCGAGCTGCCGGCCGGCACGCGCAGCGTGGCGTTCCGGCTCACCTTCCGGGCCGCCGACCGGACGCTGCGCGACACCGAAGTGGACGCAGATCGAGGCCCGGCATGCTGGCCGCGCTGGCCGCCGAGCTCGGACATCCGGCGCCGCGACGGCGGCGCCGCCCAGCGGTGGAGAGTGAGCGTGGCATACACCTACGAGCGGCCCGACCTGAAGGCGCTGGCCGACCTCGAGCAGCTGCTGCAGCATCTGGCCGAGGAGCTGGCCGGCTGGCGGCGGCGGACGCTGAGGGCCGAGGCCGAGCTGCAGGAGGCGCGGGCGCAGCGGCGGCGTGGTGGCCGGGCCCGAGCTCAAGGAGGCCCGCCAGCGGGTCATCGAGCTGGAGACCGAGAACCAGGCGCTGCGGCAGCGGATCGACGCGGCCAAGGAGCGGCTCGAGGCCCTGGCCGGCCGGCTCTCGTTCCTGGAGCAGCACGGCGGAGGGAACGCGGCATGAGCACCGACCAAGAACGCGGTCCGGGTCATCATCGGCGGCGAGGAGTACACCGTCCGCTCCGAGCTTCCGCCCGAGTACACCCGGGAGGTCGCCGCCTACCTCGACGCCGCGCTCAAGCGGGTGCGCGACTCGCTCCCCATGGTCGAGACCCACAAGGCCGCGATCCTCGCCGGCGCTCGCGATCACCGACGAGCTGTTCCAGGCCCGCCGGGGCGACCGGGAGATCGCCGACCGGCTCACCGCGCATGGCCGACGAGCTCGCCCGGCTGCTCCCGCCGGCCAAGCGCGGCAAGCGCGCGGCCGCCTCCTAAGCGGAGATCACCGATGCTCCAGTCTCTGCTCCTGCCCATCGCTCGCGGGGGTGGCGGCCGGCACTGGTCGTCGCCCTGGTCTTCATCGCTGCTGCTACACCCGCAGCCAGCGGCGCGCGGCCACCGGCATCCTCGGCGATGGCGCGGGCGCGAGGCCGAGCGGCTCCGCGCCGAGGCCGCGCGCGAGGCCGAGGCGGCCAAGAGCCGAGGTGCTGCTCGCCGCCAAGATGGAGGCGCTCAAGCTGCGGGAGGAGCTCGACCGCGAGGTCCAGCGCCGGCGGGAGGAGTGGGAGCGGCTGGAGCGCCGGGCCGACGAGCGCTCCCGGGCCCAGGAGCGGAAGCTCGAGGAGATCGAGACGCCGCGAGCGCGAGCGCTCGACAAGCGGGAGGAGGCGCTGACCCAGCGGGAGCAGGCCCTCCGCAGCCGCGAGGGCGAGGCCGACCGGCTGGCGCAGGAGCAGCGGGTCAAGCTGGAGCGGATCGCCGGGCTCACCGCGGAGGACGCCCGGCGGGAGATCCTGCAGCGGGTGGAGGACGAGGCCCGGGGCCAGGCCGCGGCGCTGGTGCGCGACATCAAGGAGCAGGCCAAGCGCAGCGCCGACCGCGACGCCCGGCGGATCATCTCGATGGCGATCCAGCGGCTCGCGCGCCGAGCACACCGCGGAGAGCACGGTGGCCGCGGTGCCGCTGCCGAGCGACGAGATGAAGGGCCGCATCATCGGCCGCGAGGGCCGGAACATCCGCGCCTTCGAGACCGCCACCGGCGTGGACGTCATCATCGACGACACGCCCGACACGGTGATCGTCTCCTGCTTCGATCCGATCCGCCGCGAGGTGGCGCGCCGCTCGCTCGAGGCGCTGATCCAGGACGGCCGGATCCATCCGGGCCGGATCGAGGAGATCGTCGCCAAGGTGCAGAAGGAGCTGGAGGCGCAGCTGGTCGAGCTGGGCGAGCAGGCCGCCTACGACACCGGCATCCACGGCCTCCACCCCGAGCTGATCAAGCTGATCGGCCGGATGCGCTACCGCACCTCGTACGGCCAGAACATCTACGACCACTCGAAGGAAGTGGCCTGGCTCGCCGGGATGATGGCGGCCGAGCTGCACCTGGACGTCGCAGCTCGCCAAGCGGGGCGGCCTGCTGCACGACGTCGGCAAGGTGCTCACCCACGACAACGAGGGCACCCACGTCGAGCTCGGCGTGGAGGTGGCGCGCCGGTACGGCGAGAGCGCGGCGGTGATCAACTGCATCCAGGCCCACCACGACGACGTGCCGCACGAGTCGCGCCGAGTCGGTGCTGGTGCAGGCGGCCGACGCGATCAGCGGCGCGCGGCCCGGCGCGCGGCGCGAGGCGTTCGAGACCTACGTGAAGCGGCTCACCCGGCTGGAGGAGATCGCCAACGGGTTCCCGGGCGTGGAGAAGAGCAACGTCATCCAGGCGGGACGCGAGGTCCGGGTGGTGGTGACGCCCGAGCGGATCGACGACGGCGCGGCGGCGCAGCTCTCGCGAGACGATCGCCCGCAAGATCGAGAACGAGCTGCAGTATCCGGGCCAGATCAAGGTGGTCGTGATCCGGGAGACCCGAGCCGTGGATTACGCTCGATGAGCGCGCGCGATTCTCGACGGGGTGGCGCTGGCCAAGGCGATCCGCGCGGAGGTGGCGGCCGAGGTGGCGAGGCTGCGCGGCAGCGGGCGGAAGCCCGGCCTGGCCGTGGTGCTCGTGGGCGAGGATCCCGGCCAGCCGGTGTACGTGCGGTCCAAGGGGAAGGCGTGCGAGGAGGCGGGCATGCACTCGGAGACCATCCGGCTGCCCGGCGACGACCTCCGAGGCCGAGCTGCTGGCGATCGGTGGACCGGCTCAACGCCGATCCCGACGATCCACGGCATCCTGGTGCAGCTCCCGCTGCCCAAGCACATCAACAGCGAGAAGGTGCTCAACGCCGGATCGACCCGGCCAAGGACGTGGACGGCTTCCATCCGGTGAACGTCGGCAAGCTGGTCATCGGCGACCCGACGGCGCTTCCGGCCGGCCACGCCCGTACGGCGTGCAGCAGATGCTGATCCGCTCGGGCATCGAGACCAAGGGCGCCCACGCGGTCATCGTGGGCCGCTCGAACATCGTGGGCAAGCCGATGGCCAACCTGCTGATCCAGCAGGGGCCCGGGCGGCGACGCGACGGTGACGGTCTGCCACTCCCAGACCCGCGACCTGCCGGCGGTCATGCCGCGCAGCGCCGACATCCTGATCGCGGCGATCGGCAAGCCGGAGTTCGTCACCGCCGACATGGTGCGGCCGGGCGCCGTGGTGATCGACGTCGGCATCAACCGGGTGGACGACGCCGTCGCAGCCGAAGGGCTACCGCCTGGTCGGCGACGTGGCCTACGGCCCGGTGGCCGAGGTGGCGTCGCGCGATCACTCCGGTGCCGGGCGGCGTCGGGCCGATGACGATCGCGATGCTGCTGCAGAACACGCTGCAGGCCTTGCGAGCAGGCCGGAGCGCGACTGACGGCGCCACGGAGCGGCGAGCCGACGCCGCGTGCCATTCGCTCTCGCCGGTACCTTGCCGGACTCGCATGACCCTGTCCTTCCAGCTCGATCCTCCATCGCCCCCACCGACGACGTCTGGTCCGTCAGCCAGCTCACCACCGGCCGCCAAGCGGCTGGTCGAGGGCGAGTTCCTGCCGCTCTGGGTCCGCGGCGAGGTGGTCGAGCTGCAAGGCCTGGCCGAGCGGGCACTGGTACTTCACCCTGCGCGACCGCAGCAGCCAGGTGCGCTGCTGCATGTGGAGACGCTACGCCCAGCGCGCGGGCAAGCCGCCGGCGGACGGCACCGAGGTCTTCGTGCTCGGCCAAGCCGGGCATCTACGAGGCCAAGGGCGAGTTCCAGCTCAACGTCACCCGCATGCTGCCCACCGCCGGCGATCGGCGCAGGCGCAGCAGGAGCTCGAGCGGGTCAAGGCGCTGCTGCAGCAGGACGGCCTGTTCGATCCCGCCCGCAAGCGGCCGCTGCCCGCGCTACGCCTGCACGCGTCGCCGTGGTGACCAGCACCGCCGGCGCCGCGCTGCACGACATCGTCACCGTGGCGCGGCAAGCGCTGGCCCTGCTGCCGGCTCCTGGTGGTGGACGCCCGGGTGCAGGGCGACGGCGCGGTCGAGGCGCTGGTGCGCGGCGCTCCGGCTGGTCAACCGGCTGCCCGGCGTCGAGCTCTGCATCGTGGGCCGCGGCGGCGGCGGCCGGGAGGATCTCGCGCGCCTTCAACACCGAGGCGGTCTGCCGCGCGCTCGCCGCGGTGCGGGTGCCCACCATCTCCGCGGTGGGCCACGAGACCGACATCTCGCTCACCGATCTCGTCGCCGACGTGCGCGCGGCCACGCCGTCCGCCGCGGCCGAGCTGGCGGTGGCCGACCGGCGCGAGGTGCTGCCGGCAGCTCGACGACCTCGGCGCCGCGGCTCGCGCGGCGGGCTCGCCGGCCGCACCCGGCTCGGCCGTCGAGCGGCTGGCGCGCACCGCCGACCGGCTGCACGCCGGCGATGGACGGCGGTGCTCGAGCGCGCGGCGGCACCGGCTCGACCGGCTCGCCGCCCAGCTCGACGCGCTGAGCCCGCTGCGCGTGCTCGACCGCGGCTACGCCGTGCCCGCTGGCGCCGACGGCCGGGTGCTCAAGCGCCGCGGCGGACTTCGCGCCCGGCGCGCCGCTTCACGCTGCGGGTGGCCGACGGCGACGTCGCCGCCCGGGTGGAGGCCTGCATGCCGCACGACCATCGCCGACGAGCTGGCGCGGCTGGAGGAGATCGTCCGCAGGCTCGAGGCCGACGACGTCGAGCTCGACGCCGCGCTCGCGCTGTTCGAGGAAGGCGTCGCCCGGCTCCGCGCCGCCCGCGAGCGGCTGGCGCGGCCGAGCTCAAGGTGCAGGCGGTGCTGGAGGAGGCGGCGGCGACCTCCGGCTCACCGACCTCGATGGCTGAGACGGCCGCCGGTCGGCCGTCGGCCGCGGACCTGCTCGCCGAGGCGCGCGAGCGCACCGACGCGCCTGCTCGAGCGAGTGGGCCGAGCGGCTCGCGCGGCGAGATCGGCGGGCGCGACGGCGAGGCGCTCGCCTACGCGCTCCGCACCCCGGGCAAGCGGGTGCGCGCCGCGCTGGTGCTCGCCGCCTACCGCGCGGTCGGCGGCGCGCTCGCCGGCCATCGCCGGCGTCGCCGCCGCGGTCGAGACCGTGCACACCTACTCGCTGGTGCACGACGACCTGCCCTGCATGGACGACGACGACCTCCGCCGCGGCCGGCCCACCACCCACCGCGCGCTTCGACGTGCCCACCGCCACCCGGGTCGGCTTCCTGCTGGTGCCGGTGGCGGCGCGGGTGCTCGCCGCGGCGGCCGCGCGAGCTCGGGCTCGCCGCCGGCGCCCTGGGCCGGATGGCGGCGGAGCTGTTCGAGGCCGGCGGCATCGAGGGCATGGTCGGCGGCCAGTGGCTCGACCTCGAGGCCGAGCGGCGGACGCTCGACGCTCGACCGAGCTGATCGCGGTCCACCGGGGCAAGACCGGCGCGCTGATCCGGGCCGCCTGCACGCTGGGCGGCATCGCGGCCGAGGCCGGCGCCGGCCGCGGTGGCGGCGCTCACCGCCTACGGCGAGGACATCGGGCTCGCCTTCCAGATCGCCGACGACGTGCTCGATGCCACCGGCACCAGCGAGGAGCTGGGCAAGACCGCCGGGCGCGACGCCGCAGCTGGCCAAGTCCACCTACGTCAGCCTGCTGGGCGTCGACGGCGCCCGGCGCGGAGGCCGAGCGGCTGGCCCGGCGGGCGGTCGCGCACCTCGACGCGGGCCGGGCGTGCCGTCGGCGGCACTCGGGGCCTTGGCGGGGTATATTGTAACGCAGGAGTTCGTGAGTCACAGCCGAGCGGCACGGGGCACCCCGACTGCTGCGCTCGGCTGACGCCGCCGAACCTCACTGACCGACCTCATGACCCTGCTCTCGACCATCCACGGCCCCGCCGACCTCAAGCGCCTCCGCCGCGACCAGCTGCCCGCAGCTGGCCCAGGAGATCCGCGACCGCCTGATCGAGTGCGTGCTCCGATGACCGGCGGCCACATCGGCGCCAGCCTCGGCGTGGTCGAGCTGAGCATCGCGCTGCTCTACGAGTTCGACTCGCCCACGCGACAAGATCGTCTGGGACGTCGGCCACCAGGCCTACGCCTGGAAGCTGCTCACCGGCCGGAACGAGCCGTTCCCCACGCTGCGCCAGCGGGACGGGATCTCCGGCTTCCTCAAGCGCAGCGAGAGCGAGCACGACCAGTTCGGCGCCGGCCACGCCGGCACCGCCATGTCGGCGGCGCTCGGCATGGCCACCGCGCGCGACCTCAAGGGCGAGCAGCACAAGGTCGTCGCCGTCGTGGGCGACGGCGCGCTCACCTGCGGCCTCTCGTACGAGGGGATGAACAACGCCGGCCACTCCGACCGCGACATCATCCTGATCGTCAACGACAACGGGATGTCGATCTCGCCCAACGTCGGCGCCATCAGCAAGACGCTGGGCCGCATCGTGGCCGACCCGCGCACCAACCGGCTGCGCGAGAAGATCAAGGGCATGACCTTCGCGCTCGGCGGCGTGTTCGGCGAGGGCGTGGTGGACTTCGCCAAGAACGTCGAGGAGAGCGTCAAGAACCTCTTCTCGCCCGGCATGCTGTTCGAGGAGCTGGGCTTCCGCTACTTCGGCCCGATCGACGGGCACGACCTCCACAAGCTGTGCGACACGCTGCGAGTTCGTGCGCGGCATGACGCGGCCCGCGGGTGATCCACGTGCATGACCCAGAAGGGGAAGGGCTTCGCCTTCGCCGAGGCCAACCAGGAGAAGTGGCACGGCCTCGCGGCGTACGATCCCGTCACCGGCGAGGCGCGGAAGAAGGCGAGCGGCCCGCCGACCTGGACCCAGGTGTTCGGCGACGGCCTCACGGCGCTCGGCCGGCGAGCACCCCGAGCTGGTGGCGATCACCGCGGCGATGCCGTCGCGGCACCGGCACCAACATCTTCCAGAAGAAGTATCCCGAGCGGTTCTTCGACGTCGGCATCGCCGAGGGGCACGCGGTCACCTTCGCCGGCGGGCTGGCCACGCAGGGCATCCGGCCGGTCGTGCGCGATCTACAGCACGTTCCTCCAGCGCGCCTACGACAACGTCATCCACGACATCGCGGTGCAGCACCTGCCGGTGATCTTCTGCATGGACCGCGCGGGCCTGGTGGGCGAGGACGGCCAGACCCACATGGGGCTGTACGACATCGCCTACATGCTGGCGGTGCCGGGCATGACGGTGACCGCGCCCAAGGACGGCGACGAGCTGATCGGCCTGCTCCGCACCGGCGCTGGCGCACACCGACGGCCCGTTCTGCACCCGCTATCCCGCGCGACAAGGCGCCGGCCGAGCCGCGCCCGGCGTCGCGAGATCCCGGCGGTGCCGTACGGCACCTGGGAGCAGCTCCGGCGCGGGCAAGGACGTCGCCATCCTCGCGGTCGGCACGATGGTGCCGCCCGCGCTCGCAGGCGGCCGAGCTGCTGGCGGCCGACGGGCATCGACTGCGCGGTGGTGAACTGCCGCTTCCTCAAGCCGCTCGACTCCGCGATGCTCGAGTCGCTGGCTGCAGCGGCACCGCATGCTGGTGACGGTCGAGGAGGGCACCATCGTGAACGGCTTCGGCGCCTACCTCGCCGAGACGCTGCAGACCACCCACCCCGAGGTGCGGGTCGTGGCGCTCGGCGTGCCCGACCGGCTGATCGAGCAGGCGCCGCGCGCCGAGCAGCTCGAGAGCTTCGGCCTCACCGCCGCCGGCATCGCCCGCCGCATCACCGCGCTGCAGCACGAGGAGAGCCTCGAGGCGCGATGAAGGTCGGCGTCGTCGGCAACCCGCGGTACGCGGACCTCAAGGCGGTGCTGGAGCACGTCGCCCGCCAGGCGCCCGACCGCGGGCATCACGCTCTACAGCGAGGCGCGGCTCGAGCCGTTCTGGGACCGCGCAGGTCCCGTTCCTTCGAGTCAGCCGAGCTCGACGCGCTGGTCACCTTCGGCGGCGACGGCACGCTGCTCCGCGGCGCCCGCCTGCTCGACGGCCGCGAGATCCCGATCCTCGGCGTCAACCTCGGCCGGGTCGGCTTCCTCACCACCGCCACGCGCGACGACCTCGACGCGGCGCTCGACGCCCTGGTCGCCGGGCCGCTACGTGATCGAGCGGCGGCAGGCGCTCCAGGCCGCGATCCGCGACGCGCGAGGGCGACGACCCGCGTCGACCCAGATGGCGCTGAACGACGTCGCGGTCCACAAGGGCGGCGTCGCGCGCGTGGTGCGGGTCAACGTCTTCATCAACGGCGAGAACGTCGGCCCCTACAGCGCCGACGGCATCATCGTCGCCACGCCCACCGGCTCCACCGCCTACTCGCCTGAGCGCCGGCGGGCCGATCGTGGTGCCGGGCGTCGAGGCGATCGTCGTCACGCCGATCGCGCGCACACGCTGGCGGTGCGGCCGCTGGTCGTTCCCGGCCACCTACCGGATCGTGATCGAGCCGATGGCCGGGCTGGGCCGACGATCTGCTGGTCTCCTTCGACGGCCAGACCGGCACCACGCTCGCGCCGGGCGAGCGCGTGGACGTGCGGCGCGCCGACCATCGCGGTCTGCCTCATCCGGCTCGGCGGCGAGGGGTTCTTCGCCCGCATGCGGCAGAAGCTGCACTGGGGCGACCTGTCCGGAGCGCGAGGCAGTGCGCTGACGATGATCACCGAGCTCCGGGTCCGCGACCTCGCCACCATCGCCGACGTGACCCTGCAGCTCGGCCCCGGCCTCAACGTGCTCACCGGCGAGACCGGGGCGGGGAAGTCGATGCTGGTCGACGCGCTCGCCCTGCTGCTGGGCGAGCGCGGCCGACGAGCGGCAGCGTGCGGCCCGGGCGCCGCCAAGACGGTCGTCGAGGGCGCGTTCGAGGGCGATCGACGCGCGCGACCCGCGCGCGCGGATCGAGGCGCTGGGCCTCGACCTCGAGGACGGCCGGCGTCGTCGTGCGGCGCGAGGTCTCGGCCGAAGGGCGCTCCCGCGCCTGGGTGAACGGCAGCCCCACCACCGCCGCGGTGCTCGGCGCAGCTGGGCGCCCTGCTGGTGGATCTCCACGGCCAGCACGAGACCCAGTCGCTGCTCCACGCCGACGCCCAGCGCGACATCCTCGACGCCTTCGCGCACGCCGAGGCGGAGCGCGCCGCGCGTGGCCGAGGCGCACGCGACGCTCGCGCGCGCTCCGGGCCGAGGAGGCGGCGCTGGCGCAGCCGGCGCGACGAGGTGCGCCGCCGGGCCGACTATCTGCGCCACGTGGTGGACGAGATCGACGGGCGCCAAGCTCAAGCCGGGCGAGGACGAGGCGCTGCAGCTCGAGGCGCGGCGCCTGAGCCAGGCCGGGGCGCTGGCGGAGCAGGCCCAGCGGATCGCCGACGCGCTCGAGGGCGACGAGGGCAACGCGCTCGGCGCGCTCGGCGCATGGCCGATCGCGCGCTCGCGGCGCTGGAGAAGGTCGACCCCGCGGTCGCCGGCATGGCGGGAGATGCTCGACGCCGCCTACGCCAACCTCGCCGAGCTGGCCCGGCTCGCCGCCGACTACGCCGGCGAGGTGCAGGAGGATCCCGAGCGGCTGGCCGAGGTCGAGCGCCGGCGCGACCTGCTCTTCCGGCTGACCCAGAAGTACGGCGCCGACGCTCGAGGCGGTGCTCGCCACCCGCGACGATCGGCCGCGGCCGAGCTGGACCTGCTCGACACCGCCGACGTCGACCTCCGGGCGCTCGCCGCCCGGCGGGCGGCCGCCGAGGCGCGCGCTGGCGCCGCGGCCGACGCGCTCACCGCCCGGCGAGCGCGCGGCGCGCCGACCGGCTGGCCCGCGGCGGTCAACCGGCTGCTGCCGCAGCTCGGCCTGCCCGGCGGCAAGCTGCCGGTCGCGCTGGCGCCGCTGCCGGAGCCCGGCGTCGCACGGGCAGGAGAGCGTGCAGCTTCACGTGCAGCTCAACGTCGGGCTCGAGGCCAAGCCGCTCGCGCGGGTGGCGTCGGGCGGCGAGCTCTCCCGGCTGATGCTGGCGCTCAAGGTGGTGCTGGCGCGGCACGACGCGATCGCGACGCTGGTGTTCGACGAGGTGGACCAGGGGATCGGCGGCGAGGTCGGCGCCCAGGTGGGCGAGGCGCTGGCCGAGGTGGCGGAGCGGCACCAGGTGCTGGTGATCACCCACCTGCCGCAGATCGCCGCCCGGGCCGACCAGCACCTGGTGGTGTCGAAGGAGGCGCGCGGCGGGGATCGCCACCAGCGACGTGCAGACGATCCACGGCGAGGACCGGGTGGTCGAGATCGCGCGGATGCTGGGCGACGCGGAGGGCGAGGCGGCGCGGCGGCACGCGCAGGCGCTGCTGGGGCAGGAAGGAGCGCGCGGCCGCGCCGCTAGGTGTTTGGCGTACCCGGTCGCGATTGCTGCCAGGTGAGCGCGAACAGCATGCCCGTCAGGTTGGCCCCGGAGCACACCGCGCCCGCGATGATGAGGTAGCGCGCCATCCACCGCAGGATGGTGAGGCTGTCGATCGTCACCGCGACCAGCAGCAGCTTCACGCTCAAGAGCGCCGCCGCGGTCGAGAAGAGCAGGAGCTGCACCAGCAGGAGCGGCCGGTAGCCCATCCCCGCATACATCCAGTAGAGCGCCAGCCCGACCAGCAGCCAGGCCAAGATCGCCGTGCGGGTGCTCCGGCCCAGGCCGGCAGGTCGCTCAGCAGCGGTGCGACCAGCAGGCCGAGCGCGGCCAGCATCAGGAGCAGGATGAACACGGAGCGCCGGAGCTCGCCCGGGGTGGCGTCTTCGGCAGTATGCTCGGCGGGGCCGCGGAGACTCATCGAGACCTCATTCGGCGGTTGTGATCATCGCCCCCAATATGACCCAGCAAACGCCGCGATGGAACGGTCTCCCGGCACCCGTCGGTCACCAGACGTTGAAATATAGGCGCAGGCGGGCCCGGATCCGGTGGACGTCGGCCACGAGACCGCCGGACGCCGAGACCACGCGCTCGTAGCTCCACCCCGCGTCCACCGGCAATCCGGTGCCCCCGGGCCGGAGGGCGCCCGGGATTTGAATAGGTCACGCCGACGCTCACCACCGTAGCGCTGGCATCGGTATCGAGCGCGAGTACGGAGGCGCTCCACGCCGGGGATGGCGTCCAGGTCGCTCGCGTACGTCACCTCGTCCACACCCCTGGACCAGCGCTCGAGGCCGCCGATCAGGGCCAAGGCTGCGGGCGAGGCGAAAGAAGGGCCGGACCGCCAGCGTGGTGACATCACCGGGATCGAGCCGCACGTTGGTCAGCAGCGAGCGGGCCGGGAACGCCTGGCTGGGCGGCGCCACCCGCGCGGCGATATCGCCGGCGAGCTGGCGGTTGTACCCGCCCTCGAGCCGGACGCCCAGGTTGCCCGAGCCCAGGTCCACGGTGCCCCGGACCTCGACGTCGGTCTGGCCGTCGCCGGTGCCGATGGCGAAGGCGCGGTCGGTGCGCGCGCGTACGCCGGTGGGGAAGCGGACCAGGCCCTCCGCCGCGGCGCGGAAGCCGCCCTTCCGGGTGCCGACGTCCCAGCGGTCGGCGATGGTGACCGCGAGGCCGGCTTCCGCGTCGCCCCGGTACATGACCTCGGACTCGCCGGTCTGGATCCCGATCGGCCCCGGTCGCATCGCTCAGCAGCGCCTCGAGGTCGGCGCCGGCGATCGGCTCGGCGGGGAGCGCGGGTCCGGCGACGAACCCACCCACGCCGAGGCCACTCGTCAGAGTGGTCTGGAGGGTGGAGACCCGCGGAGCCGATCGCGGCGCCGACATCGCTGCCGCTGGTGGGCACCAGGGCGGAGGCGGTCGCGGGATCGCCGAGCAAGGTGAAGAGATCGCCGAAGAGCGCGTTGCCGTCGGCCAGCGTCGCATCCGCGAGGGCGCGGCGCGCGGGATCACCATCATACGCTCCGGCCTCGATCTGGGTCTGCAGCGTGGTGAGCGCGGCATCGAACTGGGCGAAGAAGGGATCCTGTGCCGTCGCGCCGGGATTGAAGCCCGGCGTTGGCGCCGGCGCCGAGATCGATGTCGCTCTGGACCCGCGCGCGGGACAGTGGAAGCCGGCCGAAGACGGCGATATTGCGGGTGACGCCGAGGGTGAGGCCCAGGATCGCGGTGGCGACGTCGGCCTGCGCGTCGGTCGTGAGCGCGCCTAGATTGAGTCGTGCGGTGCCCAGGCCGGTGACGCGCTGAAGAATCGCGTCGTAGGTCGCCAGCGGGAGCAGGTCACTGCCGAGTGCGGGACTGGTGAACGACGCGCCGAGGCCTTCTTTCTCGCCGTCGCGGTACCGCTGGTCCCAGGAGTCGAAGGCGCCGTCGAGCTCGAAGCGGAGCACGCCGGCCGGGGCCCCGACGGGCGCGAGCTGGGCGCGCGCCGCGGCAGGGACCACCAGACACACCAACGCCCCCAGGCACCGCGCCCCATAGCCCACAGTTCCTCCGGAGAGATGGCGACCCCGTGCCGCGACTGTCGTCCGTAAGGCTCGCAAGTTCGCTGTTCGAGTCCTCGTTTTCCAGCCGTCCTGCGGTGACGGCCTCCGCGCCCGGCCGGGTCAACCTGATCGGGGAGCACACCGACTACAATGGCGGGCCGGTGCTGCCCCTGGCGCTGGAGCGCCGGACCGCGGTGGCGGCCGCGCTGGAGGACGGGTGGTTCCTCGTCTCCGCGCTCGACGGCACGGTCCGCGGGGTCGAGATCGACCGGCCGCTCCGTCGCGACTGGACCGCGTACCTGGTCGGCGTGGTGCGCGAGCTCCGCGCCATCGGGGCCGCGCCATCCGGCGCCCGCGTCGCGGTGGCGACGACCGTGCCGGTGGGTGCGGGGCTTTCGTCCTCCGCCGCGCTCACCGTATCGGCCGCGAAGGCCCTGAGTCTGCTCGCAGGGCGGAGGCTCTCGGCCGCACAGCTGGTGGAGGTGGCCTGGCGCGCGGAGCACGAGCAGGTGGGTGTGCATTGTGGACGGATGGACCAGACCATCGCCGCGCACGGCAGCGCCGGTACGGCACTGCTGATCGAGACCGCCACCGGCGCGATGCAGCGGGTGCCGCTGCCGGGCCGGGTCTGGGTGGTGGAGACCGGTGTCGCGCATCAGCTGACCGGGGGCGCGCTCAACGAGCGGAGGCGGGAATGCGAGGCGGCGCTGGAGCGCTGCCGCGCTCTCTGGCCCGGGCTCGCGCACCTGGCGGACCTGTCCACCGACGACCTGCCGACGGTCGCGGCACGGCTTCCGCCCGAGCTCGCCGCGAGGACGCGGCACGTCGTCACCGAGACCTTCAGGACGCGGATGGCGGCGGACGCGCTGGCCCGCGGCGATCTGCGGCAGGTGGGGTGGCTGCTGGTGCAGGGGCACGAGTCGCTGCGCACCGACTATCAGTCCACCGTGCCCGAGGCGGACGCGATCGTGGAGCTGGCCATGGAGCACGGAGCGCATGGCGCGCGACTCACCGGTGCGGGATGGGGAGGGTGCGTCGTCGTGCTGGCGCCGGACGATCGCGGTGCGCTGGTGCTGGCGGAGATCGTGCGCGGGTTCGAGGAGCGGTTCGGGCGGAAGCCGGTGGCGTGGAGCTCGCGGGCGGCGTCGGGGGTGCGGCGCGAGACGGTGGGGTAGGGCGAGCCGCGGTATATTGCACCAGCTTCCCGCCCGGGTGGCGAAACTGGTAGACGCTTGGGACTTAAAATCCTCTGGGGGCAACCCCGTCCGGGTTCGAATCCCGGCCCGGGCACTTTAACGGTGTCTTCGCAGGTGCCTTTCCTGCGTGACCGTGGCAGCGGCGTCACTTCAACGCGGCCGCCGATTCGCTGCCCTCAAGGCGATGTGCCGCCACCGGTCCTCTGAAAATCTTCCGCGCTCCCGTCGTTCCAGATCTCCACCAGCTTCGCCGTGCCTCCGACCCCATCGCGGCTGAATCGAACCCGGATCGTCGGATCCACCTCCAGCTCGAACAGATCATCGGTCATGGGGCGGAGCGGGGACCGAGGCTTCGAACCACCCTCGTAATACAGGCGGCCGTCGCGCAGCGTGACGACACGCTCCCGATACACTCCCGCGTATCGCTCCAGCGTCTCCTGAGCCACGGCGACAGCCAGCGAACGCGCCTCGAGCCGCTCTGCGGCCCATCGTAGCAGCGGCTCCGCCTCGTCATCGCCCAGAGCCAGCGCGCGCCGGTACGAGCCGATCGCGGCTCCGAAATCATCGGCCGACTCGAACGCTGCGCCCAGACCGATGTGCACGCTCGCCGAGTCGGGAAACCGGGCTCGAGCCGCCTCCAGCACCTCGATCGCAAGGGGGACGAGACCTCGCCCGGCGAAGAAATGCGGCAAGCTGCAGCGTGCCGTCCAGCGACGGTCGAGTAGCTGAGTCCGCGCTGATGGCTCGGAGCCGCTCCCGCGCGGCCTCGTCCCCGCTCTGCAGTGCGGCGCGTTGAACCGAGCGCAGGGCGGCCAGCCGCGGGTCGTCGTGCCGGTCGTACTCCGCCCGATTGCGAGCCTTCGGCTCGTCGCCGAGCACTCGGGAGGACATGGCCTCGACCAGCGACGTGCCGTTGGAAGCGTTGGTGAAGTAGACGAACCCCAGCCCACGGCCGATATCCCCGGTCATGTACGACGTGTAGCGGCGGCCGTTGTTGCCGCTGTGGTAGAACACCCGATGCGTGGGAGTGCCTTCCACCCGGATCCCGAGTCCCACGGAGAGTCCGGGACTCGACTCGCGCACCGGAGTCAGGTAGGCGCGCCAGCTCGCGGGTGACAGCCCGCGCCCGGTCATCACCGCCGCGACGAACCTGGCGTAATCGGTTGCCGTCGTGAGCAGCGATGCGGCGGCGTTGCCCTCGGCGTAGCGGATGGCGGGCGCGACACGCCAGAGCCAGTCCTGGCCGTAGGCCGCGTCGCCGGCGAAGTCCTCCCGCCAGACGAAGCCCGAGCGCGACATGCCGAGTGGGCCGAAGACGTCGCGCTGGGCCAACTCGTCGAGAGAGCGGCCGGTGACGTGCTCCAGGGCCTTCTGGAGGTAGACGAACCCTTCGCCCGAATACCCGTATGCGGTGCCTGGAGCGAACCGGAGCGTCAGCCGCTCGCCACCCCAGTTGGGAAGACCGGTGCCGTGGGACAGGACGATCCGCGCCGTGATCCGCCTGTACCGCTCGTCATGCGCCAGGCGGGGGTACTCGAGCATCGTGTACAAGGGGCGGTCGAGGTCGAGCTCGCCACGGTCCACCAGGCGCATGACGAGGTAGGCGAATACCGGCTTGCTGAGCGAGGCGGCCTCGAACACCGTGGAGGTGCCGACCGGGGTGCGCGCGCCGTCGTTCACCGTGCCGAACGCGCCGGCCCAGATGACCCGCCCTTTCTCCACCACCGCCATGGAGAGACCCGGGATGTCGCTGGCACGGATCAGGGCCGGAATGTCCCGCACCAGCGCGGCGGTGTCGGGTCCGCGCTGGGCGAGCATGGAGGCCCCGGGCCCCGCGCCCGGAGACTGCGTCCGGGTCGCCGCCGGCGCGCAGGCGGCGAAGGTGGCGAGGGTGACGAACACCATCGGCTGGTGCATCGATCGGGTCCCGTATGGTCCGCGTTGCGGCTGGAGACGTCGCCTCGAGCTCATGGCGCGCCGCCGAGCGAAGGAGCAAGTTCCATGAAACCTAAGGTGGGGGAGCGTATGAGTCGTGCGATGGTGGCCGCCCTGGGCGGACTCGGGCTGCTGGCGGCCTCGAGCTGTGCGACGGACGCCTGCGGCTGCACTCCGACAGTCACGTCCGCGATCCTGACCGGGAGGGTGGTGGACGGTGTCGGTGCGCCGGCGCCCTCGGCTCGAGTGCATGCTTCCAGCGAACAGTTCGAGGGTTGCTGGTCGCTGGGTGTGGAGCTTGGGGTGGTCGCCGCGGACCAGGATGGCAGCTTCCGGATGGATCTCGGCGGTTCCCATGCTGGAGGACAGCGTCTGCGTGCTCGTCTTCGCCTACCCACCGCTCGGCTCGGATGCCTTCGGGCCATCCGACACGACCCTGCTGGTGATGGACTTCAGCGACTTGGCGGCCAGCGACAGCGCGGACGTCGAGCTTGCCCTCCGTGCGAGATAGCCTCGCAGCCGGCGGGACAGGGGCCGTGGTTCCCGGCGGCTTAGTGCGCCACCCGCCGGATTGGGGTACCATTGAAGGACCGGGTTCCGACCCAACCTCAGACCCCGGCGCAGGCTCCTCGCCAGTCAGAAAGCAGGCCCGCTATGACCGCGCACATGGCCCTGATCGAGCGCTCCAATCGGAAGGATCTCAAGAACGTGCCGGTCGAGGTGACCATCACGGATCTGAGCCCGGGGCGGCAGTCCTGGAGAGGGGAATTCGTGGCCCGCAGCGCCGATGGCATCCTCCCGAACGAGCGGCTCGCGGTCACCTTCGATACCGGACAGAAGGGTACGGCACGAGTGAATACCACGCAGTTCGACAGTCGCAGTCCGGAGACGACGACCGTGTACTTCACGGGGACCGGACCGCTGGCCTAGGTCCCCCCGAGTGCAGAGCACGAATGCCGAAGAAGACCGTGGACTATCGCGCTCCGGGCACGGGCGCGTCGCGCTAGCGGTTCCGATGGCAGGAGCCGCGGCCTGAGGATCTGGATCGACGCCGATGCGGCTCCGCGAGACGTGAAGGAGCTCGTGTTCCGCTCAGCGAAGCGACTCGCCATCGAGGTCGTGCTGGTGGCCAACCAGCGCCTGCAGACGCCGGTGGGCATCCCCCTGGTGACCGCGGTCCGGGTGGACGGCGGTGCCGACGTGGCCGACCGGTACATCGCCGAGCACGCCGAAGCCGGCGACCTGGTCGTCACCCAGGACGTACCCCTCGCGGCACTTCTCGTCCCCAGACAAATCGCGGTACTCGACCCCCGTGGCGACGAACACACCGCCGAGACGATCGGTGAGCGCCTGTCGGTGCGGGACTTCATGGACCAGGCCCGTCTGTCCGGCATCGTCACCGGTGGGCCCCCGCCGTACGATGCCCGCGCGAAGCAGGCGTTCGCTGCCGCACTGGACCGCGCGCTCACCCGCCTCCGAGCCAGGTCATGAGACGGCCAGGACGCCTCAAGTGAGGCCGAATGATGCCGTTCGAGTGAGAGCTGCCGACGTCTCGGAGATCGAGCCGTTGGCCACGCTGTGGTACGACGGATGGCAGGATGCCCACGCCCCCATCATGCCCGCCGCGCTGGCCCGGCTCCGTACCCTCGAGAGTTTCCGTGAGCGGCTGGGGGCATCGCTCGCGGACGTGCGCGTGGTCGGCCCGAGGGGCGCGCCGGTCGGATTCTGCATCCTCAAGGGCGACGAGCTGTATCAGCTGTACGTCGCCGCGCCGGCCCGCGGGTCCGGGGTCGCCGCCGCGTTGATGGCGGACGCCGAGGCCGCGCTGGCGGCCCGGGGGGTCGAACGGGCATGGCTCGCCTGCGCCGTCGGCAACGACCGGGCGGCCAGGTTCTACGAGAAGAGCGGCTGGCACCGCATGGGCGTGGTGTCATATCAGCCCGACGCGGCGAACGGCGCCGGCCCGATCGAGGTCTGGCGCTACGAAAAGTCCGTCGGCATTTGACCGGGGAGATGGGGATCATCATCGCGGATGGGAAGCATTCTTACGCCTTCGACTACTCGCTCAACCAGGGGCGTTGAGCGCCGAGCGGACTCGGTCCGGTCGGCCAGGGTCGGAATAGTTCTGCTCCTGGCGATGGGACTTCTGCCCCCGACTGTTCCGCTCCAGGCACAGGGCGTCTCCCACGGAGCATCGCCGCCCGCCCCGGTAGCGGTACCAGCGTACGAAACGTTGACCGTATCGTCCCGAGCGCTGGGCGAATCCCGATCGGTCAACGTGTATGCGCCGCCGGCCTACCGGCTGTCGGACTCGGTTCGGCTTCCGACCCTGTACATGCCCGACGGCGGTCTCGACGAGGATTTTCCTCGGGTGGCCACCACCGTCGACTCCCTGATCGCGGCGGGAGCGATACGGCCGGTAATCCTCGTGGGCATTCCCAATACCGAGCGTCGCCGTGATCTGACGGGACCGACCAGGTTCGCGTCGGACCGCGCTATTGCCCCACGGGTCGGCGGCTCGGCTGCCTTTCGGCGGTTCATCCGGAACGAGCTCCTACCGGCGGTCCGGGCCCGATACCGTACGACCGACGAGCGTGCCATCGTCGGCGAATCGCTCGCGGGGCTGTTCGTGGTGGAGACTTTCCTCGCCGACCCGTCGCTCTTCGATCACTACATCGCGCTCGATCCGAGCCTCTGGTGGAACGGGGGAGCAGTGGTGGACGCGGCTTCGGCGCGGCTGACGGCGCTGGACGAGCAGTCGCGGACGCTCTACCTCGCCAGCTCGGACGTTCCCGACATCGCGGCGGGCACCGCGCGCCTGGCGAAGGTACTCGGCGCCGCCTCACGACGGGGACTGACCTGGAGGTATCTCCCCCGACCCGATCTGACGCACGCCACCATCTACCGCGCCCTCGGGCCAGAGGCCCTGGCGGGCGCGCTCCGGTAGGAAGGAACTCATGAGCGACGATCGCCTGTTCGACTGCTGGAGGAGATCCGCGATCTCCAGCGTCAGCACGTCGAGCGCTACGGCGAGGCGCTTCGCAACCAGCAGGTCGATCGTCCAGCAGGCGGCGATGCGCCGGGTACGTGTCATCCTGGCTTTGGCGACGATCGCCGTGGTCATCGCCGTCGCCCTCCTGGTTCTGCTGCTGCTGCGCGTGGTCGCCCGGCTTCCCGTAGCTCGAACGCCAGCCCGCCGCCCTGGAGCCCCGCCGCCTGGCCCCCTCCCCTTGCGCACCGCCCAAACGGGAGAAACGTTGGTCGGGCTCGATGTACTCCACCTTGCGCGGTCGCGGGCAGTTCGCGCTGCGCACCTACGCCACGGGGCAGAGGCCGCTCTGAGAATCTGGATCGACGCCGATGCGGCTTCTCGCCGCGTGATGGAGCTGGCTTTCCAGAAGGCCAAACGGCTGGCGGTAGAGGTCGTTCTGGTGGCCAGGCGGCGGCTGCATACCCCTCCCGGCAATCCACTGGTGAGCGCGGTGCGGGTCGAGGGCGGCGCCGCGGGGGCCGAGCAGTACATCGCCAGCCAGGCCGTGGCCGGCGATCTGGTCGTGACCCAGGATGTGCCTCTGGCCGCGCGGTTGACGCCGCAGGGCATCACGGTCCTGGATCCTCGCGGCGAGGACAATCCTGCGGAGCGAACCACACCGGCCCGCGCCAGAGAGGCGTTCGCCGCCGCGCTGGAGGCAGCGGTGACCCGCCTGCGCCGCTGGCGATGACGTAGCCCGGAGCCCTTGACGCCCCTGCGTTGCGCCGGAATATTCGATTTTATCGCGGGTACGGACCGCATCCCGGCCACCGACGCACTTAATCCCGCCTCCGCAACACCGCCGTCCCTCATTCGCGGCTCCGTCGTTTCGGCGGCGGGGCCGCGAATCGACTTCCGACTGTCGCTGGAGAACACCCGCTCATGACGAGTCGTCTGGCCCACCTCGCGCTGGCCGCCGCCTGCCTGGCCGCGCCGCGGCCGGTTATTGCCCAGGCACCGGCCTACGCCCCGGCCTCCCCACCGAATGCCGGCTCGATCACCGATACCTCCTGGGTGGCCCGCAGCGCGCTCTACGAGGTGTTCGTGCAGGACTTTTCGCCCGAGGGCACTTTCCGGGGAGTGACCGAGGGCCTCGATCGGATCCAGAAGTCCGGGGCGAACGTGGTCTGGCTGATGCCGATCCACCCGATCGGCGTAAGCGATCGGAAGGGAACCCTCGGATCACCTTATGCCGCGAAGGACTACCGCGCGGTCAATCCCGCCTATGGCACGGCCGCGGATTTCCGGGCCCTGGTCCAAGCAGTCCACGCCAAGGGGATGAAGCTGATCCTGGACTGGGTACCGGACCACACATCCACGGACCACGCGTGGGTGAAGAGCCACCCCGAGTACTACATACGGGACGCGCAGGGGAAGCCGAGCCCTCCGCGCGGCCCCGACGGCAAGCTCACCGACTGGACCGACGTGGCACAGCTCGACTTTGCCAATCCGGAGGTCCGGCGCGAGATGATCGCGACCATGTCCTGGTGGCTCACCGAATTCGGGATCGACGGCTACCGGGTGGACGTCGCCGGATACATCCCCGCGGACTTCTGGCGCGAGGCTGTGCCGGCGGTCCGGGCGGCGGTGCCCCGCCGGATTCTGCTGCTCGCCGAGTGGGACGATCCCGAGCTGCACCGCAGCGGGTACGACCTCACCTACGGCTGGGAGTCGTACAAGCGCGCCAAGGCGATCTGGCGCGGGGGGTCCGCCGCCGATTTCGTCGCGCAGGAGATGGCCGACCGGAAGCTCCTGGGGAATGCCGCCGGCCGCATGCGCTTCACCACGAACCACGACGAGACCGCCTGGGACGATACCCCGCTCGCCATCTTCGGCGGCCCGGCGCCGGCCCGGGCGGCGTACGTAGCAGTCGCGCTGTTGCCGGGGCGGCCGTTGCTCTACAACGGGCAGGAGATCGAGAGCCCGCAGAAGCTGGCCCTGTTCGAGCGCGGGCCGATCGCCTGGAATCAGCCGCGGGCGGACGAGGCCCGGGCCTTCTACCGCCGGGTCGTGCAACTGGCCCGGACGGAGGCTTCACTCATCGGGACCGATCTCCGACCGGTCACGACCAGCGCTCCCAAGGACGCGATCGCGTATCGCCGCGGCGAGATCGTCGTCCTGGTCAATCCGCGCGCCACGGGCCTACGGCTCACCCTGACCGGTACCAAGGTGAACGGGGCGAAGGACCTGCTGACCGGCCGCCGGCAGAAGGGCGAGACCGTCGTGCTTCCGCCCCATGGTGCCATGGTGCTCAAGGGCCGGCGCTAGCGGACCGGGTGTCCGCCGTGATTCGAGCGACCGCTCTCCTCATGCTGGCCCTCGCCACCGGGCCGCCCGCGGCGGTCGCGCAGACGATCGCCGCGGGCGCGGCTGCACGAGACGTCTACCTCGACGAGTCGAGGCGTCGTCCGGTGGCGGGACGACCGTCGTGAGGTCGCCCTCTTCGGCGCGAACTACGTGGTGACGACCGCGTCCGATTACCGCGCGGCCGGCTACGTGCACGGCGACCGGAAGCGGATGATCGAGGAGGACATGGCCCACTTCGCCCGCATGGGGTGGGACGGGATTCGACTCACGTTCTGGGGCGATTGGGAGTCCGCCGACAGCGCGGGCAACCTGATCGCCAACGATCACCTGGATCTGCTGGACTGGCTCATCGCCCGTGCCCGCGAGCGCGGCATCTACATGCTCTTCAGCCCGATCCAGCTCTACGGCTCGAACTGGCCCGATGCGCTGGCGGACACGTCGGCGCCGGGATTCGGTCGCCGGTTCTCGCGCGACCGGATGGGCGTGGACCCTGCCGCCATCGCCGCTCAAGCCAACTACCTCCGCCAGATCCTGCGGCACGTGAACCCCTACACCGGCGTGGCGCTCAAGGACGAGCCCGCGATTCTCTTCGTCGAGCTGGTGAACGAGCCGGTGCATCACCCCGAGGACCTCGCGGGCTCGACCCGGTACATCGACATCCTCACCGACGCGGTGCGTTCCACCGGGTGCCGCAAGCTGGTGTTCTACAACGTGAGCCAGGATTTCCGGATCGCGCCGGCGATCCTGCGGTCCAAGGCGCAGGGCGTGACGTTCGGCTGGTACCCATCGGGTCTGAACGCGGGGTACGAGTTGACGGGCAACTATCTCCGCGCCGTGGATGCCTTCCCCGACATGCTGCGCCCCGAGATGTCGCGCCTGCCGCGGATCGTGTACGAGTTCGATACGCCGGACCTGCGCAGCGCGACGCTCTACCCCGCGATGGCCCGGACCTTTCGCGAGGTGGGGACCCAGTTCGCGGCCATGTTCGCCTACGACATGCTGGCGACGGCCTCGCGCAACCTGGGATGGCAGACCCACTATCTGAACCTGGTCTACACTCCGCGGAAGGCGATGAGCGCGGTGATCGCGGCGGAGGCCATGCGACGGCTGCCGCGACTGCGCTCCTACGGGCCATATCCTCGGAACACGCGTTTCGGAGACTTCCGGATCTCGGTCGAGGATGACCTCGCCGAGCTGGTGGCGTCCGATGCGTTTCTCTACGCGGGGACGACGCGTTCGACGCCGCCGGACCCGGCCGCGCTTCGCCGGATCGCGGGCTACGGCTCGTCGCCCACGGTAGGTTATCGAGGGAGAAGGGACCTACTTCCTCGACCGGGTGCGCCCCGGGCTCTGGCGACTCGAGGTGTACCCGGATGCGGTCCCCGTCCGCGATCCGTTCGAGCCACCCAGCCCGGACAAGATCGTGACACGCGCGATCCATCGCTCCTGGCCGATGGCGGTCGACGCTTCCCGACCTGGGCGACGCATTCACCGTTCAGCCGATGGCCGCGCACCGGCGGCCGCAGCGTGACGGCTGCACGGGGCACGTTCGCCGTGACGCCGGGCGTATACGTGCTGAGCGCTACGGGTTCGGTGGATCGTCGGTGAGCTGCCCAAGCGGGTCGGGCGCAATCGGTTTCGGGGAATACCACGCGCCCCCTGCCGAGATTCTCCCGCCCTCGGTCACGCCACTCACGTCGCCGGCCTACCTCGCGGGCCATGACGCGGAGCTCCGCGTGAGGGTGGCCGATAGCGTGCCCCCCGACTCGGTGGCGCTCTTCGTCCGATCGGCGGCCGGGGGGGCTACCGCCAGGTGGCGATGCGCCCTGCCGGCGGATACATCTACGCCGCGACGGTGTCCCGCGACTCGCTGCCCGAGGGCCTCTATCGGTTCGCCGTCACCCTCTTCCGCGGAGGCACGGCCGTGACCTTTCCCGGCGGCCTCCGCCGCCGGCCGACCGACTGGAACTATCTCGAACGCCGCGGAATGGGACCTCGATATTGTCGGCCGCCACCACCCCGCTCCGCCTGTTCGAGCCGGGCATCGATGCGGAGCGGCTGGCCTTCACGCGGATCGGCGATGCCGGTCGGCGCGGGCTGTTCCGCCTCGGCCTTTCCGCCGCCACGGGACAACCGGTCTTTCACATCGCGCTGCCCGTGGACTCGAGCGGCCGTGGCCCGTCCCACTATGCCGCCTCGCTGGCCGTCGGCGAGCGGATAAGTAGCCGGCCGGACGGCCGTGTCCGCCGCGGATTCCGTGCGCCTCGGGCTGCGCGGGCTGGGTCCTCGACAGACGCTGCACCTGACGCTGGTGGAGCAGGACGGCACCGCCTGGACCAGCGGCGGTGCCGATGGACAGCTCGTGGCGCGAGGTGATCCTGCCGCTGTCGTCGTTCGTCGTCGGGCGCGGTGTGAGCCTGCCCCAGGGCTTCCCCGGCGAGTGGAACTACTGGATCGGGCCGGCGGAAGGTCGGGGTGGCCGGGAGATCGTCTCCGACCCGATCGGGTGGAGCGGTTGCAGCTCTCGCTCCGACGGGAGGACGGGATGTCGGCAGTCCGGACGGCTATGGGGTCGAGGTGGAGTGGGTGACGTTGAGCGTCGGCGGCGCGGGGGGCAACGCGGCGCCGTGACTGACTATTGTCGGAGTGTCACCGTGCTGTTGAAGAGCTGGGGCATCACCCGAAAGTCCACGATCGTGCCGGGCGCGAGGAGGAGCTGCCCGGAACGGAAGGGCTGGTTCACGCCGCCGGCCTCGGCGCGAAGCTCTACCGCGCCGGAGCTGACGACATTCTGCGGGATGGGAAACTGGGCCGCCATGCCGGGGTGGACGGTTCCCAATCGTTGGTTGATTCCCGCGCCCACCGCGTAGATCTCGACGGGAAGCGCGTAGTTGTTGGTGACCTCCACCCGCACCGGGCTGTCGTCGGGGGCCGGCGAATCCTCCTCGCCGCCTCCGCGCGCGCAGGCGGGAGCGCTCAACAGCAGGCAGAGGACGAGCGTTGACCAACCGCGCATGGGTGCCCTCCCATCGGCCTGTCGTGTGACCTGCGACTCCACTGTGGAGCCGGTCGCGCACCGGAGGCGCATCCAAGTATATGCCCTCGGCCCAAAGCCGCGCCACCGGGTAGACCGTTGACTCCGAATCTCGAGGGTGACCTGGATGCAGCGTAGGACCTTCATCGGCGGGATGACCGCGGCGGCGTCCACGGTCGCGCTGGGCGCGGGTGCCGTGGCAGCGCCGGGTGGACCGCCGGCCGCCGCGTAATCCGCTTGGACGCGGGATGGAGGTTTCTGCGCGACGACCCTGCCGGCGCCGAGCGTCCCGACCTCGACGACCGATCGTGGGCAGCCGGTCACCCTTCCGCACACGGCGCGGGTCGAGGCGCTGGTGACCGGGCCGGCCGGGTCGCCCGAGGCCCAGTGGCAGGGCGTCTGCTGGTACCGCCGGCGCCTGCGAGGTCGACGCGGCGGCCGGCGGGAGCAGGTGCTGCTCCGCTTCGAGGGCGCCATGAACGTGGCCGAGGTGTGGCTCGACGGCGAGCGCATCGGCGGCCACCTGGGCGGCTACCTGCCGTTCGTGCTCGACCTCGAGCGGCAAGCTCGGTCCGGGCCGCGCCCCACCTGCTGGCCGTGCGGCTGGACAATCGCGACAACCCGATCACCGGGCCCAAGCCGCTGGCTCAGCTCGATTTCAACCTGTACCACGGGCTCTATCGGCCGGTGTACCTGGTGCAGAAGGATCGGCTGGCGATCACCGATCCCCTCCTGGCGGACCGCCCGGCGAGCGGCGGGGTCATGGTCACCTATCCCGCGCGTCTCGCGCGACGCCGCCACGGTGCGGGTGCAGACCCACGTCCGGAACGGCGGCGCCGGAGTCGCGCACGTTCCAGGTGCGGGTCACGCTCGCGCGGCGGCGACGGCCGCGGTCGCGGCGACCGCGCTCTCGCCAGCCGGTGACGCTCGAGGCCGGAGCGGACGCGAGGTGTCGTCCAGGAGCTCGAGGTGACCGCGCCGCGGCTCTGGAGCCCCGCCGCGCCCCACCTCTACCGCCTCCTGTGCGAGGTGCTGGATGGAGGCGCGGTGGTGGACGCGGAGATCCACCGCATCGGCATCCGGCATCTCGCGATCGGACCCGACGGCTTCCGCATCAACGGCGACGCGATGTTCCTGCGCGGCGCCAACCGGCACCAGGAGCATCCCTACGTCGGCTACGCGCTGTCGGACGCCGCGCAGTACCGCGATGCGCGCAGGATCAAGCAGGCGGGCTTCGACTACGTGCGGCTGTCGCACTACCCGCAGTCGCCCGCGTTCATGGACGCCTGCGACGAGCTCGGCCTGGTGGTGATGAACTGCATCCCCGGCTGGCAGTACTTCAATCCGGACCCCGCGTTCACGGCGCTGCAGTACCGGAACTGCCGCGATCTCGTGCGCCGGGACCGCAACCACGCCTGCGTCGTGCTGTGGGAGGTGTCGCTCAACGAGTCGCCCATGCCGCCGGAGTTCATCGCGCGGACCCACGCCATCGCCCACGAGGAGTATCCCGGCGACCAGTGCTTCACCGCCGGCTGGGTGCACGGCTACGACGTCTACCTCCACGCGCGGCAGCACGGCGGCTGCCGCCGCGAGGAGGACCGCCCTGCATCGTGAGCGAGTATGGCGACTGGGAGTACTACGCGATGAACGCGGGCCTGGACCAGGGCGCCTGGAAGACATCTGACGCCGGCCGAGAGCAACAGCCGGCAGCTCCGCTGGCAGGGCGAGCGGGCCATGCTCCAGCAGGCCACCAACTTCCAGGAGGCGCACAACGACAACCTCGGCTCGCTCGCCTTCGCCGATGGACTCTGGGTGATGTACGACTACAACCGGGGCTACGCGCCCGACATGGAAGTCGTCCGGCTGCATGGACATCTTCCGCCTGCCCAAGTTCTCGTACCACTTCTTCCGCAGCCAGCGCCCGGCCGCTGCGGGCCCCATGGTCTTCATCGCCAGCCACTGGACACCCGGCCTCGGCTCAGCCGAGGTGCGCGTGTTCAGCAACTGCGAGGAGGTCGAGCTCAGCCTGGATGGCCGCCTGGTGGGACGGCGGGAGCCGGACCGTGAACCGGCTGAGCACCCGTCTCGCCCATCCGCCGTTCACGTTCGGCCTCGGCGGGTTCCGGCCCGGAACGCTGCTCGCGGTGGGATACATCGCCGGGCTGGAGGTGGCCCGGCACGCGGTGCGCACGCCGGGGCCGATCGAGCGCCTGACCGTCACGCTGGATCTCGCGGGCCGTCCGGTGGCACGGACGCGGCCCGGACCTGCTCTTCTGTCACGCCTCGCTCCGTGACGCCCAGGGGACGGTCGTGCCGGACGCGTGGGAGAACGTGGCGTTCGGCGTGACCGGCCCGGCCGTCGTGATCGGACGGAACCCCTCGTCCAGCGAGGCGGGCATCGCGAGCATTCTCCTGGCGACGCAGCCGGCGCCCGGCGTCGCGGTGCATGCCGTCGCCGCCGTGCCGTCCGGGGGCCGGGTGCGCATTCTCGGGGCCTCGCGAAGTGTCGAAGGCAGGATCCTCCGACACGAGCTTCGGTACACCACCGACGGCACCGAGCCGGGACCGGCGGCACGTGGCTACCGGGACCCGGTTGGTGGGGATGCCGGGCTTCGGGCGGGCCTCGTCGTCGAGGACCGACTGATAGCGTCGCTCGCCCTGGGGACGCCGAAGTTCCGCATTCCGGCGGGCACGCCGCCGGATCACCGTGAAAAGTTCCCCGGTTAGCTGGCCGAAGATCTCGGGCGGTCTTACCTTCACGCTTGGACCACGTACCAGACTCCAGCCTTCAGGGACTCGCCTCATGCGCCGGTCATCCGGCTTTCTGCTGCTCTGTTTCGCCGCGGCCACCCCGGCGGCCACGAGCCTTCTCCATGCCCAGGTCCGCGTCGCCTCGCCCGACGGCCGCAACCAGGTCACCGTGGAGATCCGCGACGGCCGGCTGACCTACAGCCTCGCGCGCGACGGGCGGCCGCTGATCCTGCCCTCGCTGCTCGGCTTCGAGTTCCGCGGCGCGCCGCCGGTTGCGCGACGGGCTTCGCATCACCGACACCACCCGACAGTCGCACGACGAGTGGTGGACCCAGCCGTGGGGCGAGGTGGCCCGGGTGCGCGACCACCACAACGAGCTGGCGGTCGCGGTCGAGGAAGACCGCCGCCCCCGGCCGGAAGCTCGTCCTCCGGGTGCGCGCCTTCGACGACGGCGTCGGCTTCCGCTACGAGCTGCCCCGAGCAGCCGGGGCTCGGCGAGTTCGAGATCAGCGAGGAGCTGACCGAGTTCGCCCTGGCGGACAATGCGCGCGCCTGGTGGATCCCGTCCAACTTCGCCCGGAAGGACCGCTCGGAGATGCTCTACTCGTCCGGGCCGGTGAGCGTGCTGGACAGCGTGCAGACCCCGCTCACGATGCAGACCCAGGACGGCCGGACCTTCATGGTGATCCACGAGGCGAATCTGGTGGACTACGCCCGGATGGGTCTTCGCGGGGACGCGCAGCGAGAGCCGCGTGCTCACGGCGGCGCTGGCGCCCATGGCCGACGGGATCAAGGTGCGCGGCGCGGACGCCCGTTCGTGACGCCCTGGCGGACCATCCAGCTGGCCGACAAGGCCACCGGCCTCGCGCCCTCGCTGCTCGGCCTCAATCTCAATCCGCCGAACGCGCTCGCCAGCACCGACTGGATCCACCCGATGAAGTACGTGGGGATCTGGTGGGGCATGCACATCGGCACCATGACCTGGAGCTCGGGGCCGAAGCACGGCGCCACCACCGAGAATACCAAGCGGTACATCGATTTCGCCGCGGCCAACGGGTTCGGCGGCGTGCTGGTCGAGGGCTGGAACACCGGGTGGGACGGCGACTGGATCGCCAACCGCGACGCCTTCTCCTTCACCCAGGCCTATCCCGACTACGACCTGAAGGCGGTGGCCGCGTACGCCAAGGAGAAGGGCGTGCGGCTGATCGTGCACAACGAGACCTCCGGCGGGATCGAGAACTACGAGCGCCAGCTGGACAGCGCCTTCGCCCTGTATCAGTCGCTCGGGCTCGACGCCATCAAGTCGGGCTACGTCACCGACCTGACCAGCGAGGGCCACTCGCACTACTCCCAGTACATGGTGCGGCACTACCGCCGGGTGATCGAGACGGCGGCGCGAGCACGGCATCATGCTGGACGTCCACGAGCCGATGCACGACACCGGCGAGCGCCGTACCTACCCCAACATGATGAGCCGCGAGGGCGCCCGGGGTCAGGAGTACAACGCCTGGAGCGGCGACGGCGGCAATCCGCCCGAGCACGAGACCATCCTCTTCTTCACCCGGCTGCTGGCCGGGCCGATGGACTTCACCCCGGGCGATCTTCGACCTGCTGATGGAGCGCGGCAGCGGACGGCCCCGCCGGCCGGAGGAGCCGCGCGTCCGCACCACGCTGGCCAAGCAGCTCGCGCTCTACGTGGTGCTCTACTCGCCGCTGCAGATGGCGGCCGACCTGCCGGAGAACTACGAGGGACAGCCCGCCTTCCAGTTCATCCGCGACGTCGCGGTGGACTGGGACACCACCCGGGTGATCGACGGCCGGATCGGCGACTACGTGGTGGTCGCGCGGCGCGAGCGGGGCGGGCAGAGCTGGTTCGTCGGCGCCATCACCGACGAGGAAGGCCGCACCCTCGACCTCCCGCTCTCGTTCCTGACGCCGGGCCGGCGGTACGTCGCCGAGATCTATGCCGACGGTCCCAAGGCGCACTGGCTCGACAATCCGCTGCCGGTCACCATCACGCGGCGCGCGGTGACGTCGAGCGACCCGCCTGCGCGTCGTCCTGGCGCCCGGGGGCGGCCAGGCGATCCGCATTCGGCCGGCCAATGATCAGCCGACCGCACTTCCTCCCGAGGTCCTCACGGCATGACCGCACACGCCGCTCCCGCGCTCGCCGTCCGGTCCAAGCCGCGGCTCATCGTTCTGGGAAATCTGGAACATGAGCTTCGGCTTTCTCGGCATTCAGATCGGCTTCGCGCTGCAGAACGCGAACGTGAGCCGGATCTTCGAGACCCTGGGCGCCAAGGTGGAGAACATCCCGATCCTGTGGATCGCCGCGCCGGTGACCGGGCTCCTGGTCCAGCCGATCGTCGGCTACCTGAGCGATCGCACCTGGAACCGCCTGGGCCGGCGGCGGCCCTACTTCCTGATCGGCGCCATCCTGGCGTCGCTCGCGCTGCTCGTCGATGCCCAACTCGCCGGCGCTCTGGGTGGCGGCCGGCATGCTCTGGATCATGGACGCGTCCATCAACATCTCCATGGAGCCGTTCCGCGCCTTCGTGGGGGACAACCTGCCCTCGGAGCAGCGGACCACCGGCTTCGCGATGCAGAGCTTCCTGATCGGCACCGGCGCCGTGCTGGCCTCGATGCTGCCCTGGCTCCTGACCACGACAGTTCGGCGTGAGCAACGAGGCGCCGCCGCACATGATCCCCGACTCGGTGCGGCTCTCGTTCTACTTCGGCGCGGCGGTCTTCTTCCTGGCGGTGCTGTGGACGGTGGTGCGGTCGAAGGAGTACGCGCCGGAGGAGATGGCCTCGCTTCTCGGAGAACCAGGCGCGGGAGCGGCGCCGTGCCGGAGCGGCGAACGCGCCGAGGAGTTCGCCGCAGAACGGCGGGCGGCAGATCCGGCTGGGCGTCGATCCTGCTGGTGGTCGGGGCTGCTGCTGAGCGCCTGGCTGGCCAGCGCCGGCGATCTATCAGGTGATGATCCTGTCGGCCGGGCTGGGCGTGGTCGGCCTGCTGCTGATCGCTGAGCGGCCTGCTGCAGCGGGGCGGCCGCTACGACAACGGCTTCGTCACCATCCTGAACGACTTTCAGGACATGCCGCACACCATGAAGCAGCTGGCGTGGGTCCAGTTCTTCTCCTGGTTCGCGCTCTTCGCCATGTGGATCTACACCACGCCCGCGGTGACCAGCCACCTCTACGGCACCACGCGACACCGAGCTCGGCGCTCTACAACGAGGGCGCCAACTGGGTGGGCGTCGGGTTCGGCACCTACAACGGCGTCGCGGCGGTCGTCGCCTTCGGCATTCCGATGCTGGCGCGGCGGACCAGCCGCAAGATCGCCCACGCGATCTGCCTCGTCTGCGGCGCGCTCGGGCTGCTCTCGATCCTCGTGCTCAAGGACCCGCGGTACCTGCTGGGGTCGCATGGTGGGCGTCGGCATCGCCTGGGCCAGCATCCTCGCCATGCCCTACGCCATCCTGACCGGCTCGCTGCCGCCGTCGAAGATGGGCTACTACATGGGGGTCTTCAATTTCTTCATCGTGATCCCGCAGATCGTCGCGGCGGCGCTGCTCGGCTTCCTGGTCGGGCGCTTCTTCGGCGGGCGAGGCGATCTATGCCCTCGCCATCGGCGGCGGGTCGCTGCTGCTCGCCGCCGCGCTCACCCTCCGGGTGCGAGGACCAGGACGACCGGAGAGCCGGCGACATGGCACCCAGGGTTTCCCTCCTCGGTCTGATCGGCCTCGCCGGCCGCCTGCCTCGGCTCGGGGCGTGCCAGCGGCGCCCCGAGCCGGCCGCGGTCCCGTCCGCAGTCCCGTCGCCGCGGCGCGTCGAGGCCCGGCCGATCGTTCTGGAACAGCGCCACCATCTACTTCCTGCTCACCGATCGCTTCCAGAACGGCGATTCCACCAACGATCGCGCCCTGGGCCGTGCGCACGACGGAGCGGCTGCTGCGCAACTTCGAGGGCGGCGACCTCGCCGGCGTGCTTCGGAAGATCGAGGAGGGGTACTTCGACAGCCTGGGCGTGAACGCCATCTGGATGACGCCCTTCGTGGAGCAGATCCACGGCAGCGTGGACGAGGGCACCGGAAAGACCTACGGCTTCCACGGCTACTGGACCCGCGACTGGACCGCGGTGGACCCGGCGCTGGGAACCAGCGGACGACCTGCGCGCGGTGGTGGACGCGGCGCACCGGCACGGCATCCGCGTGCTCATGGATGCGGTGATCAACCACACCGGGCCGGTCGACCGCGCAGGATCCGCCGTGGCCCGACGATTGGGTCCGCACCGGCGCCGAACTGCACCTACAAGGACTACGCCACCACGGTGGACTGCACGCTGGTGGCCACGCTCCCGGACATCCGCACCGAGCGCGACGAGCCGGTCGACGCTGCCGCCCGGCACTGCTCGAGAAGTGGCAGCGCGGAGGGCCGGCGGGATCGGGAGGTGCGCCGAGCTCGACGCGTTCTTCACGGCGCACCGGTTACCCCCGCGCGCCGCGCTACTACGTCATCAAGTGGCTCACCGACTGGGTGCGCGAGCTCGGCTTCGACGGCTACCGGATGGACACCGCCAAGCATTTCGAGCAGACGGTCAGCGCCGAGCTGAAGCGGGAAGCCGAGACCGCGCTCGCGGACTGGAGGCGGGCGCATCCGAGCCCAGGCTCGGGACGAGCTGCCGTTCTACATGGTGGGCGAGGTCTACGGCTGGGAGCCGGGCCAGGGCAGGGCGTACGACTTCGGCGACCGGACAGTGGACTTCTTCGCCAACGGGTACGACGCGCTCATCAACTTCGGCTTCAAGCGCGATGCGGCGGGCTCGCTGGACAGTCTCTTCGCCAGCTACTCCGGCCGACGCTCCATCAGGCGCCGCTGCGAGGGCGTCGGCGATCCTCAACTACGTCAGCTCCCACGACGACGGCTCGCCGTACGACCCCGAGCGCAAGGATCCCCTCGGCGCCGGCACCCGCCTGCTGCTCGCGCCGGGCGGCGCCCAGATCTACTACGGCGACGAGCTGGCGCGGCCCCTGCGGGTCGCCGGCGCGGAAGGCGACGCCAATCTCCGCTCGTTCATGAACTGGGCGGATCTGAGCGCGGCGGCGCGGCCGCCGGTGCTGGAGCACTGGCGGAAGCTGGGCCGGTTCCGCCGAGCCCATCCGGCCGTGGGTGCCGGCGTGCACCGGACCCTGCAGGCCGAGCCCGTACATCTTCAGCCGAAGCCTCGAGCCGCGGACCGCACGGACCGCGTCCTGGTGGCGATGGAGCAGGGGGAAGGGGCCAGGACCGTGCCGGTCTTCGGCGTATTTCCCGACGGGACCGAGGTGGTGGACGAATACTCCGGCGTGCGCGGCACCGTGACGGCGGGGGCGGTCCCGCTTGCGAGCGGCTCGGACCTGGTACTCCTCGCGCCCCGGCGCTAGATCGCACACCGTGGTGCGCACCCCGCGGTTACCTCAAGGCGCGCGCTCCCGGATCCAGACCGCCCCGGACCTGGGCGGCAGGCGCACGGTGAGCTTGCCGCCGGCGGCCGTGATCGTGTCACCGTCGGGATAGGCCCTCCGGTAGCGCCCCTCCGCCGGCACCGAGGCCTCCGCGGGCGCGTCCGCCAGGTTGAACGCCACGACGGCCCGCTGGTCGCCGAGGACACGCTCGTAGGCCAGCAGTCCGCGCGCGTCGTCGGTGATGAGCCATTCGAGGGTGCCGTCCACGAACAGCCGTAGCCTGCTGCTTCCGTAAGCGCGATCAGCTCGCGATACACCCGGAACAGCGCCGTGTCCGGTTCCACCCGGTCGCGGCGACGCTTCCGGCCGAAGGGGTGAGTCGCCTCGTCGTCGTACCGCAGGTCCGACCACACCATCGGCTTCCGCTCGTCGGGGTCGTCCGCGCCCCACATCCCCACTTCGTCGCCGTTCCAGATGTGCGGGGCTCCGATGTAGGTGAACTGCTGCACCAGGATCATCTCCTGGGTCCGGCGGGTGCGCTGCGTCCGGCCGATCGATGCGATAGGTGGAATCCTCGCGGGGCGAGTTGAGATACTTGTAACCGCCCGGGTTGTAGATCGCGGTAGCGAACCGGGGTGTATCGTGGCTCGCCGTCAGGTTCATCATCGCCTTGACGTGGTCGCTGCCCGATGCCGACCGCCAGCGAGTCGAGGCTCGCCGCGTACGCCGCGGCGGTCAGTGAGGGCTCGGTGGCCGCGAAGAAGCCGCGGGTCGGCATGAACCAGCGGTAGTTCATCACCGCATCGAAGACGTCGCCCTGGAGCCATGGAGCCGGGTCCCAGATCCGGTCGGGCCAGTTCTGCCACCACACCTCACCCACCAGATATGCGTCCGGGTTGATGCCTCGGACGAACCGCCGATAGTCGCGCCAGAAGCCAAGGGGAACCATCTCCGCCACGTCCAGCCGGAACCCGTCCACGCCGTCCGAGGGGTCGCCATCTCCATCGGGGTCCATCCACCGTCGGGTCACGCTGAAAGACATGATCCCGAACGCCCGGCATGAGGTTGCCCTCGATCGGCCCGTGGGTCTCACCCTCGGGGCGGCCCACCTTCTTCCACTCGGGCAGCCAGGGCACGCCGACCCAGCCGCGGTAGCGGAACTCGCTGGTATCGCGTCGTGGCGGGATCGTCGAACTGCTCCACGGCGTACCAGTCGGCGATACTTCGACGACCGCTGATGCTCCAGCAGGTCGCGCCACGCCCAGAACGCGATGCCCGTGTGGTTCCAGGAGTAGTCCATGATGACGCGCATGCCACGGCGGTGGACTTCCTTCACCAGCGCGAGGAAGAGACTGTCGGCCGCCGTCCACGTCCACGTCGTCGGGATCGGTGGGATCCTCGGCGGCCATCCGCGCTTCGTCGCCACGCGGATCGGGCCCGAAGTTGCGGTCGATATGGTGGTAGTTCCGCGCGTCGTACTTGTGGAGCGAAGGCGCGTCGTTGATCGGGTTGAGATAGAGCGCCGTCACGCCCAGGTCCTGGAGGTAGTCCAGGCGGTCGAGCACGCCCTGCAGGTCTCCGCCATAGCGCCGGAACTGCACAGCGCCGTAGAAGTCCTTGCCCGAGGCCGTGGCCCAGGGGTCGGGGCGGTACCAGTCCTGGGACCAGGGCGTCGTCCGCCAGCCGGAGGGCGGGCGGCTGGTCGGTGACTCCTTCGATGTCGTGCGCAGTGGGGTCGTTGCCGGGGTCGCCGTTCCGGAAGCGCTCGACGAAGACCTGGTACCAGATGGCGTCGGCCGCCCACGCCGGCACGCCCAGCTCGACCTCGGGCCTGGTAGGCGCCGCGTCCGTCCCGCACGCGCCGGCGACGAGCAGGACCCACAGACTCCGAATCCTCATTGCGGCCTCGGGGCGAACATGAAGGTGAGCGCGTCGCCGACGCGGGCGCGCCAGGAGGCTTCATTGTGAGTCGCGCCCGGATAGCTGCGGATCACGAAGTCGCGGCCCTCGACCCGTCCCTGTCCGAGGAGCCAGCTCCGCACCGCCGCGTGGGACGGCGCGTAGGCGGAATCCAGGCTGAGCGTGCCGTAGTCGAACCAGTAGCGCGCTCCCGGCGGCGCCCGCAGGCCGGCACGGATGTCCCGGATCACGTACGGTGTCGTGTCGGGGACGGCCGGGGCCTTGAATCCCGGGAAATACATCGCCGCCACCGCCTCGGAGAGCGGAAAGTGGGTGCTGATGCAGCCGCACGAGCCGAACACATCGGGATGGTGGGTCACGAGGTAGAACGAGAGGAGGCCACCCATGGACGAGCCCATCGCGGCGGTGGTGCCCGGTCCTGTCCGCGTCCGAAACTCCCGATTGACCCGCGGCATCAGCTCCTCGATCAGGAAGCGCGCGTATGCGGGAGCATCGTCCCAGGGGGAGTATTCCGCGCTGCGCGCGTCGGTGCTCCAGGCGCCCACGACGATGATCGGCGGGATCACGCCGCGCCTCACCAGGCGGACCACCGCCTCGTCGATGCCCCAGTCCACGCCGGTGTTGGCGATGCGGGGGTCGAAGAGATTCTGTCCATCGTGCATGTACAGGACGGGGTAGCGAACGGTGGTGTCCCGGTCGTAGCCGGGAGGCAGCCAGACCTCGACGTGTCGCGTCGGCTCGAGGAACTTCGACCGCACATCGGTCCAGTAGACCAGACGGCCAAGCACGCCTGACTCGCGCCACGAGGCGATATACTCGCGCGGATCGGGCTTGAACCGGGCGACGCGGTGCGACACGGTGGTGTCTCGCTCGACCCGCAGCCGATAGCTGTCGGGGATGGTGCCCGCCGCGGTCAGCGCCTCACGGTTCCAGGCGCCCAGGGTGAACTTGTACTCGAGGGCGGTGCCGGCCGGCACGGTGATGCGGACGGTGCGCTCTACGCCCGAGCCTTTCAGGCGGCGTGCGTCGGGCCGCCACGGGCCGAGCTCGGGCAGGTTTCCGGAGAGATAGACCGTGCCGGTGCCGCCGGGGACTCGTGCCCGGATCGTCACCATACAACAACGCGGAGCCGACTCCGCGGCGAACGCGGGTGAGGGGTGGTTGGTCGTCGGGGCCAGCAGGACGACGAATGCGAGTGGTCGGAGCAGGTGCGGTTCCTCTACGAGGGGACGTGAAGGTGTAAGGTGACGGTCGCTCGCTGCCGCGGCAAGGCGACCGTGGTTGACGGCCTCCGCCACGCGTGATAGCGTCCCGAACTATGAATGTCACTCCGGTACCGCCCGCCTTGCTGCTGATCGACGTGCAGGAGGGCCTCGATCACCCGAAATGGGGCCGGCGTAACAACCCCGAGGCCGAGGCACGGATCGCGGCACTGCTGGCCCGCTGGCGGGAGTCACGCTGGCCGGTCATTCACGTGCAGCACATGTCGCAGGTCCCGGATTCACCCCTCCGTCCGGGACTCCCGGGCAACGCCATCAAGCCGGAGGCCATGCCGGTTCCCGGCGAGCCGGTGTTTCAGAAGACGGTCAACAGCGCGTTCATCGGCACCACGCTCGAGGCCCATCTCCGCACCGAGGGCATCGGCGCGCTCGTGGTCGCCGGGCTGACGACGGATCACTGCGTATCCACCACCGTCCGGATGGCGGGGAATCTGGGCTTCGAGGTGGTACTGGTGGCCGACGGGACCGCCACGTTCGAGCGCACCGGTCCCGATGGCGAGCACTACACGGCCGAGCAGATGCATCGGGCCGCCCTGGCCAGCCTGCACGGCGAGTTTGCCGAGGTCCGAACCGCGGCGGAAGTGCTCGCGCTCGTGGCTGGAGCGGACCGATGACGCACCGGCTCTGACGAGAGGCAGCTGTTCATGCCCGACAGCCAATCAGCTCTCACCGCCTCGATACTCGATGCCTGGGCCACTGCCAGCCGAGTGACGTCGTATCTCGTCGAGCGGATTCCCCCAGCGCTCTGGTCGGCGCCGGTTCCCGGGGCACCCCGCCGCACCATCCGCTCCATTGCGATCCATCTCCACAACAGCCGATGCACATGGACCCGGACGCTGGGCGCCCAGCATGGGATCGCCGCGCCCAGCCTGGTGGATCGCCACGGCACAGGACGGCGCCAGCTCCTCGCCGCGTTGCGTCGCAGCAGTCGCGCTATTGCCGCGCTGCTGAGTCTGGGATGCCGGGAGGGAGGGGCCATCCCGCCTACCAGAGCCTACGTCTGGCGCAACCTGCCGCTGGATGTGGGACACGTCCTGGCGTATTTCGTGGCCCATGAGGCGCATCACCGCGGGCAGATCGTGCTGGCGGCGCGCGCCCTCGACCTCCGACTGCCGACACCGGCTACCGACGGACTCTGGCAGTGGAACAAACGTGCCGCCGAAGCGACAGGGATTCACACGCGTCATCACCGGAGGCAGCCCCCATCCTTCTGATCCGGCACCTCATCGCGATCGCGCTGCTTCCCTTCACGGTGACCGTGCTCGTTCCCCTGTGGCTCGCGCGGCGGAACGGGGTGACCCTGGACCTCGCCGACACGACCTCCATGATCGGCCTCCAGGCGCTCGGGGCCGTGGTCATCGGGGTGGGCATCGGCTTCTTCGCCGCGAGCCTTCGACGCTTCGCCACGGAGGGCGATGGCACCCTCGCCCCGTGGGACCCACCGCGCCGGCTCGTCGTCCGGGGGCCGTACCGCCACGTGCGGAACCCGATGATCTCGGGCGTGGTCATGATTCTCTTCGGCGAGGCCGCCGTGCTCGCGTCGCGGCCCCACCTTCTCTGGGCGCTCACCTTTCTGGGCATCAACGTGATCTACATCCCGCTGGTCGAAGAGCCGTTTCTGCGGGAGCGCTTCGGCGAGCCCTATCGCGAATACTGCAGGAATGTGCCGCGCCTGCTGCCGAGGCGCGTGACATGGGAGGGAGATTAGTCTTCGAAGGTCGCGTCAACGATTCACAACCATCATGTTCGGGAGGTCGATATGGCAGCGAAGAAGTCTTCCTCCGGCAAGTCGAGCAAGCGGAAATACGGCAAGGCCGCCTCCAAGCGGGTCGAGAGCGCCATGCGCCGGCGCAAGAAGGGAACCCTGCGGAGCGGAAAAGGCGGGCGGGGCGGAAAGGTCAAAAGCAAGCGTCAGGCAATCGCGATCGGACTGTCGGAGGCGCGGAAGAAGGGTGCCAAGGTGCCGGCCAAGAAGTCCAAAGCGAGCTCGAGGAAGAAGCGCTCGAGCTGACGGCGATCGCCTTCGGCCACCAGTCTTCCAGCGCACACCCGGGACGTCCAGCGCGGTCGACACCGCCCTATCCGATGAGGCACCGATGAAGGGGCAATCCACAGGTCCGGGCGATTGGGACGAAGGTGCCGACGACCTGATCGCGCGGTGTCACGCTTGGGACCGGGCCATGATCGGCAACGACGCGGATGCCATCGGCCGATTCATGGCTGACGACTGGACCATCGTCGGCTCGGACGGCCGGGTCAGCGACAAGACTTCCTTTCTCGCCCTGGTCCGGTCTGGTGCGCTGACCCACGACGTGATGCAATCGGAGGATCTCGACGTTCGGCTCTACGGCGCTACCGGCGTGGTCATGGCGCGCGGTATTTCAGCGGGCAAATACCGGGAGCGAAAGTTCCGGGAGGTCGAGCGCTCGTCGAACGTGTTCGTGCGACAGGGTGGGGCATGGATGTGCGTGCTGACCCACCTCTCGCGACTCGATGACTCGGCGGGCCGTCGGGCGTCGCCGGAATCCACCTGAGCCAGGATCCACCTATGCCTCCTTTCGGGATCGTCACCTTTACCCTGATTCACACCCTCCTGAGCCTCGTCGCCATCATCGCGGGACTGGTCGTCGCGGGGGGCATGGCTGGGGGTCGGCGGCTCAACGGATGGACCGGCCTCTTTCTCTCTACCACCGTGCTGACCAACGTCACCGGCTTCTTCTTTCCGTTCATCGTCTTCATGCCGTCGCACGCGGTCGGCGTCCTGTCGCTCCTGATTCTCCCGGTGGTGATCGCGGCGTTGTACTGGAAATACCTCGACGGGGGCTGGCGGCGCGTCTATGTGGTGGGCAGCGTGGTCGCCCTCTATCTCAACGTGTTCGTCCTCAACGTCCAGCTCTTCCGTCGATTCCCCACGCTCCTGGCGTCCGCGCCCACGCAGACCGAGTCCCCCTTCGTGCTGACGCAGCTCGCCACGCTGGTGCTGTTCATCTGGCTCGGCCGCGTCGCGGTGAAGGGCTTCCGCGCGGATGCGCCCCGGGCCGCCGGATGACGGGAACCCGGCTCGGCTCGGCGGTCCCGACGTTTCTCGTCGCCGATGTCGCCGGTACCGCGCACTGGTACCAGGAGCACCTGGGGTTTCGCGTCGGCGGGACCGCGCCCGCCCAAGAGCCCTATGCATATGCCAGCGTCCACCGCGATGCCGCCGAGATCATGCTGCTGAGCCTCGACGGATACCAGAAGCCCGACCTCCGGGACCGGCGCCCGTCGGGACTATGGGATGCGTATATCCGCACCGACGGCGTGGAGGCCTTCTATCGTCAGGTCGAGGGCGAGCCCTTCATCGCGATGACGCTCAGACAGCAACCGTACGGCGATTGGGAGTTCGAGGTCCGCGACCCGAATGGCTACATGCTGGTGTTCGGCGGCAGGCTCGCCGGATCGGCGGAGAAGGAGACCATCGGATGAGAGTCACGGTGAAATGTCTGGCGCTGGCCGGCATGCTTTCGTGCGCCGGGGAGGGCCGACCCGCGACGCCGCCGGAAGGGGAGCGGGCGCGGGACAGCGTCATCGGTGCATCGCGACTGCCCGGTGCCGGTGGCGTGCGCGGGGCGCTACGGGCGTCCGACTCCGCCGCCGCCCGGCGGACGAGGGAGGATTCGGCGACCCTGGAGCCTTTAGCCAGGTGACGAATTCGATGGGAGCGTCCGGCTTCGAGCTGGCCCAGGTGAACATCGCCCGCGCGAGGGGGGAGATGAGCGACCCGGTGATGGCCGAGTTCGTGGCGAATCTGCCTGCGATCAACGCTCTCGCCGAGCGGCACCCCGGGTTCGTGTGGCGGCTGCAGACGGAGGACGGTGACGCCACGGCGGTCCGACCCTACGACGATATGCGCATCCTGATCAACCTCTCGGTCTGGGCCGATCTCGCTTCGCTGCGCGATTACGTGTTCCGCAGCGACCACGCGGGCTTCATGCGGCGCCGCCGGGAATGGTTCGAGCGCTTCGAGCGGATCTACGTCGCGCTCTGGTGGGTGCCGGCGGGACATCGCCCGCCCGTCGCCGAAGCAGTGGCTCGGCTCGCCCACCTGGAGCAGCACGGCCCCACGCCGACTGCGTTCGGATTCGCGACGGCGTTCTCACCCGATGGCCATCCGATTCCCCGGCAGACCGCGGCGCAGGATGACGCCTGCCCGGCCAGTTAGAGCCGAGAGGACCGATCCAAGTCGCGTGACGGTGAGCGTCTTGCGATGCCAACTCAGGGATGAACTGGTTTAACGGATCGCGGATGTTAAATCGCTGGCAAATCACGATATACGAAGCTGATGTGAGAAGGTTTCTCGACATCGTCTTTCCCGATGCCGACCGAGTCCGCTCGCGCGACGCAGTCAGCTCTCCGTGAGACACTCCGCCGGGGCAGTCGGGGGATGACCGGCGCTCAGGTTCGCGTCTTCTTCCTGGCGGTCTTCCCGCCAGCCAGGCGCCGCCGGGTTGCCGGCGCCGCCAGCGCACGCAAGACGTCCTTGCCCAGCCAGCGCGCCGGGGCCTGGTCTGATGCCGACAAGCGCTGAGCGAGCTCGACGGCGGCGGTGTGGAGTCGCCGGTTTCTCCCTCCGATGGCGCGGAGCGCCCAGCTGACGCCCTTCTTCACGAAATTGCGATCATCGGTGGCGGCCCGCTCGATGAGCGGCAGCGTTTCGAGGAAAACCCGGTCGTCGGCCTCCTTGTCGTGCAGCGCGAGGCAAGCGAGCAACGCGAAGCCTGCGCGTCGCACGAACTCCTCCCGCCGCACACACCAGGGCGCGATCTTGTTCCATGCGTGCGGCGTCCGGTCGAACAGCTTGAAACAGGCCGTGTCGCAGATACCCCAGTTGTCGAAGTCCCGCGCCCACCGGTCCATCTGCGCCGAGGTGACGCGTTCCGGCTCGTCCACGAGGGCGGCGAGCAGCCGGGCCTCGTACCATCCGGTCGCCCAGAGCGCGGCGGCCAGTCGGTGGTCCGGGCCGAGGCGCTTGGCGAGCTGCTGGATCATCGCCATGGACACGCCGTAAGCCTTGGGCGCGGTGATGCCGTAGCGGGTGCGCATCTCGTCGCGAGTGCGCTTGGATCCCCGGCGCTCGAGCCAGGTGAGCGCCTCCTGAACGCGGTCGGTCATGTCAGTCATGGGGGGGCTCGAGGGTCAGATGATCTCGTACGCCAGGAGGGCGCCGACGGCGACCATGACGGCGAGTCCGGCCGACACCGAGAAGATATGCGCACTGAGCTGGATGTCGGTGCCGCTGGGCGGTTCGTCGCCATGCATCGTCAATCGCTCCGAACGGGGTGGTCTGAAGATGGCGGATTTCGCCGGCTCCCGCACGTCACCGACATGTCGCGATTGCCCCGGGGCTTGCGGCCAAATCGGTGCCCTGGATGCGCGCTTTCTGGGCCGCGATCGCTCGCTCGGCGCCTGCCGGCTCCTCTTCGAGATCGGAACCTCGGGCGCGGAGATCCGGGCGTTGCGCGAGCGGCTCGGGCTCGATTCCGGTTATCTCAGCCGCCTGCTTCGGTCGCTGGAACGCGAGGGCCTGGTCGCCACCGCCCGGTCGCCGCGCGACGGGCGGGTGGGTCGAGTCCGGCTGACCGCTCCTGGCCGCCGAGAGCTCGCCCTGCTGAACCGCCTCTCGGACCAGTCCGCGGCTTCCCTCCTCGAGCCGCTGAGCATGCGCCAGCGGGCCGATCTGGTAGGGGCCATGGACGCGGTGGAGCGACTGCTCCGGGCGAGCGCCGTGCGGGTCGAGCTGGAGGACCCGGAACATCCGCTCGCGCAGGAATGCTTGACGCACTACTTCGCCGAGCTGGCCGAGCGGTTCGAGACCGGGTTCGACCCCTCGCGCAGCATCTCCGCCGCCACCGAGGAGATGCGCCACCCGCGCGGCTACTTCCTGCTCGCCACCCTCGAGGGCGAGGCCGTGGGATGCGGTGCCCTGAAGTGTCAGGCGGGGCACGGGGAGATCAAGCGCATGTGGGTGCGCGCGAACAGTCGTGGTCTCGGGATTGGCGCCCGCATCCTCGATGGTCTCGAAACGCTCGCCCGGCGGCGGCGTCTGCCGCGGGTTCGGCTGGAGACCAACCGGGCGCTGCGCGAAGCCCAGGCACTCTACCGGAGCCGTGGGTATGGCGAAGTTCCGGCCTTCAACTCCGAGCCGTACGCGCACCACTGGTTCGAGAAGGTCCTCTGACCCGGGCCGCCTGAACGACCACTGTCCATTCATCTTATTGTCGCGGGGCCGGCCCCAGGCCTTGTTCTTCCGACCCGCACTCATTCGCCTGTGCTCCGGAGCGTGCGATGCAGCCGACGGCCCGTCGTGCCATGCAATCCCTGCGTGTAGTGGTAGCCATCCTGCTGTTCATTCACGGCGCGGCCAGAGTCGTGTCGGGGGGCGTGGGAGGCTTCGGCGAATTTCTGACGGGCTCCCACATCCCGGCGGGTCCCGCGGTCGCCTGGCTCATCACACTCGTCGAGCTGATCGGCACGCCGGTCATGGCCTGGGGCCTCTTCGTGCGTCCCCTGGCGCTCTTCTTCGCGGTCCAGCTGATGTTCGGCATCGCGTTGGTACACGCGCCGTCCGGCTGGTTCGTGGTGGGGGGTGGCCGAAATGGCGTCGAATACAGCGTCCTATTGATTGCGGTCCTGCTCGCGCAGGCGTGGGTGGCGCCAGTGTTGGGTCGGGACGAATGACTCGCTTTCGGGTCGTGTCACGCGCTTGACGGGGACCGCCTCGGTGGCGATCTCTTAGCGATCGCACTCGAGGGTCTCACCTCGCTGCCGCACTCGCACCCGACGTCCACTCCACACCCGGGACCACGCCATGGTATCAGCGCACGACGCGCTGCAACGCCTTCGCGACGGCAACCGCCGCTTCGCGTCCAACGTCTCCGGTTCGGCTCCACTGCTGAACGATGCCCGTCGCGCCGAGCTGGCGAGCGGCCAGCAGCCCTTCGCGATCATTCTTGGCTGCTCCGACTCGCGGGTGCCGGCGGAGATCGTCTTCGACCAGGGGCTCGGTGACCTGTTCGTCATCCGGGTCGCCGGCAACATCGTCGCCCCATCGCAGATCGGCAGCGTGGAGTTCGCCGCCGCCCGCTACGAATCCCGTCTCGTCGTGGTGCTCGGCCACTCGCAGTGCGGTGCGGTAGTGGCCACGCTGGAGGAGCTGCGCCGCCCGTCGGAGAATCAGTCGAAGAACCTGTGGGCCATCGTGGATCGGATTCGCCCCTCCGTCGAGGGGCTGCTGGCGACCGATCTGCGTCACGATACCGAGGCGCTGATCAGCCAGGGTGTACGCGCCAATATCCGGACCTCCGTCAATCACCTCCGGCATGGATCACAGCTCCTCGAGCAGCTCATCCAGCACGAGGGCCTCCGGGTGGTCGGCGCCGAGTACTCGTTGGAGACCGGCGTCGTGGAATTCCTCGGTGAGGTCGCCCTTCCCTGATGCAATCGGTGGCAGCCCGGGCCGCTGCCGCCGCTGGCACGAGAGTCGCATTTCCCCTCCATTGCACGGGTATTCTGCCGTTTCCTGGTAGCTCTCGCACCAGACCTCGAAGCGTTCAGATCCCCCCGTGCGCCAGGCTCCCGCTCACAACTGCAACGGTCGGCATCGTTCGACACCATGAGCCGTGTCCGCGCAGTGGCGTAGCCTGGCATCTCCAGCCAGGGGCGATTCGATGAGGCGCAGGAACCTGACTCGTGGGCTTGGGCTGCTTGCCACGGTGTGGCTCATCGGCTGTAGCGACGACACTACGGCGCCCCGTGCCGAACGCATGTCGGCGCAGCCGGAGACGGCCGCGGCCACCGCCGAAGTCGCCGCGCTCGCCGCGGAGGTTCGGCTGCTCGCGTCCGCCGCCGGAGTGACCGCGCTGCCGGGTCCGGCGCCGGTGAGGCAGCCCCTCAATGTGCTGGGTCAGGCGCTTGCCTTCGACAAGGTCCTCAGCGGCAACCGCGACATCTCCTGCATGACGTGCCACCTGACGCGCACCGCGACCGTCGATGGACGCAGCATTCCGATCGGCCAGGGTGGCACCGGTATCGGCACGTCCCGCACCCATCCCGACAACCGCTTCATCCACCGGAACGCGCCTGCGCTCTTCAACCTGCACGCGATGAAGTCGCTCACCTGGGACGGGCGGGTCTTCCGTGATGCCGGGGGCGTCATCCGCACGCCGGGCGCCAACCTGCTCGCCGCACAGCGCGCGATCCTGGAATGCGGCGTTGCGTCGGCCCTGCCGATGTTCCCGGTACTCTCCCGGGCGGAGATGCGCGGGGAGAGCGGCAACGAGCTCGCGGCGGTGCTCGACACCAAGCACCAGCGCACCTGGAAGTTCCTGATGCAGCGCCTGGGTGCGATTCCCGAGTACCGGACGATGTTCGAAAGCGCGTATCCGGGCCTGGCCTTCGACAACATGGACTTCGCCCACGCGGGGAACGCGATGGGCTGCTGGATCACGTCGGTGTTCGCGGCGAACAACACGCCCTGGGACCAGATGCTGGCGGGCAACGACGATGCGATGACCGAAGCGCAGCTCCGCGGAGCCAAGCTGTTCTTCGGAGGGGCCAAGTGCTCGCAGTGTCACAGCGGGCCGCTCTTCACCGACTTCAAGTTCCACAACGTGGCGGTGCCGCAGGTGGGACCGGGCTTCGGCAACGGGCCCGACGGACACGACGATTTCGGCCGCTTCCGCCAGACGGCCGATCCCAAGCACATGTATGCGTTCAAGACGCCGCCCCTGCGTAACGTGGAGCTGACGGCGCCGTACGGCCACGACGGCGCGATCACCGATCTGCGGAGCTGGGTGGACCACTACAGCCAATCCGACGTCAAGCTGCGCGCGTATGATCCCAATCAGCTCGAAACGCTGCTCCGGGGTACGCTGTTGTCCACTACCGACGACATCCTGCTTACCCGTGACGTCAAGCTCAAGAAGCTGGTGCTGTTGCCGGCGACCGTGGACGACATCACGGAGTTCCTCAAGGCTCTCACCGATGCGCGGTCGCGCAACCTGACCGGGACCGTTCCGCTCCGCGTCCCCAGCGGCCTGACGATCGACGCGCCGTAACACCGCGCCGCGCGTCGACGCGTCCCGAGCTTCTTCTCACCGGGGAGTACCGCTGGCCCCGGTGGGCTGCCTCGCGCTACGATTCCTCCAACCATATCTGGCCGTGGTCCGCCCAACCGTCTCGACAGTCGCCGGCAGGCGGCCGTCGGCCATCATATCCACGGTGCCGAGAATCAGGGAGCGCTGGGCGCGGACCCGGGCCGCAGCTCCACGGAGGGAGTGCGGGCAATCGCTGAAGGACGTCATGTGAGGAGCCGCGGGCGAAGCGGGTGCCGATGAAGAAACGGGCGGCGAGGAAGCCGGTCCCGAAGCGGCCGGTGGCCAAAGAGCTGGCCACGAAGCGATTCGCGACGCCGGCCGCATGGGAGGCGTGGCTCGCGAAGCATGACGAGAGTTCGCCCGGTGTGTGGCTGGAGTTCGCGAAGAAGGGCAGCGGGCTCGCTTCGGTGACGTACAGGGAGGCGCTCGAAGTCGCTCTGTGCCACGGCTGGATCGACGGCCAGGCCATGTCGCTGGACGCCAGGCGATACCGGCAGCGCTTCACCCCACGCCGGGCACGAAGCAAATGGTCGCAGATCAACCGCGCCGCGGTGGAACGGCTCGACGCGGCAGGCCGGCTCGCACCGGCTGGGCGGCGCCAGATGGAGGCGGCGCAAGCGGACGGCCGTTGGCAAGCGGCCTACCCCTCACCCGGGCGGATGACGGTGCCCGAGGATCTCCAGGCGCAGCTGGCGAAGCATCCGCGGGCACGGCGATTCTTCGAGCAGCTCGACAGCCAGAATCGGTACGCCATCCTCTACCGGCTGCACGATGCCAAGCGACCCGAGACCCGGCAGCGCCGCCTGACCACCTTCATGCGGATGCTCAAGGCCGGCGAGACCCTCCATTGAGACGGACCACTGACGGAGCCGCTTAACCGAAGGGAGCCCCGCGAACGTGACCGCACGCGAACATGATCGGCGAATCGATTACATCGAGTTTCCGGTGGATGACGTCGCCGCCGCCAAACGCTTCTACTCGGCCGCCTTCGGCTGGAAGTTCACCGACTACGGTCCAGACTACGCCGCCTTCGAGGACGGCCGGCTCACCGGCGGCTTCCGGGGCGGCGAGTCGGCGCGGCCCGGGGGACCTCTCGTCGTCATCTATGCGATCGACCTGGAAGCGATCCAGCGGTCGGTCGAGGCCGCGGGTGGTCGCATCACGACCCCGCCGTTCGACTTTCCCGGCGGCCGGCGGTTCCACTTCCACGATCCCAATGGCCACGAGCTGGCCGTCTGGTCCGACCCTCGCCCGTGAGCAACCGCCCGGCGCTCGTGATGGCCCGTCACGGTCCTCCGCTGGCGCATGGCATGCTCTTGCGCCGCCATTGGCAGAGGGCGATGCTGCGGAGCGAACGTCCGCGTCATTCGAGGCCTTGTCATGCCCACGTACGCCGAATATCTGAAGGTCGACGAACTGCTCGAGCTCCAGCGGCCGCTGTCCGAGGGCCCGGAGCACGACGAGATGCTCTTCATCGTCATTCACCAGGTCTACGAGCTCTGGTTCAAGCAGGTGCTGCACGAGCTCGAATACCTGGAGCGGCTGCTCGACCGCAACGACGGCGTGCGGGCGCGGCACACGCTCAAGCGCATCCTGACGATCCTCAAGGTCCTGGTGGCGCAGCTCGACATCCTCGAGACCATGACGCCGCTCGAGTTCCTGTCAGCTTTCGCGACCGGCTCGACTCCGGCAGCGGATTCCAGTCGCATCAGTTTCGTGAGCTCGAGTTCGCGCTGGGGTGGAAGGATCCCCGCGCCCTGGAGCGCTATCCGGCCGGCAGCGCGGCCCGGCGGCGACTGGAGCAGCGACTTGCGGCCGGCACGCTGTGGGACGCGTTCCTCCGTCATCTCGCGCTCAACGGCGATCGCGGTGCCCCGCGCCGACCTCGAGCGCGACGTCACCTGGAAGGTGGAGCCGTCGGCCGAGCTCCGGGTCGCGCTGGTGGACATCTATCGGCATCGACCCGAGCTGGCCGATCTGTGCGAGCGGCTGGTGGATCTCGACGAGGGTCTGATGGAGTGGCGCTACCGCCACGTGAAGATGGTGCAGCGCACCATCGGCACCCGCCGCGGCACCGGCGGCAGCAGCGGCGCCGAATATCTGCCGGCCACGCTCAACCAGCCGCTGTTCCCCGATCTCTGGGCCATCCGCACCGAGCTGTAGGCGTCCCTCCCGTTCGAGGCCCATGGATCCCGCCTCCCTGTTCGGCACCCCCAATCCGCTCGCGGGACACTACAGCAGGTTCGCCGTCGCGGAACGGCTGCTGCTCACCGGCCACTCGCATCAGGCGTGGCCCGACGTAGGCCTCGAGGCACAGCTCGCGGCATGGATCGACGCGGCCCGGTATGTGGACGACAAGTGGGAGCGCGCGTTCGAGGAGGCGGAGCGGGTGCGCGCCGGGTTCGGACGATTGCTGGGCGATGCCGGCGGCGGGATCGCGCTGGGCGCCAACACCCACGAGCTGGTCGTGCGGCTGCTGTCGGCGCTGCCGCTTCGCGCCCGGCCGCGGCTGGTCACCACCGACGGCGAGTTCCACACCATCCGCCGGCAGCTCGACCGACTCGCCGAGGAGGGGCTGGACGTGGTGCGCGTGCCTGAGGAACCCTTGAGCACAGTCGCCGAGCGACTCGCGGCCGCGGTGGACGATCGCACCGCGATGGTGCTCGTCTCCGCGGTTTTCTTCGACACCGGCCGCATCGCGCGCGGGCTCAGCGTGGTCGCGGAGCGCTGCCGCCGGCACGGCGCCAGCCTGCTGGTGGACGCCTACCACGCGCTCAACGTCGTCCCCGTGTCGCTCGAGGACGAAGGGCTGTCCGACGCCTTCGTCGTCGGCGGCGGCTACAAGTACTGCCAGCTGGGCGAGGGCAACTGTTTCCTGCGGATTCCGCGGGACACCGAGCTCCGGCCGGTCGTGACCGGGTGGTTCAGCGAGTTTACCGCGCTGGCGGACGCCCAACGCCCCGATTGCGTGGCCTACGGGCAGGGTGCGGACCGGTTCGCGGGCGCCACCTACGACCCGACCAGCCATTACCGCGCGGCGGCGGTCTTCGACTTCTTCCGAGACCTGGGTCTGACCGCCGCGGTCCTGCGGGCGGTGAGCCAGCATCAGATCCGCCTGCTCGCGACTGCCTTCGACGACCTCGATCTGGATCCGGGGGTGATCACCCGGGATCGCGGCGCCGGTCTGGATGAGCTCGCCGGGTTTCTGGCGCTTCGCTCGCCGATCGCCGGCGAGCTGGTCCGGCGGCTCCGGACGCGCGGCATGCTCACGGACGCCCGGGGCGACGTCCTGCGCCTGGGGCCCGCGCCCTACCTGTCCGATCGGCAGCTCCGGGATGCGATCGCGCTCGTGGGCGAGGCGGCGCGCGCGCAGCACCCACCCTGATGGCGCGCAAGCGCTACGACGGATGGGAGCGATGGGCCCGTCTCGGACTTACCGGGGTGCTCGCGCTCTACGGATGGCTGTGCTTGCGCACCCCGGGCACCTACCGCTGGCTCGACGACCTCGATCTCGCCATTCACGAGACGGGGCACCTGGTGTTCGCCTTCGGTGGCGAGACCCTGACCTTGCTGGGCGGGACGCTGTTCCAGCTGCTGGTGCCGATCGCGTTCACGGTAGCGCTCTGGCGGCAGGGGGACCGTCACGGCGCGACGGTGCCGCTCTGGTGGCTGGGGCAGAACTGCTGGAACATCGCGGTCTACGTGAAGGACGCCCGCGCGCAGGAGCTGCCGCTGGTTGGCGGCGGAGAGCACGACTGGGCCATTCTGCTGGCCGAGTTCGACTCGCTCGACCGGGACCAGGCCATCGGCGGCGGGGTGTTCCTGGTCGGCGCGGTGTTGTATCTCGTGGCGATCGTCTACGGCTGGCTGGCCGTGACGAGACAGCCGGCGGGGGAAGGAAAGACCGATGATTCGTAGGCCGGGGTCGGGCGGGTACCGTCCTCAGCCGCCGGCCATCGCCCCGACGACCAGGAAGGGCTCGCTTCCGTTCCGCACTGCCTCGGGCAACGGCACGTCGGGAGAATCGTGGGAGAGATCCTGCGCGCACGCGAAGAACCTGAGGAACGGCCGCCGCCGGCCGCCGCCGTGGCCGCGGATGGTGCCGCGGAGCACCGGGTAGCGCGCCTCCAGCGCATCGAGCACGGTTCGCTGCGTCACCGGCCCGTCCACCTGCAGGACGACTTCCTCCGCCGCGCGGGTGAGCGTCCGCAGGTGGTACGGGAGAACGACCCGGATCATGACAGGGTCTGGACCTCGACGCTCAGGACCGGAGGCAGATCGCGGACGATCGGCGACCAGTTGTCGCCACCGTCGGGCGAGACGTATACCTGGCCACCGGTCGTCCCGAAGTACACCCCGCACTGATCGAGCTGGTCCACCGCCATCGCGTCCCGCAGCACGTTGACGTAGCAGTCGCGCTGCGGGAGTCCGCGCGTGAGCGGCTCCCAATCGCCGCCGCCCGTCCGGCTTCGGTACACCCGGAGCTTGCCCTCCGGCGGGAAGTGCTCGGAGTCGCTCTTGATCGGCACCACGTAGATCGTCTCCGGCTCGTGCGCGTGGACGTCAATCGGGAATCCGAAATCGCTCGGCAGGTCACCGCTCACCTCGCGCCAGGACTCCCCCGCGTCGTCGCTCCGCATCACGTCCCAATGCTTCTGCATGAACAGGACGCCCGGCCGGGAAGGATGCAGCGCGATCCGGTGGACACAGTGGCCCACCTCGGCGGTCTCGTCGGGAATCCCTTGGGAGCGAAGTCCGCGATTGATCGGCCGCCAGCTCACCCCGTGGTCATCGGAGCGGAAGGCGCCCGCAGCCGAGATGGCGACGAACAGCCGGCCCGGCCGGCTGGGGTCGTGCACGATCGTGTGCAGGCACAGGCCGCCGGCACCGGGCGACCAGTGTGGCCCCGACCCGTGGCCCCGAAGACCCGGCAGCTCGCCCCAGGTCTTGCCGCCGTCGGTCGAGCGGAACAAGGCGGCGTCTTCCACCCCGGCGTAGACCGTGTCCGGGTCGGCGAGGGACGGCTCCAGGTGCCATACCCGCTTGAATTCCCATGGGTGGGGCGTCCCGTCGTACCACTGGTGCGTCCCGGGACCCCTTCGTAGGAGAACTCGTTGCCCACGGCCTCCCAGGTGTGCCCGCCGTCGTCCGATCGTTGAATCACCTGGCCGAACCAGCCGCTGGATTGCGAGGCGTACATCCGCTGCGGGTCGGCCGGCGACCCCTTGAGATGGTAGATCTCCCAGCCCGCGAAGTGGGGTCCGCTCACGTCCCACCGCTCGCGTTTCCCGTCGGCGGTGAGCACGAACGCACCCTTCCGCGTGCCCACCAGGACTCGAACGCCGCTCATTGGCTCCTCCCAGATCCGAGGTAAGTCTGTCGGGGCCTTCCCTGGGCAATCTAGCCCACGGCGAGGGGCCGCACCGAGTCTTGCCTGACGAGGTGAAGCTGGCGTGATTGGGAACTGTGACGGCTTCCGAAACTCATCGTGCCATCGACGCGGTCTGGCGTATCGAGTCGGCGCGCCTGATTGCCGCGCTGGCCCGCCTCGTCGGCGACGTCGGCGTGGCCGAAGACCTCGCTCAGGACGCGCTGGTCGCCGCCTTCGAGCGTTGGCCCGAGTCCGGTGTGCCTGACAATCCGGGAGCCTGGCTGATGGCCACGGCCAAGCACCGGGCCATCGACCAGCTCCGCCGGCGATCCATGCTGCAGCGGAAGCACGAGCTGATCGGCTACGAGCTCGAGGCGCAGCAGGAGTCCAGCGTCCCCGATCTCGACGCGGCCCTCGACGACGACGTCGGTGACGACCTCCTGCGGCTCATGTTCACGGCCTGTCACCCGGTGCTGGCCACCGAAGCGCGAGTCGCCCTGACCCTGCGGCTGCTGGGCGGCCTGACGACGGAGGAGATCGCCCGCGCCTTCCTGGTGCCCACCGCCACGGTGGCGCAGCGTATCGTTCGCGCCAAGCGCACGCTGGCGGATGCCGGCGTCCCGTTCGAGATACCGCGGCGGCGCGAGTTCGCCGCTCGCCTCGACTCGGTGCTCGGGGTGATCTACCTCGTCTTCAACGAGGGCTACTCCGCCACCGCCGGTGACGACTGGATGCGGCCGGCGCTGTGCGAGGACGCGCTCCGGCTCGGCAGAATTCTCGCCGGGCTGGCGCCCGAGGAGCCCGAGGTTCATGGGCTGGTCGCCCTGATGGAGATCCAGGCCTCCCGCTCGAGGGCCCGGGTGGGGCCTTCGGGCGCGCCGATCCTGCTCCTGGATCAGGACCGTGGGAGGTGGGATCAGCTGTTGATCCGCCGCGGACTCGCGGCCCTCGCCCGCGCCGAAGCGTTGGGGGGCGCGGACGGAGCCTACGCGCTCCAGGCGGCCATCGCCGCCTGCCACGCCCGCGCCGGCGCGGCGGAGCAGACCGACTGGACCCGTATCGCCGCGCTCTACGAGCGCCTGGGGGGCATCACGCCGTCGCCGGTCGTGGAGCTCAACCGTGCTGTCGCACTGGGGATGGCCCTTGGGCCCGGCCGCGGGCCTCGAGCTCGCGGATACGTTGCGGGCCGAGCCCGCTCTCAAGGCGTATCATCTCCTGCCGGCGGTGCGGGGCGATCTGCTCGACAAGCTCGGGCGCTTCGAGGAGGCCAGGGTGGAGTTCGAGCGCGCGGCGACACTCACCCGCAACCAGCGCGAGCGCGAGGTGATGCTGGCGCGTGCGGCCCGAAGTGGGAGCCAGGGGCGCGCTTCACCGCTCCGCTGAGGCGGAGACGATACCCAGGGAGGTGCGATGGATGAGGATCTCGACGGGATGACCCGCGAACAACTGGCCGATGAGGTCCGAAAGCTTCGCCGGGGCATTCGTACTCACCGGGACAGCACCGGCCAGGAGCTCTGCTGGCATCATCCGGCGCTGTGGGGGCTGCTGCCCGAGCGAGAGCAGCCGATCCCTGATGTGCCGGAATGGCCGGTGTTCATCCGCGGCTGCGTCCGATATCGGCAATCCCTCGACGAGCAGCTGCCCGAGGCCCCACGCATCAGCCAGCCCTACGATCGCTGATGCGCCGCCCGAGGGCGTCTATCCCGAGGCTCCCGGATCGTCTCCTGCTGCATGACACGTGAATGCCATCACCGGGCCGTCACCGGCCTGGCTCTCGTCTACGCCCTCGGTTGCAGCGCCGACGACCGCACCGCTCCCGACCCCAGCACCCTTGTCATCTCGAAGACCGGCCGAGGCCAACGGCGACAACCAGGTCGGCATCGCGGGACGACCGTTGCTGGACAGTCTGCGCGTCGTGGTGACTCGGGACGGGAGCCCGGTGCCCGGGGTCACCGTCATCTGGGAAACGACTGAAGGCTCGGTATCGCCCACCCGCGTTGAGACCGATGGGGACGGCGCGGCGGCGACCGCGTGGACCACCATGGATCTCTTCGCCCAGCAGTTCGCCTCGGCCCGGGTCGAGGGCGGGGGCACGGTGATCGGCTTCCTCGCGTTCACGACGCCGGACCCCGCGGCGGGCAACACCATCCTCGTCCTGAGCGAGGGCGGGAATCGATTCGAGCCCGCCGAGTACACCGTCCCGGTTGGCGGAACCGTGAACTGGTACTGGCCCGAAGGAAGCGCGGGCCACAACATCGTGCCCGACGATGGAGACTCGCCGCCGCAATCGGGCCCTCCCGCCGACTATCCAAAGTTTCATGTCTTCCGCTTCACGAACCCCGGGGGTCTTCCGCTATCACTGTTCCGTGCACGGCGGCGCCGGCGGCGTGGGCATGTCCGGCGTCATCACCGTGCCGTCGGTCAACGAGTAGCTCCGCATGATCACGTACGAGGTCACCGCCGTGGTCGAGCCCCACCTGGCCGAGGCATACGAGCGCTACATGCGGCAGGACCACATTCCCGATCTGCTGAGGACCGGCTGTTTCGTCGGCGCGTCCATTGCCCGCGCAGGGGCCGGCCGCTACCGGATCAGCTACGAGGCCACGACGCAGTCCGAGCTGGATCGCTACCTGGCGACGCACGCGTCCCGGCTGCGCGACGACTTCGCCAGGCACTTTCCGTCGGGTGTGACGCTGGCGCGGGAGGTGTGGGCGGCGGTGGAGCGATGGGGTGGGCCGGGCTAGACAATCGAATCGGCCGCACTTCGCGGTGTAGATTACGGCATCCTCCGACCGAGGCGTGCCACGGTGGTGACCAAGATCAACCTTGCCGAGAAATTCTCCCGCTTTCAGGACCAGTGGAGCCCCAAGATCATCGCGGACCTCAACGACAGCCACGTCAAGCTGGCAAAGGTCCAGGGCGAGTTCGTCTGGCACCAGCACGCGGATGAAGACGAGCTGTTCATCGTCCTTCGCGGCCGGCTGACCATCGAGCTGCGCGACGGCGCTGTGACGCTCGGTCCCGGGGAGCTGGTCGTGATCCCCAAAGGGGTCGAGCACCGGCCGGTCGCCGCCGACGAGGTGGAGCTGATGCTGATCGAACCCAAGGCGATCCGGCACACCGGCGAGGTCGAGTCGGAGCGAACCGTTCACCAGTACTCCCGCATCTGAGGCCTTCGTGAATCATACCGATGCATCATCCAAGAGCGGTGTCGCCCCCGAGGGGGTGTCGTGACCGGGCGGGACGATTCGTGGCCCTCGTCCGAGGAACCGCCCTCCGAGGACGATGCGTCGTCCAGGGACGAGCCATCGGAAGAGCTCGCGGCCTTCGACAGCGAGGCCGACGTGACGTGTCCGCACTGCGGGGAAACCGTCACCATTGGTCTCGACCCCGGCGGCGGCGAGGATCAGACCTACGTGGAGGATTGTCAGGTCTGTTGCCAACCGTGGCGGGTGCACCTGCAGTACGATGCCGATGGCGTCGCCACTCTGGAGTTGGAAGTCCCGTGAGGGTGCGACCGACGGTGAGCGTGGCGTGGCCTACTATCTGGTGACAGCCACACCGCGTCAGGACCTCTTGACGGAGCTGCAGGCGAGGCTGGACCGCGACGAGTTCGCCGTCCTCCGCCCGTTCGGGAAGGCGCTGTCGGGGTCCCTCCGACGAGCGCGATTGCTGCCCAACGGGAAGGCGATGTGGGAGGAGGAGGACTACTGCACCCCGCCGCTGGCCCAGGAGCGGGAAGCGGTCCTCGATCGCTATTTCGACGGTTTGTCGGTGGAGCCGGTGGTGGAAGGCACCGGTTGGACACTGATTGACGGCTTTCCGGCGCTGTTTCCCGGATTGGCTCGACGGCGACCGGGCGTCGCGGGAGACCCCACAGGGCAGTGATCCAGGACGCTGTGCGGAGCCGGGCCTCGAGGTAGCGTGAGCCGTCCATCGCCGCGCGCAGTGGCGCGGCGGCCAGCGAGCGGGATCACACGGGCCGAGGACGGTTACCCATGGAACGCATCGAGAGGGCCGACGCCATTCGGGGCAAGACTATTCGGATGACGTGGACCGAGGGACCCACCAAGGGCAGCACCCATGAACACGTATTCCACCCGGACGGGACCGTCACCTGGCGAGACCCCTCCAGCTCGGACAAACCCGGTGCCGATGCTAAGGCCGGCCAATCCACGGGTCACGAACAGCCGGAGTACGCCGCGGTGGAGGCGGGCGATGGGGTCTACGCCGTCTCCTACCTCGCCCCGTCGGGCTACACTCTGACGGCCGTCCTCAATTTCGACGATCAGCGCATCGTGGGCTTCGCGTCGAGCGCGAAGGACTGGCATCCGGTACGGGGCAGGTTCGAAGTCGTTCGTTGAATCAGGGCCGTTCCCCGGGATGCCTTCGCAACCAGGCTTGCACGTAGGGGCAGGTCGCGAGCACCCGTTGGCCCTGCTCGCGCGCGAACGCGAGCGCCGCCCGCACCAGGGCATCACCTAGACCGTGACCCGCGGCGGAGTGCGGCACCTCGGTGTGCATCAGCTCCAATACCTCCTCGTTGAACGGCGCATAGATCAGCTCGGCGTCGCCGTCGGGGAGGCGGATGTAGAAGCGGGAGCGCTCCGGATCGTGAACGACGGCGGGCGGGTTCCGCGCGGGGTCAGTCGGCACGCGGCGGGAGAGTCGGCATGAGGAGAAAGTTCTCCGTATGTTCGATGCGGAACAAGCGTGGCTCCGCTCGCGGCCGACGATCTTTCTGGGTGGCAAGCGAGTTAACCATTCCCTGACTTATCGATCCAGCCACGAGGAAAGCCATGGCCAGCTATGAGTACGCGCTCCTGATCGGCCGCGACGCGGCCGGTGGCGCGGGCGGCGTGACCTGGTACATCAACGGCATCGGCAAGCCGGTCGGCTCCGACCTGACGGCCATATTGAACGACCTCGGCGTCGAGGGATGGCGGGTGGTCGGAGTCGGCGATCTCGGGTTCGACGTGCGGACCGAGATCATCCTGATGCGGGATTCCGCATGAGCTGGTGGCGAGGACTGTTCGGCGGTGGAATCCGGCCGGAGGAAACGATGCGGCTCACCCGACGCGTCATGGATCTCTTCGCCGAGGGCAAGGGAGACGAGGAAGCCGAGCGTGCACTGTTCCGTGAGGGGGTGCCGGTGGACCGCGCCCGCTCCATCGTCGCAGAGGTGCGCCAGGTCCAGCGCCGGATGCGAGGCGGGTGACCACGCTCCCGGTCCGCGCCGCAGCCATGACCGTGGCGCTGGCCATCGCCGCGTTCGGCTGCGCCGACAGGGCTCGTGAGCCGGCGTCCCCCAGGAGCACGGTTCGCGCCGACGTCGCGCGAGCCATGGAGCGCTACGTGGATGCCGTCAGGGCCGCGGATCCCGACTCGATTTCGTCTCACTTCGCCCCTGGTGCACTCCTGCTGGAACCGGGCATACCCCCCATTCGTACCCGAGATTCGATCCGTGGCTTCCTCGCCGGCTTCTCCGGCGTGCAGGTGGACTCCGCCAGCGTGAGCCCCGATACCATCCAGGTGCTCGAAGGGAGCGCCATCTACTGGGGCTCGTATTTCGAGCAGGCCACCTTTCCAGGTCAGCCGGAGAGCCGTCAGCATGGCATGCTGGTGGCCGACTGGATTCAGGACGATGACGGGACCTGGCTGATGCAGCGTCTGCTTCGCGTGCCGGTGCCCGACCCCGGCGCGACTTCCCGGTAGACGCCGCTGCTTCGCCAGGAGGAAGGCACCGTGGTGGACCCTGATATCCAGGAAACCCTCGGCCGCCTGCGGCAGCTGGAGCGCGAGGCCCGCCCGCTCGAGCCCGGGGTGAGCCGCCGCCGGCGCCTGCGCGATGCCGTGGTCGCCTCGTCCGAGCGGTTCCTGCGCCGGATCGCCACGGTCAAAGGCTTCGACGACGTCGCGAGCAAGGGGGGCGGGCTGCTCGAGGTCCCGATCGGCGAGCGCGGGATCCCGGTCGGAGAAGCGATCGGGCTGCTCGAGCGCGAGGTGGTGCGCCCGGGAGCGGCGACTGCGTCGGGGCGCCACCTGGCATACATCCCCGGCGGCGGGATCTACCACTCCGCTCTGGGCGACTTCCTGGCCGCGGTCACCAACAAATACTCCGGGGTGTTCTTCACCGGCCCCGGTCCGGTACGGATGGAGAACATGGTGGTGCGGTGGGTCGCTGACCTGGTGGGCTACCCCGCGGCCGCGGCGGGGAGCATCGCCTCCGGCGGAAGCATCGCGAATCTCACGGCCATCGTCACCGCGCGCGACGCGCACCGGATCGCCGCCGCCCAGTACGCGTCGGCCGTGGTCTACCTGACGGAGCAGGCTCACCACTGCCTGGAGAAGGCGCTCCGGATCGCGGGCATGGCCGAGGCTCGGCTGCACCGGGTGGAGATGGATGAAGGGTATCGGATGCGTCCTGAGGCGCTGGCGCGGGCCATCGCGACCGATCGTGCGGAGGGCCTGCGCCCGTGGATGGTCGTCGCGGCCGCGGGGACGACGGACGTCGGCGCCGTGGACCCTCTCGATGCCATCGCGACCGTGGCGGAGCGCGAGCGCCTGTGGTTCCACGTCGACGCCGCGTACGGGGGATTCTTCCTGCTCACCGAGGAGGGCCGAGCCAAGCTGCGGGGCATCGAGCGGTCCGACTCGGTGGTGCTCGACCCGCACAAGGGCCTGTTTCTCCCCTACGGGTCCGGAGTGGTGGTGGTGCGGGACGGGGCGGCACTGGTGGCGAGCCACGACTACTTCGGGAGCTACATGCAGGACGCCCGGCGGGAGCCGAGCGAGGTGTCCCCGGCGGACACGTCGCCGGAGCTGTCCCGGCATTTCCGCGCGCTTCGGATGTGGCTGCCGCTCGTGCTGCTCGGCACCCGGCCGTTCGCGGCGGCCCTGGAGGAGAAGCTCCTGCTCGCTCGCTACTTTCGGCGCGCGATAGCCGCCGCGGGGTACGAGGTGGGTCCGCCGCCGGACCTGTCGATCGTCACCTATCGCTGGTCACCGCCGAACACCAGTCTGGACCGCGTCAACGCGCTGAACCAGGCGATCGTGGACGGCTCCCGCCGGGACGGGCGGGTGTTTCTCTCCTCCACCATGCTGGAGGGGCGATTCACGCTGCGGATGGCGGCGCTCGCCTTCCGCACCCACCGCGCCACCATGGATCTCGCGGTCAAGGTGTTGCGGGAGCAGGCGGCCTCGGCAGCCACCGCGGTCTCCCTATCGCCAGGCGTCGGCTCTGCGTAGCATCCACGCACTCCATCCCATGCATTGTCTCCGTCTCGTGATGCTACTGTGGCTCGTGCCGGCCGGCGCCGGGGCCGCACAGATCGAGCCGCCCCGCTGGCAGCTGGCGAACGCATTCGTGAAACGCGACTCGGTCCAGCTGCGGCGCTACCTCGCGCCGGACGTGATGATCTGGCCGCCCGCGCCCGACACGGCCCGGCGGGGCAGCGCCGCCATCGCGTATTTCATGCGGCTCGCGCTGGCTTCTCGAGTGTCACAGTCCGACTTTCGTCCCAGCTCGGTGACGACGGACGGCGCCTACGTCATCGAGGAGGGAACGTGGGGCTTTACCCACCGACGGACGAAGGTCCGGGCACGCTACGATCTGCGTTGGCGGCAGACCGGCGGTCGCTGGCAGGTCAGCTTTCTCAAGTGGGATCTATTCCGCTAGGCGGGTCAGGAAGCTCGCGCCCGGGAGCGGGTCGGTGAGCCCCGCCTGGCTGGGACGGATCGAGATGCTCGGCACCACGGCCGTCGTGCTGCTGGTCGGCAGCATGATGCTCTGGTATGAAGCCGTGGCTCGAGGGCGCTGGCTGGCGATCACGATCGGCAGCGCGGTGGTGCTGTACTCGCTGCTGCTGGCCCTCCTCGGTCGCCGGTCCGATCCGTCGCGGGTGGCGTGGTGGCCATTCGCCGCCGCTGGCGCGGTCACCGGAGCGGTGTCCGAGCTCATCAATGCGAAGTTCATGGTGACGCGCGAGCTGTTCGTCGCGGCCGCGACCGGGATCGTGATCGGGACGGCGCAATGGGCCGCGCTCCGCATCTGGATCCGGCTGACGGCCCGCCACCCGGCGTAGAGGAGGACGGAAATGGCCAACGAGGTCGTCGCCCACTACCTGGACGGTCGGGTCGTGAAGGGCATCAGCCTCGACGTGGACCCGGGCAAGCCCAAGTGCCACATCCGCCCAACCGGGCAAGGCACGATCGAGGTGAAGCTCACCGAGCTCAAGGCCCTGTTCTTCGTGAAGGATCTGGTGGGCAATTCCCGGCAGAACGACATCCTCGAACTGGAGCCGAGCGATGGGCGCGCGCGTGGGTCGTTCCCGATCGAGGTGGAGTTCGTGGACGGCGAGCGCCTGGTCGGCCTGACGGTGCGGTACCCGCCGATCCGACCGTTCTTCTTCATCTTGCCGGCCGATGCGCGGAGCAACAACCTTCGGGTACTGGTCAACCGCGCCGCGGTGAAGCGCTTGTCGCAGCCCACCCCGCCCCCGCCCGCGGCGTAGACGCGCATGGACTCGACGGCGACCGACGGCAACATTCGCGCAATCGAGCGATTCTACGCGGCGTTCGGCAACCGGGACCACCGCATCATGGCGGACAGCTACGCGCCGCGAGCGCGCTTCCGCGACCCGGTGTTCCTGGAGCTCGAAGGCGCCCGCATCGGCACGATGTGGCGGATGCTGTGTGAGCGCGCCACCGATCTCCGAATCGAGTGTGGGCCGGTGCGTGCGACCGGCACATCGGCTGAGTGCGAATGGCAGGCCTGGTACACCTACAGCGCCTCGGGGCGGCCGGTCCACAACCGGATCGCGGCCAGCTTCGAGCTGCGGGACGGCCTGATCGTCCGTCACGACGACAAGTTTGCTCTCTACCGGTGGGCCCGGCAGGCCCTCGGCGTGAAAGGCCTCCTGCTCGGCTGGACACCGCCGGTGCGGCGGGCGATTCGAACCGGGGCTGCGCGCGCGCTCGCCGCGTTCGAGAGTCAGCACGCGGGCGGTGCGGCCCGCTGACCGGCGGCCAGGCCCGGAGTACGGAGTCCATGGCCTCGACAGTCCTCCTACGGCCCGTGTCAGATCACTAATATTGAGTACGGATCTGACAAGGCACTATTTCAGGAGTGAGTCCATGAGCCCGCTGTCCATCCCCCGTCCTGGGGCCGACGAATCCTCACAGTACTACCATAGTTACATCTCGCAGGTGCCGGGCGAAAACATCGGCACCTACCTCGCGGAACAGCTCCCCGAGCTCGAGCGCAGCCTCTCCCGGCTGGACGATGCGGTGGCCCGGTCGGCCTACGCCCCGGGAAAGTGGAGCATCAAGGAAGTCCTGGGACATCTGATCGACACCGAGCGCATCTTCACGTATCGCCTGCTTCGGATCGCGCGAGGCGATGCCACCCCGCTGCCCGGCTTCGATGAGAACGCCTTCGTCCCCGCCGGCAAGTTCGACGAGCGTGCGCTCGGCGAACTGCTGGACGAGCTGCGCGCGGTGCGGGCCGGCACCATCGCCCTGGTGCAGGGAGTGCCGGGCGAGGCGTGGTCCCGTCGGGGCAAGGCGAGCGACGCGGTGGTCAGTGCGCGTGCGCTGGCCTACATCGTGGTCGGCCACTTCACCCATCATGCGCGGGTGTTGCGGGAGCGCTATCTCGTGTCGTCCGCGTCCGGTGCGGCGGCCGGCTGAGGCTGGCATGATCCTCCGGATCTGCGACAACGGGCACGAGCAGGTCGTGCCAGCCTCCAGCTGCGCTGGTGGAGCAGGTGTTCGCTCCCGACGCGACCATCCCGGACGGCACCGAGATCACCCTCGCCGAGGCCGACCGCTGGCTCGCGGCCCTGGCGGTCGGAGCGCCCGGGGGCGCGGGCGAGTTTCTCCTGTCCGGTGCAGTAGGGGAGCGGGCGACCGTTTCCGGCCAGGCTGCGCGGGGCGATACGTTGCGGCGGTTCAGGGAGTTTCTCGACGGGACCGCCTGATGGCGTCGCCATGACCGCCGGGGCACCGACCGAGCTCGTGGTCGACACTTCCGTACTGCTCGCGGTCCTGACCGGCGAGCCGACGCGTGACCGACTGATCGCCCGGACGCAGGGGGTACAACTGCTGGCACCGGGCTCGGTCCACTGGGAAGTCGGCAACGCCTTCTCGGCCCTGCTGAAACGACGCAAGCTGAAGCTGGCGGAAGCGCAGGCCGCACTGGCCGCGTATGCCGCCATACCCATTCGCCTGGTGGACATCGAGCTGGGTGTCGCGCTCGAGCTGGCGGACCGATTCGGCGTATACGCGCACGACGCCTGTCTTCTCGCCTGCGCCCGGAGTCGCGGCGCCGCGCTCCTGACGCTGGATCCACGGCTCGGCCGGGTCGCGAACGAGGCGGGCGTCCGGGTGCTCGAGGTCGGCGGGTGAAGGAGTTCACGACAGACGAAGCCCGCCGTCGGCTGGCGGGAGTGCTCGATCGCGCGGTGGCGGATGGAGCGGTCCGCATCATCCGAAGGGATGGGCAGGTCTTCGTGATCAGGCCCGAGCGCACGGCCGCGTCACCTCTCGACGTGGTTGCGATCGAGGCGGGACTGAGTCGGGAAGTGATCCTGGAAGCCATTCGAGAAGGGCGGCGTCCCACATGAGTTCGCTACCGGCCCAGAGGAGGGCGCCGTGCGTCGAGCGCTGACCGGCTGGATCGTCATCGCGATTCTCCTGATCGCGGTGGGCCTGGGTGCGGTGGTCGGGGCCCAGAGGGGCCAGGTGCGCGAGCTGCCGCCCGGCGCCATCGAGCAGTGGCGCCAGTACGCGACGGACGTGGAGAGGGGAGTGCGCGTGCCCTCCGCGGCTACCACGCGGCTTCTCACCGAGACCGCCATCGCCCAGCAGGCCCATGCCCGGTCGGCGCTCGACCTCCTGCGCCTGGTCGGGGCCGGCGTGGCCCTGCTCGGCGTGTTCCTGGCGATCGACCTGATCCGCTATCGTGCCCGGCACGGAGGAGACTCGACCGTCGCATGAAGGTCCCGGCTCGGACGTCACGCGCCACGCCAGGGATCGCCACCATCGGCTACGAGGCCGCGACGGTCCGCACCTTTCTCGAGACTTTGACGGAGCATCGCGTGGCACTCGTGGTGGACGTGCGCGCGGTGGCGAGTTCCCGCCGGCCGGGATTCGCCAAGACCGCGCTGGCCGCGAACCTCGCAGGGAGCTGGAATCGAGTATCTCCACCTGCGCGGTCTGGGAACGCCCGCACCGGGCCGGGCCGCGGCACGCGCGGGGCGCCACGCCGAGATGCGGCGGATCTTCCTGGAGCACATGGGAACCGAGGAGGCACGAATGGATCTGGATGTCCTCGCCGACCTCGTGCGCTCGGGCCGGCGCACCTGCCTCCTCTGTCTCGAGGCGGAGCCGACCCACTGTCACCGGAGTCTGGTCGCGGAGGCCCTCCGCCGCTTGGTCCCGGTTCGGGTGACGCACCTGGCTCCGGCCCCGCCCTGACCAGGGAACCTGAGAGATTCCTCCGCGATACGTCCACGGTCCGGAGAACTTGAGTACTGGCCGCGCGCCGCGCCGCCGCATGTACTGCTATGCCTGACGCTGGCTTGCTCGCCCAAGCCGCCTTCGTCCGAGCAGCCTCCCGTGTCGGCGTCGGATTCGGCGCCTGCTTCCGCCCGCCGCGGCCGGCCTGCTCGCTCGACGGCCGGGAATGGAGCCTGGTGGCGCTCGGCGATGCCTCGGCACCGGTCGGCGCGGGCGGTCGGCCCGCAACGATTCGGTTCGACATGGGCAACGGCCGCGCGGCTGGATTCGCAGGCTGCAACCGCTACAGCGCCTCGTTCACCCTCGAGGGCGACCGGCTCACTTTCGGCCCTGCGATCTCGACCAAGATGGCGTGCGAAGATGGCGACGCACCTCGAGCGCGGCTTTCTGGCGGTCCTGCCCGAGGTGAACAGCTACGAGCGATCGGACTCGATGCTCTCGCTCGTCGGGGCGGCCGGCAGCCTGGCGCGGTTCCGAGGGGAGTGAGCGCGATTCGCTCGCTCGGGTGGGTCGTCGCGCTCGCGCTCCTGGTGGCGGGATGCCAGGAGCGGACCGGGAAAGCTCTCGGCGGCGCAGGAACGCCGGTTCGCCGAAGAGGTTGTCGTCCGGCGGGCCGAGGATCTGCTTTTTCGCTTCACCCGCGACCCCGGCGGCCGCCAGGAGAGGCGCGAGGACCGGGTGGCCTCGGTCGTGGTGACGCGGAGCAGCGTCCTGATTCACAAGAACGCGAAGGTCGGACTCGAGATCACGCCCCGCAGCCGGCGATTCTACGCCGTGGAGCGCGAGGGGGGCCGGGTCCGCCTGCGCTCCGGCGACGGCCGCGACGAAGAGGTCTGGTCCTTCGCGCCGCCGGACGATCCGGCAGGGTGGGTGACCGACATCCGAGCCGTGATCCGCGCCTCGCACAGCAACGCCAACCCGTAGCGGGCTGCCCCGGTATCGGCCAACGGAGAAGCGCATGTCTCACCTGATCTCCGCCGCCATGCGACGGTCGGTGGCGGGGCGGATCGCCGTGTGTCTCGCGGTTGCCGGCCTGGGAACGCCGGCGACCCTCCGGGCCCAGGGCGGCTGGCCGCTGCACGGCCTCGATCTCGGCGGGTCGCGGTTCTCTCCGCTGACGGCGGTGGATACGGCCAACGTCGCGCGCCTGGTCCGAAGTGGACCTACCACAGCGGCGTCACGGCCACCTTCCAGGCGACACCGATCGTCGTGGACGCCACCATGTACGTCTCGCTGCCGTTCAGCGGCGTGGCCGCGCTCGATGCGGCACGGGGCGCGAGCGGTGGCGATACACCCACGAGTCGCGGGTCGAGAAGCTCTGCTGTGGACCGGCCAATCGCGGTGTCGCGGTGGACGGACGGCCTGGTGTACCTCGGCACCGTGGACGGCCGTCTCGTCGCGCTCGACGCGCGCGACCGGGGCGGTGCGTCTGGGACGTCACCGTGGCCGAGTACCGCGGCACCACCGAGGCCACCAGCCAGCTCCGGCCGGACGATCCGCTCGTCCGGGTCGGCCGCCACCGGCTCGACCGGTGTCGGCATCAGCGCCGCGCCGCTGGTGTACGGCGGCAAGGTATTCGTGGGGATCGCCGGCGTCGGATACGGTCTGCATCCCGACCAGGGTCTGGCGGTGGTGGGTGTCGCGGGGCAATACGGACGCCCGGGACTCATGGCCGCGTTCGACGCGCGGACCGGTGCGACCGCTCTGGCAGTGGGACGTGACCGGTCCGCGGATGGGAAGGGCAGCTTCCGCGCGGCGACCGCCCGACGGCGTACCGGCTCGGCCGAGACGTGGCCGGGAGCGCGCCGCAGCGCCGCGGCACACGCGATGCGTGGCAGTACGGCGGCGGGTCCATCTACGCGACGCCGGTGGTGGATGCCGAGCGCGCACCTGCTGATCTTCGGCACCGGCAATCCCGTCGCCCCAGATGGCGGACGCCTCACGTCCGGGGGACAATCTCTACACCTCGTCGCTCGTGGCGCTCGACCTCCGGACCGGCCGCCTGGTGTGGTACTACCAGCAGGTGCCGCACGACCGGTGGGGATATGACGTCGCCAGCGCACCGGTACTGCTCGAGGTCCCCTGCGGCAGGGCGGACCGTGCCCGCGGTCGCGCAGGCGGGAAAGACCGGCTGGGTGTACGTGCACGATCGGCGCAACGGGCGCGCTGCTCTTCCGGTCCGAGGCCGTTCGTCCCCCAGCGCAATCTGTTCACGCCGCCGCGTCCCGACAGCGGGCGTGGTCGTCGCGCCCGGCATCGCCGGCGGCGCGAACTGGTCGCCTTCCGCGTACGACCCGTCGCGTCAACTGTTCTACGTCGCCGCGCTGCACCTGCCGACGCGCTACATCGCGCACGCGGCGCGCCGGCCCGACGGCAGCGTGCTGCGAGTACGCCAGCACGCAGACCACCGAGGAGTCGTGGGGCACGCTCACCGCCCTCGATCTGTGCGGCCGGCGGGCGCAGCCGGTGGCAGGTCAAGGCCGACGAGCCGCTGGTCGGCGGCGTGCTCGCGACGGCGGGCGGGCTGGTGTTCTCGGGGGCGGGGAAGGGCGTCTTCGCGGCCTTCGACGCGCGGACCGGCGCGCCGCGCTGGTCTTACCAGTGCGAGGCGGGGGTGAACGCGCCGCCGGTCACCTACAGCGTCGGCGGACGGCAGTACGTGGCGGTGGCGGTCGGTGGGAACGCGCTGTTCGGCTTCACGCAGGGCGACGCCGTCATGGCCTTTGCACTCGGGGCGCCTTAGCGTGGCCGGGGGAGCGTACCCCGCGCCACGGCCGAGCCGAGCCGACCTTCTGGCAGCCGCGGACCGCACGATTCCCGACCTGGTGGCGCCCGCTCTCAAAGTGCTGTTCTGCGGTATCAACCCCGGCTTGTACTCGGGCGCCACTGGACATCACTTCGCGCGACCGGGCAACCGGTTCTGGCCTGCGCTCCACCGTGCCGGATTCACCCGACAGCGGCTCGAGCCGTGGAACGAAGCGCAGCTCCTCGTCCGAGGGTATGGCATCACCAACCTGGTCGCTCGTACCACCGCGGTGGCCAGCGAGCTGACCGCCGCCGAGCTGGTGGCGGGTCGACGGCGGCTTCAGCGAGTCGCCCGGCGGTATCGGCCAGCCTGGATCGCCGTGCTGGGCGTCGGAGCCTACCGCACGGCGTTCGGTCGGCCCCATGCCGCGCTCGGCCGGCAACCGGAACGTCTGGCGGGTAGCGGCCTCTGGGTCTTGCCCAACCCGAGTGGTCTCAACGCCCACTATCAGCTGGACGACCTGGTGCGCGTGTTCGGCGAGCTGCGGCGGGCGGCGTCCGGGGCGCGGGCGTCCTCGAGCGATTAATCTTCCTGTGAACCGATAACCCTTGGAGTTTGCATGCTCCGCCATCACGAACCCGAGAGCCCGCCTGCCCCGGTCGTCGACCCGGTCGCCGAGCGCCTGCTGCGAGCCCGGACCATCATCATCAGCGGCGAGATCACCCAGCAGCTGGCCGCCACCGTCTCGGGCCAGCTGCTGGCGCTGGCCGCGGAGTCCGAGGCGGACATCACCGTCTTCATCAACTCGCAGGGCGGTCACGTCGAGGCGGGCGACACGATCCACGACCTGCTGCGCTTCATCCGTCCGCGGGTCCGGATGATCGGCACCGGCTGGGTCGCGAGCGCGGGCGCGCTGATCTACGTCGCGGCGCCGCGCGAGCAGCGATTCTGCCTTCCCAACACCCGCTTTCTGCTGCACCAGCCGTCGGGCGGCTCCGGCGGCACGGCGAGCGACATCGACATCGAGGCCCGCGAGATCCTGCGCATGCGGGACCGGCTGAACCGGATCTTCTCCCGGGAGACCGGGCAGCCGCTCGAGCGGATCGAGGAGGATACCCACCGGAACTTCTGGCTGGGCGCCGAGGCCGCCCTGCGCTACGGACTCGTCGGCCGCATCATCGAGCGCGTCGGCGACCTCGACAGCTAGCGCTCCGGATGGCCCTGCGCGAAGAGTTCGAGGCCACCGGCAACTGGCTCTTCCATCGACGCGGGTACCTGCCGCTGTTCCTGTTCCCCCTGCTGTTCGTGGCCGCCCGCCAGTCGCCCTGGCCGTCGGGCGGCCACGCGCCGCGAGCTGGCGTGGGAGGCGGGCTGCCTCGCTGCTCGCGCTCGCCGGGCTCGCCATCCGGGCCGCGACGGTCGGGTTCGTGCCGAGCGGGACCTCCGACGCGAAGCACCACCCGACAGCGGGCGGGCAGCCTCAACACCAGCGGCCTCTACTCCGTTGTCCGTCACCCGCTGTATCTCGGCAACTCCCTCATGTGGCTCGGCGTGGCGCTCTTTCCGGGCGTCTGGTGGGCTCCGGTCATCGTGAGCCTGGTCTTCTGGCTTTACTACGAGCGGATCATGTTCGCGGAGGAAGAGTTTCTTCGGCGGCGGTTCGGGCCTGAATACGTGGCCTGGGCCGAAGTCACACCGGCGTTTCTCCCGCGGCCGTCGCGCTGGCACCGGCCGACCGCGAGCTTCAGCGTCGCTGACGGTGTTGCGGCGGGAGCACTCCAGCCTGCTGGCCCTCATCGCATCGCTGAGCGCACTCGACGCCGTCAGCGATACGGCGGCGACCGGGCGGCTCGTGGCTCGACCCGCTCTGGGGTACCGCGCTCGGCGTGACGCTTGGCGCTCTGCCTGACGTATCCGTCTGGTGAAGCACCGAACCCGGCTGCTCCACGTCGAAGGCCGCTGAGCTCCAGCATGGCCGCAGCATCGTTTCGCGCCGCGGGGGATTCGGACATCTCGCGGCTGCTGGATCTGATGGAGGCGCTGTACGCCGAGGATGGCACAGCGCCGTTCATCCGCGCCCGGGTCGAGCAGGCGTTGGGCGGGTTGCTTCGCGACGGGGAGCGGGGACGGGTATGGCTGATCGAGCGGGATGGCGTGTCGGCCGGCTACCTGGTGGTGACCTGGGGGTTCAGTCTCGAGTTCCACGGGCGTGACGCGTACATCGACGAGTTGTACATCGCCCCCGCCTATCGTGATGCGGGGTTGGGCAGCGAGGCGATCGCCCTGGCGGAAGCGGTCTGCCGCGAGGCGGGCGCAGGGGCGCTCCATCTGGAGGTCGACCTGGGCAACGACCGGGCGCACGCGCTCTATCGGCGCTGCGGGTTCACCGAGCGGGGGCACCGGCTCATGACGAAACCGCTTGGCCCATGAGCGTCGGCGAGGCAACCGGGACTTCGTGCTGGAGCAGCTCGGGCGGACCATTTCCGCGTCGGCCGTCGCGGTCGCCGGGTCGGCGCAACGGAAGCGGGGACGGGGCAGGGGCAGGTGAGCCGGTGCCGGCCTCCGAAGCGGGGCTATGAAGGTGCCCACAGTCGTGTTAGCGTTCGTCTTCCCACACAGGAATCCATGCGTGAACGGTGCAGGTGAAGGCTCGACGGGGGCGGGAGCGCGCCTCGGCGAGGATCGCGAGGATGTGCTGGTCGTGGACGACGAGCCTGCGGTTCGTCGCTTCGCGGCCCGGGTGCTCCGCGAGGAGGGTTACTCCGTTCACGAGGCCGCGGACGGTGCGGAGGCGCTGGAGCTGATCCGGCTGGCATCGGCCCAGCTCGGCGTCGTCGTCTCGGATATCGTGATGCCGCGCCTCAACGGCGTCCAGCTCCTCGAATCGATCTCCGCTCTCCGGCCCGACCTTCCCGTCATTCTCATGTCCGGCTACGGGACCGAGCAGCTGGCCGAGCGCGGCATCGCGTCCCCCTGTGGCGTGCTGAGCAAGCCGTTCCCAGCCGACCGCCTTCTCGCAGAGGTTCGCCGCTGTATCCGGAGCCAGCTCACGTAGCTCGCTATCGGCGAGCGTCCGACCACACCGCCCCAGATTCCGACCTTCATGAGCCGTCCGACGGTTCGCCGTGCCACGCGCGGTGGATGCATCTGCACTCGCTCGGACTGCGCTACGAATTCCGCGGAGGCGCTCGCCCCGACGATCGAGTCGCCGGACGCCTTCGAGCAGCGGTGCACCCCGTGGATGCAGGAGCGACTTGCCGGGGACCGGTGGCGATCCTGGGTGGCGGAGCAGCACGGTGAAACGGTGGGCACAGTGTGGCTGCAGCTGATCGAGAAGCTGCCCAATCCCGTGGCGGAGCGGGAGTGGCATGGCTACGTGAGCTGCCTCTACGTCCGTCCCGCTCACCGCGGCCAGGGTCTCGGGGGCGAGCTTCTGCGGGAGTGTGTGCGGGAGTGCGAGCGCTGCCGGGTGGATACCGTCATTCTCTGGCCAACACCGGCCAGCCGCGGTCTGTACACCCGAAACGCATTCGCCCTGGCGGACGATCTGCTGGTACTGCGCCTCCACGCGCCGAACCAATCGGGAGCCCGATGATGGAGCGGACCTATCGGGATGAGGAGGGACGGACCTGGACCTTCCGCCGCCGCCCCGAGGTGCGGCAGGGCGAGGCCGCGACGCACGTCACGCTCCTGGTGGAGACCCCGGGCGCGGCGCGCGTGGTCTCCTGCCTTCGCACCGAGTGGGAGAGCGAGACCACCGATCTCGCCGCGCTCCTCGCCCGGGCGCTGCCCGCGGGGGCCTCGCGCGGGGTGGGCGAGCACGAGGCGCCGCCCGGTTCCTAGGCCTGGGGCGGGGGGGCCTGCGAGGCGAGCTCCGTGGGTGTCGCCGGGCGAAAGATCAGGTCGAACGCGAGAAACAGCGTCTTGGAGAACGGAAAGAACGCGAGGGGCATGAGCACCATCAGCGCCATGCCTCCGTACAGGAGGAGGTCCCAGGGCGGTGACGGCCAGGTCGCAAGCAGGACCGCGAGGAAGCTGCCGGCGAACACCAGCTCCGCCGCGACGATGTTGAACATGTACGATCCCACCTGATATCCCTGCTCACCCCGCTCCATCGGCAGGCCGCACCGCGGGCAGTGACGCCGCATCCGAAGCCATGAGTCGAAGATCGGACCGCCGCCGCAATTGGGGCAGCGGAGGAGCAGGGCTCGTCGGAGCAGCCGGGCTGCCCGCGTCAAGAATCTCCACATGGGCCAAGTATAGTGTGCGGCGACCGGCTCGGTGTCTTGTACCGATCTCGCGGGCGCGCCAGTATAGACGGAGAGCTCGCTCACCCGACACCCGCGAGGATCACCATGCCGGAATCACCGGGCTGGATCGTCTGGGCGCTGCTGTCCGCCCTGTTCGCCGCACTCACTGCCGTGTTCGCCAAGGTCGGCCTCGAGGGTGTGGATTCCGATTTCGCCACACTCATCCGTACCGGAGTCATCCTGGTCGTGCTCTCGGCGCTGGTGGTGGGACTGGGAAAGTGGCGTGACCCGACCGCCCTCCCGGGCCGAAGCCTGGCCTTCCTCACCCTCTCGGGACTCGCGACCGGCGCCTCCTGGGTGTGCTATTTCCGCGCGCTGAAGGTCGGCGATGCGTCGCAGGTGGCTCCGGTGGACAAGCTGAGCGTGGTCCTGGTGGCACTCTTTGCCGCGGTGTTCCTCGGCGAGCGCCTCTCGATACGCGAGTGGCTCGGTATCGGCAGCGTGGGGCTCGGGGTGATCCTGCTGAGTCTGCGGCGGTGACGTCGCGGCGGGATCTCGTCCCGTTCGATGCCCGGCACTACGAGAGGCTGGCGCCGGTGGCGGGCGCGCCGGAGCCTCTCGAGATCTTCCGGGACATCTATCGGCGCCACCACTGGTCGGGTAGCGGGTCGGCGTCGGGAGCGGGCGCCGGGCCCGAGCAGACGGGGGCCCTGGCACTGCGCCTCCCTGCGGTACTCCGCGATCTCGGCGTGGCCACCCTTCTCGACGCTCCCTGTGGCGACTACAGCTGGATGCGGGCCGTCGAGCTGTCCGTCGGCCGATACATCGGTGCCGATCTCCTGCCCGAGCTCATCGAGCCGCTCGCCGCGCATTTCGGCGACGCCCGGCACCGGTTTCAGGTGCTGGATCTGACCCGCGACGCGCTCCCGGCCGCCGACCTCCTGCTGTGCCGCGACTGCCTGGTGCACCTCTCCTACGCCGACATCCGCCGCACCCTCGCCAACGTGGCGCGGAGCGAGATACCGTGGTTGTTCACGACGACATTCCCTCGCGCCGAACCGAACGAGGACATCGTCACGGGCGATTGGCGCGTACTGGATCTGGAGCGCGATCCGTTTCACCTTCCGCCGCCCTCGCGTATCCTGAACGAAGAGTGCACCGAGGGCGGTGGCGCGTTCGCCGACAAGAGCCTCGCGCTGTGGCGGGTCGCGGACCTGCGGGCGCTGCCGTTCGTGGCCGGATGTTAGGCGGATGACCGTCGCCCGGACGTCATCACCAATTCGAACGTTGGAGGTCGGTATGGACAGGTCGCCGGTCGGCCTGCTGGTCGCGGCGATACAGCCGCCAGCCGGGCGGCAGGGATGGCACGGGGGACCAACGCCGCTCGGCGCGCTCCGCGGCGTGACCGCCGCGCAGGCGCGCTGGCGGCCATCGCCTCGCCGAAAGAGCATCTGGATCCTCACGCTGCACCTCGCCTACTGGACCTATGCGGTGCGGCGACTGCTGGACGGGAGCGAGCGCGCCGGCTTTCCACGCCGCCCGTCCAACTGGCCCAGTCCGCCGGTCACCATGGACGATCGGAGCTGGGCGGAGGATGTCGCGCTGCTGCGTGCGGAGCGCGAGCGTCTGACGGGGGCGGCCGCCGCGGTGAATCCCGCGAGTCTGTACCGCCGGCCACCGGGCTCGAAGCGGTGGACCTACGGCGAGCTGCTGGTGGGGATCGCCATGCACGACGCCTACCACACCGGACAGATCCAGCTCGTGAAACGGCTCTGGCAGGAGCGGTGACGCGGACCGGTCGGCTGCTGCGCCGACTCCGGTTGCGGCTGGTGGTGTTCATCCGGTGGCACGGCGCCTTGGCCGCCCACCTCGATCCGCGAGAGGAGAGCTCTCCGCATGACCGAAGCCGACGCCCAGGAATTCGCGCTCGAGTGGATCGAATCGTGGAACAGCCACGACCTGGACCGCATCCTCAGCCATTACTCGGAGGACGTCGAGGTGACCTCTCCGCTGATCGAGACGGTCCTGGGACCGGGACACACGACGGTTCGCGGGAAGAAGGCACTGCGAGCCTACTGGGGCCCGGCGCTCGAGCGGTATCCCGATCTCCGTTTCGTGCTGTTCCGGGCCTATGCCGGTCCACACAGCCTCGTGCTGCACTACCAGAGCGTGCAGGGCCTGGTGGGCGCGGAGTGCATGGAGTTCAACCAGGGAGGCGCGGTCTGCCGAGTGCAGGCCCACTATGCGCTGGGTGCCGATCCGGTGGCGGCCTGAACACGAGTGCGGCCCGCGCCACGAATCGTGGGGCGGGCCGCGCCGGACTCCGAATGGCGGTGGTCGTGCGGGCTAGGAGTCGCGAGCCCGCCGCTGTCTGCGTCGTGCCGCGGCCGCCTTCAGCTGGCGTGCCGCACTCGGCTTCACGTAATGGCGGCGCTGGCGCAGCTCCTTCAGCAAACCGGCCTTCTGGACCTTTCGCTTGAAGAGTTTGAGGGCGTGCTCAAGGCGGTCGCTCTCGTCGAGCCGTACTTCGATCACGCTGCCCTCCCCGCTGGTTGTTCCGAGCGGCAATAAAAGGGGGCCTGCGCATGTCCCAGGCCCCGGGCCGCTTCGGATTGTCCTCGACGTGCGAGGACGATGCACGCCAAGCTTACCCACCCGGTCGCCGGACGGCAACGGCATCGCCGGCCCAACCATCGCGTCCGAGCACTCGTCGACCTAGCCGACCAAAGCCAGGGTCCCCAGCAGCAGGAGCAGTGCTCCGGTGCCGGCCCACCGCGCCCGCGCCCGATACCCGGAGCCGTCCGATGAGGAGTGGGACGAGCCCGGCAATCCCGGTATCTGGTGTCGGAAGCCGGCGGCCAGGTCGGCCCGTCCCGCTTCCCAATAGCAGTAGAACGCGTAAAGGCCGAGGGTCACTCCCCCGGTCAGGCCAGCCTGCAACAGTGGTGTGGTCATCTGCCCTTCCCGACAGATCCAGTTGTGGTCCAGCACCGGCCAGAGCGAGGATGGGCAGTGCAATCTGCCGCACCGAAGTCGCCGACCAGCGGGGGAAACCGGCAAAGTCCCGACTCCTGCACGAGCCGGGCCATTACCACCACAGGGCTTGATCGCTGGGGTCGGTCGGGCATCTTCACTGGGTGGAGGCTCGTCGGGACACCCAGGATCGGGAGGTCCGCTGTCCGCCCACACGGTTCTCTGGCGCAGGTTGGATCTGCCGGGTCACGAGGCCGCGCGTCTCGTGCACCACGCCCCGTTCTGGCAACTGGGTGGCACGGCGGTATTCCTGGAGCAGGGCAGGACCTGTCGTCTGGAATACCAGGTCGTCTGCGATGCGGGGTGGCGGACGCTCCACGCCAAGGTCGTCGGCTGGCTGGGCACCGCCCCCGTCAAGGTCGAGATCTATACCGACACCGCGCGGCGCTGGATCCTCAACGGGCGTGAGTCGCCGGAAGTCGCTGGGTGCGTGGACATCGACTTCGCGTTCAGTCCCTCCACCAACACTCTGCCGATCCGGCGCCTGGCCCTGAACCGCGGCGAGCGGGCGGAAGTGAGGGCCGCGTGGCTGCGCGTCCCGGCACTCAGTCTCGAGCCGCTCACCCAGACCTTCGTGCGCACCGACGAGTCCACCTACCACTACGAGTCTCTCGGCGGCGACTTCACCGCCGACCTGCAGGTCGACGCGGCCGGCTTCGTCCTTCACTACCCTCCGCTCTGGGAGGCCGAAGCCGGCCCCTGAGCTACTTCCGACCCATCTTCCCTCGCCGGGGCGATCTGACTATGGTCGGACGCAGTCACCCCACGCCGCACCGACCGACGAGAGCACCATGCTGAACACCGATGCCGACCCGAGGGTCTACTTCGCCGCCGAGCGGACGCTGCTGGCCTGGATCCGCACCGGGATGACGATCATGGCGTTCGGTTTCGTCGTCGCGCGCTTCGGGCTGTTCCTGCGCCTGCTCCGTGCCGAGGACGGGCAATCGGTCCCCAACGGGGGAATCTCGCCCTATCTCGGTGCGGCACTGGTCATCATCGGCGTCGTCGCAATCTCGGCCGGGACCAAGCGGTACCGGGAATTCTGCAGCCGCCTGGGTCCCTCGGCGCTGCCCTCTCCGCACGCGGAAGTCCTGCCCCTCGTGCTGGGCTGGTCGCTCGCGGTGCTGGGCGTGGTGCTGGTGGCCGTTCTCCTGGCGTGACCCGCACGCCGATCTTCACCAAACGCTTCACCGTCCCTGCCGATGCGATCGACGTGCAGGGGCACGTCAACAACCTCGCGTACGTCGGCTGGATGCAGGATGTCGCCATCGAGCACTCGAGCATGGTCGGATGGCCGATGCGGCGCTATCTCGAGCTGGGCGCCGGGTGGGTCGTGCGGTCCCACTTCATCGAGTACCTGCGCCCGGCATTTCTCGACGAGCAGATCGAGCGCGCACACCTGGGTGCCGCGCTTCGACCAGCGCTCTACGCCACGCCGCTACCTGTTCGTCCGCGAGACCGACCGCACCGTGCTGGCGCAGGCGGAGACCATCTGGGTGTTCGTGGATCTCGCCTCCGGCCGCCGCCGCCCGATCCCGCCTGAGCTGCTGGCCGCGTTCGACCCCGTCCCAGAAGACACCGAGGTCCGGAAGACGCTCGGTCTCGCGAGCTAGCCGCGCCCCGGCCGCGTCCCCATCCCGAGCGGAGGAACGATGCCCCAGCCCAGTCTGGCCAACGAAGTCGCGACCCTGCACACCACGCTGCAAGCCCTGGAGTCGCGCATGACGGGCGGGGAGCTCCCCGCCGAAGGCCTGGCGGAGTTCAAGAGCTCGGTGGACGATCTTCGGCTCAAGCTGTGGGGACTCGATGAGCGCGGGTACGGCGAACGACTACCGCGTCTTTCAGGAGCGGTTTCGGCTGCGGCGCACGCGCGAGATCTGCGAGGGCGTCGCCGCGGAGCTGCGCGCCGGGACGTTGAGCAATCGCCACGAAGAGCTCAAGCCCCTCGCGGAAGCCGCCGGCGATCTCGCGGGTGCGATCGTGAGCGCCATGCGGTCGCGGGCCTGAGCGGCACCGCCGGTGCGACGCTCCGGGCTGGCGGCCGCGCTGGCGTGCGCGGCGTGCCGGGGTGAGCCGCCCGGTGAGCCGGCGCTCGAAACGACCTGCCCACCGGTGGTTGCCGATGCGCGGCGCGCTGGTCGCGGAGCTCACGCGCCGTGGCGTGCCCGGGCCGCCGGAGACGATGGAGTTCGATCTCGAAGGGGTGAAGGTTCTGGTGTCGTGGAAGAACCTGCTGAGCGGACGCGCGCTGACGCTGAGCTGCGCCTACCGGCCCGAGGGTGCCGCGTGGGGTCTGGTGCGAGGCCGCATCGATGAGGGAGTCTACGGGCTTACGGTGTCGGCCCGGGCGAACCCGCCGGCCCTGATCTACCGGGACGCCGGCGGCAAGATGATCGAGGAGCTGGGTCTGAGCCTGGTGCGCTGACCGCGCCGGTCAGTCCAGGAGTCGGCTGGGCACAGGCGTCGCGGGAGTCATCCCGGTCGTCGCCTGACTCGCGGCCCAGCTTTCCCAGGTCAGTGGGCAGCCGCTGCCGAACGGCGGGCTGGGGTGGCCGCGCCGGCGCATGAGATCGTGCAGCATCTCGTGGCGGACGACCATCTCGTGATGGGCCCAGTCCGACGCGACGTAGATCCGGTGGCCGGGGTCCCAGTGGCCGACGCATTCGCCGCTGGAGCAGGCAAAGCTCTCCCCCGGCACGATCATCCACTCGACCCGGTCGAAGTCGCCGGTCAGCCCGGAGCAGGCCTCGGTCTTCGCCCACCACTCCCGGTAAACGGAAGGCGGCTCGACCACCTCGCTCCCCGCCGGGTCGAAGCCGCAGGCGGTGAGCAGGGTGGCGAAGGCCACGAGGCGGAGGTGGAGGCGGTCGCGCACGAATGCGAGAAGGGCAATGCGCGTGCCGATGCGCTCTTCGGTCGCAAGCCGTTATCTCGCAAGGGGCGGGGGCGTGCGGACGGGCGCCACTGAGCCGTCCCCCTGTCGAGTTGCAATGCACTTCCGCAGTGCCCCACAGGGGTCGGGCGAGTGGCCCCGCCCTGTTTGCGGCTGAAACAGGGCGCGCTCTGGCCCGCTGCTCCGGCTTTGACGAACTTGCAGGCGACGCAGCACACGTCCCGGATTGGCCTGGAGGTGCAAGATGTGGCACCGCCGCGGTACCCTCTCGATTCCGCTGATTCTCTCGCTGTCGGCAATGCCTGCCGCTGCCCAGGTCGAAGTGACCATCCATGGCGGCATTCATCTGGGCGGCGCGACCGGCTACAGGGCGGGGCTCGAACAGGAAGCGCGCTCGCCGGGTCCGGGGCGCTTGCTCGGAGAAGCGACCACGGCGGGTGCGCGTCTCGGCGTCGGCCTGTCGGACCGGTGGCAGCTCGACGGAGGGCTCGCCTGGTCCCGCAGCAGCAACTGGGAGGGCGCGGTCAGCCGACCGCTGCCGTCGTTCGAGGCGCAGACCCTGTTCCTCAGCAGCACGGTCCAGGGCTGGCTGACCCAGCCGGGATCGCGGTTCGGAGTCGTAGCCGGGGTGGGCCCCGCGCTGATCATTCAGCGCGACCACGCCGGCTCGCCGGCGCAGCACACCAACCTGGGCGGGGTGCTCAGCTTCGGCGGAACGGTGCGACTCGACAGCCAGTTCTCCATGCGGATCGACGCGCAGCAGTACCTGTTCAGCAGCGCGTTCGACGACTCCTACACCCCCCATCTTGGTACCGCGCCCGCGCCGGGTTACACCTCCCGTCTCCGCCACGACTTCGTTGTCCTGGCGGGGTTTTCCTGGCGGAGCGACTAGACTGACGACGACCCGGCGCGCGCGGCCCGCCGACGCCGGCGCCCTGGCGGAGCTGGGCGCACGGACCTTCCAGGACACGTTCGCGGCGGACAATACTCCCGACGACATGGCGCTGTACCTTGCGTCGAGTTACGGTCCCGAGCTGCAGGCCGCGGAGCTGGCGGACCCCGGCATCCTCACGCTCGTCGCCGAAGTCGACGGTCACCTCGCCGGCTTCGCGCAGCTTCGGGACGGTCCGCCACCGCCGGGCGTAGGCCCAGGGCGGCCGCTCGAGCTTTGGCGCTTCTACGTGGAGCGGACGTGGCAGGGGCGTGGGGTCGCCCAGGTGCTGATGCGCGCCACCCTCGCCGCCGCCGTCAAGCGTGGCGCAGGTCTGATCTGGCTCTGCGTCTGGGAGCGGAACCATCGTGCGCAGGCCTTCTACCGAAAGATCGGTTTCGAGGACTGCGGCTCGAAGGAGTTCGTCCTCGGCCGGGACCGCCAGACCGATCGCGTCATGGCCCGTCCGCTCTCTATCGCCTGACCTTCCCATCAACCAAAGTCCTGGGGATGCCCGTTTCCGGATCACAGCTGTGAGGAGGTGAGCGATGTCTGCATACGTGGTCGTCAACGTCACCGTCCGCGATCCCGCGCGGTACGAGGAGTACCGGCGCCTCGCCACTCCGACGGTGTCGGCGTATGGGGGGCGATACGTGGCGCGCGGAGGAGCTGTGGACGTCAAGGAGGGGACCTGGTCGCCCTCGCGGCTCGTGATCCTGGAGTTCCCGACGCTGGAGCGGGCGCAAGCCTGGTGGGCGTCACCGGAGTATGCACCGGCCAAGGCGGTGCGCCAGTCGTGTGCCGACACCCAGCTGATCATCACCGACGGGGTGCCCGGCTAGGCCCCGACGGACGGCCTGCCTACCTTACCGCTCCATTCTCCGTTGTGGAGGCAGGCATGCTTTCGGTCACGACTCCGTCCATCGAGGGCCAGCGCGTCACCCGCACCCTCGGCATCGTTACCGGCGAGGCGATCCTCGGCGCCAACATCTTCCGCGACTTCTTCGCCGGCATCCGCGACATCGTCGGCGGCCGCTCGGCCGCGTACGAGCAGGAGCTGCGCAAGGCGAAGGAGATCGCGCTCGCACGAGATGGAGCAGCAGGCGCGAGCGAGCTGGGCGGCCAACGCGGTCCTGTCGGTGGATCTCGACTACGAGACGATCCAGGTGGGCTCCGGCGGAGGGATGCTGATGGTGAGCGCCAGCGGCACCGCGGTGGTTCTGGGGTGAGCGCGACGGATTCTCAGCGGGGGATCACCCTCCGGTTCCTGGCCGAGCCGACGGATGTGAATTTCGGCGGCAAGGTACACGGCGGAGCGGTCATGAAGTGGATCGACCAGGCCGGCTACACCTGCGCCGCCGGGTGGACCGGCACGTATTGCGTTACGGTCTACCTCGGCGGACTCCATTTCCTTGGCCCCATTCGCGTGGGCGAGCTGGTGGAGCTCCGGGCGCTCGTGATCCGCACCGGACGAACCAGTCTCGACATCGCCATCGATGTGTATGCCGGAGACCCGAAGAGCCCCGAGCGGCGGCGCACCGGGCATTGCGTGGTCGTCTTCGTCGCGATCGGCGCTGACGGCCGACCGGCGTCCGTCCGCGAGTGGACGCCCGAGACCGAGGTGGATCGCGCCCTCAGCGGCTATGCCGAGCGGCTCTCGGCTCTCCGGAAGCAGATGGACGACGAGATGGAATCCCGGCTGGGTGCACCGGAGTCCGTGCCGCGACCGGCAGGCCCCGGCTACGAAGCGCCCGGGCACCGAGATGGAACGACGAGCAGGGAGAGCTGAAGGAGCGAGCGCATGGAGACACCTCATCGCGAGCAGTATCGGTTGAACATTCTCAAGCATGTCGCGGCCGCGGCGCTGCTGCTCGGGCTCGGAGCCATCCCGTGCTCGGCCCAGAGCGACTCCACCAGGCCGGCCGGGGCAGGGGACAGCGCCACCGTCGCGCGGAGCGCCTCCGCTGCGACCGACTCCGCCGCCCGCCAGAGGAGCGACAGCGCGGCTCCGGGCGCGGCCGGACCGGATAGCGCCGCTGCGGGGACCGCAAGGGCGGACAGCGCCGCTCCGGGGACCGCGAAGGCGGACAGCGTCGCCGCGGCGGCGAGAGCAGTCCCGAAGGCGCCCATGGACAGCGTGCTCGCGGCGGCATGTGGAGAATCGCGAGGGTCCGCTCCCAATCTCCTCGTGGTAACCTTTCGGCCGACCAGCACGGAAAGCGAGCGCGATAGCGTGGCGCTCGAGGTCGGCGGGACGCTGCTGGGCATGACCTACCATACCATGCCGCCTGGGTGGTTCCTGCGAGTCCCAGGGGGTAACAGCGTGAGCTCGGTGGCGGATCGTCTGATCCTGCTCCCGCCGGTGCTCGGCGTGTCCACAACGACCTGTCCGTAGCGACCGCCCTCAGTCTCCTGGCACCGAGGTGCTCATGCCCCGACGGAATCGATCCGCGCGACAGCGCTACCTGCGCGGCGCCCTGATCACCGCAGCCCTCCTCGCCGCCTGCGACAGCACCCCCCCACCGGCTCCGCCACTCGAATTCGTGCCGGTCGCCGGCAACGCTTCGCTGCCGTTCTCGCAGGCGGTCCGGGTCGGGGAGCTCCTGTATCTCTCGGGTCAGCTCGGCACCGACAGCAGCGGCACGCTCGTTCCTGGTGGGATCGGACCGGAGACCCGACAGAGCGATGGACAACATCCGCGCCATCGTCGAGCGCCAGGGCTCCTCGATGGACCGCGTAGTGAAGTGTCTCGTCATGCTGGCGGACATGCGGGAGTGGGGAGCGATGAATGCCGTCTACGTCACGTACTTCCCGCGCCATCTCCCGGCGCGGAGCGCGATGGGCGCGAGCGGACTGGCGCTTGGGTGGGCGAGTCGAGATCGAGTGCATCGCGGCGGCGGGATCGGATGAGCCAGCGAGCGGCTCACGTTAATGTATTTTCTCGGCAGCATTTCGCAAGTCATTGGTATTTCAGTCTCTTGCTGCGTTACGTCAAACGCTGATTCGAGTGGGGCGTATCCGAGTTGTCGGTATCTGCCGGAGCTGGACGGTGACGTGTTCTGGAGCGTCGTCGCATCGCGCGGTAAGTTGGAGAACCCTCACCTGGAGCAGCCCATGCGCTATTCACTCGCTCTCTCATGCGCCGCCCTTTCCGCCGTCGCCCTCACCTCATCCGAGGGCCGATCCTTCAAGCCGTGCGGTGGCTCCACCGTCGTCGCCGGGCTGGAGGGAATGCTTCCACTCGCGCGAATCGCACTCGGCATCCCCGGGACCGATCAGGTCGAGGTGGATCCGACCGGTCGCTGCATCGGCATTCAAGTGCGCACCGCGGGCACCGCGCGGCTGGTGAAGTTGCTACTGCGTGGCGTCAACGTTCCGCGCGAGGCTGTGGACCTGCGAGTCGTGGAGACGGTGCCGACTTCGGCACCGGGAGCGTAGCGGGCGGCCCCGCTGGCGCGCGGCCCGTCCCTCGACTGTGGCGGGCCGCGTCGGGGCGAACTCAAGTGGTGGGATCGTGACTGTTCCACCCGCCACCCGAGGTGCCGATGCGTCTCATCTCCGCCCTGGTACTCGTGCTCGCCGCGTGTTCCTCACCAGCTCCCGACATAGCGGCGGACCGCGCCGAACTGCTCCGGATGCACGACCTGGCTCGCGCCGATCATCTGGAGAAACGCGCGGACCGGATGGTGTCGGCGTTCGCGGACAGCATGCGCTCGGTGGCGGCAGGCCGAGTGACCATCAGCTCCCCGTGCCGAGACCCAGGCGCGATTGCAGGCCTACTTCGATCAGTCCACCTTTCAGGAATGGGACGACATTGCGCCACCCTTCCTCGAGATCTCACCCGACGGGCGCATGGCGTACAAGATCGTACAGAAGCGCGTGCGGCTGACCGCCCCCGACAGCACGGGACGCACCGTCGCGGAGGACGTCGTCTACGCCTGGGTCGAGATCTACCGCAAGCCGGCCGATCGCTGGACGCTCGTCGCCGTCGCTTCCACGGACCGACCGGGTCCGCCCTGACTCTCGCGAACGGGTGATCGGTGCGCCCGTTCAGCGATCACTTCTCGACTCTCGCCGACACGTACGCGTCGTACCGGCCCGGCTACCCGGCGGAGCTCTTCACCGCCATCGCCGCGGCCGCCTCGGGGCGTGGCCGGGTCTGGGACTGCGCCACCGGATCGGGCCAGGCCGCCGTGGGTCTGGCCGCGCACTTCGATCTCGTCCTCGCCAGCGACGCAAGCTCCCGGCAGGTCCGCGCGGCTCCTTCGCACCACCGCATTCGATATCTGGTCGCCCGCGCCGAGGCGATGCCGCTCCGCTCGGCCTCGATGGACGCCGTGACGGTCGCCCAGGCGCTGCACTGGCTCGAGCTCCCGGTATTTTTTGCGCGAGGCGCGTCGGGTATTGCGGCCGGGCGGGCTGATGGTGGTCTGGACCTACGGCAATCAGCGGGTTGATGGCGGTGACGTGGATGCCGTCGTCGAACACTTCTATCATCACGTCATCGGTCCGTACTGGGCCCCCGAGCGGCGATGGGTCGAAACCGGCTATCGAACGCTGCGGTTTCCGTTTCAGGCGGTCGCCATGGAAACGCCCCCCATGGTCGAGACCTGGACGCTGGACCAGATGTTGGGTTACATCGGCACCTGGTCCGCGGTGGCGCGGTATCGCGAGGTGACGGGAACCGATCCGCTGGTGGCGTTGGCGGAGCGACTGCGGCACTGTTGGGGTGATCCGGCAGTCCCCCGACGGATCGAGTGGCCCCTGAGTGTGCGAGCCGGCCGATGAGCGGCGACGAGCGAGGAGGCGCGATGCTGGTAGCGGCGGTGGCGGCGATTCTGGAGCGCGACCTGGAGACGCTCGCTCGCGAGGTGAAGGCCTACCCCGACGAGGCGGCACTCTGGCAGCTCCCCGAGGGCATCACCAACTCGACGGGCACGCTCGTGCTCCATCTCACCGGAAACATCCAGCACTTTCTCGGGGCGAAGCTGGCGGCCACCGGGTATGTCCGCGATCGCCCGGCGGAGTTTTCCGCCCGTGGCATCCCGCGCCCTGCGCTCCTGCGCCGGATCGAAGCGGCGATCGGGTCCGTCCGCGCTGTCGCCGGGAGGGTGCCATCCGAGACGCTGGAGCGGGACTACCCCGAGGTGGTCGGTGGCGTGCGGGTGGCGACCGGTGAGTATCTGGTGCACCTGGTGGCTCACTTCGCCTATCACCTGGGCCAGGTGGACTACCACCGCCGGCTGGTGACGCGCGATCCGCGGGGCGTGGAGGCGGTGAGGGCAGCCGAGCTGTCGACGGCCCGGCCGGCCGCCGACTGACCATGCGGTGGACGCCGAAGGCGCGACGGTTCTGGCCGCTCTTTCTCCTGGTGCTCCTGGCCGACTGCGCGACCAAGCGGGCGGCCGAGGCGCATCTGTTGCCGGCCTACGTGCCGCACGAGCTGATGGGCGAGATCGTGCGGCTCACGCTGGCGTACAATCCCGGCGCGGCGATGAGCATCTCGCTCGGTGCGCATTCGCGACTGGGCTTCTCGATCCTGGCGCTCGGGGCCCTGGTGGTGCTCGGCCATCTGTACCAGCGGACTTCGCCCACCGATCGGCTCGCCGCCGCCGGACTGGCGCTGATCGCCAGCGGGGCGCTGGGCAACCTGCTCGACCGGCTCCGCTCGCCCCGTGGCGTCGTGGACTTCATCGACGTCGGCGTCGGCGATCTCCGCTTCTGGACCTTCAATCTCGCCGACGTCGGCATCACCTGCGGCGCGGTCCTGCTGGTGCTCGCCCTTCAGCGCTCGGCCGACAGCGCGAGCGCCGTCCTCGAGGGCTCAGCAGCTGGTGACGGGACCTGACGCCAGGATCTCGAAGTCGGAGCCCCGAACCCTGAACTGATTCAGCTGTTCCAGCGCATCCTCCCACCCGGGATCGGTCGTGCCGGTCACGTACCACCCGCTCCCCTGATCGGCCAGAATCAACCCGTAGCGCTTCAACGCCGTCAGAATGACCAGCGCGTCTCCACTGTAGTTGTCGAGCGGGAAGCTCGCCTTGAGTCGCACCCGCGTGCCGTAGGGCGGCAGCGCGTCGTCGTCATGAGCTCCGCAGTGGCTCGCCGGCGCCGTGTAGGCGCGACGAACGCGCGGGACAGTGAACCGCAGGGCATGATGCAGCCGGTCGGCGGACACTTCGTCATACTTGAGAAGACCCGGCAGGATCGGTAGTCCCGCGGCGTCGGCGGAGGTCCAGCCGGCGGGCCGGGTGTGGTTCGTCGTGAGGTCCCACACGGCCGACGAGCTGACCTGAAAGCCCCCACCGCTGCGGACGCTGTTGAACAGCTCGAAGAGCCGGCAGTCGCCCTGACGCACGACCAGCACGTGGCGGTCGCCCGAGCCGGGGTCGGGCTCCTCAGTGCTGCCGCCCTCGATGTGCGCGTCGAGGGGAATCGGCATCGGGCCGGGGTCGCTCTCGTCCGAATAATCGGCGCCTCCGGTCCCGAACGTGATCGGCACCAGCGGTTGGTCCGCCGGCACGACGGTGTAGGGAATCCCGTAGTACTCCTCGTTGACGCCCAGGTCGAGGTGAATCGAGTTTCCGGGCTCCATCTCCGCCAGGAGCGCTGCCGAGTTGGGGTGCACCGGGTCGGCGCTCACGTCGCGATTCCATGCATTGTCCGCCGGAAAGATCTGACAGCCCCCGATGCTCGGCAGCGGCCCCGTCGGAGCCGGTCCCGGGCCGGTCGGATCGCCGCCGGGCGGGTCTTCGCCGGGACCGGCGGGTGCTTGCGTGCTGCCGCAGGCTGCAAGTGCAAAGGCGAGCAGTGCCAGAAGGTGGCGCATGGAACCCTCGACGGGGGTGGATCGTAGACGAGCACAGAGAGATGGAGGCTGACCGGCACCCTCCAGGGGCAAATTCCGTGCACCGGGGTGGAGTTTGGCCAACGCTTCCCGTACCATCCCACGATGTCGTCCAAGCCGCTGCAGAGCATCGCCACCGCGGATGCCGCGGCTCTATGCCGCTGCGGCGCCACGGCGAACCCACCCTTCTGCGACGGCAGTCATGTCCGCATCGGCTTCCGCCAGTCCTGATCCCACTCGACACCAGGGAGCGCTCGTGTTGTCACCGTTCCTGTCCTCGCAGGTGGAGCTCGCGCACGACGGCCCCACGTGGCACGGCGCGTCGCTCGCCGAGAATCTTCGCGGGGTGACCGCGGAGCAGGCCGCGTCCCGCCCCATTCCCGAGGCCCACTCGATCTGGGAGATCGTGCTCCATCTGACCGCCTGGACGGGCGAGGTCGCCCGCCGGTTGCGAACCGGGGATCCGAGGCTGCCCGAGTCGGGTGACTGGCCCGAGGTGGGGCTCGTCTCGGATGCCGGGTGGACTCGCGCGGTGGAGGCGTTGCAGGCCGAGCATCGCGAGCTCGCGAAGTCCGCGGCGCGGTTCGGGGAAGACCGGTGGTCCCACCAGGTGGGCGCCGCGCTGGACGCCCCACTGGGGACCGGCGTCAGCTACGCCGCGATGGTCGCGGGGTTGGTGCAGCACGATGCCTATCACGGCGGACAGATCGGGCTTCTCCGCAAGGCGCTGGGCCTCTGAATCCGGCGGCTGGCGCTCCGCGTAGGGCGCGGACACCAGCGGTGGTCACCGGGGCACAACTCTACGGAGGCGTACTGATGAGCCGGTCGAGACTGAGATGGGCGGGGCTGGGCGTGATCGCGATCTGCAGCGCGGGGAGCGCGGGCGCCCAGGCGCCTCGCACGACGGAGAGCGAGATCCAGTCCATGCTGGACGAGTCGGTGGCCAGCTGGAACCGGGGCGATCTCGACGGGCATCTCGCGGACAACGCCGATTCCATCTCCTTCATGACCCGGAACGGCCCCATCGTCGGCAAGAACAAGACGGCGGACGCGCTGCGGCGGAGCTTCTTCAAGGACGGCAAGCCGGTCCAGCAGCTCCGCTTCGAGCAGGTCACCATCCGCCGTCTGGAGGCGGGGCACGCGTTGGTGGTGGGGCGCTTCATCCTGTTCGGCGGAGGGCAGGCCGAGCAGAGCGGGTGGTTCTCCACCGTCTGGGAGCGGCAGGCCGCCGGTTGGCGGGTGATTCACGACCATTCGAGCTGAGGTGATGCCCCTGAGCGTCCGTCCCGCGCTGCTCCGCCTCCTTCTCATCACGGGGCTCGGCGGGTGCGGCTCGACCAGCGGTCCCCTGCCGGACGACGGACTCTCCGTGCTGTTCGTGGGCAACAGCCTGACCGCGAGCAACGACCTCCCCGGCATGGTGGCCAGCCTCGCCGACGCCGCGGGCATCGACCGCTTCCGTTACGGCGAAGTGAGTATCGGAGGCGCGGGCCTGGAGGACCACTGGAACGACGGCGGGGCGGTGGAGGCGATCGAGTCGGCCCGGTGGGACATCGTGGTGCTCCAGCAGGGTCCCTCCTCGCTGGAGAGCAGCCGGCTCGACCTGATCGACAACGCCGAGCGATTCGCCGAGAGGATTCGCGCACGCGGCGGCCGGCCGGCACTCTACATGGTCTGGCCGCCGGTCGGCGGGGACTGGGACGCCGTCACCCGATCGTACACCGACGCGGCGGTGGCGGTGGATGGCCTCCTCTTTCCGGCCGGAGAGGCACTGCGCGAGATTTACAACGACGAGCCCGGGCTAGCAGTGTTCGCGGCGGATGAGTTCCACCCGAGCCAGGTGGGCACTTACCTCGTCGCGCTGGTGATCGTCGGCGCCCTGTCCGAGCGGTCCACCGAAGGACTCTCCCTTCTGCGACGGATCGTCGACCTGCCCGCCAGTGAGACCCTCAAGCTCGAGCGGGCCGCCGACCGCGCCAACCGCGATTTCGGGATCCCCTGACCCCGGGTGGGCTTGCCGCGGGGTCCGGGGTTGGGTTTCGTGTAGGGCACCGGCAGCTCCCCTCCACCTGGAGACTCGATGCGGCTCGTGTTCCTCCTTCTCGCCTTCCTCGGTGTCGTCGGGATCGCGTTCGGCATCCTGGACGTCATTGCCGGCGCCGCGGGTCCTCATGGCCGGCCCTTCACCTACGAGAATTACGGCGGCCCGGGCTCCATGATCGCCGGTCTGATGCTGATCGCCGGGGCGCTCTATCTGCGCTCCATCTGGCAGGAACGCCGGTAGCGGCACACGCTCGCAGGACAACCGCAGGTCGCACTCCTCCACCCAACGGATCACCGCTCGCTGTGCGAGGTACGGACGTGATGCCGCTCCTTCGCAGCCTCCTGGCTCAGCTGGACGAGCTCCGCCGGCATCACCGGCGGCGACTGTCGTTCCTGAATCCGCCGCTCGAGCGGCGACGCCCCCGCATTCTGATGGAGGACTACGCGGCGCGACACTCGATCGAGCACACGCTCGACCGAAAGGCGGAGCTGCGGCGCATGGCGCCGTCGCGGCCTGACGCCGCGGCCCGTTATCACCAGCTGCTCACCTATGAGCTCGAGGGACTTCGCGAGGTGGTGCGTACCCTTCGGACCACGACGGGCGGGCGGGACCTGCAGGAATGCCTGGCGGAGAACAAGCTGGAGATCGAGCGACTGGAGATCGAGGTCGCCTGGTGCGCCGACCTGCTCGCCCGGACCCCGGCCGCGCCGGGCGTATGAAGCGCGAGATCCTGCTGCTGGTCGGATCCGCGCTCGCCGTGGACCTGCTGTTCATCGTCGGCTACTTCGCGTTCCGGCTCGATGCCGCGTCGGGCGGGGCCAAGATCGGCTACACGGCGGCATGGACCGTCGTCACGCTGCTGGTGGTGCTGCGCGGACTCGCGCGCATCCGAGCGCGGCGCGGCCGGGGAGGCGGGGCTCACGCCGAAGGGAAGCCGGTGTGACGGAGGTCACGCGCGGCGGACAGACGAGGGGGTAGTGAGTCGCAACTGAACGCTTTACGTTGCCACTCATGGAACGAAATCGTGCGGTCGACCGCGACCCGGACCGTACGCTACCCCACCTGGTCGTGAGTGGTATCGCGCCGGCGGTGCACGCGGGACGCTACGCGGTCAAGCGCCTCGTGGGCGATCAGCTTCGGATCGGTGCCGACATCTTCACGGATGGTCACGACACGCTCGCCGCCCGCGCACTGGTCCTGGCGCCCGGGGAGCGGCGGTCGGCTCCCGTCCCGATGACCTACTCCTTCGAGGATGATCGCTGGTACGCCACGGTTCCGCTCGATCGGGTCGGCGAGTGGCAGTTCACGGTCGAGGGGTGGGTGGACCGGTTCGCCACCTGGCGGAGCGAGCTGGAGAAGAAGGCGGACGCGGGGCACGACGTCGCCTCCGAGCTGCTGGAAGGCGCCGAGCAGGTGCGTGAGGCCGAGCCGCACGCGAGGGGTGCCGATCACGGGCGCCTCGCCCACTACGCCGCAATCCTCGCGGATGCGTCGGCGCAGCAGGGGCCGAGGGTCGCCGCGGGGCTTTCGGCCGAGCTCCACGCGCTCATGGTCGCGCACGGCCAGCCCTACGGGCTCACGCGGGCCGAAGGCGTGTTCCCGGTCCGCGCCGATCGCCGCGCGGCGGGGTTCGCCGCCTGGTACGAGTTCTTCCCCCGTTCTTCCACCTCCGATCCCGCCGGTCACGGCACCTTCGAGGACGCCGAGCAGGCGTTGCCGCGCCTCGCGTCGCTGGGCTTCGATGTCATCTATCTGCCCCCGATCCACCCGATCGGCCACACCCACCGCAAGGGTCCGAACAACTCGCTCGTGGCCGCCAAGGGCGACCCGGGAAGCCCCTGGGCGATCGGCAACGAGGACGGCGGTCACACCGCGGTGAATCCCGCGCTCGGCACCCTGGCCGACTTTCGGAGGTTCGTGGAGTCGGCGCGCGGGCACGGGAATGGAGATCGCGCTCGACTACGCGCTGCAGTGCTCGCCCGACCACCCCTGGGTGCGGGCGCACCCCGACTGGTTCTTCATCCGTCCCGACGGGACCATCAAGTACGCCGAGAATCCGCCCAAGAAGTATGAGGACATCTATCCGATCAACTTCTGGTGCGACGAACGGGAAGCGCTCTGGGATGCCTGCCGCGACATCTTTCTCTTCTGGATCGCGCAGGGCGTTCGGACCTTCCGGGTGGACAACCCGCACACCAAGCCCTTCGCGTTCTGGGAGTGGGTGATCGCGGAGGTCCAGCGCGAGCATCCGGAGACGGTCTTCCTCGCCGAGGCGTTCACCCGACCCAAGCGGATGCACACCCTCGCGCAGCTCGGCTTCACCCAGTCGTACACGTACTTCACCTGGCGGAACTCCGTCGAGGACCTGACCGAGTACCTCACCGAGCTGAGCGACCCCGCGATGGCCGATTTCTTCCGCGGCAACTTCTTCGCGAATACGCCGGACATCCTTCACGAGTATCTCCAGCAGGGCGGCCGTCCCGCGTTCCGCACGCGGCTGCTCCTCGCCGGCACCCTGTCCCCGGTCTACGGGATCTACAGCGGCTACGAGCTGTCGGAGAACGTTCCGCTGCGTGAAGGCAGCGAGGAATACCTCGACTCCGAGAAGTATCAGGTGCGGGTGCGCGACTGGGCCGCGCCGGGCAACCTCGATGCCGACATCGCCAGACTGAATCGAATTCGACGCGAGCAACCGGCGCTGCAGACCGTCACCAACGTGAGCTTTCACGCGAGCGGCCATCCCGAGGTGCTCTGCTACCTGAAGGGTGCCTGGGGCCGGGACCTGTTCTGCGCGGTCTCGCTCAACCCTCACGAGACCGTGGAGGCGATGCTGGACCTGCCGCTCGAGCGCCTCGGCCTCGGCGAGGACGCCACGTTCGAGGTGGAAGACCTGTTGACCGGGGAGCGGCGCGGCTGGCAGGGTGCCCGGCAGGCGGTCGTCTTCGATCCGTCCGAGCGGGCGGGGTACATCTGGCGGGTGGTGCACGGGGGAAGCGACGGATGACCGACTCGGGGTGGTATCGCGACGCGATCATCTATCAGCTGCACATCCGTGCCTTCCGCGACAGCGACGCGGACGGCATCGGCGATTTCGGGGGGCTCACCGAGAAGCTCGACTACCTCAAGGATCTCGGCGTCACCGCGGTCTGGCTGCTGCCGTTCTACCCCAGCCCGCTGCGGGACGACGGCTACGACATCGCCGACTACAACGACGTGAACCCGTCCTACGGCACCCTGCAGGACTTCAAGGTCTTCCTGCGGGAGGCCCACAAGCGGGACCTCAAGGTGATCACCGAGCTGGTCATCAATCACACCTCGGACCAGCACCCGTGGTTCCAGCGCGCGCGCCGAGCGCGGCCCGGATCGCGGGCCCGTGAGTTCTACGTCTGGAGCCCGACCGTCGAGCGCTACACCGACGCGCGCATCATCTTCAAGGACTTCGAGCGATCGAACTGGACCTGGGACTCCGAGGCGGGCGCGTACTACTGGCACCGCTTCTACTCGCACCAGCCCGACCTCAACTTCGACAACCCCACGGTACAGAAGGCGACCTTCGCCGCGCTCGACTTCTGGCTCAAGATGGGGGTGGACGGGCTGCGGCTCGACGCGGTGCCGTACCTCTACGAGCGCGAGGGCACCAGCTGCGAGAACCTGCCCGAGACCCATGCGTTCCTGAAGGAGCTTCGCCGCAGGCTGGACGCCAAGTACCGCGACCGGATGCTGCTCGCCGAGGCGAACCAGTGGCCCGAGGACGCCGTCGCCTACTTCGGCAACGGCGACGAGTGTCACATGGCGTTTCACTTCCCCGTCATGCCCCGTCTCTTCATGGCGGTGCAGATGGAGGACCGCTTTCCCGTCGTCGACATTCTGCAACAGACCCCGGCGATTCCCGAAAACTCGCAGTGGGCCGTGTTTCTCCGGAATCACGATGAGCTGACACTGGAGATGGTGACCGACGAGGACCGGGACTACATGTACCGGGTCTACGCCAGCGACCCGCAGGCCCGCATCAATCTCGGCATCCGCCGCCGGCTCGCGCCGCTCATGGGCAACGACCGTCGGCGCATCGAGCTGATGAACGCGCTCCTGTTCTCCCTCCCGGGCACGCCGGTGGTGTACTACGGCGACGAGATCGGCATGGGCGACAACATCTATCTGGGCGACCGGAACGGGGTGCGGACGCCGATGCAGTGGAGCCCGGACCGGAATGCGGGCTTCTCCCAGGCCAACCCGCAGAAGCTCTACTCTCCGGTGATCATCGACCCGGAGTATCACTACGAGGCGCTGAACGTCGACGCCCAGCAGAACAACCCGCACTCGCTGCTCTGGTGGATGAAGCACATCATCGGCCTGCGCCGGCAGTATCGCGCCTTCGGCCGCGGCACGTTGCGCTTCCTGCTGCCCGACAACGGGCGGGTGCTCGCGTTCGTGCGGGAGCACGAGGACGAGCGCATTCTGGTCGTCGCCAACCTGTCGCGGTTCGCCCAGGCGGTGCAGCTCGACCTCGCCGACATGCAGGGCGTCACCCCGCTCGAGATGTTCGGACGGACCCCGTTCCCCCAGATCGCCTCCACCCCGTATCCCGTCACCCTCAACCCCTACGCCTTCTATTGGTTCCTGCTGCCGAGCGCGACCAGCGGCGACCGGCGCGACACCAGGGAGATGAAGGTGCCCGCCGTCGCGTTCTCGGGTGGCTGGGAGGAGCTGGTGCTGGGCGACGAGCGCGAGCTGCTCGAGGCGGTGTTGCCGGCGTACCTGCGGAGCATGCGGTGGTTCCGCGGGAAGGCGCGACAGATCGCCTCGGCGGAGGTGGCCCGCGTGCTGGCGGTGCCGGTGGGGTCGCGCGACGTCCTGGTCACCTTGGTGGAAGTGCGCTACCTGGATGCCGACGCCGAGGTCTACGTCCTGCCGCTCGCCTACGCCGAGGGCGATCGCGCGCGCGACATCACCGTCGGGTCCCCCCAGACCGTCCTGTTGGCGCGAGAGGGCGCTGGGGTAGTGTACGACGCGATGGCGGACGAGGATTTCATCAACGCGCTGGTGGACGGGATGGGCCGCAAGCGGCACTGGCGCGCCGGGCGCGGCGAGCTGGTGGGAAGCCGCACCCGGGCCTTCGCATCGCTCCGCGGCGAGGAAGAGACGCTGCGCGCCACGGTGCTGCGCGGGGAGCAGTCCAACACGTCGGTGAATCTGGCGGACCGGCTCCTGTTCAAGCTCTTCCGCAAGGCCGAGCCGGGGCTCAATCCCGATCTCGAGCTGGGCCGGTACCTCACCGACGAGACCAGTTTCCGCCGGGTGCCGATGCTCGCCGGCGGCCTGGAGCTCCGGAGCCGGAACAGCGAGCCGATCACCCTCGGCGTCCTTCACCAGTTCGTCCCCAGTGAAGGCGACGCGTGGACCTTCACGCTGAACGCCCTGAGCCGTTTCTTCGAGCGGGCGCTGGTGTCCCCGACCCAGCCCGCGGTCGCCGAGTGCGGCACGGCGGCGCTGGTCGAGCTGGCCGGCCAGCCGCCGCCGGCCATCCTGGAGGAGACCGCCGGGGGATACATGGCGCAGGCCCGGCTTCTGGGACAGCGCACGGCGGAGTTTCACCTCGCGCTCGCCGGCGCGCGGGACAATGCGGCCTTTCTTCCGGAGGCATTCACCGGGCTCTACCGGCGGTCCATCTATCAGTCGCTGCGCTCCAATGCGCGCACCACGTTCGACCTGTTGCGGCGGCGCCTCCCGACGCTTCCCGGGCCGGTGCTCGAGGAGGCCCGCGCCGTGCTGGCGCTGGAGGACACGTTGCTGCGGCAGGCCCGCTCGGTGGTGGAACGCAAGATTCCCATGGCGCGGTTCCGCATCCACGGGGACTATCACCTGGGCCAGGTGCTCTTCACGGGCAAGGACTTCGTGATCGTCGATCTCGAGGGCGAGCCCAGCCGCAGCATCAGCGAGCGCCGGTTCAAGCGGTCGCCGATGCGCGACCTCGCGGGGATGATGCGCTCCTTCGAGTACGCGGGCGCCTACGCGATTCGGCACGGGCCCATGCGGGTCGAGGACGCACCAGCGCTCCTGCCCTGGTCTCGCCTCTGGCGCCGCTGGGCCTCGGCGAGCTTCCTCGGCGGCTACTTCGACGTCGTGGGGCTGGCGACGTTCCTTCCGCAGGGGACCGACGCGTTCGCGGCGATGCTCGATTTCTATCTTCTCGACAAGTCCATCTACGAGCTTCGTTACGAGCTCAACAACCGGCCGGACTGGATCGACATCCCGCTCGAGGGCATCCGTCGCCGACTCGAGCCCGATGGGGGAAGCCGATGAAGCGCGCGGCGACTCGCCCCCCGGCGCTGGGTGATGCCGCGGAGCTGGCGCGGCTGGTCGCGGGTACGCATCCCGACCCGCACAGCCTGCTCGGCGCGCACCCGATGGCGGACGGGGTGGTCGTGCGTGCCTATCATCCCGAGGCCACGCTGGTGGAGTGCATTGCCGGGGAGGACCAGCCGGTCGCGATGGTCGCCGCTCGCGGTACCGGGAACTTTCGCGGTGCTGCTGCCGAGCAAGGCGCTCCCGCTCCGCTACCGGTTCCGCTTCCACTTCGCCGGCGGCGGGGTCTGGGAACAGGACGACCCATACCGTTTCCTGCCGTCGCTCGGCGAGATGGACATCTACCTCATCTCCGAAGGGACGCATCGCCGCCTGTGGCAGGTGCTGGGCGCCCACCCGCGCCAGCTGGACGGGGTGGATGGCGTGGCGTTCGCCGTCTGGGCGCCCAACGCCCGGGGCGTGAGCGTGGTGGGCGACTTCTGCCGCTGGGACGAGCGGCGGCTGCCGATGCGGATGCTCGGCGCCTCCGGTGTGTTCGAGCTCTTCGTACCGGGCATCTCGGCCGGCGCGCTCTACAAGTATCGGATCCTCGGACCGGGCGGAGAGGTACGGCTCAAGGCCGACCCGTTCGCCGCGAGCATGGAGCTGCCCCCCAGCACCGCGTCGCGGGTGGCGGCCTCCTCGTACCAGTGGGGCGACGCCGGCTGGATGGCCGGGCGGCGCGAGCAGGACCCCCGCCGCTCACCCCTGGCGGTATACGAGGTGCACCTCGGCTCCTGGGCGAGAGTCCTCGAGGAGGGGACCCGCCCGCTCACCTACCGGGAGATCGCGCCGCGGCTGATCGAGCATGTCAAGCGCCTCGGCTTCAGCCACGTGGAGTTCATGCCCCTGGCCGAGCACCCGTTCACCGGGTCGTGGGGGTATCAGGTGAGCGCGTACTTCGCGCCGACCGCCCGCTACGGCACGCCCGACGACCTGCGCTACCTGATCGACGCGTGTCACACCGCGGGCATCGGCGTCATCATGGACTGGGTTCCGGCGCACTTCCCCAAGGACGACTTCGCCCTGCGGCTCTTCGACGGCACGGCGCTGTACGAGCACGCCGATCCCCGGCGAGGCGAGCATCCCGAGTGGGGCACGCTGATCTTCAACTACGGGCGTCGTGAGGTGCGGAATTTCCTGGTGGCCAACGCGCTCTACTGGCTGGAGGAGTTCCACATCGACGGCCTGCGGGTGGATGCGGTCGCGTCCATGCTGTATCTCGACTACAGCCGCGGGGAGGGGCAGTGGGTGCCGAACCAGTACGGCGGACGGGAGGACCTCGAGGCGGTTGAGTTTCTCAAGAGCCTCAACGCCACGCTGGCCGACGAGCACCCCGGCTGTTTCACGGTGGCCGAGGAGTCGACCAGCTGGCCTCGGGTGACGGGTCCAGTCGCGGAGGGGGGGCTCGGTTTCACCTTCAAGTGGAACATGGGATGGATGCACGATACGCTGGACTACTTCGCGCTCGATCCCATCCACCGGCGCTACCATCATGAGCTGCTCACCTTCAGCATGATGTACGAGTACAGCGAGCATTTCATCATGCCCCTGTCGCACGATGAGGTGGTGCACGGCAAGGGGACGCTCCTCGCCAAGATGCCGGGCGACGACTGGCAGCGATTTGCCAACCTGCGCGCGCTCTTCGCGTACCAGTACACCCGTCCCGGCAAGCCGCTCCTGTTCATGGGCAGCGAGATCGGCACGCGTCGGGAGTGGAACCACGACAGCAGCGTGGACTGGCATCTGGAGGGCGAGCCGCTCCACGCCGGACTCAAGCGGTACCTCGAGGACCTGGGGGCGGTCTACCGCGCGCGGACCGAGCTCTGGCGGACCGATCCCGACCTGGCGGGGTTCACCTGGCTCGACGCCGATGACCGGGACCACTCGATCTATTCCTACCTCCGCCGCGACGGCGATCGGATCGTGCTGGTGCTCCTCAACCTGACCCCCGTTCCTCGGCACGACCACCGGAGCGGTGCGCCAAGACCGGGGCGCTACACCATGCTGCTTTCCAGTGACGATCCGCAGTACGGGGGCGGCGGTTTCGGCATCGTGCCCGAGGTAGTGGCTGAAGCCACCGCCTGGCAGAACCAGCCTGCGTCCTTCCGCATCGGTCTGCCGCCGCTCGGCGCGGTACTGCTGGCGTACGACCCTCCATCGAACGTCTGAGCCTCCCTCTTTCTCATGCGAACGCTGGAACGCGGCGCGCTTCCGCTGGCCGACGGGAGCACTCGATTCGCCGTCTGGGCCCCGCGGGCCAAGGTCGTGGAGGTGGTGGTGCAGCGCGACGGACGCCCCGAGTCCCAGACCCTGGCGGCGGGATGCGGACGGGGTGCATCACGGCACGGTCCGGCGGACGCCTCCCGGCACGGACTACCAGTATCGGCTCGACGGCGGACCCGAGCGTCCGGACCCGGTCAGCCGCTGGCGCCCATCCGGGGTGCACGGCCCGACCCGGATCGTGGATCCGGCGGCCTTCCAATGGAGCGACGGTGCCTGGCGCGGGCTGGAGATGGCGGACCTGGTGATCTACGAGCTCCATGTGGGCACCTTCACTCCCGCCGGCACGTTCGACGCAGTCATCGAGCGCCTGCCCGCGCTCCGCGAGCTCGGCGTCACGGCGATCGAGATCATGCCGGTGGCCGAGTTCCCCGGCGGTCGCAACTGGGGCTATGACGGCGTTTCACTCTATGCGGTGCAGAGTACCTACGGCGGGCCGAACGGGCTCAAGCGCCTGGTGGATGCCGCGCATCGCGCGGGCTTCGCCGTCCTGCTCGACGTGGTCTACAACCATCTCGGGCCCGAGGGGAACTACCTGTCGGCGTTTGGACCCTACTTCTCCGACCGCTACAAGACGGCGTGGGGAGAGGGATTCAACCTCGATGGCCCCGACAGCGACGAGGTGCGACGCTATCTGGTGGACAATGCGGTGTACTGGGTGACCGAGTACCATCTCGACGGGCTCCGGCTCGATGCCGCGGACCGTATCGTTGACCTGAGCCCGGTGCATCTGGCCGAGGAGATCGGCGAGGCCGTCCACGCGCAGGGCGCTGCGCTGGGGTGCCGCAAGCTGGTGATCGCGGAAATCGACGCCAATGATCCGCGATGGGTGCGCGATCGATCCGCCGGTGGCTTCGGGCTCGACGCCCACTGGTCCGACGACTTTCACCACGCCGTGCACGTGGCGCTCACCGGCGAGCGTGAGGGCTACTATGCCGATTTCGAGGGGATCGAAGCGGTCGTCAAGGCGATCGGCCAACGCTACGTCAACGACGGCCGATACTCGCCCCACCGCCGCCGGCGGCACGGGCGGCCGGCGGTCGACGTCGCCGGTGACCACTTCGTCGTCTGTCTGCAGAACCACGACCAGACCGGCAACCGGGCCCGCGGGGAGCGTCTGGCCGCGCTGCTGCCGGCCGGCGCGCTGCGGGTCGCGGCCGCGCTGCTGTTGCTGTCACCCTACGTTCCGCTGCTCTTCATGGGCGAAGAGCACGGAGAGACGAATCCGTTCCTGTACTTCGTCAGCCACGGGGATACGGCGTTGATCGAGTCGGTCCGGGAAGGACGGCGTCGCGAATTCGAAAAGTTCGCCTGGGGTGGGGAAGTCCCCGATCCGCAGTCGGAGGCGACCTTCGAGGCTTCCCGCCCCGATTGGGCCCGGGGTGAGACGGCGGACGGCGCTCGCCTGAGGGCGCTCTACCGCGACCTGATCCGGTTGCGGCGCGCCGAGGTCGCGCTCCGTCCCGGGTGTGCGACGGTGAGCGCCCGGACCGACGCCGACGGGCGAACGATTACGGTGGACTACGAGGGGGAGGGTGAGCGGTTGCGAGGACTATTCAATCTGTCGTCCGAAGCGTCCTCACTGCCGCTTCCGACCGAGGAAGCGTGGCAGATCGTGCTGTCCACCGAAGATCCGGGCTATGGCGGCTCGGGCACGACCCTCCTCGCCGGTTCGAGGCTCACGCTGCCGAGTCATGCCGCGGTCCTTCTTCGCCGGCCCCGCGCATGAGAATATGGCCCGGCGCCCCGGCCCCACTCGGCGCCACGTGGGATGGCGAGGGAACCAACTTCGCGCTGTTCTCCGAGCACGCGTCCGCGGTGGATCTCTGTCTCTTCGCCGCTCCCGATGACGCGCAGGAGACGGCGCGCATCCGGCTGCGGGAGCGCACCGACCAGATCTGGCATGCCTATCTGCCCGAAGTGCGTCCCGGCCAGCTGTACGGCTATCGCGTGCATGGTCCGTACGCCCCCGAAGCGGGGCACCGGTTCAATCCGGCCAAGCTGTTGCTGGACCCGTACGCCAAGGCGGTGAGCGGCACCATCCGCTGGAGCGATGCGCTGTCGGGGTACACCATGAAGGAGCCGATGGAGACCCGGGACCTGGTGCCCGATACGAGCGATAGCGCCGCCGGGTTGCCGAAGTGCGTCGTCGTCGAGTCCGCGTTCAGCTGGGGCGACGACAAGAGTCCCCGCACGCCGTGGAACCGAACGGTCATCTACGAGGCGCACGTCAAGGCGATGACCATGCTCCATCCCGACGTGCCCGAGGAGATCCGAGGCACCTATCTCGGCCTCGCCACCGACCCGATCATCGACCACCTGCTCTCGCTAGGGGTCACCGCGATCGAGCTGTTGCCGGTGCACCACTTCGTCACCGAGCGCCGGCTCGCCGATCTGGGTCTGGTCAACTACTGGGGCTACGGGACCATCGGCTTCTTCGCTCCCGATGTCCGCTATGCCACCGGCGGCCTGGGCCAGCAGGTCACCGAGTTCAAGTCGATGGTCAAGCGGTTCCATCGCGCCGGCATCGAGGTGATCCTCGACGTGGTCTACAACCACACCGCGGAAGGCAATCACCTGGGGCCGACGCTGAGTTTCCGCGGCATCGATAACTCCGCGTACTACCGACTCGACCCCGGCAACCGCCGCTACTACACCGATTACACCGGCACCGGCAACACGATCGACATTCGCCATTCCAGGACCATGCAGCTGGTGATGGACAGCCTGCGGTACTGGGTGGAGGCGATGCACGTGGATGGTTTCCGTTTCGATCTCGCGCCGGTGCTGGCGCGGGGCGAGGTGGACGTGAGCCCGTTCGCGGAGTTCTTCGACGTCGTCCGTCAGGACCCGCTGGTCTCCCGAGTGAAGCTGATCGCCGAGCCGTGGGATCTCGGTCCCGGCGGCTATCAGGTCGGCCGATTCCCGATCGGCTGGGGCGAGTGGAACGGGAAGTACCGGGACACCGCGCGGAAGTTCTGGCGCGGAGACCCCGGCCAGGTGGGCGAGTTCGCCTCCCGGCTCGCCGGGAGCAGCGATCTCTTCGAGGCCAGCCAGCGCAGCCCCCAGGCCAGCGTGAACTTCGTCACCTGCCACGACGGCTTCACCCTGCACGATCTGGTGAGCTACGAGAGCAAGCACAACGAGGCCAACGGGGAAGGGAATCGGGACGGCACCGACGACAATCAGAGCCGCAACTGGGGCGTCGAAGGCCCGACCGAGGCGGTCCACGTCGTGCGCATGCGCGAGCGCATCAAGCGCAATTTCCTGGCGACGCTCGCGTTCTCTCAGGGTGTGCCGATGATCTCCCACGGGGACGAGCTCGGCCGCACCCAGATGGGCAACAACAACGCGTACTGCCAGGACGGGCCGCTCACCTGGGTCGACTGGCGCATCACGCCGCTCGAGCGGCAGCTGCTGGGCTTCACCCGGGCGGCATTCGCCATTCGCGCCGCCAATCCGGTGCTTCGGCGCCGCAATCTATTTCCGCCACGAGCCGCGTCGGCCGGGAGGCGCCAAGGACCTGACCTGGCTGCGCCCCGACGGCCACGAGATGACGCCCGCCGACTGGGCCGACGGCTCGCAATCACGTGCTGGGCATGCTGATCCTCGGCGAGGCGACCGACGAGATCGACGAGCGGGGCCGCCGCCTGATGGGTGAGGCGATCCTCCTGCTGACCAACGGCGGCGCGCGGTCACGGCCGTTCACGCTGCCCATCATGGAGGCGCCGGGCGGATGGACCGAGATCCTGAATACCGCCCACCCGGTGCCGCGGGTGGTGCGGCAGGGCAAGGTCAGCGTAGTGGCCCACTCGCTGATGCTGCTGCGCTACGAGCGGCCGCGGTGATCGCGTGCCGCCGATCCGCGCCACCTACCGGCTGCAGCTCCACGCCGGATTTCCCCTCTCGGCGCCCGCGACCTCGTACCCTACCTGAGCCGTCTCGGCATCAGCCATCTCCACTGCTCGCCCATTCTCGAGGCGCGCCGGGGGAGCACGCACGGGTACGACGTCGTGGATCCGACCCGCCTCAACCCCGAGCTCGGGACCGAGGACGACCTCGAGGCGCCTGCACACGGCGCTGAGCGCGCACGGCATGGGGATCGTGCTCGACATCGTCCCCAATCACATGGCCACGTCGGGTCAGAACCCGGCGTGGGACGACGTGCTGGCGCACGGTCCCGCCTCGCGCGTTCGCGCGCGTGGTTCGACATCGACTGGCGGGCCACCGAGCGGGAGCTGCGGCGTCGCGTGCTGCTGCCGATCCTGGGCGACCGGCTTCCCGAGGTCGCTCCGGCGCGGCGAGATCACCATCGGTCTGCCGACGGGGTTCCCCGGCTCCGCTACTTCGAGCACGACCTGCCGCTCGATCCCTCCACGCTGCCGCCGATCTGCTGGCCGGCGCCCTGGCGGCCTGCGGGCGCGCGCTCTACCCCGAGCATCCGCGCGTGCGCCGAGCTGGCGGAGATCGTCGACTGCGCTGCGGCGGCTGCCCGCGCCGCAACACTCGCCGCCCGGCGGCGCTGGCTCGCCGGCGCGAGGCGGTCGCCGGCGCTGCTCGGCCGGCTGCGCGCACTGGCGGCCGCGCGTCGCCCGAAGCGGCCGCGTCGCTCACCGAGGCGGCGGCCTCGTACCTCGGCCGAGCGCCGGCCGGCGAGCGGCGGCTGCGCCGGCTGCTCGAGGCCCAGGTGTACCGTCTGGCGCACTGGCGCCGCGCCGCCCGGGAGATCAACTACCGCCGCTTCTTCGACGTGAACGATCTCGTGGCGCTGCACATGGAGGATCCCGAGGTCTTCGCCCAGACCCACGCCAAGGTGCTCGACTGGCTCCGTCGCGGGTGGATCGACGGTTTCCGGATCGATCACCCCGACGGGCTGCTCGACCCCGCCGGGTACTTCGCCCGGCTGGCCGCGGCGGCGTTCCCCGACCGCACCGGACCCACCGGTCTTCGTCGAGAAGATCCTGACGCCGGGCGAGCGCCTGCGCGACGAGTGGCCGGTGGCGGGACCACCGGCTACGACTTCCTCAATCAGGCCGAGGCGCTGTTCATCCATCCGGCCGGGTACGCGGCGCTCGAGACCGAGTATCGTCGCGTCATCCGGCGGCCGCTCGAGTTCGCGGCGGTCGCGCGCCAGGGCAAGCGACTGGTGCTGGAGACGGCGCTGGCGGCCGGTGTGCGCCGTCTCGCCGACCGGCTGCTCAAGCTCGGCCGGGCCCGACCATCCGCTCCCGGCCGTGCCCGCGGCGGATCTCGTCCGCGCCATCGTGGAGACCATCGTGGCGCTGCCGGTCTACCGCACCTACGTGGACAGCCGCCGGCCGGTCGCCGACCGGCGAGGACCGCCGCCTGCTCGAGGCGGCGCTCGGCGGAGGCACGCTCGCGGGGCCGCAGCTCCGCCGCGGCGCTCGACCTGCTCGCGAGGCGCTCTTGCTCGGCGGTCGGCGCCGCCGAGAGCGCGGAGCTCGGAGCGGTTCCGGCTTCGCTTCGTCGAGCGCTTCCAGCAGCTCAGCGGGCCCGGCGACGGCGAAGGGCGTCGAGGACACCGCGTTCTACGCCTACGCGCCCGCTGCTCTCGCGCAACGAGGTCGGCGGCGGCCCGGAGGCGCCGCTCGACGACGCCGTCGGGGAGTTCCACGCCGCGAACGCCCGCCGCGCCGCGGCGTGGCCCGGCGGCATGCTGGCGGTGACGACCCACGACACCAAGCGCACCGCCGATGTTCGCGCCCGGCTCGACGTGCTGAGCGAGATCCCCGACGAATGGGCCGAGCGGGTCCAGGTCTGGCGCACGCCTCAATGTCGCCGAACAAGCGCACGGTGCGCGGCCGCCGGCGTGCCCGATCCCGGCACCGTCCATCACATCTTCCAGGCGCTGGTCGGCATCTGGCCGCTCGACGCCGCTCGGCGTGGGCGATCTCGACGCGCTCCGGGAGCGGGTGACCGAGTACATGGTGAAGGCGGTGCGCGAGGCGAAGCTGCGCACCACCTGGACCGATCCCGACGAGGAGTTCGAGGCGGCGCTTCGGCGCCGACGTCGCGGCGCTGCTGGCGCCGGACCGATCGCCCCGCTTCCTCGACGATCTCGAGCGGTTCGTCGCGCGCATCGCGCCGGGCCGGGCTATGGAACGCGCTCGCGCGCACCGTGCTCCACCTCGCGTCGCCCGGGCATCCCCGACCTCTATCAGGGCGACGAGCTGTGGACCTTCGCGCTGGTGGACCCGGACAACCGCCGGCCGGTGGACTTCGACGCGCCGGCGGCGGATGCTGGAGGAGGTGGAGCGGGGACGGCCGGCGATGCCGCGAGCCGGGAGCGATTCCTGCGGGAACTGGTCGCGAGCGCCGGAGGACGGACGGCTCAAGCTGCACGTGATTCGCGCGGCGCTGGCCGCCCGGGCGGCGCGTCCCGGCGGCGTTCGCGCTCGCGCGATCTACGTGCCGCTCGCGGCGGCGGGCCCCGCGCGACGCGCGTGGTGGCGTTCGGCCGCGGGCGAGGGTGCGGAGCGGCTCGTGGCGGTGGTGCCTCGACTGGTCGCCGCGCACGTGCCGCGCCGGCGAGGAGCTCACCGATCGCCGGGCTGTGGGCCGGCACCGCGGCTGCCGCTTCCGGCCGGGCTGGCCGTCGACGCTGGACCTGCGTGCTCAGCGGACGGCGCCTCGAGTGCCGAGCCGGATGGCGGGTTGCGGCTCGCCGAGCTCTTCGGCATCCTCCCCGTCGCCCTGCTGCTGGCCGACCACGATGGCTGACACGATGGAGACCCGCATGCGCCTCTACGCCCGTCCCTCCCGGCACGATCGTCCGCGCTGGACGATGCCGACGCCCGGCTGCCCGAGGATCAGGTTCCCGCCAAGCCCGACGCCAAGCGAGGAGCTCGCGCGGCTCACCGAGCCGGATGGACGCGCTGCAGACGCGCGCTCACGCGGAAGGGCAACGGGCGCTGCTGGTCGTGCTGCAGGGCCGGGACGCGGCGGGGAAGGACGGCACGATCCGCGAGGTCTTCGGGCCGCTCGATCCGCTGGGGGTCACGGTCGACCAGCTTCAAGGTGCCGACGCGAGCTCGAGCTGCGGCACGACTTCCTCTGGCGGGTGCACCGCGCGGCGCCGGCCCGCGGGACCGATCGGCATCTTCAACCGGTCGCACTACGAGGACGTGCTGGTCGTGCGGGTGCGGCGGCTGGTCCCGGAGTCGGTCTGGCGGCCCCGCTACGAGCAGATCAATCAGTTCGAGCGGATCCTGGTCGAGAACGGCGACGACGATCCTCAAGTTCATGCTGCACATCTCGCGGGAGGAGCAGCGGGAGCGGCTGCGGGCCCGGCTGGAGGATCCCGAGAAGTACTGGAAGTTCAACGCGGGCGACTTGAAGGAGCGGGAGCTGTGGGAGCGAGTACACGGAGGCGTATCGGGAGATGCTGGCGCGGACCAGCACCGCGATCGCGCCGTGGTACGTGGTGCCGGCGGACGAGAAGCGGGTGCGTGACGTCCTGGTGGCCCGGACCGTGGCCGAGACCCTGGAGCGCATGGACCCGCAGTATCCCCGGCCCGCCGCCGGAGCTGGCGGCGTTCTGAAGGCCGCACTGGCCGGATGAGCTAGATCCTGCCGTCGGGCCCCACGATCACGAAGGTGAGGGTCGCCGCCGACGACGAAGAACGGCGCCTTGCTGCCGAGGTTGTTCTGCAGCGCCTTCATCAGGCGCGCGTTGCGTCGAGGTGACCACCACGCCGAGCTGCATGCCGCCGCTCGGGCCCGCCGCCCGGCGGCACGAAGTTATCCCAGTCGAGCGTGTACTCCGGCTTGGAGAACGAGAATCCGCCCGGCAGGTAGGGCACGAGTCCCGCCGGGACCACGCCGGCGGCCGACTTCGGCCGGCCAGGCGCCGTGCTCGTACCACGCGCTGTAGGCGGCGAGCCGGACCGCCTGGAGGTCGGCGGTGGCACTCGCCGACAGGGCGCGGTGCTTGAGATCGATGTACTTGAGGACGGCCAGGCTCGCCAGAATCGACAGCACGATCACGACGACCAGGATCTCGATGAAGGTGAAGCCACGGCGCAGGCGGCTCATCGGACGCTCCGCGCGATCAGGCTCGAAGCTGCTTGCCGACGAAGCGCGGCCAGCGGCTGCCCGCGACCTGCAGCGTGAGCTCGAGCTCGCCGTGGGTGCCGGTCGAGCTGCCAGCTCGGTATCGAGTCGGCTGATAGCGCGATGCCCTGGATCTCGGTGCCGGCGTCGGCGAGCGTCGCGGGCAATCGGCCGGTCCGCTGGCCGGTACTGCTCGATGTGCTGGGCGACGTTCGCCATGCCGATACGGAGGCTGGCCTCCTGCACGCGCGACGGCTCTCGGGGACGGCGGCGCTGGGAAGAGCCACTCGGGCCGCGTCATGTACAGGTAGCCGCACGAGCACCAGGACGCAGGAAGGCGAGCGCGGCGACCGCGGGGCCGACGCCGTTGCGCTTGCGCGCCGAGCGTCGGCCTGCCGCTGCTCGGCCTCCCGCTCTTCGGCCTGGGTCTTGAGGACGGTGTCGAACGCCTCGAGCAGCGCCTGCTTCTGCGGCGAGGCGCCGGTCGTCTGCGGAGGTGTGCGCGGTGTCTCTGGTCATCGGTACCGTACCATGCGTGGGTTTGCGTCTCGCATCATTGCGAGACGGTCTCTCCGGCGAGCGCACGCTTCACCGGCTCGGGAAAGCTCCGGATGTCGATCGGCTTGGTGATGTAGCCGTCGAACCCGGCCTGCAACGCGCGCTCCCGGTCGCCGCTCATGGCGTGCGCGGTCAGCGCCAGCACGCGCAGACCACCCTGCGGCGACCGGCGGATCTCCTCCAGCAGCGCGAAGCCGTCCTTGCCCGGGCAGCTGGATGTCCATCAGGACCAGCTCGGGCTCGGTCCGGACGATCGTCTCCAGCAAGCCCTCGCCCCCCGGCAACCCCGTCACCTCGTGGCCCTTGAGGGTCAGCAGCGTGCGGAAGAGCTTCATGTTGTCAGGGCTGTCTTCTACGATCAGCAGTTCTCGCCACGATCTGCACTCCGAGGGCAAAATCCACGCCAGCTGGGCCGGTTTTCGCGGCTCGCGTGTGGCCGCGGTCCCCGCGACCGGCTTCGGCAACAACGCGATGAATCAGGAGCTTACGCGCTTGAGGAGGCCCCTGTCCGCGCTACCGGCGAGCGGATTCAAGGTCGGTTTGCCGAGGCGGTCATCGGCCCGGATATCCATGGCCTTTAGCTCCATCCCGCCGTGGCGTGCACTGGCTTCCTCGCTCCCGCGCGGAGCGCGTTGAGAATCGATTGCCATGTCGGTACAATGCGGGCCTGTTGTCGGGTCGTTTCACGGCGGCCGCGGCCGCCTCATTCGGGGCGGTCGCACCATGCGCGGCGTGTCGAACTCCTCCAGCCACTAACCGTGCACCCTACCTCACTGGCCGTCATCGGTCTGGGTGCGATCGGTGGATCGCTCGCCTGGCAGTGCCGCCTCGCGGGTGTCGCCAGGGTCATCGGCTGCTCGCTCTCGCGAGGCGAGGCGTCGCGGCCCTCAAGGCCGGCGCGGTCACCGAGATCGCCGACAGTCCGGTCAAGGCCGTGCGAGGGGCGGAGCTGGTCGTGCTCGCCGTCCCTCCTTCTCCCACCCTGGAACTTATCGGCCGCCTGGCCTCATCCCTCGAGCCCGGGGCCATTCTGACCGATGTGTGCAGCCTGAAGGCGCCGGTCATGGCCCGGGCCGCTGGACTGCGGCCTGGGTGAGCGGTTCGCCGGCTCGCCACCCGCTGGCCGGCACCCACGAATCCGGATTCGGCAGCCGCTCGGCCGGACCGTCTGCGCGGTTGCGTGGTCTACGTGTGCGAGGGCGCGGGCGCCGGAGGCCCCGAGACCGGCCGCGCCGTGATGCGGTTCTGGGAGGACGTCCTCGAAGCGCAGCCCATTCTCATCGACGCCGCCGCGCACGACCGGCAGCTGGCGTGGACCAGCCACCTGCCGCAGGCCGTCGCGTACGCCTTGGCCAAGGCCCTGGCCGACCGCCGGCCTAGGCGGGGTATCGTACGGGACCGGCGCGCGGGATACGACTCGACTGGCCGGCAGCAGTCCCGACATGTGGCTCGACATCCTGTTGCAGAACAGAGATCCGCTGGTGGAGGCCCTCTCCAGCGTCGAAGAGCGGCCTCGCCGAGCTGCGAGAGCTGATCCATGCCGGCGATCGGCAAGGGCTCGAGCGCTATCTCGAGACGGCCCGCCAGTTCCGCCGCGGCCTCGACCGATGAGAGTGGGCGGGACGGTCCGCGTCCCGGGCGACAAGAGCATCACCCATCGCGCACTGCTGCTCGGCGCGCTGGCCCGGGGCACCAGCTACGTGGGCGGCGCGCTCACCTCGCTCGATGCGCGGTCGAGCGCCCGCGTGCTGCGCCAGCTCGGCGCCGAGATGTCGCCCCTCCGACCGCAGAGCGTGCTCACGGTTCGCGGCCGCGGCCGTCTGCGCCGGCCCAGCCGGACGCTGGACTGCGGCAACTCCGGAACGACCACCCGCCTCCTGCTCGGCCTGCTCGCGGGCATGCCGGTTCCGCGCCACCCTCACCGGCGACGCGTCTCTTCGCCGCCGTCCGATGCGTCGGGTCACCGTCCCGCTCGCGCAGATGGGCGCGCGGTTCGAGGAGCACGGCGGCGACGGACTGCCGCTCACCATTCGCGGCGGGCGGACTCGAGCCGATCCGGTACGCGATGCCGGTCTCCAGCGCGCAGATCAAGAGCGCGCTTCTGCTCGCCGGGCTGGTGGGCGAGGTCGCGGTGGACGTGCTCGAGCCGCGCGGGCCGCTCCCGCGACCACACCGAGCGCATGCTCCGCGCCTTCGGCTACGGCGTGGTGGAGCGCGAGGGGTGGATCGAATTTCGTCCGGGAGGACACATCGAGCCGTTCGAGATCCAGGTGCCCGGCGATCCGTCCTCCGCCGCGTTTCTCGTTGGCGCGGCCGTGCTCGCGGAGGCGGGTGAGCTCCGCGATGGCTCAGGTCGGGGTCAACCCGACCCGGATCGGGTTTCTCGGCGTGCTCGAGCGGATGGGCGCCTCTGTGGGCTGCGAGGAGCGGCACCGACACGTTCGGCGAGCCGGTCGCCGATCTGATCGCACGGCCCGCCGCGCTTCGGCCGGCCGAGGTGACCGCCGGCGGAGATCCCGGGGCTCATCGACGAGATCCCGTTGCTGGCCGCCCTCGCCACCCGGGCAGCGGGCGAGACCGTCTTTCGAGGCGTGGGCGAGCTCCGGGTGAAGGAGAGCGACCGGCTCGGGCTCATGGCCGAGAACATCCGCGCGGTGGGGGGACGCGCGGAGGTGAGCGGGGACGATCTGCACGTGCGATGGAGGCGATGCGCCGCCGCGCGGCCGGGTCCGCTCGGGCGCCGATCATCGGGTCGCCATGGCGTTCGCCGTGCTGGGCACGCTGCCGGGCGCCAGGGTCGTCGTGGACGACATGGCCTGTGCCGCCGTGAGCTTCCCCGGGTTTCCCGCTGCGCTCCGCGGCATCGCCCGGCGCGGGCCCGCATGAAGGGCGGCGTCATCGCGATCGACGGCCCGTCCGCCTCGGGTAAGTCCACGACCGCGCGCGCGGTCGCCGAGGCACTCGGGTTCTCCCACCTGGACTCGGGGTCGCTCTATCGGGGGGTCACGCTGGTCGGGATGCGCGAGGCGGCGCGGCGGGACGAGCACGGTACCGACCCGCTCGTCGCGGTGGGGGCCGAAGCCGTGCTGCGCGCCGCCGAGGATCGCGGGCTGATGCTTCAGCCGGACGGCGCGGGCTTCGCCGCCTATCTGGAGGGCGAGCCGGTGGACGACGAGATCCGGGGCCAGCCGGTCACCTCCCACGTCTCGGCCGTCTCCGCGGTGCCCGTCGTTCGCGAATGGATCAACACCCGGCTCCGGGCCATGGTGCGGGCGGGGCGCGACGTGGTCGTGGACGGGCGCGACATCGGCACCGTGGTGTTCCCCGACGCCGAGCTCAAGATCTTCCTGACGGCCACGCCCGAGGCCCGAGCGGGGCGCCGGATCAGCCAGCGGGGGAACCCGGTCGACGCCGGCGGGCTCGAGGCGGAGGCCGCCGCCCTGGCCGCGCGGGACCATGCCGACTCGACCCGCGCCGTGGCGCCGCTCCAGGCCGCGCCCGACGCGGTCCCGCTCGATACCACCACGATGGCGTTTCCCGATCAGGTGCGTTTCATCGTCGAGCTGGCCCGCCCGATCTTCGGCCGCGTACCCGCTCAACCGATTCACGCACCTTGCGTTGGCTCGCGGACCGGCGCTATCTTCATCGGCTGCCTAACGAGCACTTCGGCTCGGCGAGGTGCACACCCCAGCCCGTGGCTCCATGGCGCGGCGCACAACTCCAGGATGGTACGCTCCGCATGCTCGATCAACTTCAACCCTACGACCGAACAGTTCACCTCCCCCACCGGCCTCCGCGTCCGGCAGGACCTCTACGACGAAGACTACTCCGACGAAGACTACGAGCAGATGCTCTCGATGTACGAGGGCACCATGTCGCAGATCGTCGAGGGCGAGATCGTCAAGTCGAAGGTCCTCCGCGTCACCGAGAACGCCGTCATCCTCGACGTCGGCTTCAAGTCGGAGGGGTCGGTTCCCCTCGACGAGTTCAAGGACCCCCAGTCGCTCAAGGAGGGCGACGAGGTCGAGGTCTTCCTCGAGCACCTGGAGGACCAGGAGGGCGCGGTCGTCCTCTCCAAGAAGAAGGCCGACTTCATGCGGGTCTGGGAAAAGATCCGCGTGGCCCACGAGAGCGATCAGCCGGTCGAAGGCACCCTGGTCAAGAAGATCAAGGGCGGCGTCGTGGTGAACCTGATGGGCGTGGACGCGTTCCTGCCGGGCAGCCAGATCGCGCTGCGCCGGGTGCCCAACATCGACGAGCTGCTGGGCCAGACCTACGAGTTCAAGATCATCAAGCTCAACAAGCGCCGCCGGAACATCGTGGTCAGCCGCCGGGTGATCCTGGAGAACGAGCGGGCCCACAAGCGCGAGCACCTGATGAAGGAGCTCGCCGTCGGCCAGGTGCGGAAGGGCGTGGTCAAGAACATCACCGACTTCGGCGCCTTCATCGACCTGGGCGGCGTGGACGGCCTGCTCCACATCACCGACATGTCCTACGGCCGCGTCTCGCATCCCACCGAGATGGTCGCGATCGGCCAGCGAAGTCGAGGTCAAGATCCTCGACATCGACTGGCAGCGGGAGCGCATCAGCCTCGGCATGAAGCAGCTCCAGTCCTATCCCTGGCAGAACGTGGCGGCCAAGTATCCGGTCGGCACCCGGGTCCAGGGCAAGGTGGTCTCGATCACCAACTACGGCGCGTTCGTCGAGATCGAGCCGGGCATCGAAGGCCTGGTCCACATCTCCGAGATGAGCTGGACCCGCAACGTCCGGCACCCCTCGAAGATCGTCAGCATCGGCGAGACCATCGAGGCCGTGGTGCTCAAGGTGGACGAGGCGGAGGAGAAGATCTCGCTCGGCATGAAGCAGACCGAGCAGGATCCCTGGATGGTGCTGCCGCTCAAGTATCCGGTGGGCACCCGGATTCAGGGCAAGGTCCGCAACCTGACCAGCTTCGGCGCCTTCGTCGAGATCGAGCCGGGCATCGACGGCCTGATCCACATCTCCGACATGTCCTGGACCAAGCGGGTGCAGCACCCGTCCGAGGTGGTGAAGAAGGGCGACGCGGTGGACGTCGTCATCCTCAACATCGACGCCGAGAACAAGCGGATCTCCCTCGGCCTCAAGCAGGCGGAGGAGGATCCCTGGCTCCGGATCGGCGAGACCTATCCGATCGGGATGGAGCTGCGCGGCCGGGCCGTGCGCCTGATGGACAAGGGCGTCGTGGTGGACCTGGGCAACGACATCGAGGGCTTCGTCCCGATGTCGCAGCTGGGCGTGCCCAACATCGAGAATCCGGGCGACGCGGTGAAGGAAGGCCAGCCGGTGGATCTCAAGGTGCTCGAGGTGGACCCGATCCATCACCGCATCGTGCTGGCGGTCATCGGCTATCCCGACGAGCCGATCATTCCGCCGGTGCGGCCGGCGTCCGAGAAGAGGCGACGACGGAGCAGTAGAAGCCGGGCAGCGCCGGAGCCCGCGCCGTGCGAAGAGACGTGACGAGGGGGCGCTCCGTTCGAGCCCCCCTCGTTCACGCGTTCAACTCGCAGCGGGTCACGCTCGCTCGAGGTCGCAGATCCTTCTCGCAGCGAGAACCTGGAGTGTGCGTGCCGTCCTTCGCACTTCCCGGCCCGACTTGTCCAGCAGGCCCCACGGCGAGACCACCGCCCGGCGCCCACAACCGCACCTTCCAGCACGCCTGCGCCGGTCACCGCACCGACCACGGCGCCGGCCGCCGCGCCTACGGCGGTCTTCTCGGCGGTGCCGAGCCCGTCTCGATCGGTATCGGCGTCGGGCGCACGTCGGCGCTCACCCGCGCGCATGTCGCCGTCCACGTGCACGCTTCGCGAGGCCGCAGCGTGGCCGCGTCGGACTTCTCCTCAGCTGCGCACCAGCTTCACCTGCGGCCGGTGATCCGGCCGCAATGACCACTTCGCCGTTCACCTCGCACGTCGCGAGTCACGTGCGCATCGAAGGTGTCGCCGACGCGGCCTGCTCTCGACCGGAATATCCTCGTCGAGCGTGACCGGGATGTCGGTCCCGCTTGGGAATCGTCGCAGGACCGGTGCTGCCGCTGGCCGAGCGCCGCGAGCGTCGACGCTGATGGTCCGCGAACATGGCTGCCTCACTCGGTCGTCGTATTCAGTCGACCTGCCGCTGATCATACGCTCATCCAGCGACGCCGGGACTCTCGGCCGATCGCAGCTCGCACCCGGACTCGTGCTGGTCGCTCTCACGTCACCGATCGGACCGATCCTGGCCTGACGGCAGCTGGTCTGTAGCGCCGCCGAGACGTGGGCGCGTGATCTGTCGATCACCGGACCGCGCCCCTGTCTCGGCCCCGCTGCCCCGATCGAGCCCGTCCGCGCTATCTTCTCCCCCCATGCCCGACCCCCGCGAACTCCTCGACGAGCTCCATCACCGCCAGTCGCTCGCCGAGCAGGGCGGGGGAGCCGACGCGCGTCGCCCAGCAGCACAAGAAGGGCAAGCTCACCGCCCGCGAGCGGCTCGACCTGCTGCTCGACGAGGGCAGCTTCGTCGAGCTCGACCGGTTCGTCACCCACCGCTCCACCGATTTCGGCCTGGACCAGCAGGTGTTCCCGGCGACGGCGTCGTCACCGGCTACGGGCCGGATCGACGGCCGGCTGGTCTACGTCTTCTCCCAGGACTTCACCGTCTTCGGCGGCTCGCTCTCCGAGGCGCACGCCGAGAAGATCTGCAAGGTCATGGACCTCGCGCTGCGGAACGGCGCGCCGGTGATCGGGCTCAACGACTCGGGCGGCGCCCGGATCCAGGAGGGCGTGGCCTCGCTCGGCGGCTACGCCGACATCTTCCTCCGCAACACGCTCGCCTCCGGCGTCATTCCCCAGATCTCGGCCATCCTCGGGCCCTGCGCCGGCGGGCGCGGTGTACAGCCCCGCGATCACCGATTTCATCTTCATGGTGCGCGGGCGTGAGCTACATGTTCGTGACCGGGCCCAACGTGGTGAAGACGGTGACCCACGAGGAGGTGAGCTTCGACGAGCTGGGCGGGGCCGACGTGCACGGCGGGACGTCCGGGGTCGCCCACTTCGTCCACGACTCCGAGCCCGAGTGCCTCCAGGCGCATCCGCGAGCTGATCGGCTTCCTGCCGCTCAACAACCTCGACGAGCCGCCCAGCGCGCCGACCGACGACCCGGTCCGACCGGCGGGACGAGGCGCTGCTCGACCTGATTCCCGACAGCGCCAACAAGCCGTACGACATGCACGAGCGTGATCGGCGCGGGTGGTGGATGACGGCGAGTTCCTCGAGGTGCAGCGGGGCTACGCCGACAACATCCTGGTGGGGTTCGCCCGGCTGGGCGGCCGGCCGGTCGGCGATCGTGGCCAACCAGCCCGCGGTGCTGGCCGGCGTGCTCGACATCAGCGCCTCGATCAAGGCGGCCCGGTTCATCCGCTTCTGCGACTGCTTCAACCTGCCGGTCGTGACCTTCGTGGACGTGCCGGGGTTTCTGCCCGGCGTGGCCCAGGAGCACGGCGGGATCATCAAGCACGGCGCCAAGCTGCTCTACGCCTACTGCGAGGCGACGGTGCCCAAGCTCACCGTGATCACCCGGAAGGCCTACGGCGGGGCCTACGACGTCATGAGCTCGAAGCACATCCGCGGCGACATCAACCTGGCCTGGCCCTCGGCCGAGATCGCGGTGATGGGCCCCAAGGGCGCGGTCGAGATCCTGTTCAAGGAGGAGATCGCCGCAGGCGGCCGACCCCGCGGCGGCGACCGCGCGGCTGATCGAGGAGTACACCGCCAAGTTCGCCCACCCCTACGCGGCCGCGGCCCGGGGCTACATCGACGACGTCATCGATCCGCGGGATACCCGGCCCCGGCTGATCGACGCGCTGCGCGACCCTCCGGACCAAGCGGGACCGGAACCCGCCGAAGAAGCACGGCAATATTCCGCTGTGAGGGTCGCCGCGCCTCGGAATCCGCCGTCCGGTGCCGTGGTTCGTGTCTGGCTCGTCTCCCCTTCACATGGCGGTCCCGGCAGGGGTCGGCTCCCCTAGCCAAAGGCCCGCCGCCATATCATCTTGAGACGTCCATGCCCCCCCCTGTCCGGCCGTCCGTCGACGCTGTGCCAGCCCGTTGGTCGGGGCTCCGCTGTGCGTTCACCGCGGGGCTCTTGGCTGTGTCTGGGTGGCGGCTCTCCGGCGTTCGCTCAGGGCGCCATCGATCCCAACGTGGCCCCGCGGGCCGCGGCGCTCGAGCGCGAGGGCGAGCGCCAGATGGCGATCGACCTGCTGGGCCGCTATCTCGCCACCGCGCCCGACGACGGGCGGGCCTGGCTCCAGCTCGGCCGCTTCTATCTGCACGATGCCCGCGACTGGCACCTGCACGGCCACCGCGGCGAGCCCGACGGCCTGCTCTATCTCGATTTCGCGGCGACCGCGCTGGAGCAGTCCATCCGGCTGTCGGTGGATTCCGGCGTCATCTTCCGCGGGATCGCGGAGGTGGAGCGCTCGCTCGTGGTCGTGGAAGAGTCAGGGCTGGACGGCGGCCCGTGCCAGCGCCAGTCGCGAGCGGGCCCCGCAGATGCCGGCGTTCGTACGTCGAGCTGGGCGAGAACCTGCTCGCGTCCTGTCCGGCGGGCGGCGTGCTTCTCACCGGCAACGAGCTCGAAGCGCTCTCGGTCTGGTACGGCAGCATGCAACGCCCCTCGCTCGATATCCTCCCGATCCGACCCGACCTCTACGCCACCGATTCGCTCTACCGCCACCGGATGGCCCAGGCGATGGGTGTGGATCCCGGCCTGCCGGTCCAGCGTGCCCTGGGCGACGTGGCGCCCCGCCGGCCGCTCTGCCTGAGCCCCGGCACCGACAGCGCCGCGGTGCCGGCGCTGGCCTGGGTCCCGTATCGCCTCGTCCGGGTGAGCCGCCCGGCCGGCCCGGACTTCGAGGCTATGAGCATCACCGAGCTGCTGAAGGCCGTGCGCCAGAATCCGTCCCCGTGGGTGGTGGACGTTCGCGGCGTCTACGATCGCGCCGCGACCCACAACCTGCTCCTCTGCAGCAGCCTCCTCCTCCTCTTCGGAGATACGCCCCCGCCCGCCTGCCGGCCGTGAAGCGGGTGCTCGTCGCCAACCGCGGGGAGATCGCGCTCCGCATCATTCGCGCATGCCATGAGGAAGGGCTCGAGGCGGTGGCGGTCTACTCGGCGGCCGACCGCTCAGCCCCCACGTGCGTGCGGCCGATCGCGCGGTCGAGATCGGCGCCCCCCCTCCCGGCGAGAGCTATCTCCGGATCGACCGACTGATCCAGGCGGCGCTGGATGCCGGCGCCGACGCCATCCATCCCGGCTACGGCTTCCTCGCCGAGCGCGCGGCGTTCGCGCGAGGCGGTGGTGCGATGCGGGGCTCGATCTTCGTCGGACCCCCGGCGTCCGCCATCCGGGCGATGGGTGACAAGACCGAGGCCCGGCGCCGGATGCGGGAAGCCGGCGTGCCGGTGGTGCCGGGCGGCCAGCGAGTCGCTCGACCGACCTCGGCACCGCGCGCGAGCTGGCGGAGTCGCTCGGCTACCCGGTGATGGTGAAGGCCGCCGCCGGGGGCGGCGGCAAGGGGATGCGGGTGGTGCGCACGGAGGGTGAGCTGGGCGCGGCGCTCGAGACCGCGGCGTCCGAGGCGCTGAAGGCGTTCGGCGACGCGAGCGTGTACCTCGAGAAGCTCATCGAGCGGCCCCGCCACGTCGAGATTCAGGTTCTCGCCGACCGCGAGCGCACCGTCCATCTCGGTGAGCGCGAGTGCTCGATCCAGCGGCGGCATCAGAAGCTGGTCGAGGAGGCGCCGTCGGTCGCGGTCAACCCCGAGCTGCGGGAATGGATGGGCGCGGCGGCCGTCGCCGCCGCGCAGGCGGTCGGCTATCTCGGCGCCGGGACCTGCGAGTTCCTGCTCTCCGCCGACCGGTCGTTCTACTTCCTCGAGATGAACACCCGCATCCAGGTCGAGCATCCCGTCACCGAGCTGGTCTACGGGGTGGATCTCGTGCGCGAGCAGCTGCGGATCGCGGCGGGCGAGCCGATGCGGGTCCCCGACCGGTGGCTCGAGCCGCGCGGCTGGGCGATGGAATGCCGGATCACGAGCGAGGATCCCGCGAACGGCTTCCTCCCCTCCACCGGACGGATCGAGTATCTCCGGCTTCCCGGCGGGCCGGGCGTACGCTGGGACGCGGGGGTGGAGTCCGGTGACGAGGTGACGCTGTTCTACGACTCGCTGCTCGCCAAGCTGATCGTGTGGGCTCCCGACCGGACCCAGGCGATCGAACCGGATGGCGCGCGCGCTGGACGAGATGGTGGTTGAGGGCGTCGCGACCAACCAGGCCTTCCACCGGCGGCTCATGGCGGACGCCGAGTTCCGCGCGGGCGACATCGACATCCAGTTCCTGGAGCGGCGTCCCGATCTGGCGCTGCCCGAGGGCTGCACCGGCGCACGCGGTCGCGCTCGCGGTTGCGGCGGCGCTCGCCGAGGACGATGCGCGCGCCCGGCGCCGGCCGTCGGTGTCCGACGCCGAAACCGTCGAGTCGCAATGGCTCGGACGGGCGCGGCTCGAGGGACTGCGGTGACGCCGGTACGGATCCTCCGGCTCGCGGCGGGCGGCGACGGCGTGGGCAAACTGGACGACGGGCGGACGGTCTTCGTCCCCCGCACCGCGCCGGGCGACCTGGTGGAGCTCGCCGAGATCCGGCTGCATCGGCGCTATGCCCGGGCGCGCGCGGGCCGCGTGCTGGAGCCGTCCGCCCACCGAGTCGAGCCGCGGTGTCCCCACTACGTCGAGGACGAGTGCGGCGGCTGCCAGCTCCAGCACCTCGAGCCCACGGCGCAGCGGGAGGCCCGGCGCGGGTTCGTGGGCGACGCGCTGCGGCGCATCGCGGGCCTCGACCTGCCCGATCCGGAGATGGTGCCGCCCGACGCCGAGTTCGAGTACCGGACCAAGATCACACTCGCGGTAGAGCCCGGTGGCGACCGCATCGGGCTCCATCCGCTGGAGCGGCCCGACCAGGTGTTCGACCTGGTCCGCTGCCACATCACCCGGGCCGGAGCTGATGGAGCTGTGGGCCGAGCTGCGTGAGCTGCGGCAGGGGTTCCCGCCCTCGGTGCGCCAGATCGTGCTGCGGCTCGACCGCACCGGCGGGCTGCACGTCGTGCTCGTTGGCGCGCTGCCGTCGTGGGATGGGGCGGAGCGGCTGGGCGCGGCGCTGAGCGCGCGCGGCGCCACGGCCACGGTGTGGATGCAGGATGAGGGCGGGGAAGCCGTCGCCGCCACCGGTCATGCGGCGACCTTCCCGGCCACGGTGTTCGAGCAGGTGCAACCCGGCGATGGGCGACCGAGTGCGCGGGGCGGCGATCGCGGCGCTGGGCCCTGTAGCCGGGCGCCGGGTGTGGGACCTCTACGCCGGCATCGGCGAGACCACCTCCGCTCTGACCGAGGCCGGCGCCGTGGTCGAGAGCGTCGAGAGCGATCCGCTGGCGGTTGCGGAGGCGGAGACGCGAGGGCCGCCGGCACATCGGCATGCGGGGCGGGTGGAGCTGGTGCTCGGCCGCCTGCTTCGACCCGACCTGGTGGTCACGAATCCGCCACGCGTCGGGATGGACGAGCGGGTGACGGCGGGCCTCGAGCGGCCGCGCCGGCGCGGATCGTCTACGTCTCCTGCGATCCGGCGACGCTGGCGCGCGACATCACCCGACTGCCCGGATACCGGCTCACCTCGGCCGTCGCGTTCGACCTCTTTCCCCAGACGGCGCACGTCGAGACGGTCGCGGTACTGGACCGGGCCTCGTGAAGTACATCGTGACGGTCGCCGATCGCGACATCGAGGTCGAGGTGGATGGCGACCGGGTGACCGTGGACGGGAAGGCGCGGACGGCCACGCTGCGTCCCATTCCCGGCACCCCGATGCGCCAGCTCGTGATCGATGGCCAGCCCACGGTGCTGGCCATGCGGAGCGGCGGGCGCGGGCAATGGAGTCTGGGGATCCGCGGTGAGCGATGGGAGGTCGAGGTGGTCGACGAGCGGACCCGGCACATCCGCAGCCTCACCGGCGGCTCGGAGCGCGCCCGCGGCCCGGTCGTGCTGCGGGCGCCGATGCCTGGGCTGGTGGTACGGGTGGGGGCCAAGGCCGGCGATGCGGTGGCCGCCGGGCGCCGGGCTGGTGGTCCTGGAGGCCATGAAGATGGAGAACGAGCTCAAGGCCCCGGCCGCGGGTGTAGTGGACGCGGTCCGGGTCGAGCCGGGGCAGGCCGTGGAGAAGGGGCAGGTGCTGGTCGAATTCCGTTCGCCCGGCGCGTAGCGTGGGGTCCGCAGCCTCCCCTTGACCCTCCCCCTCAGCGCCAGCTATCTTGTGAGTCTGTTTCGGTTTGACCCTGCTCTGGATCGGCCGCCGATCCGAGCCAACCGCTCAAGATGGCAGCGCTCATGAAGACCTACACCGCCACGCCCGACGACATCTCCCACGAGTGGCATATCGTGGATGCGACGGGCGTGCCGCTCGGCCGCTTGGCCAGTGTCGTGGCCCAGCTCATCCGGGGCAAGCACAAGCCGACCTATACGCCGCACATGGACGGCGGCGATTTCGTCGTGGTGGTCAATGCGTCGAAGGTCAGGCTGACCGGTCGGAAAGAGGAGAACAAGACCTACTTCTCCCACACCGGCTACATGGGGCACGAGCGGCACACGCCGGCGCGCGATCTCCTGGCCAAGCATCCCGACCGGGTCATCGAGAAGGCGGTCTTCGGCATGCTGCCCAAGACCTCGCTCGCGCGGCAGAAGCTCCGCGGCAAGCTCAAGGTGTACGGCGGGGCGGAGCATCCGCATGCCGCCCAGCAGCCCAAGCAGTTCTCCGTCACCCCCTCCAAGGCGAGCGCATGACCGCGACCCCCCAATTCCGCTGGCAGGCCGTCGGGCGGCGCAAGACGAGCGTGGCGCGGGTGTATCTCACCCCGGGCACCGGCAAGTGGGACATCAACGGCCGCACCCTGGGCGACTACTTCCCGCGGCCTTCGCTGGTTCAGCACATCCAGCAGTCCTTCACCGCGACCGACACCCTCGGCGCGTTCGACGTGAAGGCGCACGTGGATGGTGGCGGGCAGGCGGGGCAGGCAGGGGCGCTTCGCCTGGGCATCGCGCGGGCGCTGGTGGAGGCCGATGGGCAGCACCGCACCAAGCTCCGCACCGCGGGGCTGCTGACCCGTGATCCGCGCGCGGTCGAGCGCAAGAAGCCGGGCCGGCCGGGAGCGCGGAAGCGCTTCCAGTTCAGCAAGCGGTAGTCGGACGGGCGGAAAGGCGGACGGGGCAGAGGCTCCGTCCGTTCATTCGCCCCATCTATCACACCGGTGGATTCCGAGCCCGGTGCCCCTGCGGGGGTTGGCTCGGGAGATGAACCCGGTGGACGAATAACCACTCGAATGGAAGGAAGTCGCAGCCGCATGGCACAGCCGCAACTGCAGGACCTGCTCGAAGCCGGAGTGCACTTCGGCCACCAGACTCGCCGATGGAACCCCAAGATGCGCCGGTTCATCTTCGCCGAGCGCTCGGGCATCTACATCATCGATCTCCAGAAGACCCTCCGCCAGATTCAGAAGGCCCAGGAGCTGCTCCGCAGCGTGGTCCTCAAGGGTGAAGGCGTCCTCTTCGTGTGCACCAAGAAGCAGCTCAAGGCCGTGGTGCAGCTCGAGGCACAGGACGCCGGCGCGTTCTACGTCACCGAGCGGTGGCTCGGCGGCATGTTGACCAACTTCCAGACCGTGAAGAAGCAGATCCGGCGGCTGCGGGAACTGGAGCAGGGCGCCTCCGACGGCGATTTCGAGAACTACACCAAGAAGGAAAAGCTGCTCTTCGAGCGCGAGCGGGTGAAGCTGAGCCGCAACCTCGAGGGCATCAAGTTGCTGGGGCGTCTCCCCGGCGCGCTGTTCATCGTGGACGCGAAGAAGGAAAAGATCGCGGTCGCCGAAGCCAACAAGCTCGGCATCCCGGTGGTCGCCATCGTGGACACCAACGCCGATCCGGACGTCATCACCGTGCCGGTGCCGGGCAACGACGACGCGATCCGGTCGGTCTCGCTCATCACCGCGGCGCTGTCCGACGTCATCAAGGAAGCCCGCGCGCAGATGCCGATGCGCGAGGTGACCGAGGACATGGAGGCGGAGACCTACAGCACCGACGCCGGCTCCGAGGGCGATGCCGACGCCGACCGCAAGCGCCGCCGCCCCCGCCGCAAGCGCCGGCCCAAGCCGGAAGCCATCGCGGCCCGGCTCAAGACGGACGGCGAAGGCGCCACCGAAGCCCCGGCGCCGGCCGGAGCCGGCGAGGCCGGCGCGTAAGCGAGGCGGCCCGGACCCCAGAGAGCCTCCGCCGCTCCTGGCCCGTGCGGGCCACGAGCGGCGGTCGTCCTATTCAGCCCGAGAGCGATCAGAGGAAGCCATGGCAAGCGTGACGATCTCCCCCAAGGATGTGAGCGAGCTGCGTGCGCGCACCGGCGCCGGCATGATGGACTGCAAGCGGGCGCTGGAAGAGGCCGGCGGCGACATGGACAAGGCCTCCGAGATCCTGCGGAAGAAGGGGATCGCCAAGGCCGAGAAGCGGGCCGGTCGGGTCGCGTCCCAGGGACTGGTGGTGAGCTACATCCACCACAACCAGCAGGTGGGCGTGCTGCTGGAGCTCAACTCCGAGACCGATTTCGTGGCCCGCAACGAGGCCTTCGGCCAGCTGGCCCGCGACATCGCGCTCCACGTCGCGTCCGCCGATCCGCTCGGTGTGAACCCGGAGGACGTGCCCGCCGAGCTGCTCGAGCGCGAGCGGCGCATCGCGGAGGAGCAGGTCGCCGCCGAGGGCAAGCCGGAGCAGATCCGCGCCAAGATCGTCGAGGGCAAGCTCAAGAAGTTCGTGGCGGAGCGCACGCTGCTGGAGCAGCCGTACGTCCGCAACGACAAGATCACCGTCGGTGAGCTGATCAAGGAGGCGTCCGCCAGGCTGGGCGAGGCCATTTCGGTCCGCCGCTTCGCCCGGTTCCAGATCGGGGCCGTCTGATGGCCCTGGCCTACACCCGCGCCTTGCTCAAGCTGTCGGGCGAGGCGCTGGCGGGGGAGCGGGGAAGTGGCCTCGACTTCCATGTGGTCGAGGCGTTCGCGGAGGAGATCAAGGCGGTGCATGCCCTCGGCGTGCACCTCTCGCTGGTGGTCGGCGGCGGCAACATCATCCGCGGCGCGACGGCCAGCCGCGAAGGGCTCGACCGGGTGTCGGCCGACTACATGGGCATGCTGGCGACGGTGATCAACGCGCTGGCGCTGCAGGACGTGCTGGAGAAGATCGGCGTGGACACCCGGGTCATGACCGCGGTGCGGATGGAGTCGGTGGCCGAGCCCTATATCCGGCGGCGCGCCATCCGGCACCTGGAGAAAGGGCGGATGGTGATCTTCGCCGCCGGTACCGGCAATCCGTTCTTCTCCACCGACACCGCCGGCGTGCTCCGGGCCCTCGAGATCGAGGCGCAGGTGATCCTCAAGGCCACCAACGTGGACGGCATCTACACCGGCGATCCCAAGAAGGATCCCAACGCCACGTTCATCCGCGAGCTCACCTACCAGGAAGCCATCGTCAAGAACTACGCGGTCATGGACGCCAACGCGTTCGGGCTCTGCAAGGCCAATCAGCTTCCCATCGTGGTCTTCAACATCAACCGTCCCGGTGCCATCCGGCGGGTGCTGGAAGGCGACCCGGACATCGGAACCATCGTCCGATGAGCACCATACCCGAACTGGTCAAGCACGCCCGGGAATTGATGCACAAGGCGGTCGAGAACACCAAGCGGGAGTTCTCCGGCATCCGCAGCAACAAGGCCAGTCCCTCGCTGCTCGATCTGGTGCGGGTGGAGGCGTACGGCAGCACCGTCCCGCTCAATCAGGTCGCCATGGTCGCGGCGCCCGAGCCGAGGCTGATCACCGTGCAGCCGTTCGACAAGTCGCTCACCCAGGCGATGGAGAAGGCGATCCGGGACGCGGGTCTCGGGCTCAACCCGGCCACGCAGGGCAACCTGATCCGGGTGCCGCTGCCGGTGCTCTCGGAGGAGCGGCGCAAGGAGCTGGTGAAGGTGATCCACAAGCTGGCCGAAGAAGGCCGGATCGCGGTGCGCCACGCGCGCACGGACGCGCTCTCGCGGGTGAAGAAGCTGGAGCACATCTCGGGCGACGACAAGACGCGCGCGGAGAAGGACGTCCAGAAGCTCACCGACGAGCATATCAAGCAGATCGACGGCCTCATACACGCCAAAGAGGCCGAGATCATGGAAGTCTGACGGATGAGCGACGACGACCTGCTCCAGCGGGTGCGAGTGCACGGCGTAGTCCCCGCGCATATCGCGATCATCATGGACGGCAACGGACGGTGGGCCGCGGGCCGGGCGCTGCCCCGGCCATTGGGACACCACGCCGGCATGAGCTCGGTCCGCGAAGTGGTCGAGGGCTGTCTGGAGGCGGGCGTCTCGGTGCTGACGCTGTTCGCCTTCAGCCAGGAGAACTGGCAGCGGCCGGCGGGCGAGATCGAAGCGCTCATGAGCCTGCTCGAGGAGTACATCGCTCGCGAGATGAGCGAGCTCCGCGCTCAGGGCGTCGCGGTGCGGATCCTGGGCGACGTGGACCGGCTGAGCGGCGGCGCGCGCGAGCGCGTGGACCGGATCGTGGCCGAGACCGACGGCGGCACCAAGCTCGCGCTCAATCTCTGCATCTCATACGGCTCTCGCGCCGAGATCGCGCGCGCGGCCCGCCTCCTCGCCGAAGACGCCGCGGCCGGCCGGCTCGATCCCTCCGCGATCGACGAGGAGGCCTTCGCCCGCCGGCTCTACACCGCCGACTGGCCCGATCCCGATCTGCTGATCCGCACCTCGGGCGAGATGCGGATCTCCAACTTCCTGCTCTGGCAGCTGGCCTACGCCGAGCTGTACGTCACCCCGGTGCTCTGGCCCGACTTCACGCGGCGCCATCTCTTCGAGGCCATCCTGGAGTTCCAGCGGCGCGACCGGCGGTTCGGCCGCGTCCCCGCCTGATGTCATCCGAGCTGGTCCGGCGGGTCGGCTTCGCGCTGGTCGCGATTCCGCTCGCGCTCCTCATGGTCTGGTACGGCGGCCTCCCGCTCGTCGGCGCTGCTGGCGGTCGGCGGCGGCGCTCGGCGCCGGCGAGCTGTTCGGCCTGGCGGAGCGGGGCGGGACCCGGCCCGCGCGAGCCGCCGGCATGGTGGCGGCCGCCTCGCTGCCCGTCGTCGCCTACTTCCTGCTGCTGCCGCCCTCCCGGCATCCCGCCGCGCCCGAGATCCTGGTCTACGCGGCGGCGCTGGCACTGGTCGCGCTCCTCACCTGGGCGCTGGCGGCACGCGCGCCGGCCGACCGGCCGCTGGAGGCGGTCGCGGTGACCGTGCTCGGCGTGCTCTACACCGGCGGGCTTCCGACCTTCCTGCTCGCTATCCGCCACGGCAACCTGCCGCTCCGGAGCTGGGCCGGCGCGTGGCTGGTCTTCTTCCCGCTGGTCGTGACCTGGGCCTGCGATACCGCCGCGATGTTCGCCGGCCGCACCTTCGGCGGGCCCAAGCTCGCGCCGACCGTGAGCCCGGGGAAGACCAGGTCGCGGCACCGCCGCCGGCGTCATGGGCGCGCTCGCGATCGCGCCGATCTTCTCGGCGTGGGTGTTTCCCCGGGTCGGCGTCGGAGGTGAGTCTGGCGCAGGCGCTGGCGGTGGCCGGCGTGCTCTCGGTCGTGGGCCAGGTGGGCGATCTCGCCGAGTCGCTGTTCAAGCGAGCGGCGGGCGTGAAGGACTCGAGCCGCCTCATCCCCGGACACGGCGGCGTGCTCGACCGCCTCGACTCGCTGTACTTCGTGGTGCCGGTGACCGCCGCGATGTACCGGATGTTCGGGGTGATCTAGTGGGCGACGGCCGGCGAGGGCGTGGCGGTGCTGGGATCCACCGGGTCCATCGGGCGCAGCGCGCTGGACGTGCTCCGGCGCCAGCGCGATCATTTCGCCGTCGTGGCGCTGACCTGCGGCCGGAACCGCGAGGAGTTCGAGCGCCAGGTCGCGGAGTGGCGGCCCGCTTTCGCGGGGCTCGCCGGCGCCGGTGCGGACGACCGCTGGCCCTGCGGCCCCGAGGTGCTCATCGAGGCCGCGACGCATCCCGACGTGGACATCGTGGTGAACGCGGTGGTCGGGCGCCGCCGGGCTCGACGCCACGCTCGCCGCGCTGCGGGCCGGCAAGCGGGTGGCGCTGGCGAACAAGGAGAGCCTGGTCATGGCGGGCGACCTCGTGGTCCAGGCGGCCTGCGCCGGCGGCGGCGAGCTGGTCCCGGTGGACTCGGAGCACAGCGCGGTGCTCCAGTGCGTCGCGGGTCGCGACGCGGAGCTGGGCCGGCTGATCCTCACCTGCTCCGGCGGGCCCGTTCCGGGAATGGCCGCAGGAGCGGATTCGCGGCGCCACCGTGGAGGAGGCGCTGCGCCATCCGACCTGGCGCATGGGTCAGAAGATCACGGTGGACAGCGCCACCCTGGCCAACAAGGCGCTCGAGGTGATCGAGGCGCACTACCTGTTCGGGCTGCCCTACGACGCGCTCGACGTGGTGGTGCATCCGCAGAGCATCATCCACGCGTTCGTGGAGTTCTGCGACGGCAGCGTCATCGCCCAGCTGGGCTTCCCCTCGATGGAGCTGCCGATCCTGTACGCGCTGACCCATCCCGGCCGGCTGCCCGACACCGGCGTCCGCCGCCTCGATCCGGTGGCGGCCGGCCCGTTCACCTTCGAGCCGGTGCGGCGGGACGTGTTCCGCGCGCTCGGCGCCGGCATGGCGGCCGGCCGGGCCGCCGGCACGGCGCCGGCCGTGTTCAACGCCGCCAACGAGGTGGCGGTCGCCGCGTTCCTGGACGGCGCGATCCCGTTCGGCCGCATCAGTGAGATCATCGAGCAGGTGCTGGACGCGCATCTGCCCGCGCCCGCGACCGCCGTCGAGGCGGTGCGCGAGGCCGACCGATGGGCGCGCGCCCGCGCCCGCGAGCTCGTGAGGACACTCGTGCTGACCACCATTCTTGCCCTCATCGTCGTTCTCGGCGTGTTGATCTTCATCCACGAGGCGGGGCACTTCCTGGCCGCCAAGTGGGCCGGGATCTACGTGCACCGCTTCTCGCTCGGTCTGGGCTCGCCGATTCCGTGGCTCACCTTCCGGCGGGGCGAGACGGAGTACTCCATCTCCTGGCTGCCGCTGGGCGGCTACGTGAAGATGGCCAGCATCGAGGAGGACGTGACCAGCTCCGCGCTCGAGGGCGGGCACGTCGAGGCGGCGGTGCCGCCGGACCGCGTGTTCGAGGCGAAGCCGGTGTGGAAGCGGATGATCGTCATCCTCGCGGGCGTGACCATGAACGCGCTCTTCGCCTGGATGGCGTTCTCCTTCCTGGCCGCCAAGAACGGGCGCCAGATCGATCCCGTCGACCACCGTGGGGCGCGCCATCGAGGAGATGATTCCGCCCGGGGCGCGAGGCGCTGCGCGAGATCCCGGTCGGGATCTCGGATCACCAGCATCAACGGCCGGCCGGTGACGTCGTGGAACGACGTCACCGACGGCATCGCGAACGCGCCGGAGCCGGAGATCCGGATCGACCTGGACGGCGGCAGATCCGTCGTCCTGCCGATCCACCAGGACGCGCTGGAGCAGCGCCTCAAGGCGTCGCAGGCGCTGCAGCCGTTCCGGCCGGCGGTGGTGGGCCAGGTGCTGCCGGGACGCCCCGCCGCGCGCGCGGGTTTCCAGGCGGGTGACACCATCGTGGCGATCAACGGCAAGGCGATCGCCCAGTGGTACGACGTGCTGGAGGTGCTGCAGGGGAACGGCGGGACGCCGCTCGCGATCGAGGTGGCGGGCGCCACCGGCCGCCGGACGCTCCAAGTGCGGCCGGATGTGGAGACGGTCGAGGGTCTGGACGGCAAGCCACGGCAGGTGGGCCGGGTGGGGATCTCGGTCCAACTGGACTTCCGCTCCGAGCCCCTCGGCGTCGGGCGCGGCGCTGGTCGAAGGCTTCAACGCCACGGTGGGCGCGTCGACCCAGATCGTGCGCACGGTCCGCGGGCTCTTCAGCGGCCGGATCTCCCGGCGCGAGGTGGGCGGCCCGATCATGATCGGCCAGCTGGCCGGGGAGAGCGCCCGGATGGGTCTGGACCCCTTCCTCGCCTTCATGGCGCTGATCTCGATCAACCTGGCGATCCTGAACCTGCTGCCGGTCCCGGTCCTGGACGGCGGCCAGCTCATCTTCCTGCTGGCCGAGGCGGTGATCCGGCGTCCGCTCCCGCTCAAGCTCCGGGAGCGGCTCACCGCGGTGGGAATGGTGCTGATCGTGCTGCTGATGGGGCTGGCGTTCAGCAACGATATCCGGCGGCTGTTCGGCGGGGTGAGCGCGCCCGGTCGAGGCAGCCCTTGCACCGAGGGCCTCAAACCGGGTTATTCTTCACAGCTACAACGGATTACGGCAACGGCGGAACTTCTTTAGGAATGGCTGCATGAGCTTCGACAAGCAGGGCACGATGGCCAAGCACCAGGCCCACGAGACGGATACCGGGTCCACCAAGGTGCAGGTCGCCCTTCTCACCGAGCGGATCAACTCGCTCACCGATCATTTCCGGACCCACCCCAAGGACCATCACGGCCGCCGGGGTCTCCTGAAGATGGTCGGCACGCGTCGCCGGCTCCTGACCTACCTCAAGCGGAGCGATCTCCAGACCTACCGGGCGTTGATCGAGCAGCTTGGCCTCCGCCACTAACCGCCGCGCACTCCAGAGGGCGTCCCGATCGATCGGTCGGGACGCCCTCTCTGTATGACCGTCCTCCACGTCGACGTCCTCCGGCAGCAAAGAAACCAGAGCCACCAGAGAGAGAGAAGGCAGTGACAGCACAACGGATCGAGACCCAGTTCGCGGGCCGGCAGCTCCTGTTGGAGACCGGCCGACTGGCGAAGCAGGCCGCAGGCAGCGCGCTCGTACGGTATGGCGACACGATGGTCCTCGCCGCGGTGACCGTATCCCCCAACATCTCCACCCTCCCGTTCTTCCCCCTGACCGTCGAATATCGCGAGAAGACCTACGCGGCGGGCAAGATTCCCGGCGGGTTCCTGAAGCGTGAGGGGCGGCCGTCCGACAAGGAGATCCTCGCGAGCCGGCTGATCGACCGCTCGATCCGTCCGCTGTTCCCCGAGGGGTTCAAGAACGAAGTCCAGGTCTTCGTGACCGTGCTGTCGGCCGACCAGGAGAACGACGCCGACATCCTCGGGGTGATCGCCGCGTCCACCGCGCTGAGCCTGTCGCCGGTGCCGTGGAACGGCCCCCTCGCCGGGGTGCGGGTCGGACGGGTCGAGGGCAACTGGATCCTCAACCCCACCTTCCAGCAGCTCGAGTTCTCCTCCATCGACCTCGTGGTGAGCGGCTCTGCCGACTCGATCGTGATGGTCGAGGGCGGGTCGCTCGAGGTGTCGGAGGCCGAGATCCTGGAGGCGCTCAAGGTCGCGCAGAAGGGGATCAAGGATGTGATCGGCCTCCAGAGGCAGCTGGTGGACAAGGCGGGAGCGGCGCAGAAGCTCGCCTGGACCAAGGCCCCGGTCGACGCCGAGCTGCAGGGTCGCGCCACCGACGCCGCCGAATCCGCCATGGCGCAGGCGATCAACGCCAAGGACAAGGCGGCCCGCGTCGTCGGGCGTGAAGGGCGTGCAAGGACCAGGCGATGGCGGCGCTGCTCGCCGACTACCCGGAGCGGGGTCGCGAGATCTCGAACCACCTCGAGGACATCGAGTACCGCGTGATGCGGAAGCAGGTGCTCGACAAGAGCGAGCGGGTGGACGGCCGCGATCTCGACACCATCCGGCCGATCTCGATCGAGGCGGGCGTGCTGCCGCGGACCCACGGGTCGTCGGTGTTCACGCGGGGACAGACCCAGGCGCTCGTCTCGGTCACCCTCGGCACCACGGACGACGAGCAGCGGATCGACAGCATCGACGTGGCCGGCGAGACCACCAAGTCGTTCATGCTGCACTACAACTTTCCGCCCTATTCGACCGGCGAAGTGAAGATGATCCGCGGCACCAGCCGCCGCGAAATCGGGCACGGCGCGCTGGCGGAGCGGGCGCTGCAGCCGCTGCTGCCGCACTACGAGGACTTCCCCTACACCTTGCGCGTCGTCTCCGAGGTCCTGGAGTCGAACGGCTCTTCGTCGATGGCCACCGTGTGCGGCGGCTCGCTGGCGCTCATGGACGCCGGCGTGCCGATGAAGGCACCGTGCGCGGGCGTGGCGATGGGTCTGATCAAGGAGGGCGACAAGATCGCCATCCTGACCGACATCCTGGGCTCCGAGGACCATCTCGGCGACATGGACTTCAAGGTCGCCGGGACCGAGAAGGGAATCACCTCGATTCAGATGGATATCAAGATCGAGGGTCTCGACCTCAAGATCATGGAACAGGCGCTGGAGCAGGCCCGCGATCGGCCGCCTGCACATCCTGAAGGAGATGGCGAAAGCGTTGCCGGGACCGCGCACCGAGCTGTCCCAGTACGCGCCGCGCATCTTCACGATGCAGATCAAGCCCGACAAGATCGGCGACGTGATCGGCCCCAAGGGCAAGACCATTCGCGGCATCCAGGACGCGACCGGCGCCAAGATCAGCATCGAGGACAGCGGCGTCGTGACCATTTCGGCGGTCGGGGGCGAGGCGGGGGAGAAGGCCCGCGCGATGGTCGCCGCCATCACCACCGAGCCGGAGGTCGGCCGGACGTACGAGGGCCCGGTCAAGAGCACCACGGCGTTCGGGGCCTTCGTCGAGATCCTGCCGGGCGTGGAGGGGCTGCTGCACATCAGCGAGCTCCAGCACGGCCGCACCGAGAAGACCGAGGACGTGGTCAAGAAGGGGGACATCGTCCAGGTCAAGCTGCTCGAGGTGGACGAGCGGGGACGCATGAAGCTCTCCCGGAAGGCGCTCCTGCCCAAGGAGTAGCCCTCCAGTGGACACGGTTCGTCTCGACGAAGGGCTGCTACCGCACGACGGCGCCGAACGGGGTGGTGGTCTACTCCGAGTCGCTGCCCGGCGTGCGGTCGGCCGCCGTCGGCATCTACATCCGAACAGCCAGCGCGCACGAGCGGCCCGAGCAGATGGGGATCTCCCATCTGCTCGAGCACATGGTGTTCAAGGGCACCGAGCGGCGGAGCGCGCGGGATCTGGCGCTCGAACTCGAGGTCCGGGGTGGCAGCCTCGACGCCTACACCGGCCGGGACGCCACCAGCTACCAGGCCCACGTGCTCGACGCCGACCTGCCCCTGGCGGTGGACATCCTCACCGACCTCGTGCGCCGTCCGCTGCTGCGCGAGAGCGATCTGGAGCCCGAGCGCAATGTGATTCTGGAGGAGATCAACGGCGTGGAGGACACGCCCGATGATCTCGTGTTCGAGCTGCACGCGGCCACACTCTGGCCCGCCCATCCGTACGGCTATTCCATCCTGGGAACCCCTGACACGCTCGCCGCGCTGTCGGCCGACGATCTGCGCTGTCTGCACCAGACCGGGTACCACCCTGGCAACTGTGTGGTGTCAGCGGCCGGCAACCTCGACCACGGGCGGTCTGCTCGAGTCGCTCGAGCAGGAGGGGTGGTTCGCCGAGGTGGAGGGTGGGCGGCCGCGACCGCGCGGTTCCCCGGACCGCAGCGGCTCGCGGGCTCGCCCGTCGCGAGGACCGCGACACGGCGCAGACCCATGTGGTCTTCGGCACCGACACGTTCCCTCTGAAGGACCCCCGGCGCTTCGCGCTGGCCATCCTGACGAACGTCTTCGGGGGCGGAATGTCGAGCCGGCTGTTCCAGCGGGTGCGCGAGGAGCTGGGGCTGGCCTACGCCGTCTTCGCCTACAAGAATTTCCACCAGACCTCCGGTCATCTCGGCGTCTACGTCGGCAGCCAGACGGCGAGCGCGGATCAGGCGGTCGAGGCGATCCGGGCGGAGTACGACCGGCTGGCGCGGGAGGGTCTGCCGGCCGGCGAGCTGTCCGACGGCAAGCAGCAGCTCAAGGGCCAGATCATGCTCTCGCTCGAGAGCCCGATCGCCCGGATGGGCCGTCTCGCCGGCTTCAGCCTCCACGATGACCCGTATCGCCCGCTCGACCTGATGCTCGCCGAAATCGACGCCGTCACCGCCGACGACATCGCGGCTCGTGGCCGCGGAGTTCTTCCCGGCGGAGCGGCAGACCATCGTACGACTGGGTCCCCCCGACGTCGCCCTGACGACCCCTTCACCCTGTCCGAGGCCCCATGCTGATCGGCGTTCCGAAGGAGATCAAGACCAACGAGAACCGCATCGCGCTCGTGCCCGCCGGCGCCGAGGCGCTCACCTCGGCGGGGCACACGGTCTTCATCGAGCAGGGTGCGGGCCTGGGGAGCGGCTTCGCTGACGATGCGTACACCGCCGTTGGGGCCAGGATCCTGCCGACGGCCGACGAGGTGTGGAAACAGGCCGACATGATCATGAAGGTGAAGGAGCCGATCGCCGTGGAGTGGCCCCGCATGCGGCGTGGCCAGCTGATCTACACCTACTTCCACTTCGCGGCGGCGGAGGAGCTGACCCGCGCCGTGGTGGACTCGGGTGCGATCGCGGTGGCGTACGAAACGGTGCAGCTCGCCAGCGGAGAGCTCCCGCTGCTCACGCCGATGTCGGAGGTGGCGGGTCGCATGGCGGTGCAGGAGGGGGCGAAGTACCTGGAGAAGGTGTTCGGCGGCAGCGGCATCCTCCTTGGCGGCGTACCGGGCGTTGCGCCGGGGGAAGTGGTGATCATCGGCGGCGGTGTCGTGGGCATCAATGCGGCCAAGATGGCCGCGGGGCTGGGCGCCCACGTCACCATTCTCGATATCTCGCTCGACCGGCTGCGCTACCTCGACGACGTCCTCCCGGCCAACGTCGATACCGCCTACTCCAACCGGCACAACATCCTCGATGCCATCCGGCGGGCCGACCTGGTCGTCGGCGCCGTGCTGCTTCCCGGGGCCAAGGCCCCCCACCTGGTGAAGCGCGCGGACCTCAAGCTCATGAAGCCGGGGTCGGTGATCGTGGATGTGGCGGTGGATCAGGGGGGCTGCGTCGAGACCATCAAGCCGACCACCCACGAGAATCCCACCTACTTCGTGGATGGCATCCTGCACTACGCCGTGGCGAATATGCCGGGTGGCGTGCCCCGGACCAGTACCCTCGCCCTGACCAATGCTACGCTCCCGTATGGACTTAAGCTCGCCAAGCAGGGTTGGCGTGCCGCCTGCAAAGCCGATCCTGCATTGCGGCTCGGCCTGAACGTGGTCGAGGGCAAGGTGGTCTACCCCGGCGTCGCCGAGGCCTTCCAGCTGCCCCTCACCGACGTCGGCACCGTCCTCTGATCCAGATTCTGCTCACCCGCCTCGCCCACGGTGAGGGCCTTCCCCTGCCGAGCCTCGCGACGCCGGGCTCGGCGGGCTACGACCTGGCGAGCGCGGAGGGTGGGGTGCTCGCGCCACTCGAGCGGCGAGCCTTCGCGACCGGACTCGCGATCGCGGTGCCCGATGGCTACGAATGCCAGATCCGTCCCCGGTCGGGACTCGCGCTCCGGCACGGCATCACGCTACCGAACACGCCCGCGACGATCGACAGCGACTATCGCGGCGAGCTGAAGGTCATTCTCGCCAATATCGGGACGGAGCCGTTCGAGGTGACGCGGGGGATGCGGATCGCGCAGATGGTGATCGCGAAGGTGGAGCGAGTCGAGTTCGAGGCGGTGGCGGAGCTGCCGGCCTCATCACGCGGCACCGGAGGGTTCGGCAGCACGGGTCGCTAGCGAGACGTCCACTCCCTTGAATGCGGAGACGGCCATTCGTTACCTTGTGAGCCATGCTTCCAGCATCTTCTCGATGAAGCTTCCTTCTTTGAACTTTACGTCGTGGCTGCCCGCGAACGAAATCGCGGTGGACCTCGGCACGGCCAACACGCTGGTCTACGTGAAGGGCGAAGGCATCGTCCTGAACGAGCCCTCCGTCGTGGCCATCGAGAAGGCGACGGGCAAGATCAAGGGCATCGGACTCGAGGCCAAGCGGATGCTCGGGCGCACGCCCGATGGCATCATCGCGGTGCGGCCGCTCAAGGACGGCGTCATCGCCGACTTCGACGTGACCGAGAAGATGCTCCGGTACTTCCTCAAGACCATCATCGACAAGCACGTCTTCCGGGTGAAGCCGAAGGTCATCGTGTGCGTGCCCTCGGGCATCACCGAGGTGGAGCGCCGCGCGGTGCGCGACTCCGCCCAGACCGCCGGCGCCAAGCAGGTGCTGATGGTGGCCGAGCCGATGGCGGCGGCGATCGGTGTGGGCCTGCCGGTCGAGACGCCCACCGGCAACATGGTCATCGACATCGGCGGGGGTACCACGGAGATCGCGGTCATCGCGCTCTCCGGCATCGTCTCCGACACGTCGATCCGCACCGGCGGGGACGAGCTGGACCAGGCCATCGTGCAGTTCATGCGGAAGAACTACAACCTGCTGGTCGGCGAGCCCACGGCCGAGGCCATCAAGATCAAGATCGGCTCCGCGGCGCCCACCGGCGACGAGCGGGAGATGGAAGTGAAGGGGCGCGACTTGGTGTCCGGCATTCCCAAGACGGTCCGGGTGCATTCCACCGAGATCCGGGAGGCCGTGCAGGAGCCGATCCAGCAGATCGTGGACGCGGTCCGCCGGGCGCTGGAGATCACGCCGCCGGAGCTGGCCAGCGACATCGTGGACCGCGGCATCGTCATGACCGGCGGTGGCGCGCTGATCCGCGGCCTCGACATTCTCCTCGCCCAGGAAACGGGTCTCCCCATTCACGTGGACGAGGACCCGCTCACCTGCGTCGTGCGCGGCACCGGCCGCATTCTCGACGACTACGAGAAATATCGCAGCGTCCTTTCGGCCTAACCCATGGCCAGCGCGTCGGAACGTTCGTACACCCGCCGGGACACCGTCATGTTCCTGGCCTGTCTCGGACTCTCCCTCGTAGGACTCTTTGCGCCGGACAAGTGGGGGCAGACGCTGTCGGACGGACTCCGCGGCACGATCCTGGCCCCCCTGGTGTGGCTCCAGGCGCGAGCCGAAGAGGGTCGGACCAGCCGGGCCCGCCTCAAGGCCATCACGGTGCAGCGCGACTCCACCGCCTACCTTGCCCAGGGTATCCCCGCGCTCACCGCAGAGAACCACCGGCTCCGCCAGCTCCTCGCGCTGAAAGGCCGAATCTCCTCTCCGTACGTGGCCGCCGAGGTATTGCACCAGGCGTTGGCAACGGACGGGCGCACCCTCCTGATCGACGTAGGGACGAAGGACCTGGTGTCGCCGTTCGACCCGGTCGTCGCCCCCGAGGGCCTGATCGGCATGGTCGTGAGCGCCGATCCGGGAAGCAGCGTGGTGATGACCTGGGCGCATCCGGAATTCCGGGTCACCGCGTCCACCGCGAGTGGCAACGCCAGCGGGATAGCCGCACCAGCTCTGTCGGGCCTGGGCGGGGAATCCGCCCTCGAGCTCCGCGGCGTGCCCTACCGCGACTCCATTCCCGCCGGCACGCTGGTGCTCTCCTCGGGCCTGGGCGGCGTGTATCCCCGCGGCATCCCGGTCGGGACGGTGACCGGCGTGGTCCGCGAGCAGGCCGGCTGGGAGCGGGTGTACCGCCTCCTGCCCGCCGCCAATCCCAGCGTGGTGGCGCACGTGCTGGTGCTGGTCTCGCCCGGGACGGGGATGGAGCGCGCCTTCCCCAGCGATAGCGCCCTCCAGGCGCAGCGGATGGATTCGATCGCGGGCGCGCGGCGTGCCGACTCCATCGCCGCGGCCAAGGACTCCGCCCGATGAGTGCCTCGCGCGCAAACCGGATCCAGCTCGCCCTGGTGATGGCGCTGCTGGTCCTGCTGCACTTCTATCTCCGGCCGCGCCTCTGGAGCGCCCGGGTGAGCCCCGATTTTCTCCTGATCGGCCTGGTGTTCTTCGCCATGAGGGCCGGCCCGGGCGCGGGGGCGGTCGCGGGATTCATCGTCGGGATCGTGAACGATGCACTCACGCCGGCGGCCTTCGGCGCCGGGGCGCTTGCCCATACGCTCGTCGGGTATCTCGCCGCCTGGGGCCGGGCGGTGTTCTTTGCGGACAACGTGCTGGTGAACGCGGGCTTCGTGGCGGTGGCATTGTGGGTGCGCGACCTCGTTCTGCTGCTCGCCAGCGGTACGGCTCAGGGACGGCTCCTGATGGAACTCACTCTCAGCAGTCCGCTGCAGGCCCTGTCCACCGCCGTGTTCGCCCTGCTCGTGCTGGCTGCCTTCCGCGAGTGGTTCGCCATCCGGCTCGACGTATGATCGGCACCGTATGAACGGCTTCGATTCCTACCGGGTGCGCGAGCGCGCCGACGTCGCGAAGACAGTGCTGGTCGCCACCTTCGTGCTGCTGAGCGGCGCCTTTTTCCGGACCCAGGTCATCCAGCACGAGAAGTTCCAGCTCCGCGCCGAGACCAATCGCCTGCGGCCGATCTCGCTGACCGCGCCCCGGGGCACGATCTTCGATCGGGACGGACGAGTGATCGCGGAGAACGTCCCCGGCTATTCGGTGAAGGTACTCGCCCCGTCGGTGGATTCGCTCCGCGCCACCATCGCCCGCATCAGCCAGTTCGTACCGGTCGACACCGCGGACATCGAGGAGATCGTCCAGCGCTACAGCGCGGCCCGCTACCAGCCCGCCGTGGTTTTCGGCGACGCCACCTTCGAGACGATCGCCCGGCTGGAGGAGCATCGGGCCGTGCTGCCCGGCCTGGTCATCCAGTCGGAGCCCAAGCGGCTCTATCCTGCAGGCAGGGCCGTCGCCCACCTGGTCGGCTACGTCTCAGAGGTCACCGAGCGCGACCTCAGCGCGAAGCGCTATCCCGGTGCCGAGCTCGGTACCATCGTCGGGAAGGCCGGGCTGGAGCGGGAGTACGACGACTCGCTCCGGGGCACCGAAGGCGTCCGCTACATGGAAGTGAACGCCCGTGGCCGTCTGGTGCGCGAGGACGCCGGCGGCGCCTCACTGCTGGCGACCGCGGGACGACCGATCATCACCACCATCGACCTCGAGCTGCAGCGCTACATCGACAGTATCTGGCCCCCGGGCGTCCGAGGCGCGATGGTGGCGATGACGCCGGGCGGACAGGTGCGCGCGCTCTACTCGGCGCCGTCCTACGATCCCAACGTGTTCGTGGGCGGGATCTCCCGGGTCAACTGGCGCGCCCTCAACGATGACGAGGCACGGCCACTGCTCAACCGGGCCATCCAGACCCGCTACCCGCCGGCGTCGCCGTTCAAGCTCGCGATCGGGGCCATGGCGCTGAAGCGTGGGCTCATCGGGCTCGACACCCACATGCCGACGCCCTGCCGAGGCGGCCTGCGGCTCGGCAACCGGGTGTTCCGCTGCTGGAAGAAGGAGGGACACGGCTCGCTCGACCTGATCGGGGCGGTGGCCAAGAGCTGCGACGTCTACTTTTACCAGGTGGGGCTTCGGCTCGGGCTCAAGGCGATCATGGAGGACGGCGTCCTCATGGGGTTCCGCGATCCCAGCGGGATCGACCTGGAGAACGAGAAGACCCCGATCTGGCCCGCGTCCACCGCGTACTTCGACAAGCTCTACGGTCCGCGGCACTGGAGCCCGCCCGCCACCACCCTCAACTTCTCGATCGGCCAGGGCGAGATCACCGAGACCCTGATCAACATGATGAAGTTCTACGAGGGCCTGGCGAGCGAGGGCGTCTCCTCCACCCCGTATATCGTTCGGCCGACCAGCGTGCCGCCGGTGGATCTCGGCCTGAACGCGTCTCAGCTCGACGGGCTTCGTCGGTCGCTCGTCGCGGTGGTCGAGGGGGGCACGGCGGCCGCGAGCCGACGGAAAGACCTCAAGCTGGCGGGAAAGACGGGCACCGCGCAGAACTCGCATGGGAAGGATCATGGCTGGTTCATCGGGTTCGCCCCCTATGACAAGCCCGAGCTGATCATCGGCGCGATCATGGAGTTCGCCGAGCACGGCTCCAGCGTGGCGCCCTTCGTCGCCCGCGCGATGTCGCGGCAGCTTCTGGGCCCCGACTCGGTGGGCACGATCAAGATCAAGGTCCTGCTCGATGAGACCGTGCCGCAGGATACCGCCCCGCGGCCCGTGGAGCTCAACCCGGACTCGGCGGCGGTCCGGGCCATCGAGGACTCCATCCGCCGCGCGGCCGCGGCCCGCGAAGTCGAAGACTCGATCCAGCGCGCGAGGGACCAGCCGTGAGATCACCCACCGTCGACCGACAGCTGCTGCTGGTGAGTGTGGGCCTCATCGCCTTCGGTCTGCTTACGCTCTACTCCGCGGGCCAGACGGACGTGCCGACGCGCGCCGCCGGGGTCTGGCACCGGCAATTTGTCTGGGTGGGCATCGGGATCGTGGCGGCGGCCGTGGTGTTCCACGTGTCTCCCCGGCTGCTCGAGTGGCTCGCCCCGGTGCTCTACTCCGTGAGCATCTTCCTCCTGGTGCTCGTCCTGCTCGTGGGAACCGGCGCCGGAACCGCGCAGAGCAGCAGCAGCTGGCTCTCCGTGGGGGGCCACCAGATCGGGCAGCCCTCCGAGCTGGCCAAAGTCGCCACCGTGCTCATGCTGGCGCGTTACCTGTCGAGTCGTAGGGAGCCGCCCCGCTCGCTGCGCGACCTGCTGGTCCCGGGCATCATCGTCGGAATCCCCTTTCTCCTCGTGCTCAAGCAGCCCGACCTGGGCAGCGCCATCGTGTTCGTGGGTATCGCGTTCGCCATGCTGTTCTGGGCGGGCGTCCGGCCCCGGCTGCTGTTCCTGCTCGCGTCGCCCATGTTGAGCCTGCTGCTCGCGTTCAACGACTGGACCTGGGGCGCCTGGATGGTGTTCTTCACCGGACTGCTGTTCGTCTGGCGCCCGTACATGTCCGACGCCCTGGTGGTCTGGTTTCTCAACGTCGCCATGGGCGCGATCGCGTTGCCGCTCTGGAAGCGGCTGGCGCCCTACCAGCAAAACCGTCTCCTCACGTTTCTCAATCCCGAAGTGGATCCGCGGGCGGCGGGATACCATGCGATCCAGTCGCGTGTGGCCATCGGATCCGGTGGCTGGTTCGGCACCGGCTACACCGACGGGCCTCAGAAGCGCCTCGCGTTCCTGCCCGAACAGCACACCGACTTCGTTTTCCCCATCGTGGGGGAGGAGCTCGGGTTCGTCGGCGTGGTGGTGGCGCTCGGGCTGTTCCTGGCGCTGTTCCTGACCCTGCTTCGCATTTCCCGCCGCGCCACCGACTCGTTCAGCAGCCTGCTGATCTTCGGGATTCTGGGGCTGCTCTTCACCCACGTGTATGAGAACGTCGGAATGACGGTGAACCTCATGCCCATCACCGGGATTCCCCTGCCGTTCTTCTCCTACGGCGGGTCCTTCTTCGTGATCTGCTGCCTCTGCCTCGGATTGGCATTCCGGGTGGCGAACGACTCCCGCCAGTCCGGCTATCCCGATATTTGACAAGCACTTACAACATGGGCCCTAGCGCGCGGGGGCGGGACCGCAGAGATTCCATCGGTTCCGGATGCCCACTATCCCCTCTGTCCGGGTGACCCCCTTCCTCCTATGGCCGTGATGGCATGGTTTAAGAAGGAACGAAAGCCACGCACCTCGCAGCGCGAGCGGTTGGAAATCCCGCCCGATGCGTGGGAGAAGTGTGACGGCTGCGGGCACATCGACTTGCGGGAAAAGTTCGAGAAGGCGCTCAATGTCTGCCCGGAATGCGGCCGACACCGGCGCATCTCGGCCGAGGACTACATCGACATCCTCGCCGACCAGGGCACGTGGCGCGAGCTGTACGGCGATCTCCGCTCGGTGGACCCCCTGCACTTCGAGCACTACACCGAACGCCTGGCCGCGGCCCGGAAGAAGGCGGGGCGGGCGGACGCCATCTACACCGGCACCGCCAGGATCGACGGGCTCCCGTTCAACCTCGGGGTCATGAACTTCGCCTTCATGGGCGGCTCCATGGGCTCGGTCGTCGGGGAGAAGATCGCCCGGCTGGCGCGGCGCTCGCACGAGAAGAAGCTGCCGCTGGTGCTGGTGTCCACCTCGGGCGGGGCCCGGATGCAGGAAGGTGTGCTGTCGCTCATGCAGATGGCCAAGACCAGCGCGGCCATCGCCCAGCTTCACCGCGACTCGATCCCCTATATCTCCATCCTGACCGACCCCACCACGGGCGGCGTCTCCGCGTCGTTCGCGATGCAGGGTGACGTGATCCTCGCCGAGCCGGGCGCCGTGATCGGCTTTGCCGGGCAGCGGGTGATCAAGCAGACCATCGGGCAGGATCTCCCGGACGGCTTTCAGACGGCCGAGTTCCTGGTGGACCACGGGCAGATCGACGACGTGGTGCCGCGCGGCTCGCTTCGGGACACCACCGCCCGGCTGCTCCGCCACATGCAGGGGCAGCGACCGCTTGCGGAGCACGCCGAGCTGAGCTGACGGGGGAGCGATCGCACGCTCCGGCGCCCCACCCGCGGCCAACGTTGGGTGGGGCGCCGCTGTATTCTGGGGTGAAGCATGGCTGGCAGCCATGCGCGAGCAAGATCCCTCGGCGACATCCGGGATGACAGATGACATCGCTGACCTACGACCAGGCGCTCGACTTCCTCTTCCCCCGCACCACGACAATCAAGTTCGGGCTTGCGACGACGCGCGCCCTGCTCAGGTCGCTGGGAAGCCCGGACCAGGTGGTGCCGACCATTCACGTCGGGGGCACCAACGGCAAGGGAAGTGTGTGCACGCTGGTGGCGGCCGCGCTCCGGGAGGCTGGCTGGCGGGTGGGCCTATACACCTCCCCTCACCTGGTGTCGTTCCGCGAGCGCATCCGGGTGGACGGCGTGCCGATCACCGAGGCTGCCGTGGCCATGTGGACCGAGCGTCTGCGGCCGCTGATCCTGGAGCGGCGCGCCACCTTCTTCGAGGCCACGACCGCGATCGCGCTGGCGGACTTCGCCGCCCGTGGGGCAGAGATCGCCATCGTCGAGGTGGGGCTGGGCGGGCGGCTGGACAGCACCAACGTCGTCCGTCCGCTGGTGAGCGCCGTGACCAAGATCGAGCGTGATCACATGAAGTATCTGGGCGACACACTGGAGAAGATCGCCGGAGAGAAGGCAGGGATCGCCAAACCCGGCGTACCGTTCGTGATCGGCGAGCGCGAGCCCGCGCTGGTGGAGGTCCTGCGCCGCGAGGCTCATCGCGCCGTCGCGCGGCTGGATGCCGGCGCGCAGGGCGGACGTGCGGGTGCTGCCCCCCGACTACGAATGGTCCGGTCCGTTGGCGCTCGCCGGCCCCCACCAGCGCCGCAACGCCGCGGTGGCGCACGGGGTTCTGATGGCCCTGCCGGCGCCGTGGCGGCCCGACGGCGAAGCCGTCGCGCGCGGCTTCGCGGAGGCCTGGATCCCGGGTCGTCTGGATCGGCGCGGCAAGTGGTTGTTCGACGTCGCCCACAATCCGGACGGCATCCGCGCGCTCGTTCACGCGCTCGACGCACTCCGTCCACCCAGGCCCATCCACGGCCTGGTCTCGATCCTGGGCGACAAGGAGTGGCCCGACATGCTGGTACAGCTCGATCGCGCCATCGATCGTGGAGTTCTAACCGTGGCGCCCACGGCGGCGAGCCGTGGATGGGATGCGGCGTGGCTGCGGCGGTGGCTCGGGGACCGGGCGCGCCCACCGGCCCGCGCCTCGTGGAGCCTGATTCCGGATTTCCACGCGGCGCTCCAGGAAGTCCAGCGCGGTGCGGGCACGATCCTGGTTACGGGATCGTTCCACACGGTGGGTGACGTGATGGGTGAGCTCGGCCTGTAGGTGCTCGCTCGGACTCGCGGCCCTCCACTATTATCCTGCCCATGCAACCTCAGGCCCTGCCGGGATTTCGCGATTTCTATCCCGCCGAGCTGGCGCTCCGGGACCACCTCTTCCGAACCTGGCGGCAGGTGGCGGCCCGGTACGGTTTCGAGGAGTATGACGGACCGCCCCTGGAGCCGCTCGAGCTCTATACGGCAAAGAGCGGGCAGGAGATCGTCGGGCAGCTCTACAACTTCATCGACAAGGGCGGGCGCGAGGTGTCGCTCCGCCCCGAGATGACCCCGACGCTGGCGCGCATGGTGGCGGCGCGTGCGACGGTGTTCAAGAAGCCGATCCGGTGGTTCTCCATCCCGCAGCTGTTTCGCTACGAGCGGCAGCAGCGGGGCCGGTTGCGGGAGCACTTTCAGCTCAACTGCGACCTGATCGGCGAGAGCGGTCCCCTCGCCGACGCGGAGATCATTGCGCTGGCGATCGACTCGGTTCGCGGCCTTCGGCCTGGGTCCGCGCGACATCAGGGTTCGCGTCTCGGACCGCCGGGTGCTCACGGCGATGCTGTCGTCGCTGGGTGTCGCCGAGGCCCAGCTGCCGGTGGTATACCAGGTCTTCGACAAGATCCGTCGATCACCGGAGGCCACGCTCGGTCGCCCGCCTGGCGGACGCCGGCATCGCATCGGGGACCATCGATCGGCTGCTGCAGGTGACCCGCGCCAGCTCCTGGGCCGAGCTCGAGGCGATAGGGGGCATTCCGGAGCTCGGCGCTCGAACAGGGCGATGGGCTTCGGCGGACGCTCGATGCGCTGTCGGCGATGGGATTCGGCGAGTACCTGGATCTCGACCTCGGCATCGTGCGCGGGCTGGCGTACTACACGGGCACCGTGTTCGAGCTGTTCGATGCGGGCGGCGAGCTCCGGGCCATCTGCGGCGGGGGCGCTACGACAATCTGCTGCAGTCGCTGGGCGGGGTGGATCTTCCCGCGCTGGGCTTCGGCATGGGAGACGTCGTCCTCGGAGAGCTGCTCCGGGATAGGGGCCTGGCTCCGGATGCGGTCGGCGGGGATCGAGGTCTTCGTGGCGGGGATCACCCCGGATGACGTCCCGCACATCCTGGCGCTCGCCCGGGAGCTGCGCGAGGCGGACTTCCGGGTCGAGTACGCCCTGAGCCAGCAGGCGGTGGGAAAGCAGCTGCAGCTGGCCGCCGCCCGTCGCGCCCGATTCGCGGTCGTGGTGGGCCCCGACGATCGAGCCCGCGGCGAGGTGATGCTCAAGGACCTGCAGGGGAAGGAACAGAGCGCGGTAGCCCGCGACGATCTGACCAAGCGGTTGACGAGTCTGTTGCGGTGAGTGTCCGAGCCGAACGGCGGCGACGCGTCCGCGACGGCCTCCGAGTGGAAAGGACGTAGTATGGCGGAATCGAAGGCGTTGACCACGCGGGCCGCGGATTTCAGTGCGTGGTACAACGAGCTGATCGCGAAAGCCGAGCTGGCCGACTACAGCCCCGTCCGGGGCTGCATGGTCATCCGGCCGAACGGCTACGCGATCTGGGAGCAGATGCAGCGTGCCCTGGACCAGATGTTCAAGGACACCGGGCACCAGAACGCCTACTTCCCGCTGTTCATCCCGCAGAGCTTCCTGAGTCGCGAGGCGGAGCACGTCGAGGGGTTCGCGCCCGAGACCGCGGTCGTCACCCATGGCGGCGGCAAGGAGCTGGAGGAGCCCCTGGTCGTCCGGCCCACCTCGGAGACGATCATCTACGCGATGTACGCCAAGTGGATCCAGAGCTACCGCGACCTGCCGCTGCTGATCAACCAGTGGGCCAACGTCGTGCGCTGGGAGATGCGGACCCGGCTCTTCCTGCGGACCACCGAGTTCCTCTGGCAGGAGGGCCACACCGCCCATGCCACCGAGGCCGAAGCGGAGGAGGAGACACGCCGGATGCTCGGCGTCTACCGCACCTTCATGGAGGAGTGGATGGCGATGCCGGTCGTGACCGGCCGAAAGACCGACAGCGAGCGGTTCGCGGGCGCGCTGCGGACCTACAGCTGTGAGGCGCTGATGCAGGACAACAAGGCGCTCCAGGCGGGCACCAGTCACAACCTCGGCCAGAACTTCGCGCGCGCGTTCGAGGTGACCTTCCAGACCGCGTCCGGCGACGTGGACCATGTGTGGAACACGTCCTGGGGCGTGTCCACCCGGCTGGTGGGCGCGCTCATCATGGTCCACGGAGACGACGCCGGGCTGGTCTGCCCCCCGCGCCTGGCGCAGTACCAGGTGGTCATCGTGCCGATCTACAAGACCGACGAGGAGCGCTCCACGGTGCTCGAGGTCGCCGACCGGATCAAGAAGGAGCTCGACCGGCGCCGGCGTCCGGGTGCACGTCGACGCCCGGCACGGGGTGAAGCCGGGCGCCAAGTACTACGAGTGGGAGGGCCGGGGCGTGCCGCTCAGGCTCGAGATCGGCCCCCGCGACGTCGACGGCGGGCACGCGTGATGCTCGCCCGCCGGACCGGCGGCAAGAAGGAGAGCCTGCCGCTGGCGGGCCTGGCGGCCGCGCTGGTCGCGGCGATGGAGACGATGCAGCGCGAGATGCTCGAGGTGCGCCCGCGCCCGGCGCGAGGCGAACAGCATTCGCGGCGCGACCAAGGAGGAGTTCCTCGCCCAGCTCGAGGGCGCCGGTGGATTCATCTACAGCGGGTTCTGCGGCCGCGGCGAGTGCGAGGCGGAGATCAAGGAGAAGACCAAGGCGACCATCCGCGTGCTGCCGGATCCCGAGTTCCGCTCGCCCGAGGTCCCGGCCACCTGCATGTGGTGCGGCCAGCCCAGCGTATCGGAGGCCGTGTGGGCGAGGGCGTACTGACCGGCGAGGCGCTGCCGCCGCTCTTTGCGGACGCCGGGCTCGAGCGGGTCGGGGACGCGCTGCAGCTCGGCGGCGTGGCGCTCACGGCCATCGCGGACGGCGTGGGGACACCCGCATACGTCTACAACGCCGACGTGATCCGGCGGCAGTTCCACGCGCTGGATCAGGCGCTGGCGCCGGTGCCGCACCGGATCGCCTACGCGGTGAAGGCGAACGCGAATCTGGCGGTGCTGCGGGTCCTCCGCGACCTGGGCGCCGGCGCGGACATCGTCTCCGGCGGCGAGCTGGCCCGCGCGCTCGCGGCCGGATTCGATCCCGATCGCATGGTCTTCAGCGGGGTGGGGAAGACCGACGACGAGCTCACGGCCGCGGTGCAGGCCGGGATCGGCCACGTGCACCTGGAGTCCACGGCCGAGCTCGCGGCGCTCGGCCGGATCGCGAACCGAGCTCGGAAGCCCGTCGCGCGTCGGCATCCGGGTCAATCCGGACGTCACCGCCGACACCCATCCCTTCATCGCCACCGGCCAGGGGGGCATCAAGTTCGGCGTCCCCGTGGACCAGGTCGTGCCGCTCGCGCTGGCCGTGCGCGAGCATCCGCTGCTCACGCTCGACACCATCGCCATGCACATCGGCAGCCAGCTGCTCGATCCCAGGCCCTACGCCGAGGGCATCGCGCGACTGCTCGACCTGGTGGCGCGGCTGCGCGAGGCGGGCGTGGACACGCTCCGCACGATGGACGTGGGCGGCGGCATCGGCATCCGCTACCGGCGACGAGCGGCCGCTGAGCCCCGCGGCGCTGGCCGACACGATCGTCCCGCTGGTTCGCCGGAGCGGGCTGACGCTGGTGATGGAGCCGGGCCGCTACCTGGTGGGCAGCGCGGGCGTGCTGCTGACCACGGTGCTCTCCCGCAAGCATTCCGGCGGCAAGGATCTCGTGATCGTGGACGCCGGGATGAACGACCTGGTCCGGCCGAGCCACTACATGGCCTACCACGAGATGGCGGAGGTGGAGCTGCGCGGCCGTCCCGAGGCGGAGGTGGACGTGGTCGGCCCGGTCTGCGAGACCGGCGACTTTCTCGCCCGCGACCGCGTGCTCCCCGGCCTCGATCGCGGCGAGCGACTCGCCGTGCTCGGCGCCGGCGCCTACGGGTTCGTGATGGCGTCGAACTACAACACCCGTCCCCGGCCGGCCGAAGTCGTCGTGGACGGCGGGCGCTGGTGGGTGTCGCGTCCCCGGGAGCGGCTGGAGGAGCTGTTCGGCACGGAGCGAGTCTCGCTCGATGGCGGGAACCGATCGCTGACCTGTGACCCGGAGGCAAGCAACTCAGTGGCAGCGCACCACGACGGCATCCTGATCATCGATTTCGGCTCGCAGTACACCCAGCTCATCGCGCGCCGGGTGCGCGAAGCGCACGTGTACTGCGAGATCCACCCTCCCTCACGAACCGTCGGATGGATCCGCGACTGGAAGCCGAAGGGCATCATCCTGTCGGGCGGGCCGAACTCGGTCTATGGCGAGAGCGTGCCCACCGCCGACCCCGAGCTGCTGCGGCTCGGTACTCCGGTGCTGGGTCTCTGCTACGGGATGCAGCTCCTGGCCCACCTGGCCGGCGGGAAGCGTGACCCGCGCCGACCGCCGGGAGTACGGCCGGGCCAGCGTGACGGTGGACGGCGGCCGGCTGTTCCGCGGGTTCGGTCCGGGCGAGGAGACGCCGGTGTGGATGAGCCACGGCGATCACGTCGATACGCCGCCGCCGGGATACCGGGTCACCGCCCGAAGCGACAACTCGCCGATCGCGGCGATGGAGCACACCCAGCAGCCGCTCTTCGGCGTGCAGTTCCATCCCGAGGTGGCGCACACGCCGCGGGGCGGGGAGATCCTCAACAACTTCCTGTTCGAGGTCTGCGAGTGCACCCCCGACTGGACCCCGGGCACTTCGTCGAGATCGAGATCGCCCGCATCCGCGAACTGGTCGGCCCCACGCAGCGGGTGATCTGCGGCCTCTCGGGCGGCGTGGACAGCTCGGTCGCCGCGGTGCTGGTCCACCGGGCGGTGGGCGACCGGCTCACCTGCATCTTCGTGGACCACGGCCTGCTCCGGCTCCACGAGCGCGCCCAGGTGGAGGCCACGTTCCGGCGCCACCTCGGCATCGACCTGCGGGTGGTGGACGCGAGCGAGCAGTTTCTCGAGCGTCTGGCGGGGGTGGCGGATCCGGAGGAGAAGCGCCGCCGCATCGGGCACACCTTCATCGACGTGTTCGAGGCGGAGGCGAAGGCGGTGGGGAAGGACGTCGGCTTCCTGGTCCAGGGTACGCTCTATCCCGACGTCATCGAGTCCATCTCGCCCCAGGGCGGCCCCTCGGTCACGATCAAGACGCACCACAACGTGGGCGGGCTGCCCGAGCGCCTGCCGTTCAAGCTGCTCGAGCCGCTCCGCGAGCTGTTCAAGGATGAGGTGCGGCAGGTCGGCCGCGAGCTGGGACTGCCCGAGGAGATGGTCGGCCGACACCCGTTCCCCGGACCCGGTCTCGCGATCCGCATCCTGGGAGCGGTCAGCGGCGAGAATCTCGAGGTGCTCCGCCGCGCGGACCACATCTACATCGAGGAGATCCGCGCCGCCGGACTGTACGACGACATCTGGCAGGCCTTCGCCGTGCTGCTGCCGATCCGGTCGGTCGGCGTCCAGGGCGATTTCCGCACCTACGATCAGGTGATCGCCCTTCGTGCCGTCACCAGCCGCGACGGCATGACCGCGGACTGGTTTCCGTTCCCGCCCGAGGTGCTCGGCGCGCGTCTCGAACCGGATCGCCAACGAGGTGGACGGCGTGAACCGCGTCGTTTACGACGTCAGCTCGAAGCCGCCCGCCACGATCGAGTGGGAATGAGGGGAGCGCCTCACAGCGACTGAAGGAACGCGATCAGCGCACTCCGGTCCTGCTTCCGCAGCCGCTTCACCGCGTCGCGTGCCCGCGCCGCCTCCCCGCCGTGCCACAGCACCGCCTCCAACAGCGTCCGCGCCCGGCCGTCGTGCAGGAAGTTGGTGTGCTTGTTCACCGTCTCCACCAGGCCGATACCCCAGAGGGGCGGCGTGCGCCACTCGCTGCCCGAAGCCTGGAAATCGGGCCGGCCGTCGGCCAGCGCGGGGCCCATGTCGTGCACCAGGAGGTCGGTGTACGGGTGAATGGTCTGATTCGAGACCTCCGGCACTCCGCGCAGGACGCCGGTGCGAAGCGTGGGCGTGTGGCACCCGGCGCACCCGACGGCGTAGAAGACCGCCTCGCCGCGCTGGTTGACCGGATCGTCGAGGTCGCGCCGCGCGGGCACTGCGAGCGTCTGGGTGTAGAGGGCGACGTCGGCCGACCGTCTGGTGGATCGATGTCGGGCGCATGGCGGGTGCAGCCCGGATGCTGTCCCTCGCACGGCTCGGCGGGGAAGAGGCGACGTGGTGATGCCCATGTCGCCGTTGTAGGCGCCCGCGGACTGCTGCACCAGGTTCGGCGCGTTCGCCTTCCATCCGAAGCGCCCCAGCGCCGGCCGGCCTTTGACCGCATCCCACACGTAGTTCGGGCCGCCCCGAGATGCCGTCGCGATTCCGGTCGCGGGGATCGGCGCGCGCCAGGACCTGCCATTCGGGAACGGCCTCGAGTAGGCCGAGACCGAACACCGCCGGCGCGGCGCGGGGCGAAAAGAGGACGCCCGCAGGGAGCTGCGCGTAGACGCCGGTCAGGGCATAGCTCGGCACCCGCAGCTGGATAGCTCGTGCCGTCGGAGAACTTTCCGTAGTTCTCGACGTACGAGATGACCGCGGAGATTTCGGGCTGGAACGTGGGCAGCGAGCGCATCTGCAGCTGGCCGCCGAATCCCGGAACGTCCTTGGGCCCTCCATTGGTGCCGCGGCCGGCGATGCTCGAGCGGAACAGCATGCTGCTGAACGGCTCGGGGTCCACCGGCGGCCGCCCTCGCCCGTCGCCGGGATGACACGACTCGCACGAGGTGTTGTCGAACACCGGACCCAGCCCGCCGTTGAGGGCGCCGGCACCTTCCACGTGCTCGATGCCGAAGGCGACGTCGCCCAGCTCGTGCCGCTCGATATTCTCGCCCTGCAGGTTGGGCGCCTCGGTACCGAACGCCTCCTCGGACTCGTCGAAGATGGTCGTCGCGCCGCCGGAGAGGGCGGTGCGCGCGCCGTGACGGGATTCGGACAGCTCGAGGTCGCTTTCGAGCTCCATGCCCGAGGCGTCGTCCTCGAGCGTCACCGCGTCGGGATTCTCCTGCACCGGCGGGTCGATCGGGTCATTCTGATCGGTACAGGCGAACACGAACGCCAACAATACGGCGAGACGCGCTCGAGACATGGCGCCTCCTGGTCAGAGGATGCGGACCGTCGGCGGCTGCGCGACATGAGCGTCGGGCAGAGCGGGCAGGATCCGACTACGCCGGTTCACCCCGCGCCGAAACGGCGCAAGGCGTAGCGGGCCCCGGTGGGGGGCGACGGTCAGTTGGGTTGGCGGGGGGTGGTGGAGCCGGAACGCGGCAGTTCGCGATGGAATGTACGCCGCGGTGGCGTCATCTCGTTATCGTGCGCTCGCGAACGCACACACGATGGAAAGGGCCGCATCTTGTCAAGACTCCCGCCGCACCACTCGAAATTCACGCCGCCGCACGACCGATGTACCGCCCGGTTCACGTACCTGTACTTCCACCAGGTAGCGGCCCGGCTTGAGCCGCGCCAGCTGAAGTACTCGTTGGGAGCGGAGCCGCTCGGCAGGGGCCCGCTCGTCGAAGCCGAGGGAGACGACGGGCTTGCGCTCGGCAGTGGGAGGGCTCGCCCTTCAGGCGGTAGACTGCGATCTCGTGGTGGTACTCGGCGCTCCGCTTCGCGCCCGCGGTTTCGTAATAGAGCTCGACCTCGGAGCCCTCGCGAAACAGATCGAACGGCGTGAGCAGGACCGTATCGCCGGCCGCCGGCTCCCACACGGCGCTGGCCTCGCGCACGCCCAAGGCCAGGTCACTGAGTGACAGCGCCGCCGTACCGGTTCCAGCCACGCGCACCGTGTCACGGGGCAGCACCACGCCGGTGCTGTCACCCACCTGCACGGCGGCCCGCCAGTTCCAGAGCCCGGGCGGCAGCGGCAACTCCACCCGCCCGATGAGATACTGGTTGCGCCGAAGCGCGCTCGGCGGATCGAATGCGAGCGTGGTGTCCAGGTCGGCCAAGGGCCGCTGCTTGGCGTCGCTGGCCACCGCACGTACTCGCACGGTGTAGCGCACTCCACCTCCCGCCCGCATCGGGTCGGGTTCCCGGCTCCGCTACCGCGAAGACCAGGTGGCCCAGCGGAACGCCGTTCCGGTCGCCCACCACCACGAGGTCGGCCACGGCGCCGAAGGGGCGAGCGAAGCGGAGCTCGTGGCTGTCCGTCGTCGTGCCGACGGCGATGCTCGCCTGTCCGATGCCGCGCTCCCGTGAGCGCGCGCGGGCGGCGCCGTAGCGGCCCCAGTTGAGCATGCGACCGTAGACCGGAGAGAACGCCTGCCGCGAGAGCACGAGCTGGTCCTCGGGCGCCTCGGCCGCGCCTCGGAGATCGAGGACGCTCTCGACCAGCCGATAGTCATACAGGTCGCCGCCTCCGTTCGCGTCCCAGCCCGAGCTGAAGTGAAAGAGCAGGTCGCCTTCCGCCCGGCCGAAACGCCACGACTCGTTGGGCATCAGCCCGAACACGAAGGGCCGAAGGCGCGTCGTAGGCTCACCGTGCCGCACGTAGATCACGCCGCGATCGTCGATCTCCATGCCGCCCGCACGGTAGGCGTCCGCCGGTCCATAGAACCGGCGGCTCACGGTGAGGGCGAAGTGCCGCCGCGCGTAGAGCAGGCGGCGGTAGTGCTCCCGCAGCCGCTCGCCCGGGGCTCGCATGTCGAGCCGATCGCGGTCGCTCCAGAAGCGGCGGAGGAATGCGGCGCGCGCGGGGCCGCGGCTCTGGTCGAGCTCGGCAAGCTCCGCGGGCGCGGCCACAGGAATCAGGTCGGCTCGGTACCCGGCGACGGAGACGGGATCGTCGAGCTCGGCGCCCTCGAAGTAGGCGGCCCACGCGATGGTATCGCCGGTCGCCAGAGATGTACGGGCGAGCTCCAGCAGTCCCATGCCACGATTCCCGCCCGCGTCCAGGTAGCGCTCGAAGGCGACGGCGGCGGAATCTTCGCCGGCGGCGCGCTCGATCCGGCCCCACTCGAGGAGGACGTCGGGAGGCGGCGAGGCAGTAGCGGCTGCGCCGCGAAGCGCCGCCACCGTCGAGGCGAGCCGTGCCGTGTCGCGGAGGTCCAAAGTCAGCTCCGCGAGCGCGACGGCCGCGGGTGCGTAGGTCGGATCAGCCTCGAGCGCCCGCCGGTGCCGGTCGGCCGCGCGCTCCAGCGTTCCGAGACCCACCCGGCTCCCCAGCGCGAGGCTGTCGCGCTGTTCCCACTCACCGCGCAGCGCTTCGGCACGCCCGAGCGAGTACCACGCGAACGGCCAGGTCGGCTGCTGCTCCGCGGCCCTGCGGAACGCTCGCACGGCATCGCGGGCGTCGGGCGTCACGTTCAGCTCCGCGAGGCGGAAGGAGACCAGCCCCATGCGAAGCCCGGCGATCGCGTCATCAGGAGAGCGGCGGAGTGACTCGCGCAGCGCGAACTGCCGGGCGCGGAGGGCGATCGTGTCGGAGGAACCAGCGAGCGAGTCGGCGTAAGCGGAGAGGGTGCTGCGATCCGCGGCTGTCTGCGCGGCCACCGGCGTGGTCGGGGCTGCGACCAGGAGAATGGGCAGGAGTGAGAACAGCCGCCGGGCCCCGCGCTCTTTCACCAGCTACACTCCTTTCTCCTCCAGCAGCTGGAGGAAATCCTCGGGGCGCGACAGGCCGGCCAGTCGGTCCGGCACGTCCGCCTCCTTGGCGAACTGGGCGACGCGACCCAGCACGGGAAGGTACTGGTTGGAGATCTCGAGCGGCGGGGCCACGATGAGGAACAGGTGGTGAACCGGCTTGCCGTCGATCGCCTGGAACGGGATGCCCGCCCGGGAGAATCCGTACGCCAGCCGAAGCCGGTTGGCCACCAGGGAACGGCAGTGGGGAATCGCGATGCCTCGGCCCATGCCGGTGGATCCGAGGCTCTCTCGGCGTTGGAGGACGCGAAGCAGCGTCTCGCCGGCGCGCGCGTCCATACCCAGCAGACGGACCAGCTCGGCGAGAGCCGCATCCTTGTCCGTCGCCTGGAGACCGAAGTCGATCGCACCGGGGGTGAAGAAATCCCTGAGACGCATGGGGCCGCGGCAACGTAATTCGTGGCCCGACCCGAGTCAAAGCCGCAGTCGCAGCACCACCGGACGCGCGAGGGAATCGGGCGCGGCGACGCGGCCGTCCTCGCCGAACCGTTCCCACTGTGCATTGCCGACATAGTAGAGCTCGCCGCCGACCAGGACGCCCAGGGTCGGCTCATCGTAGCGAGGGTGCGCCCGCTCCAGCACCTGCTGGCGGATCAGGCGCTCCCCCCTCCGGTCGAAGCTGTAGCGCGTCACCCGGTGAGGCTCCACGCCGTTCTGAATTCCGATCAGGGCGCCGCGGTAGAAGTAGAGCCCGTCGATGCCCAGGGTGAGGACGGTGTCGGCGGTCTCGATCTGGGTGACGCGCCGGGAAGCGAGGTCCACACGCAGCATCCCGCGGGCGTAGTCCGCGACGTAGAGAGTGTGCTCGTCCCGGTCGAAGGCCAGGCCCTGGGCCGCGAGGAACAGCGGGGAGGTCGACGAACGACTCGAGCGAGTCGGAGCCCGACGCGACTCGATAGATGACGGGGGCCCGGCTGTCGGTCCCGTAGACGTCGCCGCGCCGGGAGACGATCACGTCGCCGATCGCATGGGCGCCGGCCTCCGGCACATCGTAGCGGCCGGTGAGCCGTCCGGTCCGGATGTCGAAGCGAAAGATCCCGCTCTGCGCTCCGCGCGGGGGGGTATGCCCCGACGTCTGCGGGACGGCGGTCGCGGCCACCCAGAGCGCGCGGCGATCGGAGTCCACCCGCATCCCGAGGGGCGCCCATCGGTCCGGCATCTCGGCGACGAGCGTGCTGGTGCGACCCTCCGGAGTGACGCGCAGGATCTTCGCCTGGTGCACGCTCCCCACGTAGAAGACGTTTTCCCGGGGGTCGTAGGCGACGCCCTCGGTGAGCAGGTTGGTCTCGGGCAGCTCGAAGGCGATCCGGCTGGAGATGAGCCGGGCGCCGTTCCGCTCCAGCCGGCGGGTCATGTCGCGGTAGCCGGGGCTCTTCCGGAGGGCGACGAAGTCGGAGTCCGCGGCGAGATCCGCCGTATAGCCCAGCGCCGCGAAGTGCCCCAGCGTCGCGATCGCCCCGGTGGTGTCACCGGTGAGTGCCTGCGCCGACGCGAGCGCGAGGGTGACGCCGCCGTGCGCGGGACGGAGCGCCTGGGCCCGGCGGGCGTGCTCCAGGAAGGCCGGCAGGTCCTTGGCCTGGTAGGCCTGGACGGCCGCCTGGTACTGGCTCCGCGACTCTACCACCGAGTCGGACTGGGCGAGGGCGGCACGGGACACCAGAAGCGTGGCCAGCAGGGCGATCCGCAGCATGGTCATGGGGCCTGGGGAGTGAGGGGAATGTGGGTCTCTACTCTGGTACGGGCCCACCGCCATGGAGGTTACAGCGCCGGCCCGGGGGGCGCATTGCCGAGGGTCTGAGCGGCAAGTATTTTCCGGCCATGCAGTTGCCCTTCCCGAGTGCGCACAGGTTTCCTCTTATCCTCGCACCCATGGCCGGCGTCTCCGAGGCGCCGTACCGGCAGGTGTGCCGCCAGATGGGGGCGGACGTCGTTCTGTCGGAGTTCCTGTCGTCCGAGGCGATCCGCCGCCGGATCCGGACCACGCTGGAGGGCGCCGAATTCGAGCCGGTCGAGCGACCGATCGGAATCCAGATCTACGGCGCCGATCCGGCCGCCATGGCCGAAGCCGTCGCGGCTCATCACCGAGCACTACCGCCCCGAGTTCATCGACATCAATTTCGGCTGCCCGGTCAAGAAGGTGGTCCAGCGGAACGGGGGCTCGGGCTGCCTCCGGGATCTGGATCTGGTGGATCGGATCATCCGCGCCGTGATCGGCGCGACCCACCTGCCCGTGACCGCCAAGACTCGCAGCGGGTGGAGCGACCAGTCGCGCGATGCGGTCGGCATCGCCCTCCGGATGCAGGACGCCGGTGTGCGCGCCTTCACCCTCCATGCCCGGACGCGCACCCAGATGTTCTCGGGACGCGCCGACTGGGACGAGATCGCTCGCGTGGTCGAGGCGCTGGACATCCCGGTGTTCGGCAATGGGGACGTCACCACCGCCGCCGACATCGTGCGCATGCGGGAACACACCAGGTGCGCGGGCGTGATGATCGGACGGGGCGCATTCGGTAATCCGTGGCTCTTCCGTGACGGGCAGGCACTCCTCGCCGGCCAGCCGCTGCCCGCCCCGCCGGACGCCCGCGAGCGCTTCGCCGTCGCCCTGGCCCACGCCCGTTTGGCGCAGCGGCTCCAGGGCGATACCCGCAAGACCGTCATCGAGTTCCGCAAGCATTTCGGTTGGTACACCAAGGGACTGCACGGCGCGAGCGACCTTCGCCAGCGCCTCTTTCAGGTGGAGTCGATGGCCGAAGCGGAGTCGATATTTCTCGACTACCTCGAGCCGGTCGCCCACGTGGCGTGAGAGCCGAGCAGCTCGAGCGCCTGCTCGCCGAAGTCGCGGCCGGACGCATGGCGCCCGCCGCGGCGCTCGACCAGCTGCGCCACCTCCCCTTCGAGGATCTCGCCTTCGCGCGGATCGATCACCACCGAGCCCTGCGGCAGGGTCAGCCGGAGGTCGTCTTCTGCGAGGGCAAGACCCCGGAGCAGGTGGTCGCGATCTGCGAGCGTCTCGCGGCGATGACCGGCGTCGTTTCTCGGAACCCGCTGCTCGGAGGCGCACGTCGGCGCCCTTCGCGCGGCATTCCCCCGGTGCGTGTGGACCACGCTGGCGCGCACGGTCCACCTGACGCCCGACCGTCCCGCCGAGGCGCCGGCCGACGCGGGAACCATCCTGGTCGTGTCCGCCGGCACCAGCGACCTGCCCGTGGCCGAGGAGGCCGCCGTGGTGGCCGAGGTGTTCGGGCACCGGGTCGAGCGCCTGGTCGACGTCGGCGTCGCCGGCATCCACCGCCTGCTGGCGTCCGGTGATCGGCTCCACGAAGCGGACGTGGTGATCGTGGTCGCCGGCATGGAGGGCGCGCTCCCGAGCGTGATCGGCGGGCTGGTGGCCGGCCCGGTCATCGCCGTCCCCACGAGCGTGGGATACGGCGCGTCCTTCGGCGGGCTGGCGGCACTCCTCGGCATGCTCAACTCCTGCGCGGCGGGCGTGACGGTGGTGAACATCGACAACGGGTTCGGTGCCGCCGCCGCCGCCAGCCGGATCTGCCGCCGATGACCATCCGCACCGTGGTGGAAAAGTCGGAGCCGCGGTTCATCTGGCTCGACGCGGTTGACCCGACCCGGGAGGAGCTGGCCGAGCTGGGCGCGGACTACGGCCTGCACCCGCTCGCGGTCAACGACTGCCTCGATCCGGAGCATCTCCCCAAGTACGAAGCGTTCGAGAATCACTCGTTCGTGATTCTCCGGGCGGTGGACGAATCCGCGGACCGCACCGCCGACACGGTTCAGGCGCTCACGCGGAAGATCGCCGTGTTCTACGGCTCCGGGTTCCTGATCACGGTCCACCGGGTGGAGCAGGCGTGGCTCACCGCGCTGCAGCAGCGCTGCCTGGTCGGCCTGCCCAACAAGGCCGCGGCGCGCAGCGAGGGAATCCAGGCCCACCTCCTCGCCCAGCTGTTCAATGCCGCCCTCGACACCTACCTGCGGCCGCTGGAGGCGGTCGAAGGACGTCTGGATCAGTTCGACGCGAAGGTATTCGAGGGGCACGCGGACCCGGGGCCGACCTTCCGCTCGGACCTCCGCGAGATCCACCTGGCGAAGCGACAGGTGACGCTCTGCAAGCGGCTCCTCTGGCGGACCGTGGACGTGACCCAGCGGATGGTCTCTGCGGCGGGACGTGCGGCCACGCTGTTCCGCGACGTCCAGGAGAATGCGGAGAGCTATCACTTCTACGCCGATGAGCTGCTGGACGACGCCAACACGCTGCTCAACGTCCAGCTCGCCCTCGCATCGCACCGCACCAGCGAGGTCATGCGGGTGCTCACGGTGTTCTCGGTGTTCTTCCTGCCGCTCACGTTCATCGTGGGCGTCTACGGGATGAACTTCGACTACATGCCCGAGTTGCGGCATCACTATGGCTATCCCGGTGTCCTCGCGCTGATGGGTGTGGTGACCCTGGTCATCTACCGCTGGTTCCACCGGCGCGGCTGGCTGCGCCGGTGAGCCCCTGGACGCTCCTGATCGGCGCCCTGCTCGGTGCGGGGAGCGGCGTTGGTTCTTGCCTGCGCCGGACGCGGTCCCCCGGGGTGGCCCCCGGAGTCTCTCCCCATCTCCTGCCCGATCCCGCGCTGGAGTGGCTCCGGCGCGCGCACGGTGCATCCGGCGTGTGGGTGGCCGAGATGGATCTCCACGACGCGGAGCCGCACGCGGAGCGCGTGGTGGACGCCGAGCGGCTGTCGGTGTCCCAGATAGTCGCGGTGGACCGGCGGCTGGAGCGGGCGCGAGACCAGGAGCAGAGCGGGGCAGAGCGAATGGAAGGCGGCACCCTGGTCTTCCACGCCGCGGCTGGTGTGGCGGTGGGGCTCCTGATGCCCGGTGGGGCCGACCCGGTGCGCCTGGAGGCGGCCGAGGGCGACCTCCGGCGGCTGGCCGACGGCGTCCGGCGGCAGGCCTCAGATCGTGCAGCTGGCCCAGGCGAGCACCCAGGAGGCCTCGCTCGAGTCGGTCGGCAGCGTTGGCCTCCGGCTCGCCTACCAGCTCGAGCGGATGCTGGACGCGCAGGTCGTCGTCGCCGCGTTCGAAGGGGGCGATCCGTCCGCCGATGGCGACGGCGAGTTCGCGGGCGCCGTGCGGGTGATCGGAGTCTCCGGACGCGGAGATCGGAGGCTGCTCGACTCCATGCTGCCACCGGACAGCGACCTAGCGCGGGTCGCCCGGGGCGAGCTCGACTCGCTCTTCTTCGAGGGGGATCCGCTGGGCGGCGTGGTGCCGGACCGGCGTCAGCATCCAGGCGCGGTGCTGGTCCTGCCGATGCGGGCCGGCGAGCGCTTCGTGGGCGCCGTGGCGCTCTGGCCGCCGGGCGGGCGAGAGCCCGCCGGGGGTGCCCGGACCGAGATCCTCGCGGCGCTCGCCAACGCCGGCCCGCGCATGGTCACCGCGCTCGAGGCCGACAAGCTCAAGGAGAAGACCCGGCTCGATCCCCTCACCGGACTGTTGAATCGCCGGGGTCTCGACGCCGTGCTCAATCGGGTGGACGTGGGCGAGGGCTCGGTGATCTACGCCGACCTCGACCGGTTCAAGGATCTCAACGACAAGCTGGGCCATCCCGCCGGCGACGCCGCGCTGATGCACTTCGCCCGCATCCTTCGGGAGCAGGTCCGCAACGGCGACATCGGCGCGCGCATCGGGGGCGAAGAGTTCGCGATCTGGCTGCCCGCGGCTCGACTCGACGTGGGCTACCGGATCGCCGAACGGATTCGGATCAAGCTCAACACCACTCCCTGGGATTGGCGGGGACGGGCCTGGCCGCTCAGCGCCAGCTTCGGCGTGGCCGCCTGTCCCGAGACCAGCCGAGACATCGGCGACCTGATTCCCCAGGCCGATGCCGCGCTCTACGTGGCCAAGAACAGCGGGCGGAACCGGGTCGAGCGGGCGGGGGGGCGGTAGGGGCGGAAGGGCGGAAAGGTCGGACGGGCGGAAGGTTGGACGGGCGGAAGGCCGGACTGGTGGAGGGTCGGACGCTGGGCCTGGTCCAAATGCTATCTCCATATGGGGATTGGCGTTACACGAGCCACCTTCCGCCCTTCCGCCCTCTCCGCCCTTCCGCCCCCCTCGCCCTCCCGCTATCTTCCCGCTACCCGGGGGCGACTGGCTTCGACGGGTATGAAGAAGAAATTGCAGCGTGCCCAGGTCCAGACTCCTGGTAAATCCATCTGGAACGTTTCAACTGCCAACACTGAACTGGCACTGGCCGCGTAAGCTGAGCTAAGCTCGCTTGATGCGCCTTCGGCAGACGAAGCCCGCCCGGGGCGTCGTAGGTCGAATCGAAAATCCGGGCTGGCCGAGTGCGTCGCTCCGGCGCGCGAGGCGAGACTTCAGGAGCTTGGCCGAGGGGAGGTCGGTTCGGCACCGACCCGAGGCGACGGCATAGAGACGAGCCTACGCACGTAGACGCAGTTTCGGGCGCTTACTCGGACCAGGGTTCGATTCCCTGCGCCTCCATCAACACGACAACGGCGGGCGGGACCAACCGGTCTCGCCCGCCGTTGTCTTGCCGACCCGACGCGTCAGCTCACCCGTTTGGCGCAGAAGTGGCCGCCGGACTGCTCCGCGGCGACGCCGCTCTGCCAGCTTCCCGCAAAACCCTTGTCCGTGACCTGCTGCACCTGCAGCGCCGTGTACGCGCCGTCGTAGCGCCGGACGCCGGTCCGGTTGGCCTCCGAACCCAGCCGCAACATGACCCGACCCGGGCTCTCGATCACCAGCACGCCCGGTGCGTCAGGCATCTTCCGCCCCGGCCTCTCCCGGCGCCACCGCGCCTACCGCGGCAAGGTCCACGTTCGTGGTGCCGTAGAACGGGAAGGTGTAGGTGGTGCTGGTCGAGCCGTCGGGCAGGACCAGGTTCCGGTGCTCGCCGTCGTGGGCGATCAATCGCACCTTGCCCCCGGAGCTGGAGCCGCGCTTGGCGCCCGATGTCGCCACCAGTTGCAGCGTGTAGTCGCCCGCCAGCCCTTGGGTCGCTGAGCCCGCTGTCCGCCGCCACCTCGATCGGGACGCACGCCTCGGGGACCGGACTGCCCGGCATTGTTGCCGCCGCACGCAGTGAGCGCCACGAGGGCGCCGAAACGCCACTGACCGGTCATCGCCGAATCACTCCGACCACGCGTCCGCTCGCGTCGATCCGTCGAATGGGGTCGCTGATGATGTCGTTGATGAGTTGGCGGCCGCGACGCCGGCCGGCGGTGCGGAGCGCCGGTGCCAGCGTGAAGGGATCGGCCTGGGACGCATCGACGACGTAGCCGAGATCGGCCAGCGACTCGATGCTGACCTCGCTCAGCGGGTTGAACCCGTCGCTCAGGAATCCGGTCATCACCTCGGGATCGAACACGTCGTCGCGCCAATGGGTGTTGATGGTGCCGGCTCCGCCCACGTCCATGACGGGAACCTTGGCGCCGCCGTAGCTCGTGCCGCCGGCAGCGTCGAACGCGGCCAGCGCGCCGGCCCCGATGAAGTGGGGGTCCTCGATCGCGGGGGTATTGGGATCGGCCGGGTCGACCAGGAGATCGCGCCGCGGACGGTCCCCAGAGCGTGCCGAACCCGAGGACATGCCCCATCTCGTGTAGGATGACGGCCTGGAGCGAGCCCTCGGCTTCGAGCAGCTCCACGTCATCGGTGTCGAACTGCATCCGGCCGATGACCGTCAGATCCCCCGGGATGCGGACAAAGCAGGGTCCCGCCTGACCCAGAGTGCCGAAGGGTCCGTCGATCGGCTCGATGGTGACGAAAATCGTGAGGTCGTCGAAGGGGCCATTGGTCGCGGGATTGTCGCCGCAGGAGTTGGCCGGCAGATTGTCGCCGACGTCAGCCAGGTCTCCGGTGATGATGCTCTCCCAGCGGAGCTCGGCCTCGGCGAAGGCGAGGAACTGCGAGTTGGTGATCTCCCCGAGATAGCGCACGGTGATGTCGTAGCCGCCCGTGACCGCGGTGGTCGCGAGGAACTCCACCGGCTCGCCGTTGACGTCGGCTCCTTCGACAGTGGCAGTGAGGGTGTTGATTCCCCCGTCACCCAGGCGCCAGGAGCCCACGCGGGCAATGCCGGCCGCATCGGTCGTCTGGAGCTCTCCTGTCACCGACCCGCTCCCGCTGGCGGCGGTGAAGCGAACCACCACGTCGGGGACCGGAGCGTTGGACCCATCACGCACCTGAACCGCCGGCGGGGTGGGCACCGCGGTGTTGAAGGGCGCCGTCTGTCCGTTGCCCTCCAGTGGCTCGAGCGAGGCGGTAGACTCCACGATCACCTGGGCGGAGGCGGTCACGTCGCCCGACGTGGCCGTGACCTCGGTGCTCCCGGGACCCTGTCCGGTGAGCAGCCCGGTCGAGCTCACGCTCACGACGGCCTCGTCACTCGACTCCCAGGCCACGGAGGCGTCCGGGAGTGGATCGCCATTCTCGTCCACCACGGTGGCCGTGAGCTGGAAGACCTGCCCTTCGGCATCCAGCGTCACGTCGGGAGCGTTGAGGGTGATATCGGCGGGAATCTGCGGGTCGGAGCCTCCGTCGCCGCCGCAGCCGGCGGCGCCGAGAAGCACGACCATCGTCCCGCCGCTGAGCCACTGCCGGCGCCATGGCCAAGATGACATTGAGTACTCGCGTAGATTGTGGGGAGGGCGGCGTCCTACAGGCGCTGCAAAGCTAAGAGGGGAGCGGGTGCGATCGCCAGTCGGCGGTGCGGCGGCGCCGGCCGCAGAAACTCCTGGCACGGGTCCCGACCCTTCGCGTGGCGACGCTGGATAGCGTTGCAGGGGCGTCATATACAGATCTCGATGAAGATTGTTCGTCGGCACACCTCCACCTGCATCTCGAGGCCTCATGACTCCCTCCGTGGCAGCGCCTGACCAGCAGGCCGTCCTCGCGACCGACGCGATCCGCGCGGAGTTTCCCGCGCTCGGGCGGCGGCACGCGGGACCGCGGTCGCCTACTTCGACGGACCCGGCGGCACCCAGGTGCCGCGCGCGGTGGTGGACGCGATGAGCAGCTACCTGCTGCACCACAACGCGAACACGCACTGGCGCTACCCCACCAGCCGGGAGACCGACGCGATCATCGAGGAGGCGCGCCGGGCGCTGGCCGACTTCCTCGGCGCGCGACCGGTCGAGGTGGCGTTCGGCGCCAACATGACGACGCTGACCTTCCACCTCGCCCGCGGGCTCGGGCGCGGCTGGGGCCCGGGCGACGAGATCGTCATCACGGAGCTGGACCACCACGCCAACGTGGCCCCGTGGCGGGCGCTGGAGCGCGAGCGCGGCGTGCGGGTCCGCATGGTGCCCGATCGTTCCGGAGACCGGGCAGGTGGACTGGGCCGTCGCTGGAAGAGGCACTCGCGCGGAAGCCGAGGCTCCTGGCCATCGGGGCCGCCTCGAACGCGCTGGGCACGATCACCGACGTCGCCGCGGGCGACGGCGCTCGCCCGCGACGCGGGAGCGCTCACCTTCGTGGACGCGGTCCACTATGCGCCGCACCGGCTGGTCGACGTGCGGGCGATCGGCTGCGATTTCCTCGCCTGCTCGGCGTACAAGTTCTACGGGCCGCACGTCGGCGTGCTCTACGGCCGGGGCGAGCGGCTGGCGGCGGTGGACATCCCCAAGCTCCAGCCCGCCCCCGAGACCGCGCCGGAGCGGCTGGAGACCGGCACGCTGAACCACGAGGGAATCGCCGGCGCGGCGGCGGCGGTGGAGTTCCTCGCATCGCTCGCGCCGGGCGAGGAGCGCCGGGCGCGGCTGCGCGCCTCGCTCGAGGAGCTTCACCGCCGGGGCCAGGCGTTGCTGGAGCGACTGCTGGGAGGGCTCACGGCGATCGACGGCGTCCGGGTCTACGGACCGCCGGCCTCGGCGCCGCGCACTCCGACGGTGAGCTTCACCGTCGCGGACCGTCACGCCGACGAGGTCGCCGACGCGCTCGCGGACGAGGCCGTCTTCGTCTCGACCGGCGACTTCTACGCGACGAGCGTGGTGGAGCGGTACGGTTTGGCGGCGGGCGGCGGACTCATCCGCGCGGGATGCGCGGCCTACACCACGGCCGACGAGGTGGAGCGGCTGGTGGACGGCGTCGCCCGCGTGGCGCGACGCCGTCCGGCCTAGCTCAGCCGCCCGCCTTGACCGGGATGGCCACCCGGGTCTTCTCCCACGTGAGCACGAGCCGCTGGGTCTCGCCCGTCGCCGGATCGGCGGTGATGGTGAAGGTGTCCACCGGCGAGCCGGCCGCTTCGGCCGCGACTTTCCCCCGGCCCACTTCCTGTGCCTTCACCTCGGGCGTGTAGGTGCTCTCATGGCCCCACTGTGACGTGGACTTGTTCACGATCACTTCCCACTGCTTCTCGCCCGGAACCGTGTAGAGAGAGTACTTCCCGGGACCGACCTTGATCCCCGCGATGGTGAGCGCCACCGGAGTAAAGATCACCGTGGGCTCGTTGGCCCCCGTGCGCCAGAGCTTGCCGTAGGGTACGGCCTCGCCACCGAGCATGGTGCGGCCCTTCGCGCTGGGACGTCCGTAGCAGAGCTTCACCGTCTGTTTGGCTACCGTGAACGTGAGGGAATCGAGCGGGCTCTTCCGGCCCTGGACCGGGACGTCATTGGGCTTCAGCACGAGGCAGGCGCTGTCCGCGACCACGGGGGCTGCGGGCTGCGCTGAAAGTCAGGAGTGCGAGAGCGACGAGCGTCATGCGAGACTACTCCGCGTGAATGGGTGAGGCGACCAGGGCATTCCTCGCCTGCAGCGCGAGGGCGAATGCGCGGTCGGGGTCATCGGCCAGACAATTCAGGTGGCCCATTTTACGCCCGGGCCGAGGCTCGGTCTTGCCGTACAGATGCAGCCGCACGCCCGGGAGTCGCAGCGCTTCGTCCCAGCGCGGCGGGCCGTCCTTCCAGATGTCGCCGAGCAGATTCACCATCGCCACCGGCGTGAGCAGCTTCGGCTCGGCCAGAGGCAGTCCGCAGAGCGCACGAAGCTGCTGCTCGAACTGGTCGGCGCTGCACGCGTCGAGAGTGTAGTGTCCGCTGTTGTGGGGCCGGGGCGCGATCTCGTTGACGTAGATGCGGCCCCCGTTGGCGACGAACATCTCCACGCCGAGCACACCGACATAATCGAGCGCGTCCGCCACCCGCTTCGCCACGTCCTCCGCCTCGGCCGCGACGCCGGGCTGCCACCCGCGCCGGCACCACCGTCGTCTCCAGGATGCCGTCGCGGTGTCGGTTCTCGCCGACCGGGAAGGCGGCCACGGCGCCGTCGTCGCCCCGTGCCAGCACTACGGAGACTTCGCTCTCCAGTGCCAACCGCTCTTCCAGTACGCACGCGCACCCGTCCCAGGCGATCGAATGCGCCGGCGGCGTCGGCCGCCGCCTCCACCGCCGCCTGGCCCTTTGCCGTCGTAGCCCAGCCGGCTCGTCTTGAGCAGGGCGGGGAGGCGGATTCGAGCTGTGGCCTCGCGCAGCTCGGCGCTGGTCGCGCGACCGGGAGGAACGGGGCGGTGGGGAACCCGCCGCGCTCGAGGAAGTCCTTCTCGCGGATCCGGTCCTGCGCGATGGCGACGGCTTCGACCGGGGGGCGCACCCGGCATCCCCGCGCCAGCCGCTCGAGCGCCTCGGCAGGCACGTTCTCGAACTCGGTGGTGACCGCGTCGCAGGCGTCGTGCCAGCTGGTCGAGCGCGGCGGGGTCGGTGTAGCGCGGCGCGGAGGTGGGTGTCGGCGATCTGGCCGGCGGGGCTCGCGGGATCGGGGTCGAGCACCACCACCCGGTAGCCCATGGTCCGGGCCCGGATGGCGAACATCCGGCCGAGCTGCCCTCCGCCCAGAACGCCGAGCGTGGCGCCCGGCAGGATCACGCGCGCTCCCGGGGCAGCTGGAGGTCGAGGACTCGGCGGGTCTGTTCCCGGCGGAGCTCGGTCGAGCCGCTGGGCGAGCTCCGCGTCGCTGAGCGCGAGGACCGCGGCGGCGCAGAGCGCCGCGTTCTGGGCGCCGGCGGCGCCGATCGCGAAGGTGGCGACCGGGACACCGGCGGGCATCTGGACGATCGAGAGGAGCGAGTCGAGGCCCTGCAGGTGCTTGGATGGCACCGGCACGCCGAAGATGGGCAGCGCGGTCTTGGCGGCGAGCATGCCGGGGAGGTGCGCGGCGCCGCCGGCGCCGGCGATGATGCACTTGAGCCCGCGCCCAGCCGCCTCCTCGGCATAGCGGAACAGCAGGTCCGGCGTCCGGTGGGCGGAAACCACGCGGCATCTCGAACGGCACGCCGAGCTCCTCCAGCCGGCGCGCGGCGTGCTGCATCGTCTCCCAGTCGGAGTCGCTTCCCATCACGACGCCCACGACGGGCTCGGCCATGGCGTCCTCGGTGGTGGTGGTAGCGGTCAGACGGTCGCGCGGGTGCGGTCCATCGTGCCTCGCGCCGCGAGCGCCGCCTGGGCCGCGGCGAGCCGCGCGATGGGCACCCGGAAGGGCGAGCAGCTCACGTAGTTCATGCCCAGGCGGTCGCAGAACGCCGACCGCCGCCGGCTCACCGCCGTGCTCGCCGCAGATGCCGAGCTTGAGATCGTTCCGCGTGCGCCGGCCCAGGTCGCAGGCGAGCTGGATCAGCTTGCCCACGCCGGCCTGGTCGAGCACCTGGAACGGATCCGCGTCGATCACCCCGTGCTCGAGGTAGTAGGGCAGGAAGTGCCCGGCGTCGTCGCGGCTCAGGCCCCAGGTCGTCTGGGTGAGATCGTTGGTCCCGAAGGAGAAGAACTGCGCCTCGCGGGCGAGCTCGTCCGCGGTGACGCAGGCGCGGGGCAGCTCGATCATGGTGCCGAGCAGGAACGGCACGGTGATCTGCCGCTCGCGGAACACCTCCTCGGCCACCTGCCGCACGATGAACGCCTGCTTCCGGAACTCGACCACGCTCGCGGTGAGCGGGATCATCACCTCGGGCATCACCCGGCCCTTCCGCGACCGCGACGGTGCAGGCGGCCTCGAAGATCGCCCGCACCTGCATCGCCGTGATCTCCGGGATAGATGATGCCCGAGCCGGCAGCCGCGCAGGCCGAGCATCGGATTCACTTCCTGGAGCCGGTCGATGAGCGCCTGCAGCGCGCTCGACCGGCATCTCCAGCTCGGCGGCCAGCCCGGCGATCTCGCGCTCGTCGTGGGGCAGGAACTCGTGCAGCGGCGGGTCGAGCAGCCGGATGGTGACCGGATAGCCCTCCATCGCGCGGAAGATCGCCTCGAAGTCGGCCCGCTGCATCGGCAGCAGCTTGGCCAGCGCGCGCTCGCGCCCGGCCTTGTCGGCCGCGACGATCATCTCGCGCATCGCCGAGAGCCGCTCCCCGTCGAAGAACATGTGCTCGGTGCGGCAGAGGCCGATCCCCTCCGCGCCGAAGTCGCGGCCGCGGTGCGCGTCGGCCGGCGTGTCGGCGTTGACCCGGACGCGGAGCTGGCGGATGCGGTCGGCCCACTGCATCAGGCGGAGGAAGTTGCCGCTCGGCTCCGGGCGTGATCAGCGCGGCCTGGCCGGCGAAGACCTTCCCGCTGCCGCCGTCCACCGTGATCCAGTCGCCTTCGGCGATGCTGCGGCCGTCCACCGAGAAGCGCGCGTTCTTCTCGTCCACCTCCAGCTCCTGCGCGCCGGCCACGCAGGGCTTCCCCATGCCGCGGGCGACCACGGCCGCGTGGGACGTCATGCCGCCGCGCGCGGTCAGGATCGCCTTGGCCATCACCATGCCGTGGAAGTCCTCGGGCGAGGTCTCCCGCCGCACCAGGATCGCGGGCTGTCCGGCGCGGCCCATCTTCTCGGCCCGGTCGGCGTCGAACACCACCGTGCCGCACGCCGCGCCCGGGCTGGCCGGGAGGCCGGTGGTGAGCAGGTCGAGCTTGCTGGTGCGGATCGATGGTGGGGTGAAGCAGCTGGTTCAGGTCGTGGGGCGGGATCCGCGCGACGGCCTCCTCCTCCGAGATGAGTCCCTCGTCCACCATGTCGCAGCGCGACCTGCACCGCGGCCTGGCCCGAGCGCTGTCCGCGCCGGGTCTGCAGCATGTACAGCACGCCGCGCTCGATGGTGAACTCCATGTCCTGGAGGTCCCGGAAATGCCGCTCCAGCGTGCGGGCGACGCGCTCGAGCTCCTGGTACGCGTGGGGCAGCTTCTCCGCGCAGCGCGGTGATCGGCAGCGGCGTCCGGCTGCCGGAGACCACGTCCTCGCCCTGCGCGTTGAGCAGGAACTCGCCGTACAGCGTCGGGTCGCCGGTGGAGGGATCGCGGCTGAACGTGACGCCGGTGCCGGAGTCCTCGCCCAGGTTGCCGAACACCATCGCGACCACGTTGACGGCGGTGCCCATGGTGTCCGGGAATGTCGTGCAGCTTCCGGTAGTCGATCGCGCGGCGGGTGTTCCAGCTCTCGAACACCGCCGCGATCGCGCCCCAGAGCTGGCGCACCGGGTCGTCGGGGAACTCGCGGCCGGTCTCGCTCCGGATCAGCTCCTTGAACTGCCGCACCAGCGCCTGCACGTCTTCCAGCGGCAGGTCGATGTCGCGCTCGACCCCGCAGCGCGTGCCGGGCCTCCTCCAGCAGCTGCTCGAACGGCCGCCTGGAGAGGTCGAACACCACGCTGCCGTACATCTGGACGAATCGCCGGTAGGAGTCCCAGGCGAAGCGCGGCGTTCTGGCTCTGCCGCGTGAGCCCTTCGACGGTGACGTCGTTGAGGCCCAGGTTGAGGATGGTCTCCATCATCCCGGGCATCGAGACGGCCGCGCCGGAGCGCACCGACACCAGCAGCGGATTCTCCCCGTCGCCGAAATGCTTGCCGGTGGCCGACTCGAGCCGCTGGAGCGTGTTCTCCACCTCCACCCGGAGGCGCTTGGGGAACTGGTTGCTTTCGAGGTAGTGGAGACAGAGGCTGCTGGCGATGGTGAAGCCGGGAGGGACGGGGATGCCGATGGTGGTCATCTCGGCGAGCCCGGCGCCCTTGCCGCCGAGGATCTCCTTCATGGCCGACGTTCCATCGGCGCGACCCTGGCCGAAGAAATAGACCAGCGGCTGGGTGTAGGGGCCGCTCATGCGCCGGTGGCGATGAGCGGAGACGCGTGCCGCAGCTGCACCAGATCCTCCGGGACCGGCGTGGGATACTGGCCCGAGAAACAGGCGTGGCAGAAGCCTGAATGGCTGCCCGCCGCCCGGAGCATCCCGTCGAGCGACAGGTAGCCGAGCGAATCCACGGCCGAGAAACTCGCGAATCTCCTCGATCGAGTGGCTCGACGGCGATCAGCTCTTCGCGCGTCGGGCGTGTCGATGCCGTAGTGGCACGGGCCCGGTGATCGGGGGCGAGGCCAGCCGCAGATGCACCTCGCGCGCGCCCGCGGCCCGGATCATCCGCACCAGGCTCCGGCTGGTGTTGCCGCGCACCAGGCTGTCGTCCACCACGACGCACCGACTTGCCGTGGATCACGTCGCGCACCGGATTGAACTTGATCTTCACCTTCTCGACCCGGTGGGTCTGGGTCGGGTTGATGAAGGTCCGGCCGACGTAGTGGTTGCGGATCAGGCCGTGCTCCAGCTTGATGCCCGAGACCTCGGAGAAGCCGAGCGCCATGGCATTGGAGCTGTCGGGGACGCTGAACACCACGTCGCCCGTGGCCGGCTGCTCCCGGGCCAGCTCCCGGCCCAGGTCGCGGCGCACCCGGTCCACCGACTCGCCGAACACGGTGCTGTCGGGCCGGGCGAAGTACACCAGCTCGAACACGCAGCGGCGTCACCGGCCGGGGGGAGAGCCGGGGCAGCTCGGTGACGTGGCCGTCGTCGATCCTCACGAAGTCGCCCGGCTCGAGCTCGCAGGCCATGCTGGCGCCCACCAGGTCGAGCGCGCAGGTCTCCGAGGCCACCACCATGCCGGCCCCGAGCCGGCCCAGCACCAGCGGGCGGAAGCCGCGGCTGTCCACCACCGCGTAGAGGGAGCGGCCCGACCGCGATCACCAGGCTGTAGGCGCCTTCCACCTGCTCCAGCGCGTCGCGGATCTGACCCTCGACCGTGTCGGCGTCGGAGCGGGCGATCAGGTGCACCAGCACCTCGGTGTCGCTCGAGCTGGTGAAGATCGCGCCCTTCTCGACCAGCTCGCGCTTGAGCTCCGCCGCGTTCGTCAGGTTGCCGTTGTGGGCGATGGCGAGCGGGCCGCAGCGAGTGTTGACGCTGCAGGGCTGGGCATTCGCAAGGACCGTGCTGCCGGTGGTCGAGTACCGCGCGTGACCCACCGCGACGTCGCCGGGAAGGCGATCGAGCGTGGCGTCGTTGAAGTTCTCGGAGACCAGACCCATGCCGCGATGCGAGCGGGCCACGCCCTCCCGGTCCACGGCGACGATGCCCGCGCTCTCCTGGCCCCGGTGCTGCAGGGCGTAGAGACCGAGATAGGTGAGCCGGGCCGCGTCCGAGATGCCGGAGACGCCGATGATGCCGCACATGCCGTCTATTCTCCCGCTGAGCGTTCCGCGTCGGCGTGCTGCATGCGCCGCGGGATCGCGTCGAAGTAGATCCGTCGCAGACTGTCCACGTCCCAACTGAACAGCCGGGAGCCGGCGCGCAGTTCCAGCGTCTGCCCGCCGGTCACACCCGCGCGGTGCAGCGGGCACGCCGTGCGCCGCCGCCAGCGCGGAGCAGCGCGTGGCCCTGGTCCGGGTCGGCCGAGACCACCACCCGGCCGGCGTCCTCGCCGTAGAGGAGCGCGTCCGGAGCCACGCCGTCGGCATAACGTTCCAGATCGACGCGTGGCACCGAACCCGCCGCCGCGTAGGCGCCGCCCATCGCGGCCTCGGCGAGCGCCACCAGCAGCCCGCCCTCGGCAGCGTCGTGGGCGCTGACCGGAGAAGCCGCCGTCCGGCGGCCTCGACCAGCAAGTCCTGCAGCCGGCGCTCGGCGTCGAGGTCCACCGGCGGGGTGCGGCCGCCGACGAAGCCCGCAGAGCTCCGCCCAGTAGGCGGAGCCGCCCAGCTCGCCCCGCGTCGTGCCGAGCATGTACACCTCGTCGCCCTCGGCGCCGAAGTGGCTCGGCACCCGCCGGTCCACGTCGCTCCAGCAGGCCGACCATGCCGATCGTCGGCGTGGGATCGATCGCGCCCGGTGGGGCTCTCGTTGTAGAACGAGACGTTGCCGCCGGTGACCGGCGTTCCGAACGCGCGGCAGGCGTCGCGCGATGCCGCGGCAAGCCTCGCGGAACTGGAAGAATACCTCGGGCTTTTCCGGGTTCCCGAAGTTGAGGCAGTCGGTGATGCCGAGCGGACGGGCGCCGGTGCAGGCGACGTTGCGCGCCGCCTCGGCGACGGCGGCCTTGCCGCCCTCGTAGCGGATCGAGTGCCACCAGCCGTGCGTTGCAGTCCACCGTCACGGCGAGGCCGAAGCTCGGTGCCGGGCACCCGGAGCACGCCGGCGTCGCCGCCGGGGCCGAGGATCGGTGGCGCGCCTGCACGGTGGAGTCGTACTGCTCGTACACCCACCGCTTGCTGGCGAGGTTCGGGCTGTCGAACAGCAGCTCGAGAGCCCGGTCGAGATCGGCGGCGGGCTTGCCGGGTCGGGCGCTGCGGCGCGGCGGGCGCGGGCCTCGGCGCTCTCGCGAGCCTCGGGGTGGTAGATCGGGCAGTCGTCCACCAGGCGTTGGCCCGGAATCGCCGCGACGGTGACGCCGTGATGCTTGACCCGGAAGATGCCGTCATCGGTGACCCGTCCGATCGGCGTGGCCGACAGCTCCCATTTGGCGCACACTCGCTGGACGTCGTCCACTCGCTCCGGCGTCGGCGACGACGAGCATGCGCTCCTGTGACTCGGACAGGAGGATCTCGTACGGCGTCATCCCGTCCTCGCGCGTGGGCACCAGGCCGGTGTCGATCTCCACCCCCACGCCTCCGCGCGCCGCCATCTCGGCGCTCGAGCTGGTGAGCCCGGCGGCTCCCATGTCCTGGATGGCGACGATGAGGTCGGTGGTGATGAGCTCGAGGCTGGCCTCGAGCAGGAGCTTCTCGGTGAACGGGTCGCCCACCTGCACCTGGGGCCGCCGAGCCTCGCTCTGCGCGGATAGCTCCTCGGAGGCGAAGCTCGCGCCGTGGATGCCGTCTCGGCCGGTTCTGGCTCCGACGGCGAGCAGGACGTTGCCCACGCCTTCGGCCGCGGCCCGAATGAGTGG